>NZ_JAOWDR010000037.1:0-165320 GCF_030334525.1 Citrobacter sp. Ce119
TTATTCTCAACTGCGTTTTTACCAGACTGCGCACCCGTTGTCGTGCTTTTCGAATCACCACCGGCCAGATTACCTGCCAGCCCCGATGCGATAGTCGCAAGATTGCTGACTAACTGCCTGTCACTTTCATCCAGCTCGCTGACGTGCTTGCCCGGATACATCGTTTTCAGTATCGCATTCGCAGCAAGCTCTCCTGCCACTGCGCCAGCCGCTCCGGCTGCTGCATTGTTCCCCTGCATAGCCGCCGCAGCGCCGCCCAGTATCGCATGCGCGATGGCTTTAGCCGCGATATCATCCTCATTGAGGCCCGCCTTATGACCTATGATATTGGCAAGCTCCGGTGCCGATGCACCCGCCAGCGCCGCGCCAATATCACCGCCAGCCAGCCCCTGCAGAGCGCCTACGGCAGCCTGAATCCCCCGCTGAATATCGCTACCCGTGCCGTATTTTGCCTGCTCGGTCTTATATGCCGCTGAGTTCCGTAGTTGCGTCTGGTATCTTGCTTTTTCTTCATCACTGGCGTTCACATCCGGCTCAGGAATACCTTCCTTTGCCAGCGCTTTTTTACCCGCATTCAGGCCATTTATCTCACCCTGCGTCCTCGCGATATCCGCCGCCTGGTTACCTATCTGGCCTATCAGTTGCACTTCCTGCAGGCGCTTCTGCTCTTTTTCCTTGTCAAAAATCGGACTGATGCTGCCGTTTGCATGCTCCGCATCACGGCTCAGACCGGCGACATCCTGCTTCTGATTTTCCGTGTCGCGAACCGTTATCGTCCCCTCACTCACCGCCGCCTGCGTTGTTCCTTCCGCATGCCCACTGCTGCCACCTCCGGCAATCAGGGCGTTCGCCAGATTACCCGCGAACTGTTGACCAATACTGCCCCCTGTACTGATCCCTCCCCCCTGGTGCTCCACTTTGTAATCTGCCTGATTGTGGATATCGCCAAAGCCCAGCGTGCCCGTATCCAGACTGTTTTTATCCGCCGAACCGGTAGAAGCAATGACCGCGCCATCCAGTTGGGTATGCTTGCCCACTGTGATATCAAAGCCACCGTCTCCCGCGAAGATGCCACTCTGCTCCTGCACTGAATCAAAGTCGCTCTTCATCCTGTCGCGGCTGGCATTAAGACTTGCGGAAGCGGTCCCCGCGCCGAAGGTGTACCCCACTCCTCCGCTCACGCTGTTCTGTTTACTGTCGTAGTGGTCGCTATCTTGTGTGCTGGTTATCGTCAGATCGCGGCCTACATCCGCCGTCACCTGTTTGCCATTGACCTGCGCACCAGCAAGCGTGGTATCCCGCCCGCTGTGTATCGTGACCTGATTACCCGCATCCACCGTGGTTTCATTCTGCCAGGTACCGTTGCCTTTCTCATGCCCTTTGCTGCTGTTGGCGTTCGCCGAGACGCTGATCCCCGCACCACCAGAGCCCACGCCGATACCCACGCCAATACTGCCACCGCTGCTACTGTTTTTACCGGTTGTCAGTTGCGTATCCTGTGAAGCGATGAGATTCACGTCCCGGGCGGCATCCAGTGCCACATCCTTACCGGCCTTCACTTCACTACCAGCAATAGTAATATCGCTACCTGTGGACGTGATATTGACGCTGTTGCCTGCGTTCAGAGTACTTCCCGTCGTTGAATCCTGCTCACTATGGGAGGTCGATTTTGAGGACTGTGAGCCCAGAGAGGCACTAATACCTATCGTATTGGTATTGTCTTTAGCGGTCCCTTTCGCCTGATCCAGAGCCACGGCCTGGCCGGCTTGTACTCCGGAGAGCACTGCCTGCGTGCCCTGCAGTGCCGCCAGTCGGGAATCGCTGCTTTGTTTTGCCCCCTGCGCTGCTGAAACCGCGCTGTTCACCGCACTGCCAGCAGCCCCCGACAGCGCCACCGTCAGTCCGCTGGTTTTCTGCTCAAACTTCTCATCACGGGTGCGTTTGTCATGACCCGGTTCAATAAGTACGCTGTCGCCGCGAACAGCAATATCTTTCTGGGCGATGATATCCGCTCCGCCGATATGTGCCTGCTGGCCTGCGGTGATACTGACGTTGCCCCCCGTTGAGCCGACAGTGCTGAAGCTCTCGCTTTGGGTGGTGCCTTGTTCGCGCAGATCGTGCGTCGTTTTACTGCTACCGATGGTGAAACCGATCCCGCCCGACCCCATCAGACCGCTCTTTTTAGTCTCTTTAAAGCGCCATGAGGTATCCGTATTGGTGGCAGCAACGATATCCACATTGTTGCCAGCCCCCAGCGCCACATTGCCGTCACCGGCAACGGCTGAGCCCTGTACCAGAATGTTATTCCCGGCGGCGACCGTCACATTGTTCCCACTCAGCAGCGCGCCTTTTTCCCGCGTAGCGCTGTCTTCTTCAATCGTATGGGTAGTCTTTTTACTGAGGAATCCTTTTTTGGTTTTCGTGGTTTCCTGGTAGTGATAATCGCTCTCTGTGGCGGTCGTAAGATTCACATCCCGGCCTGCCGTTACGCCGATATCGCCCTGCGCCGTAACATCCGCTGCCTGTGCGTTTACATCACGCCCGGCAATAATGACGGCGTCGCCGCCGCTGGCAATTTCCGTTCCCTGCTGGCGTACGGCGTCATTGACCACGGTTTTCTTCTTCGCACGATAACTGTCGCCGTCTGTCGTTGCTTCAGCCAGCATGTTGACATCACGCCCGGCCTGGAGACCGACATCATTCTCCGCAGCCAGCCCGGCCGCATGGGAATTAATATCCTGGCCCGCTTTCAACACCAGGTTGTCACCCGCTGACACGGTGGTACGGGAAAGCCCTGTGCTGTGCGATTCACTGCCGCCGTTACGGCTACTTTGCTGAGTGGTGGCCGCATTCAGATTGAGATCGTTACCCGATGTAAGCTGAGCATTCCCCCCCGCGTTAACATCGCTGGCGGTGACGTTGAGGTTATTCCCGGCATTGATACCGAGCTTACCGCCCGAACTGATGGTGCTACCCTGCCAGTCCACTGACGAACGGCTAGTCTCGGTTATCCAGCGTCCGGAGTGGCTCCGTGCATCGTTAATCTGGTTGGCATTTACCGCAATATCTCCCCACGCCTCCATCAACAATGAACCGCCCGCAGAGAGATTGGCGCCCGTAACGGTGATATCTTTGCCTGCCGAGAGCGACAATCCGTCCTGCGCGGTAATGGATGCCGTAGACCCCAGCAACGTATCTTTAAAGCTCACATTGCGGTATTTGTCCCTGGCACTCACATCAATCTGTTCCGCCAGCGTCAGGTTATTGATGTTGCCGCCCAGGCTTTCCAGCGCCACCGTTTTTCCGCTGATGGCGGAGCTGACGTTATTAATGTCACCCCTCGCGCTCAGGTCGAGATTGCCCCCGGCCTGCATCAGACTATTGTTAAGGTTGTTAATACTGTTTTGGCTGTCGAGAGTGAGATCGTTTCTCGCCAACAGCGTACTGCCGGAGTTGGTGATATTCCCGCTGGTCAGTTGAACATTATTCCCGGCAATGACGCTACCGTTGTTCACTGTGATATCTTTCGGCGAGAGATACAGCTTCGGTATCATTACCGTCTCACCGTTGACGGTCGCGGCTTCCCACCACAGCATGCTGTGCTCAAGGGACGCTATTTGATCGGCCGTCAGCGCCACGCCAAATTTCAGTCCCAGCGACTGCTGGGTGCTGGCAGCGCTATCCATCAGATAACGCATCTGATCAAGGTCAGAACCAATACCGTTGATATATCGACTTCCCGTCTGATTCAGCATGGCGTTACTGACATAGCGGGTATCAAACGCCGCATCACCGAGGAAGCGGTAGTCATATTCCGGGTTCAGTTTGAGACGATCGAGCATATAGGCCGATCCCAGGAACTGGTTTTGATCGGTATACGCAATATTGGTTTCACGCGGCGCTTCGCCAGGTTTGATACCCAGCATCGCATTCAAATCACCAAACAGGCTGGGATCGAGCTGACCAAGACCGTTCAGTTTCGGGTTAACGTTGATCAGGTACGGGCTTTTCGGATCGTCAGAGACGACGAAATACCCGTTGTTTCCGGAAGGTAACGGATACGCGCTGGTATCCACCGTTTTGCCCTGATTTTGCCCGGCGGCATTCACGCCCTTCTCGCCTGGGTTAATCAGGCCATTGAGTTGACCGAGGCTGGCGTTACCTTTCTGCGTGGTAGAAACAGGGTTGAGCGTAGAGTCTGATACGCCACCGCTTTCCAGCGAGCCTCCGCCGTTAATCTGCTGCAATGCGTCATGCAGTCGATCGTTCCACTGTGGGGAACTGACGCTCACCGTGTCATTGCCAGCCAGTGCCTGCTTTTGCACCCCATTACTGATAGTTTGGTTGCTGAGGGTGTTGAGGGTCGGGGTAACGATGGTATTGCTAACCCGTCCCCCACCAGAGGTTGCGTTTTCGTTGCCAATAGAAGCAGTAAACCTGGCGTTTACATTACCGCCCGCCTGAATCACAGAACGGTACGTTTCTCCCCCTTCCTGAACCCGGTCATGCCCTTCCAGGGTAAATGTTATTGTGCGTTCTTTAGGAAGCACAATAGTTTCACCTTTACTGTTTCTCCCCTCGTTATAACGCGGAGGTAACACATCTATATTATTTACGGCAAATTTCTGACGTGAGTATTTCTCTGGGGTATAGGTATAAACCAGATAATCAGTAAGCGTCCCGGACTGCCAGCTCTGGTTATTTAATGTGCTTCCTGAAAGGTCGATATTATTATTTGCCAGAATAGTACTGGCTGCGTTATCCAGCGTGTTTGCGCCAATTGACAGATTTCGCCCTGATGAAATACGAGCTGCGCCGCCAGAGCTGGAAACCTCTGTTTTTACCTGGCTGGAAATGAATTTTTGCGTCGCGGTATCTTTGAACGGCGCGTAGTAATACTGATAATAATGGTGGTAGCTACAGGCTCCATGTGCGTTACAGGCTCCTGATTCTGTTGTGTAGGAATAACCATTAACACCATAGGAGCCTGACGGTAATTCGCTTATATCAACTTTTATTGTCGCATCACCTATCCCTGGAATACTGTTTGATCCAGCTATTTGTGTCTGGTTTGTTTTCAACCCATCCCGCTGGTTCAGCAGATGTCCTGTTTTGATGGTGATATCACCGTTCTGGGTTTCGATATTGCCGGAGGTGTTGACCACTTCGCTGTTGGCATTGCCCGCAGCATCTCGCTGCATCCACAGATTGTTGCCCGCGAGGATATCGCCGCGCTGGTTGGTGATGGTGTTAGCATAAAGCGCCAGATTATTTGCCGCGTACAACAGCGCCGTATTGACGATGGCGCCCGGTGCATTGAGCGTCAGAGAGCCACGCGTTCCGGTGAAACCAGCGACTGAAATATTACCGCGACTGGTCAGCGTAATATCGCCACCGCCCTGTAACGTTCCGGCGGCATTGAGCGCCACGTTGCTGCCACTGAGGTGGCTCGCACCGTTGCCCGTTGTAATTTGCCCGTTATTGCTGAGCTGTCCGCCCGCAGCCAGGTTGAGCGATTGCCCCTGAAGCACGCTACGGTTGTCGATAGCGCCATCGCTGGTAATGGTCAGCGTTTTACCCGCGGCAAACGCGCTTTGCGCAGTAAAACCATTCACCAGTTTCAGCGTCAGATTACCCAGCGCAACCACCTGTCCCAACGCACCCAGCCCGCGACTTTCAACGGACAGGTCGCCGCCGCTGAACAGTTTCCCGGCCGCATTCTGATTAACTTCACTAGCATTCACACTCAGCTGCGAGTTCCCTAACAGCGTACCGTTATTCGTCAGTTGCTCGTATTTCACCGACAGTTGACCGGCCTGCGCGGTTCCCTGGTTGGTAAACCGGGTCCCTGCAAGCGTGGCGCTATCGGCCAGCCAGTTACCGTCATTGGTGGCCGTTGTCGCATTCAGAATGAGATTTGTCGCCTGTAACCAGCCTGCGCCGGAATACTGCGCCGTGGTCAGCGTCAGCCCCGCGCCGGAAAGTAGTTTGCCGTCATTGAGCGCGCGAGTTGTGGCGTTAAGATGAGTCTCTCCACCGCCCTGCATCAAACCGTAGTTGGACAGCACTGGCGTAGAAAGCGTCAGCCCCTGGCGGCTGACAATCTCCCCGGAAGCCTGGTTTATCAAATCACCGCTCAGCGACAGCGTTGCGCCATTATCCCCTTGTAGTCTTCCGCTGTTGGTCAATGCGCCGGTCGTCATGCCCAGCGTCGCACCCTGAATTTTACCCTCGTTGGTGACTGACGCCGCAGTCAGATCCAACGCGCCGCCGCTCAGCATACTGCCCGCTTTCTGCTGCCTGACCGCGCCGTTCATGGCAAGCGTGAGCGCATTTACGCCGCTAATCGCCGCGCTGTTATCAAGGGTTGTCCCCTTCAGCGTAAGATTTTTCGCCGTCCATTGCCCGGAGTTAGTCAGAGAAAGCGCCTGTAGCGTCGCGTTACCAAGGGCGGTAATTTTGCTGCCAGCCGCAGAAGTCAGGTTATTTGCGAGCGTAAGTTGCAGGGCGTCGGCGCTTTGTATTGCCCCATTGTTTGTCAGCGTTTGCGCACTGAGCAGAACGGACTGTCCCTGCCACGTGCCATTATTCGTCACATCGCCAGAAGTGAGTTTCAGCGCCCCCTGCGTCAGCAGTGAACCACCTGCTGCGTTAATCAATTCCTGTTGCGGTGAAGCCATCGCCATTCGCGCCATCAGACGCTGACGAGCCTCCAGCGTCAGGCTTTGCAGGCCGGTCAGCGTGCCCTGATTGTGGATCCGGTTTTGCTGCAGGGTCAGGGTATTTCCCTGTACCGTGCCACTGTTATCGAACTGTGCGCCGTCGAGCGTTACGTCGCTCTCGCTGAGCAGTTTTCCGCTGTTATCAAGCTGCTGCGCGGTTAGTGACATTCCGCCATGACTCATCACATCGCCTGATGTGGTAAGGCCGTTGTTTACAGTAGCCGTCAGATTACCCAGGCTTATCAGCGATCCTTTGTGCAGCCAGTTATCAGCGGTCAGCGTAAGCTGCTGCCCCTGCAGCGTTCCTTGCGTCGTTATATTGCCAGCATCAAAGGTCAACGCGCCGCCGCTCAGCGTACGGGAGGTTGTACCCGTCGTGAGAACATCACCAGACAGCGCAAGCCCGTTCGTCCCCTGCCACAGGCCTGAATTGTTTAACGTCGAGGCTGCAAGTGTCAGCCTGTCACCGGCAATACGTCCGGCGCTGTTGATATCATCAGCCGTAAGCGCCAGCGCGCCGCCACTTTGAATGTGTCCGGGGTTAGTAAGTCGCCCGGATAGCTTGCCTTCCAGGCCATGTAAACCGTTAAGCACGCCGCTGTTATTCAGCGAGTCGGCAGTGAATGTCAGGGTATTTCCCTGCAGTACGCCGGCGTTTTCCATCGCACCGGTATGCACCAACAGCGCATTACCGGCCAACCATTTACCTGTAGCATCCGTGGTGAAGTTATTCGTAGAAACCGAGGTACTGTCATTACCCTGAACCAGACCGCTGTTACGGATGGATTTTCCATCCAGAGTGACACTTTTCGCCGCCAGCGTACCGCGGTTATCCAGAGAGGCGGTGTTTATCGACGCCCCCTGTTTCGCCACCAGGTTACCCTGGTTTTCAACTGAGTTTGCCAGCGTCAGGTCCAGGGAATTGGCCTGAATATCACCGGCGTTAATTAATGTGTTGCCGCGCAGCGTGAAGTTGGTATTTGTCAGCAGCAGACCGTGGTTTTCCAGCGAATCGAGGCCTAAATCCAGCCCCGCACCGCTAACCAACTGCCCCTGTTGGCCATTGAACAGATTGCGGGTGGTGAGCTGTAGCGCCGAATTACCCTGCACAATGCCGTTATTCATAAGCTCCGGCGCGGAAATGCTAAGGGATTTTGCTGCAATCGTTTTGTCGTTAAACAACTGCGCCGCAGCCAACTCGAACAGGTTGAGACTGCGCAGCGATCCCTGGTTATCCAGTCGCCCGTTAGCCTTAATTTTCAGGCTATCCAGTGCCTGAACGCTGCCGCTATTGCGCAGGTTATCCAGTCTAATCGCCGCCGTACGGCCCTCCAGTTGGCCATCATTTTCGAAACGTTTTCCGCTAAGCTGTAGATCTTCACCGCTGGTCACCTGCCCACCAGCAAGGTTAGTGAAGCGATTGCCATCCCAGGCGAGCGTCTGATTCCCCTGCAGGATCCCACTGTTGCTGAGATCGCCGTGTAATGCCAGCACCTTCGCCGCCAGCATTCCGCTGTTATTCGCACTGGCGGCATGCACGGTCATACCTTGTTGACTGAGTACCTTGCCCTGGTTAGTGAACGCGTCGTGTACTGTCGCCGTTACCCCCGTTTCACCCAACGCATTACCGCTGTTTTGCCACGTATTTGCTTCCAGATTCAGCGTGCCGCCCTGCAGCAAGCCGGTGTTGTGCAGGGTCTGACTCTTCAGGCTCAATTCACCCACCGACAACACATTCCCGTCGTTTTTCACGTCCTGACTGTTCAGCGCGAGAGTATCAGCAGCCATGAGTCCGAGGTTATCTGTCTGCTGTCCGTTAACAGATAATGACGTGTCCGCCAGCAGGCGCCCCGCGGCCTCGTTTTTTACCGTCGCATATTCACTTTGCAGATTAACGCCGTTAATTTCTCCGCCGTTAACCAACTGGCGGCCGTTGAGATGCAATGAACCGTCGGTGGTAATCAGCCCATGGTTGGTCAGATACGGTATATCCAACGCCAGAGAATGCCTGGCATAGAGCGAGCCGCCGCTAAGGTTATCTAACTTATCAATCTGCAGGTCCATTGCCGCGTTGCCCTGCATCAGACCGCTATTCACAACATGCTGACTGTGGAGAGTTAGCGTGTCGGCTATCAGAGAGCCGCTGCTGGTCAGCAGTTCAGGTGCAATAATCGAGATGCGTTCAGCGCTGGCGCTGCCGCTATGAGTCAGCGTCGCCGCGCTGAGCGTCAGGGTGTCTGCCAACAGTTCGCCATGGTTATCAACTGACTGCTGTGCGCTGAAACCAACGCGTGCCCCGGTGGATTTCCCGCCATGACTGAGCCTGTCAGCCGTCACATCCAGCGAACCTTTCGCCGCCTGTACGCCGTCCAGCATCACGCTGTTGCCGGTAATCGCAAGGTCCAGACCGCTCTGTAAATGACCGTCTTTGCCGGTAGTCAGTTGCTTTGCGCCGACGTTAAGCGCACCGGCGGCATTAACCTGACCGTTCAGGTTAAGGTTTTGCGTAACGTTTAACCGTATGTCTTGTTGCCCGGCGATCAATGAATCTTTCGCGGCAGTGAGGTTTTCAGCATTGAGCGTTACCCCCTGGTTGCCAGAGAGGACGCCATATTGTTCAACTGACGCGGCCTGCACCGTTAGAGTGCCATCAGAGAGCAACTTTCCACTATTACGCAGCGTGACATCTGCCCGGATATCCGCATCGTTTTTCGCGCTCAGGATCCCCTGCTGGTTGAGCGATGCCGTCTGAACTGAAAGCTGGCTGCCGCTCGCCAGCGTGCCCATATTATCCAGCGACCCGCTGCGGACCGATACGCTGTTACCCTGCATCAGACCTGTGTTACTAAGGCTGCTGACAGAAGTATCAAGACTGCCGATTGCCGCCAGTTGACCACCATTAACGAGGAGGTCACCGGAGAGAGATAAAGCATCTCCCGCATTAACCTGTCCCTGGTTGTTCATTTCGCTACCGGTCAGGCTTAATGCGCCTTTCGCATCGACCCTGCTGGCGTTATCCAGTGCTATGCGCTGCGCCTTCAGCGTTAATCCGTTACCTGCTGAGAGCAATCCCCCTTTCGCCGACAGATCGCCGTTACTGTTAAGGCTAACATCAGCATCGCTACCCAGCGTGGAACGGGTCAGCGTCAGTCCATGAGTACCCTCGACATCCAGTTTTTCTTTGCTGGTCAGGTTGCCGTCGGTGACTGTCAGCGAGCCGTCACTGCGCAGTGAGGTGTTTTTCTGGCTAACCAGGGTGGTTGCAGCAACGGCTACATCCTGTTTAGCAGCCACCTGCAACTCGCCAGCTGCGGCAATCCCGCCACCATCGATCGTCACCTTGCCATCGCTACCCAACTGCACGTTTGCGCCGCTGGAGAGATTTGCATCCTGTAGCGCTAACGCCCCGGTGCTGTTGATGGTCATCCCGCTTGCGGTCTTATGACTACCGGTCAACGTGACGCCTTCGCCCATGGCAGAAAGGCCACCATTTGCCAGACTGTTGCCGATCGTTAATTTCCCGTTAGCATTGAGGGTGATATCACCCTGACGGGCATTCAGATTCCCGAGGTTGACCCCCAGCCCTTTCTCGCTGGAGACCAAATGAATTCGATTAGCATACATGCCGCCTAACGCGCCGGTATCAACCGCGATTTTCGGTGCTTCTCCTTCGCCATTTAGCGGGCTCGTCTGGCCATTCGCCGCAACGCGATTCGCCCCAGCGATAACTGTCAAATCTTTGGCGTGTAGCGCAGCATTGATTTCCGTGGCGCGAGCAATAATCGACACTGCATCGCTCTGGCTACCATCCAACCCCTTACCTTCGATGGTAATACTGCCCTTGCTTACATCCAGCGACTGCAGGTTGCCATTGGCGTCCAACACAGGTTTACCAGTGGTCAGGGTGGCGTTAGGCGTGTTGATAAATCCACAACCATTACAGGTAATGCCATAGGGGTTAGCGACCATGACGTTGGCGGCTTTCCCCGCGACTTCGGTATAGCCCTGCAGTTGCGAACGGTTAGCGCCGGTAACTTCGTTGATGATCCCTGAAGCTTCCTTTCCTGGCTGTAGGTTTGGGTTATTCTGGATAATGCCGCCGAGCTGAGTTTGGGTAAATTGCCCGGTCGCGTTGTTAAGGATCAGCCCCTCTTTTCCCACGTTGTAGTCGTTATATTTATTGTGTGAAATCCCGGACTGGTTCGGCGTGGCAATATTCACCACCGGAACACCATTGGCGGCTTTATCCATCTGCGTATTGCCTTCAGGCGTGATGACGGCAGCCATCGCCGGAAGCAGTGGTTGGGTAGCCAGCAGGAAACTCAACATGCCGCTTAGCAAACGCTGGGAAAAACGAACCGGATCCTTTTTCATCACCCTTGTTCCTTAAAATGCCACCGCAACGCGGTAATACACATTGAGATGATCCGGGGCCAGCCAGTCCGGATAGTTAACTGGCGTTCCTACGGTAAACTGAGTGGAAAACCAGCGACCTGAGCTGGTTAATCCCAGCGCAGCCCCCCACAACGTGCCAGAGGCATACCTGTCAACGCTATCCTGTTTCAGCCAGCCGCCGTCGAATGCCGCCATCGCGCCAATCTGTCCGAATACCGGCAGCGTAAACAGCGAATAATTCACTTCGTTGCGCCAGTAGCCGCCGTTATCTCCAGAAATGTATTGTTCTTTAAAACCGCGAACGGAGGTTTCTCCGCCCAGCGTCAGGCGTTCACTGCCGTAGAGTCGGTCCACAGACCATTGAAAATAGACGCTGCTAAGCCACCACAGTTTTTCTGCCAACGGGCGCTGAAAACTGCCATTGACGCTCCATTTGCGAAATTCCGCCCTTGGCACATCCCCCTGTTTATCGTTGTCATCCTCTGCGCCAAACCACGGCACGCCCTGGGTGAATGAAGGGTTAAACGTCGCAACGCCAGAAGCAATTTTTTGCGTATGGTTGATGCCCAGCGAAACGCTGGAAAGCTTGCGGCTACTGGTTTCCAGCAGGACATCATTCAATCTGTTACGGTTAATTCGATGCGTGAGACCCAGCGATGCAGCGGTCTTGACATCACCATTGCGAAACAAAACCCAGGATCCGTTCAACCGATGGGTTTCGCTATCACCAGTGGAACGCCAGGCATAACCATTGTTATCAATAGTGCTGAGGTAGTTACTCCAGCTGTAGCTGTAATCAAGCAGTCCGTAGCCATAAGGAATACTCACACCGGCTGCAAAGTTCTGCGCATCTTTGCTACTGGAAAAATCGCTGCTGCGTCCGCCGCTGATAAACCATTTATCTGCCAGGCCGAGCATATTATTGAAAAATAATGCACCACTGAGTTGCCCGGTTCCGGTGCTCTTTTGCCCGCTGTTATCAAAACTTACTGAACCATTGAGTGGAAATTCTGGCGTGGCGGTGAGGTTAACTATTGAGAACCCTTGCTGACTGCCCGGCAAAATTTCAATTTCCACCGGCGTCTGGCGAACGCGGTTCAACTGCTCCATCCCCTGTTCAATGTCACGCAGATTGAGAATTTTTCCTTCCATTCCGGGAAAGGTCATCAGCAGAGTGCGCGATGGGACGCCTTCCAGACGTATTTGCTGCAATTTCCCCTCAAGCACCGCGATATGCAGCACCCCGGATGAGAGATCCTGTTCGGTTAAAAAGGCACGACTGGTGATATAGCCTCGACTGATATACCAGTCGGAAATTGCATTTGTCAGTTCCGTCAGCCGGGGAATATCCAGGCATTGATTCACCCACGGCGCGATAAGCTTTGCCGAGGCAGCGGCGGACAACTTCGTTGCGCCGTCAATATCAATGCGCGAAATCATAAAACACGGCCCTTCAGCCCGGGCTGGTGTTTTCGGCGTTACGGTTTCAGGCAACGTAACGCTACGCTCCAGCTCTTCACGCTGACGCTGGTTTTCATTAAGTAGCTGCTGCTGTTGCTGCTGAATGGTATTACGATCCGCAGGAGAGAGTGGTGCGGCAGAAGCAGTTGTGAACGGCAAAATTAACATCCCAATCAGTAATGCCAACTTTCTTTCATCCCTGAACGTCACCCCAACCCCCAAAAAAGTACGAAAGCGAACTTGACTGCAAAGCACAGTCGACCATTTTAAAAAAGCACAAAATGTAAACAAAAGTAAAGACATTAAGTGCTTTTTCACTTCATTCCTATTGCATTTTAGGATTTTTTATATTTTTAAATTAAATTATTCTTACTCTGTTGGCCCAATCTCATCGCTAGTCGCCCATTTGCCCACATTCATCTTCTGGACAACGCTCCAGGATGACACCACACGCATCGTGCCAAAAGTCCCCCCTCCCCTGAAACTAAATAAGCGGAATACGCAATACCTGGAAATTGTACTATTATCGCTTAACTTAATTGTCGTAAAGTAATAGTATTGAAAGACATGGAATAATTAAAAATGAATACCAGAATAATTAAGCCTTCCGCGATCGTTCTTTTTTTCCTTACTCTGGCAATGTTCAATGGTTTTATTGCAACCCTGAGTTTTTTATTGTCTATTTATACCATCAATAAATTTCGTTCCGATGAATACAGTCAATACCAACTTTTTTTAGCAACCACCTCAATTATTCTAACAATCATACCTTTTGTTTTAATGGTCCTAACCAAAATAGAAGGGAAAGATTACTCAGCGCAAATAGATATAGCGGCATTTAACAGTTCCTCCCCTGAAACCTGCCCTACTATTAACGAACAATTTCGTGACAGATACGACACTGTTATAAAAAAAATCCCCTCAGTTTGTGGAACAGAGCGTATCAAAGATGTTGAATATTTGACGCAGGGGCTTGGCATTACTTTCTATTCAATAATTTTTTCCCATTTCTCAGTCGCCGCATATTTTTTCCCCCAGCCAGAAGTCGTCAACACATGCCAGAAATACGTAAAAGAGTATGCTGAAATATGCCCTCCAATAAAAGGATCTGCGCTGGATAAAACAATAAACAACCTACTAGCCCTCAAGTTCCGGTAGATTTAAAAAAACACTTCAGAATAATACTTTGAGATTTAGCCTCTTTTTTGCGCCAGCCAGATGGTATGTCCGGCGCACTGCGGATCTTCCATCATCATCTCGACCACCGCAAAGCCATACGCTGACAGCAATGCGCGGTATTCGTCCGGCGCGAGGCTGGCGTGAAACAGCGGCTCGCCCTCAAATTGCCCCATGGCAATGCCGTTGTCCGTACCGCTGGTAAACATCAGCGCGCTACCGGGATGGCTGAGGCGGTCAAAGATCGGGAACATCTTTTGCTGGTCCTGCTGGGTTAGATGGAAAAAACTGTCCCAGGCGATCAGGCCGTCGAACGTCTCGTTAAGCACCAGCTCGCGCATATCTTGCTCCAGCCAGCGCTGTGCGGGAAATGAGTGCCGGGCGCGGGCCAGCATCGCCTGAGAACCATCAATGCCCGTAAGCTGAAAGCCTTGCTGGATAAAATAACCGGCAATCGGCTGACCGTTGCCGCAGCCAATATCCACAATGCTGCCCTGCCCGCCCATCACGGTGATGAACTTATCCAGCCAGCTTTTCTCGAACAGGGCGCGTGAGCGCTGACTGGCAAAGGCATCCGCATGGCGTCGGTAGATGGACAGAATATTATTTGCCGCAGAATCGCTCACAATGTCCTCACTTTTTTATTCTGTTAAGCACAACGACGATAAATCCTCCAGCACACGAGGCGCAACCCTGGAATGCGCCTCGCAGAACCCATGCGCAAATCCCCCAAAACCGTCCCGCTGTGGCATCATAGCGCGCAGATAACGTCATGAAAGGGGTGATAAACGTGAAACCGGTAACGCTATACGATGTGGCAGACCATGCAGGAGTCTCTTACCAGACCGTCTCGCGCGTCGTGAATCAGGCCAGCCACGTTTCCGCAAAAACCCGACAGAAAGTTGAGGCCGCGATGGCGGAGCTCAATTACATCCCTAACCGCGTCGCACAACAGTTGGCGGGAAAACAGACGCCGCTGATTGGCGTCGTGACGGCGAACCTTGCCCTGCATGCCCCGTCGCAAATCGTTGCCGCCATAAAATCCCGCGCTGACCAGTCCGGTGCCAGCGTGGTGATCGCCATGGTCGAGCGCAACGGCGTTGAGGCATGCAAAGCCGCGGTTCATAACCTGCTTTCTCAACGCGTAACCGGGCTTATCATCAACTATCCACTGGATGAAGAAGACGCCATTGCCGTGGCTGCCGCCTGCGGTACGGTGCCGGTGCTGTTTCTTGATGTCTCTGACCAGACGCCAATTAACAGCGTGATTTTCTCCCATGACGACGGCGCGCGCCTCGGTGTTGAGCATCTGGTGCAGCACGGACATCAACGGATCGCCCTGCTGAGCGGGCCACACACTTCGGTTTCGGCAAGGCTTCGGCATGCGGGGTGGCACAAATATCTGGCGCACTACCAGCTGAAACCCACCGCGGAGCTGGAAGGCGACTGGAGCGCGATGTCTGGTTTTCAGCAAACGCTGCATATGCTTAATGACGGTAACCTCCCCACCGCCATGCTGGTCGCGAACGATCAGATGGCGCTGGGCGCGATGCGGGCAATCAGCGAGTTTGGTCTGCGGGTGGCGGTGGATATCTCAGTGATCGGCTACGATGACACTGAGGACAGCGCCTGCTACATTCCACCGCTGACCACCATCAGGCAAGATTTTCCGTTATTGGGTGAAACCAGCGTCGACAGGCTGCTGCAACTTCCCCGTGGCGAATCGACCGTGGGCAACCAACTGCTGCCCGTAACCCTGGTTAAGCGCAAAACGGTTCTGCCACCCGATACCCAAACCACCTCTCCCCAGGCGCTGGCAGATTCACTGATCCAGCTGGCACGGCAAGTTTCTCAGCTCACACCAAAATTGTGAACGCATAACAATTGTGTGAGTCAGTTCACTCATTGAACGCCCTATCCTTTACAGTTGGGGTCGCTTATTCGTATTTTGATTGAAATTGTGAGCGAATAACAAATTCAAACAGGATACCGTTATGAACCTGAACACTGATTCACTCTCCGCTGTTCTGAAACGTCGCGACTGGGAAAATCCCGGCGTCTCGCAGCTCAACCGTCTGGAGGCGCACCCGCCGTTCTGTAGCTGGCGCTCAGCGGATGATGCGCGTACTAATCAGCGCTCGACTCAGTTACGTTCGCTGAATGGCCAGTGGCAATTCGCCTGGTTTCCCGCGCCGGAAGCAGTGCCGGAAAGCTGGCTGACAAGCGATCTGCCACAGGCTGACACTATCAACGTTCCCTCTAACTGGCAGATGGACGGTTACGATGCGCCAATTTATACCAACGTCACCTACCCAATCCCGGTTAATCCTCCGTACGTTCCGGCACAGAACCCGACAGGATGTTACTCGCTCACATTCAATATTGAAGACGCGTGGTTAGATGAAGGTCAGACACGCATTATTTTTGACGGCGTCAATTCCGCGTTTCATCTGTGGTGCAACGGCCGCTGGGTCGGCTACGGTCAGGATAGCCGCCTGCCATCGGAGTTCGATCTTAGCGATTATCTGTTACGCGGCGAAAATCGTCTGGCCGTGATGGTGCTGCGCTGGAGCGACGGCAGTTATCTGGAAGACCAGGACATGTGGCGCATGAGCGGGATCTTTCGCGACGTATCTTTGCTGCATAAGCCCACTGTGCAAATCTGCGACCTGCGTATTAACACCCATTTTAACGACGACTTCAGCCGCGCCGTGCTGGAGGCGGAAGTCAGAGTGGCGGGCAACGCGAGCGAAGAGTTACGCGTCACCCTGCAATTGTGGGAAGGTGAAACGCTCACTCACGAAACGACCTCCCCACTCGGCAGCGAGATTATTGATGAACGCGGCGCTTATCATGACCGGGTTACCCTGCGTATGAACGTCGAAAAGCCGGCGCTGTGGAGTGCCGAAACCCCCAATCTGTACCGCGGCGTTGTGCAGTTACGCACCGCGGGCGGAGTGCTGATTGAAGCGGAAGCCTGTGACGTAGGCTTTCGTCAGGTTGGTATTGAAAACGGCCTGCTGTTACTTAACGGTAAGCCGCTGTTGATTCGCGGCACCAACCGTCATGAGCACCATCCGGTCAACGGCCAGGTGATGGACGAGGCGACGATGGTGCAGGATATTCTGCTGATGAAGCAGAATAACTTTAACGCCGTGCGCTGCTCCCATTACCCGAACCATCCGTTGTGGTACACCCTGTGCGATCGCTACGGTCTGTATGTCGTCGACGAAGCCAACATTGAAACCCATGGCATGGTGCCGATGAACCGCCTCACCGACGATCCCGCCTGGCTGCCTGCCATGAGCCAGCGCGTCACGCGCATGGTACAACGCGATCGCAACCATCCGAGCATTATCATCTGGTCACTGGGCAATGAATCCGGCCATGGCGTCAATCACGACGCACTCTACCGCTGGATAAAATCAGCAGACCCGTCACGCCCGGTACAATATGAAGGCGGCGGCGCAAATACCGCGGCGACCGACATTATTTGCCCGATGTACGCCCGCGTAGATCAGGATCAGCCCTTCCCCGCTGTCCCCAAATGGTCGATTAAAAAATGGCTGTCGATGCCCGGCGAGCAGCGTCCGCTGATCCTCTGCGAATACGCCCACGCCATGGGCAACAGTTTTGGCGGCTTCGCCAAATACTGGCAAGCGTTCCGTCAGTATCCGCGCCTGCAGGGCGGGTTTGTCTGGGACTGGGTGGATCAGTCGTTGATTAAATATGATGATAACGGCAAGGCATGGTCAGCCTACGGTGGCGACTTTGGCGACACACCTAACGATCGTCAGTTTTGCATGAACGGACTGGTATTCGCCGATCGCACTCCGCATCCGGCGTTATACGAGGCCAAACATGAACAGCAGTTCTTCCAGTTCACGTTACTGCCGGGCGCTGAACGCCAGATTGAAGTGACCAGCGAATATCTGTTCCGCCGCAGCGATAACGAAGTTCTGCACTGGTCGATTGCTCAGGACGGCAATCCGCTGGCCGCCGGAGAAATCGTTCTGGATATCGCCCCACAGGGCCGCCAGGTGATTACCCTGCCTGATGTCCCGATGCCGGAAACCGCAGGCCAGTTGTGGTTGACGGTGCGCGTAGAACAACCTCAGGCAACCGCGTGGTCAGACGCCGGGCATATCAGCGCCTGGCAGCAGTGGAAGCTGGAAGAAAAACTCAGCCTGGCACGGCTGCCAACTCACTGTTTCGCGCCACAGCTTAACGTTAGCGAAAACATCTTTACCGTTGAGAACGATAACAAGCGCTGGCAATTCGACCGTCAGTCTGGCCTGCTGACACAGTACTGGATTGGCGATACAGCCCAACTGTTAACCCCACTGACCGACCAGTTCACCCGCGCACCGCTGGATAACGATATCGGCGTGAGCGAATCAACCCGCATCGACCCTAATGCCTGGATTGAACGCTGGAAGGCTGCCGGTCATTATCAGGTCGAAGCAACGTTACTGCACTGTGCTGCCGACACGCTGAGCAATGCGGTACTGATCGCCACCGAACATGCGTGGCAGTATCAGGGTGAAACGCTGTTCGTCAGCCGAAAAAGCTACCGCATCGACGGCAAGGGTGAAATGCAAATAACGGTGGATGTCGACGTTGCCAGCGGTACGCCGCATCCGGCCCGTATCGGCCTGAGCTGCCAACTGTCGCAGGTCGCAGAGCGAGTGAACTGGTTAGGTCTCGGTCCGCATGAGAACTACCCGGATCGCCTGAGTGCCGCCTGTTTCGATCGCTGGGATCTGTCGCTAGATGAGATGTACACCCCGTATGTTTTCCCGGGCGAAAACGGTTTGCGCTGCGGCACGCGTGAACTGCACTACGGCGCGCACCAATGGCGCGGAGACTTCCTGTTCAACATCAGCCGCTTTAGCCAGCAGCAACTGATGGAAACCAGCCACCGCCATCTGCTGCAACCTGAGGCGGGCACCTGGCTCAATATTGATGGCTTCCATATGGGCGTCGGCGGCGATGATTCGTGGAGTCCTTCCGTGTCGCCGGAATTTCAGCTGAGCGCCGGGCGTTATCACTACCAGGTTATCTGGGGTTAAACATAATAATAATGGGCAGGTTATGACCTGCCCTTATTTTTCCTGAGGAAGTCTGTTATGTATTATTTAAAAAACACTAACTTTTGGATGTTCGGCTTTTTCTTCTTCTTTTACTTTTTCATTATGGGTGCCTATTTCCCCTTCTTCCCTATCTGGTTACACGATGTAAATCAGATCAGTAAAGGTGACACCGGGATAATCTTCGCCTGTATTTCACTGTTTTCGTTATTATTCCAGCCAATTTTCGGACTGCTTTCCGATAAGCTTGGCCTGCGTAAACACCTGCTGTGGGTCATTACCGGAATGCTGGTAATGTTTGCCCCGTTCTTTATTTACGTTTTTGGCCCGTTATTACAGGTTAATATTTTACTGGGTTCGATTGTCGGCGGGATTTATCTTGGCTTTATTTACAATGCCGGCGCTCCGGCGATTGAAGCCTATATTGAAAAGGCCAGCCGCCGAAGCAACTTTGAATTTGGTCGCGCGCGCATGTTTGGCTGCGTGGGCTGGGCGCTGTGCGCCTCAATTGCCGGAATTATGTTCACCATCAATAACCAGTTTGTCTTCTGGTTAGGTTCTGGCTGTGCGGTCATTCTGGCATTGCTGCTGCTCTTTTCAAAAACAGATGCCCCCTCTTCAGCAAAAGTCGCGGATGCGGTAGGTGCCAACAACTCGGCATTCAGCCTTAAGCTGGCGCTGGAATTATTCAAACAACCGAAACTCTGGTTCCTCTCCCTGTACGTGGTCGGCGTTTCCTGCACTTATGACGTATTTGACCAGCAGTTCGCCAACTTCTTTACCTCATTCTTTGCCACCGGCGAACAGGGTACCCGCGTGTTTGGCTACGTCACGACGATGGGGGAATTGCTCAACGCCTCGATCATGTTCTTTGCGCCGCTGATTGTGAACCGCATCGGCGGAAAGAACGCCCTGCTGCTGGCCGGTACGATCATGTCGGTGCGGATCATTGGTTCATCATTTGCCACCACTGCGCTGGAGGTCGTGATCCTCAAAACGCTGCATATGTTCGAGATACCGTTCCTGATTGTCGGTTGCTTCAAATACATCACCAGTCAGTTTGAAGTGCGTTTCTCGGCCACGATTTACCTGGTGTGTTTCTGCTTCTTCAAACAGTTAGCCATGATTTTCATGTCAGTTCTGGCCGGAAAAATGTATGAAAGCATTGGTTTCCAGGGGGCGTATCTGGTGCTGGGGATCATTGCGCTGAGCTTCACGCTAATTTCCGTATTCACCCTTAGCGGGCCGGGACCGTTTTCCCGCGTTTTCACTCCAGCAAGTAAACAAGCCTGAAGACCAATGACACAGAGGGAATATCTTCGATGAGCATGTCGATAAGAGACCGAATAAAAGCAGGCAAGCTGTTTACCGATATGGGCGAGGGACTGCCGCAGGAGAGACTGCGCGGAAAAGAGTTAATGTATGAATTTAACCATACGCGTCCATCGGAGGTTGAAAAGAGGGAAAGACTGATTCGTGAAATGTTTGCCACCGTGGGAGAGAATGCGTGGATCGAGCCCCCCATTTATTTCTCCTACGGCAGCAATATTCACATTGGCAAAAATTTCTATGCCAATTTTAACTTTACCATTGTGGATGATTACACGGTCACCATTGGCGATAACGTTTTAATTGCGCCAAACGTCACGATCACGGTAACGGGTCACCCTGTTCACCACGAATTAAGGAAATCCGGAGAGATGTTTTCCTTTCCGGTCATCCTCGGCAATAACGTATGGATTGGCAGTAACGTAGTCATCAACCCGGGCATAACGATTGGCGATAATTCCGTTATTGGCGCGGGGAGCGTGGTCACAAAAAACATTCCGCCAGATGTCGTAGCCGTGGGGGTTCCTTGCAGGGTAATAAGAAACATTAACGAACGAGATAGAGAGTACTATTACCAAAATTATAAAGTGGATCCGTCAATTTAAACCGTCATGCCGGATGCACCACTCACGTGGTTTATCCGGCCTACGATGTGCAATCCTCACACCATAATCAGCCGTTTGAACAACAACTGTTGGATGTCTTGTCGATAGGCCAGAATTGCATGAGCCGTCGCTACCGCGCCCTCAAAGGTATAGAGCACCCGATAGCCTCCGGCATGATTAAACTCGCGATATTTTGCGCATCCTATCTTGAGCAATTCCGGGCAAATCTGACATCCAAGCGGAAACTGCCCGACTGTACGCTCAAAATGTGTCAGGATATCTGCGACAACCGGGCGCGGATCGACCTGCGCCCGACGAAGATGAATCACAATATCGTCAATGCAGAGCTTTACCGTCAGTGTGTACTCAAAAGTAATCTTGTGTTCCATTTAAGACCCTTTTCAATGAAGAGTTTCCCCCTCAATCAGTAATGCCATCCAGCAGTTGATCTTTGGTGAATACACGTCCCTCAGCTTTGTCTTTTTCCGACAGGGTAAGCAATTTCAGCAGTGCGATCGCATTCTCCCGCTCCTGCTGTTGTTCATAAGACTCAATAACATATGCCGGTACGCCATTCTGTGTCACCAGGATAGGTTCCGAGAGTTCGAGCGTCGCCGCATTTTTTTTAATGAAGCTGATAGTTTCTACTTTCATTGTCTGGCCGTCGTTGGACATATCTCGGTTTAAATATAGACCATATTCAGACCACCAACAAGAACAGCATTCGCCGCAGCCTACTTGCCCCCATCATTGGGCTTAAGTTCCTAAGACAACCAGCCGCTTTTTTACCGTTATGATAAAACGGGGCGAGAAGCCAGGTCATAGCATGAGCAAAAAGACGGTTGCGGTAATGGCGCTCTTTATCAGCGTATTACTTTCAGGATGCGGCAGCATTGATGCACGCACGGCAGGTGAGGATTCAGATACGTATTACGTGGGTATGCACCATGATATTGATAAACTAAAAAACCCGGGCGCTTACGATTATAACTATTTCGATTTAGCACTGTTATTTGTTGATGTGCCGTTATCGTTCGTGGCCGATACGCTTTATGCACCGTTTGATTACTATCACGGACCGTATAAGAAAGCGGATTAAAACGCAGGCCCGGTAAGCATTGCGCCACCGGGCATAACACGACGCTACTCCTCGATCGCCTGACGGATTTGCTGTAAAGACGCGGGATCGTCAATGGTCGTCAGATCGCCAGGATCGCGGCCTTCGCAGATCGCCTGAATCGTTCGTCTGAGCATTTTGCCGGAGCGTGTTTTCGGCAGTTGCGATACAAACCAGACGTGCGCCGGACGGCCAAAGTTACCAATCTGACTGTCCACCAGCGCCATAATCGCCTTCTCTTCCGAATGAGCAATGTCGCGGTCTTCCAGGCTGTCGCTCTGTTTCGGAATGACAAACGCGACCGCTACCTGCCCTTTCAGCGCGTCCTTCACGCCGACGACCGCCACTTCGGCGACGTTTGGATAGCTGGAAATACTCTCCTCTATCTCGCGCGTCCCCAGCCGGTGCCCGGCCACGTTGATGACGTCATCTGTCCGACCAAGAATAAAGTAATAGCCGTCCGCGTCACGAATCCCCCAGTCAAAGGTGGCGTATACCTGGCGGGAAAAAAGTGACCAGTAGGTATTCACAAACCGCGCGTCATCCCCCCAGATGGTCTGAATACAGCCCGGCGGCAGTGGCCCTTCAATCACCAGCATCCCCTTCTCGTTCGCCGCGCAAGGTTCACCGGTCACCTCATTGAGCAACTGCACGTTATAGCCATACATCGGCACGCCAGGACTGCCCAACCGCGACGGTCTGTCGTCCAGCCCGCGGGCGATCGCCATAATCGGCCAGCCGGATTCGGTCTGCCAGTAGTTGTCGATAACCGGGACGCCCAGCGTTTCCGTGACCCAACTGGCGGTCGGTTCATCCAGCGGCTCACCCGCCAGATACAGCACTTCCAGCGAGGAAAGATCGTGATTACGGATTTGCGCGGTCGGGAATTTCTTCAGTACGCGAATGGCGGTCGGGGCCGAGAACATCCGGCTGACCTGATACTTCTCAACAATTTTCCACCACACCCCGCAATCCGGATACGTTGGCAGCCCTTCGTAAACCACCGTCGCCATCCCCGCCAACAGCGGGGCGTACACGATATAGGAATGTCCAACCACCCAGCCGATGTCCGACGCGCAGAAGAACACGCCGCCTGCTTTACCGCCGAAAATGGTGTCCATCGAGGTCGCCAGGGCGACCGCATAGCCGCCAACGTCGCGCTGGACGCCTTTCGGTTTGCCGGTTGTCCCGGAGGTGTAGAGAATGCAGGACGTTTCGTTTGATTCCAGCCAGACAACTGGCACCCGCGCCCCGAGATGCTGTTGGCGAAGGGCGGCAAAGTCAAGGTCACGCCCCTCGACCCGCGCCATTTTCGCCAGACCGCGATCGACCAATACCACATGACGCGGCTGGTGCTGCGCCTGATCGATCGCATCATCGAGCAGCTTTTTATACGGCAGGATCTTGCCGCCGCGCGCCCCGGCATCCGCCGAAACAATAACCACCGGTCGGGCGTCGTCGATGCGCGCCGCCACGCTGTGCGAGGCGAAACCACCGAACACCACCGAATGGATCGCCCCAATGCGCGCGCAGGCCAGCAGCGTAATGTGCGCCTCGGCGATCATCGGCATATAAACCAGTACCCGATCGCCGCGCTGTACGCCCAGCGACATCAGTATCGCCGCCGCGACGTTCACTTCGTCATACAGCTGACGAAAGGTAAACGTGCGTTCTTCTTCGGTTTCTGATGACACCGCAATCAGCGCCAGCGCCTCGGGCTGTTTGTCCAGCCAGCGATCGATGGCGTTATGGCACAGATTGGTCGTGCCGCCGCAAAACCAGCGGGCAAACGGCGGGTTGCTGTGATCCAGTACCTGTGTATACGGCTGCTGCCAGTCAATACGCTGGGCCTGCTCGGCCCAGAACGACTCCGGCTGCGTAATCGAACGTTGATAAAACTCGCTATAAGACATAATGCTCTCCTGTTGAACTTACGCCTGATGAGTCGGGTTTCAGATAACAAATAAATCCATATACTCATTGACCGGCATCTGCTCCAGGCGAGTTCTGTCCAGGGAGACATCCAGGATGCGCTGCTGCTGACGGGTCGGAAACTGACGCGCCAGGTTGATTTTGAACTTCTCGACCAGCTTCGGCATGCCGTCGTTACGACGGCGCGCGTGGCCGATTGGGTATTCCACTACCACTTCTTCAAAACGTGAACCGTCGGTGAATTCCAGGGTGATGGCGTTGGCGATGGCGCGTTTTTCCGGGTCGTGATAATCGGCAGTAAAGGCCGGATCTTCAAAGCAGTTGATCTTCTCGCGCAGGGCATCAATGCGTTTGTCCTGCGCCACGCCGTCTTCATAATCTGCCGCCGTTAAACGCCCGAACAGCAGCGGAACAGCGACCATATACTGGATACAGTGGTCACGATCCGCGGGGTTATCGAGCGGACCTTTTTTATCGATGATGCGGATACAGGCTTCGTGCGTACGAATGGTCACTTTTTCGATATCCGCCGCCGTTTTACCTGCGGCCTGCAGTTGCTCGTACAGCGTCATTGCCGCTTCTACCGCAGTCTGCGAGTGGAACTCGGCCGGGAAAGAGATTTTAAACAACACGTTTTCCATTACGTAAGAACCGTACGGGCGCTGGAAGCGGAACGACTCACCTTTAAAAGAGACGTCATAAAAGCCCCAGGTTTTCGCCGTCAGTGCGGACGGGTACCCCATCTCACCGGTTTTCGCCATCAGCGCCAGACGTACCGCGCGCGAAGTGGCATCGCCTGCCGCCCAGGATTTACGCGTGCCGGTATTTGGCGCATGACGATAGGTACGCAGCGCCTGGCCGTCGACCCATGCCAGCGACACGGCGTTAAGAATTTCATCCCGGCTCAGGCCAAGCATCTCGGCAACCACCGCCGTCGAGGCCACTTTGACCAACAGGACGTGATCGAGACCTACGCGGTTAAAAGAGTTTTCCAGCGCGATACAGCCCTGAATTTCATGGGCTTTAATCATTCCGGTGAGCACTTTTTTCATGGTTAACGGCGCTTTCCCCACCGCCACCGCATTGCGCGACAGCCAGTCAGCCGTAGCCAGAATACCGCCGAGGTTATCGGAAGGATGGCCCCATTCCGCGGCCAGCCAGGTGTCATTAAAGTCCAGCCAACGAATCATCGCGCCGATATTAAACGCCGCCTGCACCGGGTCAAGCTGGAACTGGGTGCCCGGAACGCGCACGCCGTTCGGCACCACAGTCCCGGGGACGACCGGCCCCAGCAGTTTTTTACAGGCCGGATATTCCAGCGCTTCCAGGCCGCAGCCAAGGGTATCCAGCAGGCAATAATGCGCGGTGTCATACGCCACCTTCGAGGTGATTTCGTAGTTCATGACGTAATCAACGATATCAACGATTTCACGGTCAAATTCCGGGCGGACGTTCGAAATATGTGCAGACATAGGGTACATTTCCTGTTTTTTATCTTTCGAGGTTTGGTATTAGCAACGTTCTTCAATCGCGATAAATTCGCGATCTTCCGGGCCGGTATAGTTGGCGGAAGGACGGATAATTTTGTTGTCCTGGCGCTGTTCGATGATGTGCGCCGCCCAGCCAGTGACGCGGGCGATGACAAACAGCGGAGTGAACATTTCAGTGGGGACGCCCATCATGTTGTAGGAAACCGCCGAGAACCAGTCGAGGTTCGGGAACATCTTTTTCGTTTCCCACATCACCTCTTCCAGGCGGTCGGCGATGTTGTACATTTTCAGTGAACCGCCTTCCTGTGAAAGCTGTTTCGCCACGCGTTTAATCACCTGATGACGCGGGTCGGCGATGGTGTAAACCGGGTGGCCAAAGCCAATCACCACCTCTTTGTTTTCAACGCGTTTACGGATATCCGCTTCAGCTTCGTCCGGCGTTTCGTAGCGCTGCTGGATCTCCAGCGACACTTCATTCGCTCCGCCGTGTTTCGGCCCGCGCAATGCGCCAATCGCGCCGATAATGGCGGAATACATATCGGAGCCAGTCCCTGCAATCACGCGACCGGTAAAAGTGGAAGCGTTAAATTCATGCTCGGCATACAGCACCAGCGAAATATGCATCGCCTTTTCCCAACTTTGCGACGGCTTTTCGCCATGCAGCAGGTGCAGAAAGTGGCCGCCGATGGAATCATCGTCGGTTTCCGGCTGAATGCGCTCGCCGTTATGGCTGTAGTGATACCAGTACAGAAGGATTGAACTGAGCGACGCCAGCAGCTTGTCGGCAATATCGCGTGCGCCGGAAACGGTATGCCCCTCTTTTTCCGGCAGCGTACAGCCCAGCGCGGAGACGCCGGTGCGCATCACGTCCATCGGATGCGAGGCGGCAGGTAGCGCTTCCAGCACGGTACGCACGTTAGCGGGCAATCCACGCAGCGCTTTTAATTTAATCTTGTAGGCGTTGAGTTCATCGCGGGTAGGCAATTTTCCGTGGATCAGCAGGTGCGCAACTTCTTCAAATTCGCACTGCTGCGCCAGGTCGAGAATATCGTAGCCGCGATAGTGCAGGTCGTTACCGCTTTTTCCTACGGTGCACAGCGCGGTATTTCCGGCGGTGACGCCTGACAGCGCAACCGATTTTTTAGGTTTAATGACATGGGTACTGTTTTGCAGGATCGTTGTGTCGCTCATGTTGTCCTCGTCATTTTTATAATATGTAGGGTGCTGAGGGTGTGCGAGTAGCTACGCAGGCCGGATAAACGCAGTGCCATCCGGCATTGCCTGATGGCGGCTTCGCCTTATCAGGCCTACGTGGCTACTTTTTTGTGTACAGCGCGTCGAGTTTCTCTTCGAACTGGTAGTAATTGATGCTTTCGTAGAGTTCGTTGCGCGTCTGCATAATGTCGATAACGCTCTTTTGCGTTCCTTCCTGGCGCAGCACGTTATAAACCTTTTCCGCCGCGCGGTTCATGGCGCGGAAGGCTGACAACGGATACAGCGCCATCGCGACGTTCGCGCTGCGCAGTTCATCGGTGGTGAACAGCGGCGTAGCGCCAAATTCGGTAATATTGGCGAGGATCGGCACCTGTACCGCATCGGCAAACTGGCGGTACATCGCAAGTTCGGTAATGGCTTCCGGGAACAGCATGTCCGCACCCGCTTCAACGTATGCCTGGGCACGATCGATAGCCGCCTCTAACCCTTCCACCGCCAACGCATCGGTTCGCGCCATGATGACAAAGTTGGGATCGGTACGCGCATCCACGGCGGCGCGGATCCTGTCGACCATCTCTTCTTTCGAGACGATCGCTTTGTTCGGGCGATGACCGCAACGCTTGGCGCCGATCTGATCTTCAATATGCAGCGCGGCGGCACCGGCTTTGGCAATCGACTTCACGGTTCGCGCCACGTTGAACGCTGACGATCCAAAACCGATATCTGCATCCACCAGCAGCGGCAGCGGGCAAACGTCAGTAATGCGACGAATATCGGTCAACACGTCATCAAGGGTAGAAATACCGAGATCCGGCAAACCCAAAGAGCCCGCCGCGACGCCGCCGCCAGAGAGGTAAATGGCCTGATATCCGGCGCGTTGGGCCAGCAGAGCGTGATTGGCGTTGATGGTGCCTACGATTTGTAATGGATTTTCTTTGCTGAGCGCGGCGCGAAACGCCAGCCCTGGGGAGTGTAGAGACATATCCCGTCCTCTTGTTATCAACTTGTTAGCATTCGTTGATTTACTTAAAGCAAGGGGTATGCCAAAGACCTTAATTTTTAATTAATTTATGAATTTTAATTTAAAAACAATATGTTAAGGTCAATCATTGTCTCTGTGTTGCACAAAAGCGTGTCAGCTATCGTTTCAAGAAACGTTCCTTCACGTTTCATTGCAACATTTATGAAACACAACTAAACCCTAATACTCGGTTCCTTACTTTTTGGGTTGGTTATGGCTGATACGCATCTTCCGCCACGGGTGAACGATGACAAACCGGTTATCTGGACGGTTTCGGTCACGCGTCTGTTCGAACTGTTTCGCGACATCAGCCTCGAGTTCGACCATCTGGCGACCATCACCCCTATTCAGCTTGGTTTCGAAAAGGCGGTGACGTATATCCGCAAGAAGTTGGCCACCGAGCGCTGTGATGCCATCATTGCCGCGGGCTCCAACGGAGCATATCTGAAAAGCCGTTTATCGATTCCGGTGATCCTGATTAAACCCAGCGGGTTTGACGTGCTACAGGCGCTGGCAAAAGCGGGAAAGCTCACCTCGTCGATTGGCGTCATTACCTATCAGGAAACCATCCCTGCGCTTCTCGCCTTTCAAAAGACCTTCAATTTGCAGCTTGAACAGCGCAGCTATATCACCGAAGAAGATGCCCGTGGGCAAATCAACGAGCTGAAGGCCAGCGGCACGCAGGCAGTGGTCGGCGCGGGGTTGATCACCGACCTGGCGGAAGAAGCAGGCATGACCGGTATTTTTATCTATTCAGCAGCTACCGTGCGCCAGGCTTTTGTCGATGCGCTGGATATGACCCGGCTGACGCTGCGCAGAAATGGTCAGTACGCCTCTGGCGATACGCTACGCACCCGCTATGCGCTGGGGGATATGCGCGGTCACTCTGCGCAAATGGAACAGGTGCGGCACACCATTATGCTCTACGCCCGTTCGCGTGCGCCGGTGCTGATTCAGGGCGAAACCGGCACGGGCAAAGAGCTGGCGGCGCAGGCCATTCACCGTGAGTTTTTCACCCGTCAGGACAATCGCCGCGGGAAGCCCTCGCCGCCGTTTGTTGCTGTCAACTGCGGGGCAATCACTGAATCATTGCTGGAAGCTGAACTGTTTGGCTATGAAGATGGCGCTTTTACCGGCTCCCGTCGGGGAGGACGTGCGGGCCTGTTTGAAATCGCCCACGGCGGAACGCTGTTTCTTGATGAAATAGGCGAGATGCCGCTGCCGTTACAAACCCGACTACTGCGCGTGCTGGAAGAAAAAGAAGTTACCCGGGTCGGTGGACATCAGCCGATTCCGGTCGATGTACGTGTGATTAGCGCCACTCACTGTAATCTGGAGCAGGAGATGAAGCAGGGAGAGTTTCGTACCGATCTGTTTTATCGCCTGAGCATTTTACGCCTTAAGCTGCCGCCGCTACGCGAGCGGTTGCCCGACATCCTGCCGCTGGCGGAAGGCTTTTTAAAACAGTCGCTGGCGGAGCTGGATGTGCCGTTTTCTGAACCCGTGCGTAAGGGGCTGGGACTGAGTCAACCGACGTTGCTCAATTATGGCTGGCCGGGAAATATCCGCGAACTGCGTAATATGATGGAGCGTCTGGCGCTGTTTTTAAGCGTCGAGCCGCAGCCTGAGCTGAATGTACAATTCCTGCAGCAGTTGTTACCGGAACTGGTCGTTGCTGCTGACTCCCCACAGCTATCCACATCGTTGACGCCGCAGCAGGTGCTGGCACAATTCAATGGTGATAAAACCGCGGCTGCACGCTATCTCGGAATTAGCAGAACCACGTTCTGGCGCAGATTAAAAGAAAACCCGCCAGTACAATGACCGACGGGTGGCGTATTTTTTACAGCAGCGTGTTATTTTTTCTTGTAAATATTCGCTGTGCCATGGATTTTGTTATCCGTTTGGCCGGAGGTTAATACCACCACATCAGCGCCTTTCTCTTCAGCTTTCTTCAGCAGCTCTTCTTTAGCATCTGCAACAGAAACTTCATTACTCGTTGAAATATCACCGATTTTTGTGTACTGCGACTCAACCTTTTCAAACTCAAGTTTTGTCATAAATTCCGCAGCATAGGCGTTGGAAAAAACTAAAGCTAACGCACCAATAAGTACTTTATATCCAGTTTTCATATAAAAGCTCCAGGTTTTGTTATATATGCCATCATCGCCCCCTGAACATTCGACACGCGAGTCAAGGATGATTAATAAGTAGTTCAGGCTGATAAAAAGATCCAGAGCAGGCGGAAATATAAAGATATTTTGCTAATCGTTAAATACGCAAAACGCGCAGTGTGAGTGAATACGCAGAATGACGTGGATACTAAAATTATAGTGTTAGCTGACCCTGCTTCCGCCCTCACTAATGGATACGTTGTCTATGGAACCTCTGCACGCCGTCATACTCACCGTCAGCCTGTTTGTTTTAACTTTTTTTAATCCCGGCGCGAATCTGTTTGTGGTGGTGCAAACCAGCCTGGCGTCAGGACGACGCGCAGGCGTCATGACCGGTCTGGGCGTGGCCTTAGGCGATGCGTTTTACTCCGGCCTCGGGCTCTTTGGTATGGCGACGCTTATCACCCAGTGTGAAGAGATCTTTTCGTTGATTAAGATTGTCGGCGGCGCCTATCTGCTGTGGTTCGCCTGGAACAGCATCCGGCATCAGGCTACGCCGCAAATGGCAACGTTACAACAGCCGCTTTCCGCCCCGTGGTATGTGTTTTTCCGCCGTGGATTATTAACGGATTTATCTAATCCGCAAACCGTGCTGTTTTTTATTAGTATCTTCTCGGTCACCTTAAGCGCTGACACGCCAACGTGGGCCAGGTTGATGGCCTGGGCAGGCATAATATTGTCTTCCGTTATCTGGCGTATTTTTCTCAGTCAGGCGTTTTCATTGCCCGCCGTGCGTCGTGCTTATGGCCGAATCCAGCGGGTTGCCAGCCGGGTGATTGGCGCCATTATCGGTGTCTTCGCGCTCAGGCTTATTTATGAAGGTATTAGCCATCGATAAGAGAGTTTAACTTGACCATCGTGAGGTAATTGTCCGTAATACCGCCTGAATTTTTAATCGCACGTTGAGTGGCAGTGAGATGGAACAGGTTGAACCGGTAAACGACACATTACTCCTTACAGAATGGCAGGCGCTGATACGACAAACATCGCCTGAAGTTCACACGCTCCTGACATCGTTAAGCGATGAAGAGATCCGCCATTTAGTGACCGTTTTTTATGACTATATGCTCTCCCACGCCCAGAGCGCATTATTCCTCAATACAGAACAGGTCAGTACCCGCCTCAGCGGCAGCATGTTTGACTGGCTGCGCAGCGTCCTTGGCAGCGCGCATGAAGATCTCTCGCAACTGCTGGCCAAACAACGCAAAATTGGCGTGGTGCATGCCCGCATCGGTCTGCCCATCGATCTGGTGAACCGCGGCGCGCGTAAGCTCAAAGATGAGCTGTATCGGGTGTTGAAAACCAAAGCGGACTATTCGTCCTCTCTGCTGAGCGATGCTATCTGTTTCAGCAGTCTGGCAATGGATACCGCACTGGAGGCCATGACAGTCTCCTATTCCCCAAGCCATCAAAACTCGCTGCATACTCAGGAGCAGTATCGTCTGCAGACTATTTACGATGACGTTAACGTCGAGCGTGAGCGGCAAATCCGTTCGTTTACTGACTGGGAAAACCAGTTTATCTATAACATTGCCACCGCAATGCCTTTCGGTGAAATGGTATTTCTGGCGAACTCTGATTTTGGTATGTGGTTCTCGCATAAGGGAAAACATATTCTTGGCAACAGCAATTTGCTCAACGAAATGGAATCACTGATTGCAGAGATCGACACTCGTCTGACGACCACCCTGTCACCTCAGCATCAACCGACAGAGCCCGAACGGATGAGCTTATTACAGGATGTTCGCCAGCTCTCAGCAAAAATCCATTTCCTGCTCGCCTCAATGTTTGAGGCGCTGGTTAAGCAGGAAAATGGTAAAGATTCGCTGACCCAGTTGCTTAACCGCCGCTTTATTCCGACCATCATGCGACGCGAAATCTCGCTGGCGTTACATGCGCGTAAGCCTTTTAGCCTGGCAATGCTGGATATCGACTACTTCAAGCAAATTAACGATAACTTCGGACATAATACCGGTGATCTGACGCTCAAAAGCGTCGCGGCGGTTATTTATGATCATATCCGTAGCAGCGATTACGTGTTCCGCTACGGTGGTGAAGAATTTATGATTCTGCTCGTCGAGTCAGATGAATCGCAGGCCAGTATTATTCTGGAAACGCTGCGTATGAAAATTGCCGGGATGCGCATGGCCGCCTCTGCGACAGAAACGTTTTCCATTACCGTCAGTATCGCTATTGCCGAATATGACTATCATCCCGACTACAAACAACTGGTTGATAAAGCCGATCGCGCACTTTATCAGGCAAAAAGTAATGGTCGTGACCGCGTTGAGGTTTATCAGGAATAACCATTGCTCTGCAGAGAAATAAATACCCCGTTCAGGGTATTTATCTGACCTGTGATAAATATCAGGCTGTTATTATTATTCAGGTATTTTCGCATGATAAAAATAACAGCCGCGTAATAAGATGCAAATCAAATACACCAAATCTGAATAGCGCTAGCATATCCCGGTGATGACGCCTTCTGAATGCAGAAGGGGAAATATGAGGGACAGTATAAAATCATGAACGGGAAGAAGAGAACGCGCTGGCAGCGCCGCCCAGGCACGACCGGAGGCAAACTGCCCTGGAATGACTGGCGCAATGCCAGCAGTTGGCGAAAAGCCACCCAATTTCTCCTGCTGGCTATCAATATTTATATTGGCGTGACGTTCTGGTATTGGGTCCGCTATTTCGAAACCGCCGGTACCAGCGTCTATGTACCAAGGCCCGGCGGTATTGAGGGATGGCTACCGATAGCGGGCTTAATGAATATCCGCTATACGCTGGAGACCGGTTTTCTTCCGCCCATCCATGCCGCCTCCATGCTGCTGTTAGTTGCGTTTATCCTGATCAGCCTGTTGTTAAAAAAAGCCTTCTGTTCGTGGTTATGTCCGGTGGGCACGCTTTCCGAACAGCTCGGCAATTTGGGCAAAAAATTATTCGGTCGCAACTTCACGTTGCCGCGCTGGCTGGATATCCCGCTGCTCAGCCTGAAGTATTTGCTGCTGAGCTTCTTCTTGTATATCGCCCTGTCGATGCCCGCCCAGGGGATCCAATATTTTCTGACCTCAGCCTATGGCATCATTATCGATGTCAAGATGCTGGATTTCTTTCGCCATATTGGCTCCGCCACGCTTATCTCCGTGGTGGTTATCAGCATTCTGAGTCTGTTTATTCGCAACGCCTGGTGTCGTTATCTGTGCCCTTACGGCGCGTTGCTTGGGCTTTTCTCGCTGCTCTCACCGTTTAAAATCCGCCGCAATGCCGACAGTTGCATCGACTGCGGGAAATGCGCGAAAAACTGCCCGTCGAATATCCCGGTAGACAGACTGATTCAGGTGCGAACCGTGGAATGCACTGGCTGCATGACCTGCGTTGAATCCTGCCCGGTAGCCTCAACGCTGAGCTTTTCCCTGCAGACACCGCCAGGTGCGCAAGGCAACGGTGGTAAACCATTATGGCGCCAGACGGCGCTGTCGGGTGTTGCTATGACAATACTGGTGCTGGGAATTCTGTTTGCCACTATTGGTTACGCTGTATATGCCAATGTCTGGGATACACCGGTACCCGATCACATGTATTTCCAGCTGATCCCGAAAGCAAACATGATCGGCCATTAATTCTTTATCAGTCTGTTCAAAAACCCTGCCAATTCTGGCAGGGTTTCCCGCCTGTTACATCATTTTAAGACTATTGAACTTGTGTCATCGTGTCCTCGTTTATACAACCTTAACTATCACCCGTAATCATTTCTCTATTCTGTTATGGGCGACTGGGACCACAATAATGAACGGGATAACATCATGACTAAAATAAAACTGGCACTGCTATTACCTTTATTTCTGGCGGGCTGTACGATGAGCGACGGAGAATTAAGAAACGCCTACGCTCAGCATTATCAGCAACCCGCCGCCTATGTCGATATTTATAAGCAGAAAATAGCCAGCATGGATATTAATGCGCTGGCCCAATACGCCGCCGCAGAAGACAAGAAAAAAATGCGTGGGCAGCCAAGGCTGAAAATCGACGAATTCATTACCATTGAGAACGTGCAGGCGAAAGGAAATCGGGTGGTCTACGATTACTCGCTGTCCGAAAGCTGGCTGGCGCTGTCTGCAGATAAACAGCGCGAAAAGCAGACCAATATGAATAAAGACCTGGTCTACCGTACCTGCTCGCTGGAAACGGTACGCCTGGCGCAGGCCAAAGGGCTGGAAGAAGAGCATAACTACTACAGTCAGTACCCGGACAAGGTCGCCTTTACGCTGAGAACCAGCGCGCAAATTTGTATGCAAAACGGTTTTACAAAATAGCCGCAATCCACTATGCCTGATGCGCTGCGCTTATCAGGCATACATTTTGCGCACTGCCGGAGGCCGGATAAGGCGCCAGCGCCGCATCCGGCTAAAGCATCAGAACTTCCACGAAACGCTACCAACAATGCTGCGCTCGGCGCCGAAGTAGCAGTACGAGAGCGAGTTACAGGCCGCAACGTAGCGCTTGTCGGTCAGGTTGTTGACGTTCAACTGTGCGCTCAATCCTTTAATGCCGATATTCGTTAAGTCGTAGCCAATTGCCATATCCACCAGCGTGTAGGACGGCAGAGTGTGAGTATTCAGGCGATCGCTGGCAATACCATTCACATAACGTACGCCTGAGCCCAACGTCAGGCCGTCCAGCGGGCCGCTTTTCACATCGTAGCTCAGCCAGGTACTGGCCTGGTTACGCGGGGCATACACTGCGCGCTTACCCTGCTCTTCCGGGCTGCTTTTCTTATAGCGAATGTCGGTATAGGTATACGCCGCCTGCAAACGGAAGCTATCCGTCAGTTGGCTAATTGCCTCCAGTTCCACCCCTTCAGATTCAATTTCCCCAATCGAGCGGTACGGATCGGTCGGCTCTTCTTTGGTGGCGATATTCGTCTGATTGATACGGAATACCGATGCGCTGAACTGGCTGTTGAGCCCTTCCGGCTCATATTTCAGCCCGGCTTCCCACTGCTTGCCTTTCATCGGATCCAGCAGATTACCGTTCTCATCGGCAAAGCTGGTTGGCGTAAAGGCAGTGGAATAACTCACGTACGGCGCAAAGCCGTTATCGAATAAATAGAGCAGCGCGGCGCGGGTACTGAAGTTGTTTTTATCCAGATCGCTGCGGGTATCGTTGATCTTATCAATGTTAGAGACGCTGACCTGATCGTAGCGACCGCCAAGCGTAATACGCCAGCGATCCCATGACATCTGATCCTGTAAATAGTACCCCGTCTGACGCAGCTTGTGCTTTTCGCGCGCATACATGTCGATGTAATCAGGCTTCGCGCCGTACACCGGATTAAAGGCATTAATCGGCGGGAACGCGCCGTAGTAGCCAGTGGTATTATTGCTGCGATCCTGATAGTCGATCCCCACCAGCAGACGGTGGTTAACCTGCCAGGTATCAAAGCTGCCGTCGAGCTGGTTATCCAACGTAATCGCCGACATTTTTTCATCGGAGCCGGAGTAGCCGCGATTAAGTTCGGTTTCATTCAGCCAGCCCGCCGCATAGACCTGGTTCAGCTCCACGTCGGTATGCAGGTAGCGCAGCTTTTGCCGCACCGACCAGCCGTTATCAAACAGGTGCTCAATGTTGTAGCCCACCATGTTTTCACGGCGATCGTATTTATCGTAATCATCCTCGCCTTCGTAAAAGGTGTTGGAGATCTTTTGTCCGTAATGCGGAACCACGGTGCCGTCATACGGCAGACCAGAATGGCTACCGCCTTCCGGATCACGGTGCAGATAGGCCATCAGATCCAGACGCGTCTGGTCGGTGATGCGCCAGGTCAGGCTGGGCATCAGCGCATAACGTTCTTCCTTCAATGGACCAAACTGCGAGTCCGCGTAACGCGTCATTCCGCTCAGTCGCGCCGCCACGCGATCGTTATCATCCAGCGCCCCGGTGACGTCAAACGCCGCGCCGCGTTGGTTATTGTTGCCGGCAAACAGCTTTACTTCTCCACCCGCATCAAACGATGGCTTACGTGAGGTCAGCGCCACAATACCGCCCGGAGAGGAGCGGCCATACAGTACGGAAGCCGGGCCGCGCACCACTTCGATATCTTCGAGGAACCACGGATCGACCACCAGCGAGCTGTGAGAGTTGGTGTCGCCCATCATCTTCAGACCATCGAGATAGACGTTGTCCAGGCTGCCGTCAGAAAAGCCGCGCAGCACGATGTAGTCAAAGCGATTGGAAGCGCCAATCTGATTGCTGTACACCCCAGGCGTATAGCTGACGGCCTGGCGCACGCTGGTTGCGCCCTGCTCTTCAAATTGTTCACGGGTAACGATCGATACCGACTGCGGCGTTTCAATATCCGGCGTGGCAAGCTTCGTGGCCCCGCTCTGCATCTGTGAGGTGACAACCACCGTATCGTTTTTTGTTGTTTCCTGCGCCAGCAGAGGAAAAGCCACGCTGCCGGTAACCCATCCCACCAGCAGCGCCAAGCGAGTCTTCGCGAACATGAATATCTCCAAAGGCATGTCTAATTGTAAGTGAGAATTATTACCTTTTTGCTGACGGAGATAGCTATGCCGGATGCCAGGTTGCCTATGCGCAGTGCCAAATTGTCAGGAAATCACGTGCGTAAAACGCAAATATGGATTAGCAAGGTTTGAGCAAATCGCCCGGCGAAAAGCCGTAACGGCGACGAAAAGCGGTAGAAAAGTTGGTGGCGTGCTGATAACCCGACATCCAGGCCGCCTGTTGTACGCTGTATCCTTCCAGTAGATAGCCGCGCGCACGTTCCAGACGGCAATCGCGCAGGTAGTCGAATACCGAACAGCCATAGGCTGTGCGAAACTTACTGCGCAGGCTGCTGGGACTCATCGCCGCGCGTTGGGCCAGTTCATTAAGGGTGTAGTCATTTTCGGGACTCTGCTCCAGCAGACGGCGAACGACCTCCAGCCGCTGTTGCTCACCGCTGGCCGCAAGGCGTTTGCCGCTCTCAACCTGACACACGCTAAGGCCATGGCCGAACAGTTGTAATATCAGCCCTTCCAGCATCAACTGACGAGAAACATGGCTAATCGTGCTCTGCTGCGCGTACTGCAGTCCGCTGAGTAAAAACCCCGGTACCTGCCATATAAGCGTCGGTGTCTGGCATCTTTCCCACTCACGCATCAATGATTCAAGCAACCCCGTGCGCCACGCGCCGTCGGGATACAGACCAAGCGATAAGGTTCGCAGTTTGCAGTCGGCATGATGGCGGGCACGCATCGTCTGGTGCTCGCTCAGGCGTGAGCTAAACGCCATCCCGGAACGCACCATATGCTCCTGCCCGTTGAGCGTCAGAATCACGCAACCTTCCATGACTACCAGCATATAGAGAGGGCTGCTGTGGCGGGAGGTTGTTTCGTAAGGTTGCAATACCTGTACGTCGGAGTGCGTCACGCACATTCCGCAGGGGAGCGTCATCTCCTCCACCTCACCTTGCAGAACGGGGCTGCAGGACGGTAAATCCGGCTTTTGCGCCAACAGGGGAAAACGGTAATCAATCCCGTAGCGTTCACCAAAATCCATAAACTCGCTGACGGAGAAGGTGCGAGCAACGCGTCTGGAGGCATTCAGGGCGGTGGTGTTCTTCATGCTGTCTTCTGCACAGGAAATGGGATTAACGATTTATCACTGAAGCAACATTACCATTCCCTGAACAACACGACAATAATAATGAGAACTATTATCAATTGAATAATAACGCAGTCTCTCGCCAACCCGCCATCTCATCAGGCGGAATAACCCACTGATGAGATGAGCAGCGCCGGGTTAACGCCCTGAACACTATGCTACGATTTTTCTTCCACCTGAAACACAGCCACCGCCTCGGACAGCATGGCCGACTGCTCTTCCACACTGCCTGTCGTGGCGGCAATCTCCTCAACCAACGATGCGTTCTGTTGAGTCACTTGCTCCATCTGCGTTACCGCGACCCGGATCTGTTCAATACCACGGCTTTGTTCTCCTGATGCGCCGGAGATATCTTCCATTAATACGTTGATGTTGCGTATCGCTTTGGCGAGATCCGCCATCATGACCCCACTATTTTCAGCTATCTCAACGCCTTCTTTGACGCTGATTGCCGCTTTGGCTACCAGTTCACTGATCTCTTTCGCCGAGGCGGCGCTACGCTGGGCAAGGGTTCTGACTTCACTGGCTACAACGGCAAACCCACGCCCGGATTCACCTGCGCGTGCTGCTTCTACCGCGGCGTTTAACGCCAGGATATTGGTCTGAAACGCAATACTATCAATAACATGTGATATTTCGTTTACGCTTTGCGCATTGATGCTGATCAGATGAATTTTCTCGACCATCTCACTCATCAAACGCTCGCCGCGCAGGGCCATTTCTGTGCTTTCACTGGTCATGGCAGATGCCTGGTGGGACTTATCGGAGTTATTTCTTGTCGTTACCGAAATCTGTTCCATGCTGGCCGCTGTTTCCACCACTGCCGCCGCCTGCTGCTCCGTTCTGGTCGATAAGTCTGAATTACCGGAAGCAATTTCCTGCATACCCGTATTAATCGATCCGACGCCATCGCGAATGGTGCTGACCGTCTCACGCAGACCGTTCTGCATATTTTGTAAATTCAAACACAACAGACCTATCTCATTATTACCCGATACCTTAACCGGATGACTCAGATCGCCTTTGCCAATCCGTGAAAAATGCTCAGACACGGTATTTAATGGCCGAATGATTGTCCGGTTCATCCAGATATTGCAGATAAAAAAGATAAGTACTGTTACCATCAGGATCACAGATACCTTCAGTACTGACTTATTAAACTGAACGTGGGTCTGTTCTACGATCTTTTCACCGACCAACAGTGTTGATTTGTAATAATTCTCCACCTGGCTATCAAAGTTTTTGCGAATAGCAAGCAGTTCAGGCTCGATAGTTACTTGTGTATTTACAATACTGCCGGTAGAAATCATCTCATTTAATTTATCAACATGTTTTTGTGCCGCATTCATTTGTTGCTCAAAGGCAGCCCTGATAGCTTTACCGATCTGCGGATCATCAGCGGTTAAACCTGGTATGTCCCAGAAATTATTGAACTGTTTTCTGGCTTTACCAATCTCCTCTTGCGCCTGGCTCAATGTTTGTTGGGTATCAGACACATTATGCAGCTGAATATTATCAAGTCCCCCTCTTATTTTATAAACAGCCTCAGCAACCTGATGCAATGCATCCTGTTCCTTAATGACATTATGCAGTAAAAGTGTACTTTTTTGGTTTTCTTTGAGATCGATGAGCTCAAATCCATTAGAAAAAAACTGCATAAAAGTGAATAACAACAGCAATAATAACAGACTGGTTTTAATCCTCATACCCTTTAACATTTGAACATCTCCATAACAATAAAGTTCATCCACGACCTAATTGTTATCGACCCGCAAAGAAATACCTTAACCTGTAAAATGGTTAATTATCAGAACGTATTCTCGCTGGCTTTCTCGTCATAAATTAGATGCACGAACCTACACACTGCGGCCAGCTGCGTATATCTCAAGCAGGGATAAATAAAACCAGAACAAACCCACATTAATATTATTTATGGATAATAAAATGATACGCAAATTGAACGCCAACAAGCCATTGAGAATAGCTGAGTTGGCGTTATCTGACTTAAACCAGGCAGCGAATATAGACGGTAACCTCTGCCTGTCTATCGCCCGGAACCCGCACCCAGGACAACGAATCAACGGTGATTGGCGCCATTTCATTTTCTAAGCGTAATAAAGGCGTACTGCCATCTGGCATACCTGTGCTTTCCGCTATCTCGAGAACGCCCCGAAAAGAAATGGATACGTTGTCTGAAATATCAGACAACCTAATCCATTCGCTGCCGATCGCTAACTTTCGCGTAAACATTCGCTATCCTTGGCGCGTGGTTTATATCCGATACATTGATATGTAGATCAATACATTGTTCGAATTATCAGCACTCTGCTCAGTTCGTCAGTTAAGCATTACTTACCTGAAGAAAATGGAAGTGGTAAAACTCATTCGATATGTGCTTTACAAATTCAACTGCGAGGTTATGTTTGATGAAAGTTAACTTTGCAAACTCAACATCACCATACACCCGGATACAGAAGGGGTTAACAATCTCTCCCTGAATGCCAAAGCACTCCTGGAGTCTGGTGTCATCCATAAAAATAAAATTACCGTCTCTTACCTTAATTTTTTCATGCAGATCTCGCCATTTCTCCGGCGTAAGCAAAAAGCTTTCCCAGCCATTATTTCTCAATACCTCGATCGTATGAGTAAACTTAAAATAATCGTTTTGCATTGTTACATCACCACTCGAAGTCGAGTACAGGTATTCTATTTTAAATTTAAGCTGTGCATTGAGGCTTTTTTTATTTCCTTCATCAATTAACCACTGAAGCTCATTGACGATACTCCTTGAAAAGAGTTTTCTTTTTTTAGCGATGGTCAGCCAATGCATAATAAAAAGATGTTCTGACATTTTAGAGTTAATCTTACGATCCTGTGTTGCGATACCGATTGCAACTAATGCACTCCAGGTAAACGCTTCCAGGTCATCCTGATAATGGTGTCGTAACGTACTAACTTTTCCTGAATCTTTTACCACTGAAACCTGCCCAAATAAATCATTATTTCATGTCGACCTTGCATCATTCCATTTAAAAAACTACTACAACTAAAAACCTCAAAATATGATCCAGATTAATTTATCTCAATGTAAAATAAGAGACCTGAAACACATTATCTTTATTAATCATTAATAGTTGAAAGGTTGACCGCAAATAATAAGAACAACTCAATAAAGCTGAAAGCTAATAATAATCACCAGCAATCAATGCAACAACATATCAAACCAGAAAACCTCCAGTTCAATGAATCGGAGGTTTGCCTGTGCCTGCAATTGTTAATAGAAAATACCGATGATCAGAGTATGAGTAACAAAACCTACGATCAACGGCACGGCGGTCCTTTTCACCACATCAAATGGGGTTATTTTGGCTCCGCTGGAAACGGCAATCACCACGCCGGATACCGGTGAAATTGCCCGTCCCATATGCGATGCCTGCTGCATCGGCAGGATCATGGCAACAGCATTAGCCCCCATGCTGGCGGCGATTTGCGGGATGAGCTCAACAAAGGCGAGGAATGGCGCATTTCCCGAGCCCATAATGATTGCCGCGGCCAGCGTCACCAACGCAAATACCACCGCCATGGCAAACGGTGGTAACCCCACGTGTTCAGCCATCAGTATAAGTTGGTCGATAGCACCGATAACCTTAATGCCATGAGCAAAAACCCCCGCCGCCACCAACAGTCCAACCACGCCAGTAAACGCAGTGCCCATTCCCTTAAGGAAATGGCTGAATCCTTCGCATACCGACTTTAAATCACGCACCCGCAGCCACTCGATCAGCATACAGATTGCCATTGAAATGAGGACAATGGTGATAATATTCAGGTTAATACCGCTGACGAACATCTCGGATGATCCCACTGCCATCAGAATTGGTAGCATCGGAAGCAGCGCGTAAAATGCCGGAGCTTTTCCTGAGTCAGTCACCTCAGCGCTACCGATTTCCCGTGGTAACGTCCCCGCTTTACGGTCACAATGTCGCTGCCAAAAAAAATGGCAAACGCCGACGACCAGAACCGTTGCCAGCGCGGCGGGTCCCTGGTGGTAGACAACATATTCCACCACATCCATATTGACCGCTTTAGAGCCCCGGATAGCATCGATTGCCGTCGGGGTGTAAGCCACGCCAAGCGAAGTGGCAATAACCCCGGCAGCCGAAGCCGCAGAAAGCCCTAATCCCAGCATAATGGGGAACATCGTCCCCATCAGCAATACGGCAAGCCCGGTTGCTGAAGGAATGGCCAACTGCAGGAGGCTGGCGAGCAGGTAGGAGAAAAAGAGCAGCACATAGGGTGAACGCAGCGTCCGTAAGGGTTTCGTGACGACGCGCACGACCGCTTCATTTGCCCCGATGTGGTCCATGTAATGCGCAAATCCCATTAACGCCATGATCATCAGGCCGAGATCGGCGGCACGGGTGCTGAAGAGATCGCGCATCACCTCGAAAGGATCAAGGAAGGAAATCCCCGTACTGGCAACGCCCTTCGGTAATACCGTCCCCCATCCGGTTAACGCGGTGCAAATCATCAGAACTAAGCCCGCAATAAATAGCACAGGTTCAGCGCGATAACCTTTCAGAATCAGACGCGCCACCATCACGATAACCAGAAGCGCGATTAATACCTGAATCATGGCTGAGCTCTCCGCTGCGAGAACTCAGTATACGTTTCCTCAATGACCGCCACCACGACATCGCTGGCAGCCCGTAAGGAACGCACCGGCAGATACTCATAAATTGAATGGAAGTTATGAGCACCGGTAAAAATATTTGGGCACGGCAATCCTTTTTGCGACAGAACCGCGCCATCATACCCGCCACGCATAGCGACAGGGGCTGGGGTAATGCCACATTTCTGATAAGCGCGTAATGCAATATCAATCGGATAGCGCGCATCACCCTGCAGGCTATTAAACACATTCTGATAGCGATCGGCTAAATGACAGACCACGCTGTTTTCTCCCCACAGCGCACAGGTGCTTACGGCAAGCTGACGGATAAACGCCATTCGCGCTTTATAACCTTCTTCACTGAAGTCGCGGATATCCAGCTTAAGGACCGTACGGGCGCTGTTACCCTGTAGCTGTTTTACCCAGTAATAACCTTCGCGCCCTTCCGTATACTCAGGCGCTTCTCCCCCTGGTAGCATCGCAATAAACTTATGCGCCATCAGCAGTGAGTTCTTGAGCTTACCTTTGGCCGACATCGGGTGTGCGGACTGCCCGGTAAAGATGATTTCCGCATCACCTGCATTCCAGTTTTCGTAAACAAACTCACCGATACCGCAGCAGTCCAGGGTATAGCCAAAATCAGCACCAAACGCCGCAACATCAAACGCTTTTGCGCCACGCAGGCCCTGTTCCTCGTCCGGGACAAAACCGACTTTCACCGGCCCATGTTTAATCTCCGGATGCGTAATCAGATACTCCAGGGCATTCATAATTGCGGCGATGGCGGCTTTATCGTCTGCTCCTAACAGACTGGTTCCATCCGTTACCAACAGGTCATCACCGATATAATTTTTCAGTTCTGGAAATTCACTTTCGCGCAGGTAAATATTCAGCTCTTTGTTCAGGCATAAATCCCCCCCGCGATAATGCAGACGCTGTGCTTTGGTGTCTGCGGTCTGTTCCGCACTGGTATCCAGATGACCAAAAAAGGAGACCACCGGGATCGCGTCATCGGTATTGCCAGGTAAGGTTGCCGTCACAATAGCGGTATCCCTGACCTCAATGTTTTCCATTCCTAATGCTTCAAGTTCTGCTGCAAGCAGTTTTGCCAGTTCCATTTGACCTGGGGAAGAAGGCATTATCCCATTAGCGCCGTTTTCCCTTGATGTCGTGGTATTGATTTTCGTGTAGTTTATAAAGCGTTCAACAATATCCATTCCAGGTGATCCTTAATGTATCATTTAAGAGGTACTGCGAGAGAAGACCAGCATGCAGCGCGGGTTGATGAATCTGAGAACCGAATAAAATCAGCGTTCATCCCAGAACGCTGATTTTATGGGCACTACGACAACGATTTATATAAAGGAAGATAAAAAGGCTAGTGGTTGTACCTGTGATTAAAAACTCCTTTCTGATTGATGAAATCATATTCCCTGTCTGTTTTTACTGCTATTTCCCATGGTGTTGAGCTAACAGAAGTCATAAATAGTATCCGTATACCTAAGAGATAATAGAAATCATTTAGATTCCTGTATTCTGCACCGGTATAAGACGTACCATCGCTATATTTTTTTAATGAACGAATACTGTTACAGCTACATGCAACCGTTTGCACTTCTCTACAAATAGCCAGTTAACGCACTAAAATCCGTGAACAAAATCACAATTACTTCAAAATCACGCTTTTCTCATTACCATGAAAAACAGTTAGTTATAAGAGAAATCATATAATACCCCTATAAATTAAGGTGGATTCATACTATTCACAATGGAATATGTTCATAGTGGTACTATTTCAATATTACAAAACCCGTTGAACAAAGATCTCACAAGACATTATTAAAAAGGCTCCAACAACAATATTAATATTTTATTCAAAGTGCTTAACAAATTTATCCACATACAAAAAAAACCTCTCCCCTGAGAAGAGATTCAGGGCAGAGGTAATACGGGTGTTAAGGACATATTTATAGTTTTAATGATAACAGAAGAGCTTCTTGCAGGATCGAGTATACACACTTAGCAACATTAAGAAAATTCTTAAAACAATGAAATTAAAAATTTAATTTAAAACCACTTTTATAATCAAGAAGTATTTATCAAAGCAAAAAAGCAAGCAACAGAAAACTTTAATCGCATTAATCAATGATGTCATAATAATTAAACAGCAACGCTGCGTGGCTAACGATGACGATATTTACGATGTTCAAATATTAAATTATATTGATACATCAACGCATTTTCACATAACAAGAATTAAAAAGTCGTTAAATAAGCAAAATACACTTTTTCGTTACTGATCACACTTCTTCCACAGGGAGATTCCCCCTGCTGTTCCTTGCTGGTATGATTCAGCAGGTAAATACCTTCTAACTCAACCCGAGGCTTTGATGCTGGAGAATGTAATCATCTGATAATCAGCTTCCCGACCTTTTCAGGCCGGACTGGTTATCAATGCGCCGAAATCGAATGCGGACACCGCTGTGTGTTTGCACGTTTTGCACATGATGATTAAACAGGTTTTCCAGTATGAATTTATCCCGTCAGGAACAACGTACCTTACACGTTCTCGCCAAAGGTGGTCGTATTGCTCACGTCCGCGATGCCTCAGGCCGCGTCACTTCCGTCGAATGCTATAGCCGCGAAGGATTGCTTCTCTGCGACTGCACACTCGACGTATTCAAAAAGCTCAGAACCAAAAAGCTGATCAAATCCGTCAATGGTCAGCCCTACCGTATCAATACTACCGGGCTGAACAACGTTCGCGCCCAACTGGATAATCGCTAAGGAGAGAGAAATGGATATCCCGAAGATTTTTACAATCAGCGAAAGCGCACATCGCATTCATAATCCGTTCACCGCGCAGAAATACGCCACGTTAGGTCAGGCTTTGCGAATGGCCTCAGGCACCCGCATCCTGGACCTTGGCAGCGGATCGGGTGAGATGTTGTGCACCTGGGCACGCGATCATAATATTTCCGGCGTAGGTCTCGATATGAGCATGCTGTTCAGTGAGCAAGCCACTCTACGAGCCAAAGAATTGGGCGTCACTGAGCGCGTGCGTTTTATTCATGCCGATGCAACAGGTTATATCGCTGAAGAAAAATTCGATATTGCCGCCTGCGTTGGCGCAACCTGGATTGCAGGCGGCGTTGCCGGAACGGTCAGACAGCTGGAACAAAGTCTCAAACCCGGCGGGATCATACTCATCGGCGAACCATACTGGCGTCAGATGCCCGCAACGGAGGAGATTGCCCAGACTTGCGGCGCGACGTCAGTGACTGATTTCCTCTCTCTGCCGGAACTCGTTTCGTCTTTCGACCAGCTCGGTTATGACGTGGTTGAAATGGTACTGGCTGACCAGGAGGGTTGGGACAGATACGAGGCGGCAAAATGGTTAACGATGCGCCGGTGGCTGGAGGCAAATCCGAACGATGACTTTGCCCCGGAAGTCAGAGAACAACTGAGAGGTTCACCAGCACGCCACGTTGCATTCACCCGTGAATACATTGGCTGGGGCGTGTTCGCACTTATGCAGAGGTAATAGGTAAAGTCGGTATAGCCAGGCAGGTTGTACCGACTTTCTCATGGCTTACTTCATTAATACTTCAACAAATTTAGCCAGCCATTGCGGATGCGCGGGCCATGCCGGCGCGGTAATCAGATTGCCATCAACGTGGGCCTGGTCAATACCGATGTCTGCGTAATGTCCACCGCTCAGACGAACCTCTGGCGCACAGGCCGGATAGGCGCTACAGGTCCGATTTTCTAACACCCCCGCCGCCGCTAACAGCTGAGGCCCATGACAAACCGCGGCGATAGGTTTACCGGCTGCGTTGAAATCTTGCACCAGCTTGATGACATCCGGATTCAATCGGAGATATTCCGGAGCACGTCCGCCAGGGATCAGCAGCGCGTCGTAATCTGCGGCCCGCGCCTCGGCAAAATTCGCATTCAACGTAAAACGATGCCCGGGCTTTTCACTGTAGGTCTGCGCCCCATCAAAATCATGAATAGCGGTTTGAACGTAGTCACCCTGGCTTTTATCCGGACAGACAGCATCAACACGATGGCCCAGCATTTGCAGTGCCTGAAAAGGCACCATCGTTTCATAATCTTCGACATAATCTCCGACCAGCATCAGTATCTTCTTCATTCACATCCCCCGCTCTCGATTATTAATGATGAGAAATAACGGCCATCTTTACTATAGCCCACGCATTTCACGGCATTAATAAATACAACAGAACACGCCGTAACCGACGTCAGAAAGTAGTTATCCTTGTCCCTCCATCAGATACAGGCATGTGATGATTCACCGCCGGCTGAACCCATTTTAATCTCTATAATGATGCCGTGATTGCACCAGTATTAGATACTATTCTGAATAATGGCGGCCTTTACAATATTCTGTTTATCAAAGAAATATGAGAATCCTGCCATACATCCTCAGGGCTAATAAATCCTTTCGGATTATATGCAATGCTAATTCCGGCATTGTTGAAGCAAGCGTAGACGAGTTCGGAGCAGATGTATTCCCTGTCCTTTTTCGATTTTCCCTTCCCAAGTGCTATCCTCGCAAGGATGCGTGCTATTTCTTCTTTATCATATGGACGGGTTAGTTCATTAAGACCAAAAGCGGCTACTTGCTCAACGGCAGACTTAGACAACGCATCATACCTGGCGAGAACAACCCGGCCTTTGTAAGGTTTCCCAATATCATCATAATCAGATAGATATTTTGATAATGGAGCAAGTCGTACCCCCATATCTTCCACGCTTTCCAGGAGCAACACGCGATCTATTTGCGGTAAAACAAAAACAATCCCCACATGGCTCCATGGTGAATCAGTCATCTTTTCAATTGCTTTTGATACCAGGTAGTCTCCGGAGGCGAAAAAAAGGTCACCTGATTTTAACGTTTCACGCAACGTGGCATAATTAACCACTTTCATCGCTTTGACTTGTGCTAAATCAATATGATTTGGCATGTGAACCTCGAAGAGAAAAAAGGATGGTATTAAAAGTTTATCCAACCTGCTGCTATATCTCTCTACGACGAAATAACGATACCGGATCTCTTTTTACGGCCGAGGGCGCCCTTGACGGCACGCCCTGTTGTTAATACCCGAAATAGAAATGTGGTTCGTCGTCTGATTTATTCCCCATCACTCCCAGGCCCGCTCAGATTTCGCGGCATCAAACTGCGGCGGCGGTTTGCGAAAACGTCCGGTCAGCCAGGCGAGATACACCAACCCTAACCCGGCCCATACCAGTCCCAGCGTCAACGATGTCACCTCCAGATTCACCCACAGTACGGCAACGGTGGCGGCACCGACCATCGGCAATACCAGATAATGCAGCTTCTCTTGCCAGGTATGCTTGCGTCCTTCACGACGCCAGAAGTGGTTAAACACGGAGAGATTAACGAACGTAAAGGCCACCAGCGCGCCAAAATTAATCAACGCCGTAGCGGTCACCAAATCAAAAAACAGGGCCGACAGCGCCACAATCCCGACCATAATGACGTTCAGCGCGGGTGTACGCCATTTCGGATGAACATAGCCAAAGTACTTCTCCGGGAAGACATTATCGCGGCCCATCACGTACAGCAGACGCGAAACACTGGCATGCGACGCCAGACCTGACGCCAGCGTATTCACAAAGGTGGTACACAGGAAAATTGACTGGAATAGTTTACCGCCGACGTACAACGCAATCTCCGGCAGCGCCGCATCCGGGTCTTTAAATCGGCTAATGTCCGGAAAGAACAACTGCATAAAGAACGAAGCGGCAATGAAGATCAGTCCGCCGTAAAGCGCGGTGAGGAAAATAGCTTTTGGGATGGTACGTGCGGCATCCGGCGTCTCTTCAGAGAGCGTCGTTACCGCATCAAAACCGAGAAACGAGAAACAGACAATGGTCGCCCCGGTGATAATCGGGATCAAATGCGCATTCTGGCTGATAAACGGTTGCAGCGACCAGACGGTCCCTACCCCCTCGCCTTTGTGCAGCCCCTGTACCACGAGGAAAATGAACACCACGATTATCGCCACCTGTACCAGGACAAACAGCGCATTAAAGTTCGCCACCAGGTTAACGCTTTTCAAATTGGCCGCGGTGAGGATCGCCACGAACATCACTACCCAAATCCATGGCGCAACCCCCGGGAACAGCGCAGAAAGGTAAATTTTCGCCAGTAGGACGTTAATCATCGGCAGGAAAAGATAGTCAAGCAGTGACGACCAGCCAACCATAAACCCCACATGCGGATTAATCGCTTTTTGCGCGTAGGTATAGGCCGAACCGGCTTGTGGAAACTGGCGCACCAGCTTCCCATAACTGATGGCGGTAAACAGTACTCCCGCCAGGGCCAGCAGATAAGAGGCCGGAACATGGCCGTTGCTGATACCCGAAACAATGCCAAAGGTGTCAAACACCGTCATCGGCGTGAGATAGGCCAGCCCCATCACCACCACCTGCCACAGCTTCAGGGATTTTCGCAGCTGTGCTTTGCCCGGCTGGGCAGCATGATCCGCAGAAGGATTAGTCGACATAGCTTTCCTCCCCGCGACGAGACCTGATCTGCGTTCGAAACGTGGGTACAGCAGACCTGGGTCGTGTCGGGGAGGAGAGCCATAAGAAAGGCGTCAATGTTGCACCGCACAGGAGCGGTCCGTACTTACTGCGGGAGCCATGGATGCTCACGCGGGGCGGGTTTTTAAACATTGGCATCATCACATTTCCTCGTCACAAACTCTGTCGGTTATCTGAAGACCCGTTGTCGCCCGCGCTCCATTACGCGACATCCGGGAAATGGCAGGTATTCCTGCAATTTTTACGGGCTGGCTCCGCTCAGCCCGCATGATGCGACTTCTTTTTCAATGACCTGTACAACGGTCAGGCGTTTTTCAGCATCCACTCAATTTCGGTGTCGGTTATCAGGCGTTCAAACTGGATCAGCTCATCGTTTTTACAGGCGTGATACACATGGCTAAAACGCTCCCCGAGCAATTCACGCAGATTGTCATTTTGCATGAACTCCCACAGCGCATCGCTCTGGCGGATAGGAAACGGCAGCCCTTCCTGCTCCAGTCCGTTGCCTTCCACCTCATCCTGCAACGGCAGTTCGTTATCCAGACCGTGGAGGATCCCCGCCAGAATGGTCGACATCACCAGGTACGGGTTAGCATCCGCCCCCGCCACGCGATATTCAACCCGATGGTTATCACGATCGCCGCAGGGAATACGCAGCGCCACCGTACGGTTGTTGTGCCCCCAGGAAGCCTGGGTCGGAACATACATCCCCGGCTGGAAACGGCGATAAGAGTTCACGTTCGGCGCCAGCAGCGCCATTGACGCGGGCATCAGATCAATCATCCCGGCAAGCGCACGCTTAAGTAATGCGGAATCATCGCCATTCGCATCTGCCAGCACGTTCTCGCCTTTGTTATTCATAATGCTGATGTGGATATGCATCCCGCTACCGGCATGCTCCTCATAAGGCTTTGCCATAAACGTGGCATGCATCTTGTGTTTTTCTGCCACCAGCCGTACCAGGCGTTTCAGCGCCAGCGCGTCGTCGCAGGCGTCGAGTACGTTATCGGTATGGTAGAGATTGATTTCAAACTGCCCCGGGGATGCTTCAGCTACCGCGCCGTCTGCCGGGATCAGCTGCAAACGGGCCAGTTCATCGATATCGTTGAGCACATCTGCAAAGTGGTTCAGGTTATCAACAGAGTAAACCTGACTTTGGGTATTACGATCGTCCGTTCCCGGCGCGCACGGCGGCTGCAGATAACCTTCGGGATCGCGCTTACGATCGAGTAAATAGAACTCCAGCTCTACCGCTACGACGGGGAACAGACCGCGCTGGCGTAGTTTCTGCCAGAGTCGGTTAAGTACGTTCCGCGGCTCAACGTCAAAGGGAGCGCCATCTTCATCCAGCATCGTCAGCATCATCTGCGCAATAAACTCCGGATCGGCGGCCGAAGGGGTTAACGTGCCGGCCACCGGAACACAGGTCCGATCCGGTTCGCCAAGCTCCTGGCCTAATCCCGCCTCTTCGACCACATTGCCAAGAATATCCATCGCGAAAACGGATGCCGGGAAATAGCAGCCTTTCTCTAACTTATGTAATCCTGCAACCGGAAGGCGCTTACCGCGAAAACAGCCATTAAGGTCGGTTAACAGCACATCCACATACTGCGTATTGGGATACCGTTCCAGATACTGTTTAACTTCACGCGCAAACGCGCTACTTCGTCTCTCTTCAGAATGCTGAACAAAATTCTCAACTTCTACGATATTGGTTTCCATGATTCACCGCCGTTGGCCTGGTAAGCTGTTCTGTGATTTGACTGTTAAATATAATGTCCACTCTTCGACTCTGGATGCAAACAAATTGTTTGCCAAATGTTAAATTAAGTTTGCTAGAAGGTTATTCCGCTGCTAGATTGAGAAAATAATGAACGGAATGGCGCAACAAGGAACCGTTTGGCAATAATTTATTCCAAAACGTGAGGTCGATCATGGGCAATATATTTGACAAGCCAGTTATTGGTGTCGTGATGTGCAGGAACAGGCTTAAGGGTCACCAGACCCAGACTCTGCAAGAAAAGTACCTGAATGCGGTATTAAATGCCGGTGGATTACCGATAGCGCTTCCCCATGCGCTCGCGGAACCCGAATTGCTAAACGCACTGTTACCGAAACTGGATGGTATCTTCCTGCCAGGAAGCCCAAGCAATGTGCAGCCGCACCTCTATGGTGAAAATGGCGATGAGTCTGACGCCGATCCCGGGCGTGATCTTCTGAGCATGGCGCTAATTACCGCCGGGCTCGAAAGGCGCATTCCCATTTTCGCCATCTGCCGGGGCTTACAGGAATTAGTTGTCGCCACTGGCGGGACTCTGTATCGTCGCCTGTGCGATCACTCACAGTTCCTGGAACATCGTGAAGATGCAGAACTCCCGGTGGAGCAGCAATATGCACCATCTCATGAAGTTCAGGTTCAACAGGGAGGATTGCTATCTCAGTTAATACCAGGTTGCAGCACGTTTTGGGTTAACTCCCTGCATGGTCAGGGCGCAAAAACACTTGGCCCGCAGCTGCGCGTGGAAGCACGCTCGCAGGATGGATTAGTGGAAGCTGCCAGCGTCCATGACCATCCTTTCGCGCTCGGCGTGCAGTGGCACCCGGAATGGAACAGTAGCGAATACGCCCTGTCGCGTTTGTTACTTGAAGGTTTTATCACCGCTTGTCAGAACCACCTCGCTGAAAAACAGCGACTCTGACCACTACTGTTAAGGAAATGCAATTATGAGCGATGACGGCCTGGCGCCGGGTAAACGTTTGTCAGAGATCCGCCAGCAATTGGGTCTTTCGCAGCGTCGTGCCGCCGAACTGTCTGGGTTAACGCATAGCGCCATCAGCACCATAGAGCAGGATAAAGTCAGTCCTGCCATCAGTACGCTGCAAAAGCTATTGAAAGTATATGGGCTGTCGCTCTCCGAGTTCTTCGCGGAACCGGAAAAGCCTGACGAACCGCAGGTGGTTATCAATCAGGAAGATTTGATTGAGATCGGGAGTCAGGGAGTATCCATGAAGCTGGTACACAACGGAAATCCGAATCGTACGCTGGCAATGATGTTTGAAACCTATCAGCCAGGCACGACAACCGGGGAGAGAATTAAACACCAGGGTGAAGAGATTGGCACAATACTGGAAGGTGAAGTGATACTGACCGTCAATGGTCAAACGTATCCTCTGGTTGCAGGACAAAGTTATGCCATAAACACCGGCATACCTCATAGTTTCAGCAACACCTCGGCAGGGATCTGCCGCATCATCAGTGCCCACACTCCCACCACTTTCTAATAAGTAGCGGCCTGAGTTTCTCAGGCCTTCTTAAGTAACGCGCATTAACAGGGTACATCCCTGGGGCATCGTGCAGCCTGATTTTGCCTGAAAAAGATCAGCAACGAACTTTATCTTATTGATATAAAAGGAGTAGCTATGAACTTTCAGAATCTTAAATATTGGCGTGATAAAGCCAGCCATTATTCGCCGGAAACCCGTTTATTTATTAACGGCGAATATTGTACCGCCGCTGATAACGAAACCTTTATTACGCTGGATCCGGCAGGACAACGTCCACTGGCTAAAGTCTCCCGCGGTAAAAAAGCGGATGTGGACCGCGCGGTCACCGCAGCCCGTACCGTATTTGAACGCGGGGACTGGTCGCAAGCCTCACCCACGGAGCGCAAAGCGGTACTGCACAAACTCGCCGATTTAATGGAGCAGCATCACGAGGAACTGGCGCTACTGGAAACACTCGATACCGGTAAACCGATTCGCCATAGCCTGCGTGATGATATTCCAGGCGCCGCACGTGCCATCCGTTGGTACGCCGAGGCGATAGATAAAGTCTATGGCGAAGTTGCCACCACCTCGGTGAACGATCTGGCGCTGATTGTGCGCGAACCGGTGGGTGTGATTGCGGCTATCGTCCCGTGGAATTTTCCCCTGCTGCTGGCCTGCTGGAAACTTGGCCCGGCACTGGCTGCGGGCAATAGCGTGATCCTCAAACCTTCCGAAAAATCACCGCTGACCGCCATTCGCCTTGCTGCGCTGGCTAAAAAAGCGGGTTTGCCCGATGGCGTTCTCAGCGTTGTTAGCGGCTATGGTCACGAAGCGGGCCAGGCGTTGTCGCTGCATCCGGATGTCGATGTGATCACCTTTACCGGCTCGACCCGTACCGGCAAGCAACTGCTCAAAGACGCTGGCGACAGCAATATGAAACGCGTCTGGCTGGAGGCCGGAGGTAAAAGCGCCAACATCGTGTTTGCCGACTGTCCGGATCTACCGAAAGCCGCCGCGAATGCTGCGGCAGGTATCTTCTATAACCAGGGTCAGGTCTGTATCGCCGGTACGCGTCTGCTGCTGGAAGAGAGTATTGCCGATGAGTTCATCGCGCTGCTGAAAGAGCAGGCGAAAAACTGGCAGCCCGGCAACCCACTGGATCCGGAAACCACGATGGGCACGCTTATCGACAACGCGCATGCCGACACCGTGCACGGTTTTATTCGCGACGGTGAAGCGCAAGGCACGCTGGCGCTGGATGGCCGCAGCCACGTACATCCGGCGGCTATCGGCCCGACTATTTTTGTCGATACCTCGCCGCAAACCCACGTCAGCCGCGATGAGATCTTCGGTCCGGTACTGGTCGTTACCCGTTTTAGCAGCGAAGCCGAAGCCCTGGCGCTGGCCAACGACAGTGACTACGGCCTGGGCGCTGCGGTCTGGACCCGCGATTTGTCGCGCGCCCACCGTATGAGCCGGCGCCTGAAGGCCGGTTCGGTCTTCGTGAATAACTACAACGACGGTGATATGACCGTGCCGTTCGGCGGCTATAAGCAAAGCGGTAACGGGCGCGATAAGTCCCTGCATGCGCTGGAAAAATTTAGCGAACTGAAAACCATCTGGATCTCCCTGGAGTCTTAATCATGACTGAACATACCAGCAGTTATTACGCCGCAAGCGCCAATCAGTACGAACCGTTTCCCACCCTCAGCGAATCGGTGAGCTGTGATGTTTGCGTCGTGGGCGGTGGCTATACCGGCCTCTCCTCAGCCTTGCACTTAGCCGAGATGGGTTACGACGTGGTGTTACTGGAATCCGCGCGGATTGGCTTTGGGGCCAGCGGACGCAACGGCGGTCAGTTGGTTAACTCTTACAGTCGCGATATCGACGTCATCGAACGCACCTACGGCCCGGATGCTGCCAAAATGCTTGGCAGCATGATGTTTGAAGGCGGCAATATCATCCGCGAACGCATCAAGCGTTATCAGATCGAATGCGATTATCGTCCCGGTGGGCTGTTTGTGGCGCTGAACCACAAACAGATGGAAACGCTGGAAGAACAGAAGTCGAACTGGGAACGCTACGGCAACACGCAGCTTGAGCTATTAGACAGCAGCGAAATTCGCCGCGAAGTCAGCAGCGATCGTTATGTCGGCGCGCTGCTTGACCACAGCGGTGGCCATATTCATCCGCTGAACCTGGCGATTGGCGAAGCTAACGCCATTCGTCTGAACGGCGGACGCGTCTTCGAACAGTCGCCGGTTACCCGAATTCAGCACACCAGCCCGGCGGTGGTCAGCACGGAAAAAGGTCAGGTGACGGCACGCTTTGTGATCGTCGCGGGCAATGCCTACCTCGGTGACAAACTGGAGCCTGCGCTGGCAAAAAGCAGCATGCCGTGCGGCACGCAGGTGTTAACCACCGAACCGCTGTCTGCGGAGATGGCGCGCTCGCTAATCCCGAAAAACTACTGTGTGGAAGATTGTAACTACCTGCTGGATTACTACCGTCTGACCGGCGATAACCGCCTGCTGTACGGCGGTGGCGTAGTCTACGGCGCTCGCGATCCGGACGATATTGAGCGTCTGGTGATGCCGAAACTGCTGAAGACCTTCCCGCAATTGCAGGGGGTAAAAATTGATTACCGCTGGACCGGTAATTTCCTGTTAACGCTGTCTCGCATGCCGCAGTTCGGGCGTCTTGATACCAACATCTACTATATGCAGGGCTACAGCGGTCACGGCGTGACCTGTACCCACCTGGCAGGACGGCTGATTTCGGAACTGCTGCGCGGGGACGCCGAGCGCTTTGACGCGTTCGCCAAATTGCCGCACTACCCGTTCCCGGGAGGCCGCAGCCTGCGCATTCCGTTTACCGCCATGGGGGCGGCATACTACAGCTTACGCGATCGCCTTGGGGTTTAAGTTCTTCCGCGATAAACCCGACGCACAGGGCGGTCCCCCCTGTGCGTTTTTTTATTCCTGGGAAGCGAAAAACAGTGGCGATTTTTGTGCGCTTCACTGACCCTGGCCAGCGTGATCTTCACCGCCAAAATCACCCCGTTTATTCGGGGAGCCTTTTATCCCCTTTCCATCAGTTCCCCAAGACGTTTAATCTGCCGTCCCTGGCTATCGAAATTACCCTCATCGAGCCACAAATCGTAGGCAGGACGGAGTATCGGGTACTCGCCGTCAATGATTGAGTACCATGCGGTATCACGATTTCGTCCGCGGGTAACGATAGCCTGCCGAAATATACCTTCAAAACTGAAGCCAAAGCGCTCTGCTGCCCTACGGGAAGGCGCATTGAGGGCATCACATTTCCATTCAAAACGGCGATAGCCCAGATCCTCAAAAACGTACTTTAAAAGCAAGGATATGACTTCCGTTGAAATTCGCGTGCGCTTTATGCGAACGGAGTAAGAAACATGCCCTACCTCAATCACACCATTTACGGGATCAATACGCATCAGTGCAAACGTACCAACAGGCTTCATACTGACTAAATCGATCACAGCAAAATGCATTGGATCTGTCTGTTCTTCCATCTTTTTTACATAAACCAGGAAGACATCAAATGTTTCAAAAGGCCCAACTGGCAGATATGTCCAGTCACGATTATCGCTTGCTTCGCCGTACGCTTCATAAAGATCCTTTGCATGGCGTTCGGCGTTAATACGTTCAAGCTTGCAATAGCGACCTGCCATTTGCTGAACCAGTGGAAAGGGAGCACCTTTCCAGTCAGACAAAGACTGACCTACGGGTTGATGGAATTGATTAAAGCTGCCCGACATATCCACACCTCTTACAAAACAGGACTAAACCCGCGCAGAATATGATCAAACCAACCCGACCAAAAGAACCACAATGCGTGTTTTTTACGGATCCACAGTATTTCATTGTGCAAAAAACAGACATCATATTTTAGGCGTAGTCAAAAAAGCGCACGACAGCATTAATGATAAGAGCCGAATACACTATAATTTAAATAACCTGAGCCAGACGGCGTATTCCATCAATAATTGCTTCAGAAGGATGATTAGCAAAACCAATCAAAATTCCCTGTCGCGAGACATCTCCCTGATAATAACGACTCAGTGATAGTATCCCCATTCCGAGAGCTCTGGCTTTCTCCTCGACTTCATTTCCGGTCAATCCGTTTTGAAGCCAGCACACAATATGAACCCCAGAGTCCGAAGGTTGGACAATCATTTTATCAGCCAGATATTGGTGAATGGCGTTGACCAGCACAGTTCTTCTTTCATAACACGCCTTGCGAATTCGACGCACATGGCTGGCATAATGTCCATCCCCAATAAAATTGGCCATCACTGCCTGCTCAAGATAGCTGGTACCGAGATCGGTAAAATATTTCGTCACCATAATCTGTTCTTGTAAGCCTGGCGGGACAACTAAAAAACCTAAACGAAACTCTGGATACATCATTTTAGAAAACGTTCCGGCATAAATTACCCGTTGGTTCTGATCTAATCCCTGCAATGCTTGTAAAGAACGATCGGCATAACGGAATTCACTATTATAATCATCTTCAAATATCCATGCCCGGTTAGACCTCGCCCATTCCAGCAACTCAAAACGCCGGGAGAAACTTAACGCTCCACTTAAAGGGTATTGATCCGACGGAACAACGTAGGCGAGCTTAGCGTCAGGAAAATGATCAATACCATAGCGGACGTTCATTCCTTCGCTATCTACCGGTACCGGCCTCACCATTGCGCCAACAGACATAAAAGCCCCTCGGGCGCCTTTGTAACCCGGGTCATCCAGCCAAACCTCATTTCCTGTCGACAGCAGCGCTCGTGCAGTGATGTTCAATGCCTGTTGAATACCATTTACGATGATTATCTGTTCTTCGTTACAGTTCACTCCACGCGTTGTTTTAATGTAGTGGCAAACTGCTTTTCTCAAAGGAAGGTATCCGCAAGGATGAGTATGAGCCCCCAGTTGATGTCGGGATTGTCTCCAGACCCGTTGCAGTAGCTTTCCCCATAATGCATGCGGGAAGAGATCCGTACAGCCAACGCCAACCGCGAATAGACGGTTCATGCCGCGCCCTTCATACTCATTTGACCATAAATCGTGAACAGGATTATCTCGGCTGTGAACCTGTTCATCAGGCGCGACGACGCCCCCCGACTGCACATTTGGGTAGCTATTGCTGATACTCCGATCCGGAATATTGTGTGCGACATACGTTCCAGACCCTTTGCGGGTCAGGATATACCCTTCATCTAATAGCCGGTCATAACCGGCAATCACTGAGTTTCGTGAAATTGACATCATCTCGGACAACGCCCGGGTTGAAGGCATCTTCGTTCCTGCTGGTAATCGGCCTGCAAGAATGTGATCACGAAGAGTGTGGTAGACTTGTTCTTTCACGACACCTTTTCCTAAAACAAATCCTTGAAATAAAGGTGCATTATTTTTTTTCATTGTATTAACCTTTACGCTAAAAGTGGATCCTATCAATAGATGAAAAGTGTCTCTTTACGATAATTTATAAAAATCTTAGGATCATCATCCTAACACATTATTCTTATAAAATATCAGGAGAGATATATGAACAACAAAAACAGTATTACTATTGAAGCCGCAAAACAGCAAGACTACGACAACTGGCTTCCTTTATGGATAAATTACCAAACATTTTATCGTACTAAAATTTCAGATGAAGTAACAAAATTAACATGGGAGCGTTTCCTTACGCCGAGTGAACCTCTTTATTGTGCCGTCGCGAAATATGATGGCAAAATAGTGGGTCTGGTGCATTATCTCTTTCACCGCTCAACCTGGGCAGAATCAAATTATTGCTATCTCGAAGATCTATTTGTTAGTGAAGAGGTTCGTGGTCAACATATCGGGAAACAACTTATCGAGTATGTTCAACAGCAAGCACAGAATCACCACGCGTCAAGATTATACTGGCACACGCATGAAACTAACCTGCGTGGACAACGACTGTATGACTGGGTTGCCAAAAAGAGCGGGATGATCGAATATCGTATGTGAGGAAAGTAATACTCAGGACAAATATTAATTATTCAATACTAAAAAATAAAAGATTAGCCTCTGAGTAGATATACTCAGAGGATGTATCTATCAAGCATCAAAAAGGTAAAGAGCCGGTATGGCAAAAATAAAGTAAAAATCCCCGCCATCCGATGATGGATGCGGGGACATTCACAAAGATCATAGAGAGTTAAAATTATTAAACTCGCCGTTATTATGCTTAAACGTCTTTTATTTCGTAGTCCGGTAGATGACTTTGTGTAATAAAGGCATTCAGTGTTTCACTGTCCGGCAGTGCGGTCAGTGCGCCTTTGCGGGTTGTCGCGAGCGCACCGCAGCCACTGGCCCAGGCGATAGCCTGGTGGAGCTGCTCAACGGACTCTGGCATCCGGTTGTCTGCCAGCCATGCCAGCAAACCGGCGACAAAAGCATCCCCTGCCCCAGTTGTATCAATGCTATCGACGGTATAGCCGTTGAAATGGATCACATTATCCTGCCAAAGCACCATTGCGCCTTGCGCTCCGTAGGTCACAACTTTCAATTGTGCAGGAAGCGCTTTAAGGCCGTCGAGCGCATGGGCAAAATCGTGTGTACCCGTCATCCAGTACCACTCTTCTTCTGAAAGCTTAAGAATGTCAGCCTGTGAAGAATACTGGCGCACCACCTTGAGCATTTCATATTTATCAGGCCACATTTGTTCGCGTAAATTCACATCGAAACTCAGTAATCCGCCGCATTTCTTAACCTGACAGATTGCGGTAGCCAATGTATCACGGCAAGTCTCGGCAACCAGAGCCAGGGAACAGAAGTGCAGAATATCGTCGCTGAAGTCTGGAAGCGCAGCGGGTGTTAAATATTGATCCGCGGAGGGATTAGTTAAAAATGTAAATCCGCGTTCTCCGCCGTTACCCAGCGAGACCAGCACCGTACTGGTTTGGTGCTGATTATCCAACTGAAGGCTTGTGGTTGAGACGCCTGCATCGAACAATGTTTTTTTCAGAAAATGGCCAAAATCGTCATCACCAACCCGGCCAATAAAACCACTTTGTCTGTCTAAACGCGCAGTACCAATTGCCACATTGAATGGCGCTCCTCCTGCACAAGCTTGATATTGCATGTCTGCAAGCGGTAAAAGATCCACCACCGCATCGCCAAGCGTCCAGATATTCATGGTATTTCCTCAACAATAATTAACGCATTTATTTAAACGTGACTGTTAAAAGTTATAATCCAGCATCAGCTTATAGTCGGTCGTTATGGCATCACCATTAGTGACCCAACTGCCACTCTGGTTTATTAACGAACCGGTAATCTCCCCGGACACCGTAAACCGAGAGGTCAATGGATAATTTGCTGACAATTTCAGAAAACGGTTACGGGTATTCTGGAATACCTCTCCATCTTCATCCCGCGCATTATTTTTCTTATAATGCCCATATCCACCGCTAAATGTTGTAGATAATTTACCCCAGTTACGCCAGACGCCGACTGATGTTGTCCAACTTTTTTCATCAATATCCCCCCATTGCGCGCGGTCTAAAATTGCAGAAGCGAATTGCTGGCGGAACCAAACTCCGGTGGTATTGTTAATAATGTATTGAACGCCAGGTTCAATCTGAAAAGAACGTATATCCCGATCATTTTGTGCCCCCCCATTACGACGATGGTCAATCTGCTGATACAGGTAATTAAAGAATGAGAAGCTGTCCGTAACACGCAGATCGGTAAAGAATTTGATACGTCCCTGCCACCGATCCTCGATGGAAGAACTTCCTCCCATGACGTCCCAGCCATAGCGTAGACGCTTGTAGAAATATTCATGGCCGATAATCAACTGAGTCCACTGATTTTGGCTGAGGTATGTTTGATCCTCCCATGTCCCGTTATAGTTGGTGGTTCTACCTTCAGAAAATGCTAAATACCAGCCGGGTAACGCATCATGGCGCATCACCCCTTGTACAAATGTCAGTGAATCATTTCCGCTGTGGAAATGGCTGTTACGCCAGTTATTGTCCTCAATGGCATATTTCATTTTCAGTTGACCATGAACACGACCACCGGCGGGGTTGGAGGAACGGGTTGAGGTCCACATCACGTCTTCATCCAGATAAGACCATGGATCCACAGCAATAACTTTTCCCGATGCCTCCTTCATGATGCTCATGCTCGCATTCGCCAGCGACGGAAACAGAAGAACAAAAATAACAGACAGGGCATGATAGTTTTTCATAGTAATATCTCGTTATATTATTTCTTTTATTTTCAATGTGGCGTGAAAATTATCATTTTGCGGCAGGCTAATACTCCATGGTTTCTCCGGCATGGAATACATTCGGGTACTGAATGCGGCTTTGTTATTTATATAAAAAACAGCAACTGAGTCTTGAAGCAAAACACGTAACTCTATTTTCTCATCAAGAGGAACATTTACCCATGACTCCGCGTTCGCCTGATGAATAGAGGCAAGTGGTGCATTGAAAAAATAGACCTTGCCTTTGCTCTTATTGAACACAACGTTGAGCTTTGCGTCGCTCACCCTGTCGTCAATCAGACCAAAACTCATCACCATTCCGGCAGAGGGGATATCTATCGTTGCACTTAACTCACCTCGTTTGGGCAGCGGTGGGTATACCGCAGATTGTAATGGACCAAACTGTGTTGCTGTTTTTAGCATTTTACCGCTTTTTAAGGTGGTCACCGGACCGGGGTTGTCATTAATGACTGTCTGAAGTTCCTGCGAGAGGATGCTTTTGAGCTGCCCCTGCTCATCCGCGATGAGCTCATGAACAACCAAATTTCCAGCCCAATCAATGTTGCCACTGTCACTGCTTCCTGCCTTGGTTGGGATCCAACCAAAAACAAACAGACGATCGTTTTTAAGCGCCAGTTTTCCCGCATAAAACCCCGAGCCATCGACCGCATAATTGTCCATCTTTCGCCACGGCCCATCAGGATTATCCGCAACCCGGTACTGGGTCAAGCGTAGCGGCCATTGGTCGCTAAAGCTGAGATACCAACGTCCGTTAAAGAAAACCAGTGTCGGACATTCGAGGTTAGAGTTACTGGTAATCGTGTCATTATCAAAAAATACACCACGGTCTTCCCAGTTCTTCAAATCGGTTGAACTGTACCGGGCAATGACACCGCGCCCGTCGCGACGGGTAGTAATTAACATCCAGTACTCTTTCTTTTCTTCGACCCAAACAACATGAGGATCCCGGAAGTCATTCCCGCGATAATTATCGCCTGGCAGGATCGTATCTTGTGGATGTTTCACCCAGTGAAGACGGTCTTTACTGGTCGCGTGCATAATAGACTCAACCGGAAACACATTTTCATTGTGCGCGGTATACCAGGCATGCCAGGTATCGCCAACTTTCACAATCGAACCGGTTCCTAATAATAGTTCAGGGTCGTCAACGTCATTAACGTAAGGAATCACTTCGGAATGGTTCTGATAGTTATATAAATTGGTACTCGATAGCAAATGAATAGCATGGACCCCCAAATCGCTACCACCGCGCACATCATTAAGATAAAAAATATCAAATTCACCATCATTATAAACAGGCATTGGGTCACCAATAAAAGAACCTTCTACCCGCGGAAAAAAATTATTAACATAGCTAATACTTTTATTGTGTAATGTTTCTTTAGACGGCTGCGACCAGGCTGGCATATTGATAAGCGAAAGCGCCAACAGAGCGGCAGATACCACTAATATTATTTTTTTCATATCACACCTGAATATCAGAAGTTATAATTCACGCCAACCACGGTAAAGGGATTCCACGAATGGCCGGTAGAAGTCCAGAGCCCGGACTCTTTTGTGAATTGTGCTTTGAATTCACCATATAATCGAACTTCACCAAAGACTGGATAGCTGATGGTACCGCCAATGAATTTATAACGACCGTCATAAAAAATTTCTTTAGCATTGCTGGCGTTATCTATTTTGTCCTGACCGAAGCCTAAATACAGGGAGGTTAACAGAGGATACCAGTTTCGCCAGAGTCCAGCCGTAACCTTCCATTCTTCTTCTACAATATCGCCCCAGCTCTCGCGTTCCTGCCGGTTATAGTAATAATAGGGCCGCAAATACAGACCAAGATCGGGATTCACGCGATATTGAATAGCAGGCTCGATTTCAAAAATATATTGCTCAAGATCGCCATTCCCCGGCTCGTTGCCCTGCGGCTGGTATTCACCATAGGCGTAACCGGCCAGGCTCCATTTGTTGCTCAGTCGCAGGTCTTGCCAGATTTTATACCTGCTTTTCCAACGTTTAGTTGCCGTTTCTGAACCAACCATGACCTCCGTGCCGATATTACCGCGCCAGGTTTCAAAAATATGACCGACAAAAAACTCATTGATCGTATTTGTGCCCTTGTAATCCTGGTTACTAAATTGACCTTTATAGCTATCCTCGCGGGCGTTCCAGAAACCAAAGTACCAATTGGGTAGCTCGTCGTGCCTTAAAAAAGCCTGAATAGTGGCAAGTTTGAATTTGCCACTATTTTTCTTATTATCGCTCCAACGAACATCATCAATCTCTATCTGAGTTCCAATATTTCCGTGTAGACCACCAGCCTCCATATTGCGGCCAATACTGTTCCAGTGAACAGGAGGATCTTCCTGCCTTAAACGCAACAGACTGACATCTTCTGGGGAATCTCCTTTATTATTCGCATTCACCTCATAGGTTTTATTTTCAGTTGCTGCGGATAACGTTGCAGGCTTGGACGACGTCGTTGGCAGCGCCGTTTTACCTACAGCGTTACGTGACGTTTGCTCATTACCTTTAATTGTTGGCGATGTACTCGTTACGTTGGTTTCAGATTCATCCAGAAAATAGCTTTGATAGTTTCCTGTATAAGTAACTGGTTGTTCTGTATTATCCTCAGCGATAGCGGAAAACGCTGTGACTGACGTTATAACACAGGCTAGTATCTTCTGTTTTAAAATAAGCCTTTTGATATTCATCGCAGAAACGCGATAGTGAGGCATTAATATTTCATCCATTTCGTTATCTCATTATTTTAGGCAAAATATGCCAGCCAAAGACTGGCACAAATAAAAGCTCACAATGTAAGAGGTAAAGCGAATCGGGACTATATTATTTATCTAAAGACCAGTATCCGGCTTGCTGTAATGTGGCAACACCATGATTCGCAAACAGTGAAAGATCGCGCTGGGCCGGGTGAGGATATATTCGGCTACTTAAGCACGCATCACCATCATTAACAAATACCTCTACTGATGAGCGGTCGATAAATATACGTAATGTCAGTAAACCGTCTGCTGGCAACGGAATACTGCGAGTTCCTACCAGCGAATATTCTGGATAGCGACGCTCCACTATCAGACGCTGGGCTTGATTATCGGCGTAAATTCTTAGTCCATCCCCTAATGCCATACCAAACTGTTCAGCCGTAGAGGCGTTCAGATCCCATACCAGTTGTACCTCGACCGCTTCGGCATCAGCCGTAATAAGGACTTTCTGATTACGCAGGCAACACGCGGGTGTTGGATAATAGCTGCCACGCAGCGCGGTGACTTCGTCAGCGGGTTTCATCCTCACCCGATAGTCATCACCAAGGCTCAGTTCACGCGGTAGAGACAACATTCCGGCCCAGCCGTCCTGCTGCTCAGGCATCGGCGATTCCCACATATCCAACCAACCGATAACAATGCGACGATTATCCGGAGTCAGAAAGCTTTGCGGAGCATAAAAGTCATGACCGTGGTCCAGCTCAATAAATTGCCCATCATGGGTGAATGGTTGACCTTGCTGCCATTCACCAAGTAAATAACCGCTCTGAAAAAGGTTGCGATTGCGATAACCTTCCGCCGCGATCCCCTGCGGAGAAAACATCAGCACCCGCTTCCCTTCCAGAGTAAAGAAATCAGGGCATTCCCACATATATCCCATTCCTTCATCAGCCTCGGCAAATATCCCTTCGTCTTGCCATTTACGGAGATCGGATGAACTATACAGACGAACCTGCCCCGTATTCTCCACACGGGAACCGACCACCATGTACCAGCGCTCACCTTCGCGCCATACCTTCGGATCGCGAAAATGATGCAGCCCTGACGGTGTATCAATGACCATACCATGTCGCTCAAAATGGATACCGTCACGACTGGTTGCCAGGCACTGCACCTGGTAGAGATTGTCGTCTGTGTCTGGCGAACCGTGAAATTTATGTCCGGTATAAATCAGCGCCAGCGTATCGCCATCCACCACAGCGGAGCCGGAGAAACAGCCGTCCACATCTGCTGGACCTTCCGGCGCCAGCGCGACTGGCATATGTTCCCAGTGCACCAAATCTTTGCTGCGAGCATGCCCCCAGTGCATTGGTCCCCATTCAGGAGAATAAGGGTGATGTTGATAAAACGCATGATACCACCCATCAAACCATACCAGGCCGTTAGGATCGTTCATCCAGCCTGCGCGAGCAGCGAGGTGATACCGCGGATACCAACGCGGATTAATATCGGCTTGTGCTTTTTCAAGCGTCTGTTCGGTCTGTTCTAACAAGGATGTCATCGTCTTTACTCTCAGTACATTACGCAACGTTTTGCTGCAAAAAGGATGGCTCAGATGAGGACTTATTTGAGCGCAAAAGGAAAATGGAAATAAACGTGGTGCAAAACACCATAATTCCCATGATTAGATAGGATTGGGCGAAGCCAAATTTTTCATAGCTAAAGCCTGCCAGTGGGGACAGTACGGTGCCAATAATTGAACTGGTGCAGGCGAATCCAACCAGATAAATCGTGGAGGACAGACGCTTGTCAAAATTCAGACTGTTGTATTTAAAAATGGCGACTAACAATATCGGCAGTTCGACAGCGTGAAGTAATTTTGTAATGGAAATAAGCAGTGGCCCTTCCACCAGCCCGGAAGCGATCATACGCATCGCCATCACCATTCCTGCGAATATCAAGCCATTTTTAGCGCCAATACGGTTAACCAACCAGGGGGCGCAAAACATGCCAGCGGCCTCCAGAAAAACCTGGAAAGAGTTTAAATAGCCAAACATTTCATTCCCTTCTCTTAATGACGGGAACTGTGAAGAGAAATAGACAGGGAATTGCTGATCGTATACGCCGTAAATGCAGGTGCCGACCACGAAGAATATCAACGCCCAGAAACGTGGAAGAGTAAGGAGATTTAGAGCATCTTCCAGAGAGACTTTTTTAGCACCGATTTCGAGTTTTTCCATGCTTGCCGGAGCCGCGACTTTTAAGCGGGCCAGCAGACAGAAGAAAATTATCCCAGAGCAAGAAGCCACCAGGAAGTTAAGGTCAGGGTTAATGTTAAACAGTAGCCCGGCAAAAAACGTAGCCACAGCCCAGCCCAGAGACCCCCACATGCGTGCCCGACCAAACTCAAAGGTACTCTGACGCGCAACACGCTCGGTGTAGGACTCCAGAACGCCAATACCGCCGTTAAATGTCAGCCCGATAAACAAACCGCCGAATACGCTCCCAAGCAAAATGTTGATACTCAGTAAATAGCTAAACAGCAAATAAGCGGGACCGGAGAGAATGAGTAATGTGGTGATGCACCATAACAGATGTTTGCGTAAGCCTAGTCGGTCCTGAATAAAGCCATAACAAACCTGAGCAAACAGCGCGGAGACGGATAGCACGGAAAAGATAATTCCGGTTTCCGACGCCTTTAGTCCCACTTCCTGATGCAGCCAAATAGAGAGGAGTGAACTTGATGAGGACCAGGTCACAAAGAAAAAGAACAACAGCGCGCTGAGCAGCAGATAGCTGCGAGAAGGTCTTTTTTTCATTTACGTAATCTCAGGGAAATGACATGTCAGGATGGTAACGTTAACATTTTGCAGGTACACTTGATTTTGGCGCGATAATCGATGTTAATCACAAAAGTTAACGTTAACATTATTATGTTAGGATCAAGCTCACATTTTTTATCGTCGCTTGCAATTCTTCATGGTTCGATGCCTAGAATAGGTATTTGTCTTTGTTCACAACCCGTTAATAGATGGATTGGGTACAAAATCTGGATTGGGTAGTTAGTATTTTTACGGAAGACTATGGCATCTCTAAAAGATGTGGCCAGACTGGCCAATGTATCGCTAATGACCGTATCTCGGGTGCTGAACGATCCGAAACGTGTGAAGCCAGAAACCCTGTCCAGGGTACAGGAGGCTATATTACAGCTCAATTATGTACCGGACCTCTCTGCCCGCCAGGTTCGTCGTGTCGGTTCCAGGAATAAAACGATTGGCGTGCTCGCGTTGGATACTGTCACAACCCCTTTTTCAGTGGACATTACGTTGTCTATCGAGGAAACCGCACGCGCGTACGGCTGGAATAGCTTCGTGGTTAACATGTTTGCTGATGACAATCCTGACGATATTGTTGATCTACTACTCGCACACCGACCCGGAGGGATCATTTTCACCACGATGGGATTACGTGAGGTGAACGTTCCTTCCAGGCTGCTGAAGCATCCTTGCGTACTGGCCAACTGTGAGAATAAAGGAGAACCAGTTGCCAGCTATATTCCCAATGATGAACAAGGGCAGTATACGGCAGTAAAGGCGCTATTATCAGCGGGGTACTGTCGCCCTCTTTGCTTGCATTTACCGGTCAACCATTTAGCAACACGACGCCGCCGTCGGGGGCTTGATCGTGCCTGCCGTGAAGCCAATATTAATCCTGACACGCTCAATCACTGCTATATGCAATATGGAGATGAACACTATCGTGATATTCCGGACATTTTGCTGAGATATATAGTTCAGGGCATCCCACAATTTGATTCGGTAATTTGTGGTAATGACCGTATCGCATTTATGGTATATCAGACCCTGTTAACACAGGGGATCCGCATCCCACAGGACATTGCCGTTCTGGGATACGATAACCTCGTCGGGATTGGAAATTTATTCTTACCGCCGCTATCCACAGTCCAGTTACCACATTATGAGATTGGTCGGTTAAGTACGTTGCACATTATCAATGGCGACAGCCACCGGGAGAAAATTCTGGTCGACAGCCCCTGGCTACAACGAGAATCATTTTGAACATGCCGACAGGTTCCCCCATTTACGTCATTATGACGGGATAACCATCAGGTACTGCTGGCGCAGGCTATGATTATGACCTGAAACTCATCTTTATGTTCCTCTTTCCTGATATCGGGCCGTTGCCATAGCGATTGAGTTGAATTCGAGTCTTGATTTCACCAGTGCTCAAAAATCGTTCCCCCCCTAAGTCCTCTCGCCATCAATTGTATGTTTATTAATCAGAATAAAACTACTTGGGCAACCGCAGGCCAGGCGTAATGAAGAAGGTGTGCCGTGAGGAACGTTCAACGGCAACCACTCCGTTGGCCTGTGCATCAGCTGCCCCTTTGATTGACAACCTACCAGAGCTGGTAACGGCACGTTGGTGGCGCTGAAAGCGCATTCCGTCTAGCATACTAAGCAGTTGTACCTACTCGCACTAAGCCTGGGCAACAAAGATGAAGGCGCGCCGGGGCATGGGCCCGCAGTATGGTCAGGGCTACTACAGTAGTACCTAAGTATGTGATCCGGATGGCAATAAGCTCGCGTCTATCTATTATGCGGCAGTACCCGGACGGATGCATTACTCAGCAGTTCTGTCTACGGGGATACTTAACGAGATCACTATTTCAGCCCAGGTGATCCCTTATAAAAAGTTGCTGCTCTACGACTGCACGCAAGACATGTTCAAAAAACTTAGAACCAAACAGCGGATTAAATCCTTCCCCTAAGATGAAAAGACATGAATACGACACGAGGGGTGAAACGTGGTAATCGTTACATGACAAAGGTAACGATACTCACAGTTGTAAGATGAACGTTGTCGGTCAAAAGACGAGTAAGTTATGTGAATTGCATAGAACTGAGATGCCTGCGGGCTCTATTTTCAGAAGGCAGTTTACCTTTATTAGGGTAATCCCATATATGGCAAAGAGCAGGCGTTTCACTAATAATCTGGTACTGCGCAATCGTTGTCATTGAACAGCCCAGAGCCGACAACATTACATAACAAATTCTGTCTGTGGCGGATCACAAAGGCAACAACCTGCACAGGGAAAAGTTCAACGTTAATGATCTCCCCATCCTAAATCAAGCAACTCCAATGAACACAGATATAGGTACTTACACAACTTACAGTCGAAATAAATTATTTCACTTTTGATATTACATTTTGTATCACGGTGAAAATTGTACATACATTTAAATATTGAAATTCCGAATTAGAGTATTGACATCAAGTTATGATTTAATTGATTGATTTAACTGATTAAATTCACACCAGGACTTAATTTATTTTTGTAGTTAATTTCGAAATTAATAATGTAATGTGAATGTGGTCACAACATAGCACATATTGCATGCTATAAGGTCTACCTGCAGTATTAAGTCTCGACTTCTAATCTATGGCAGGGGAATATTTCTTACCCAGGAACTTTATGTTTCTGGATATGAATGAATTGCTTTTCCTGTCATGCATTCTATCGTCTTGAGACAAGGCAAATCATTTTTCTGAGCATTACGCATTATTACAAGACTATGGTGTCAATTGGGAGTCGTTAGAGAAATCAGTGATTTTTTGATGGAGCATCAATTATGTGGAAATTATTTGAACCACCTAGGCACAAAGAAAAAATCCCCGATAAGAAAATTGATGGCGAATATAAACAAATGCGCTTTCAACTGTTTATTGGTATCTTTCTTGGTTATGCTGGTTATTACTTCGTACGCAATAATTTTGCATTGGCTGAGCCACATCTTATTCAGCAGGGATTTTCGCATGCCGATGTGGGAATTGCGCTATCTGCGGTAGGGATAGCATACGGACTGTCGAAATTTTTTATGGGCAACATTTCTGACCGGGCCAATGCCAGAATATTCCTTCCTTTCGGGTTGCTGTTGTCCGGGCTTGTCATGTTATTTATGGGATTTGTCCCTTGGGCCATGTCAAGCGTGACAGTTATGTTTATTTTGCTGTTTATTAATGGCTGGCTGCAGGGAATGGGATGGCCGCCCTGTGGACGAGTTATGGTTCACTGGTGGACGAAGAAGGAGCGAGGACGAATTGTCGCTGTGTGGAACTGTGCACATAATGTTGGTGGTGCCGTACCTTCTCTGCTATTTATTTTAGGTATGTGGTGGTTAAAAGATTGGCGATCTGCTATTTACCTTCCCGCATTTGCGGCCATTGTATTGTCAATTATTGCTTTCACACTGGTACGTGATACCCCGCAGTCCTGTGGATTGCCTTCGGTAGAGGAATGGAAAAACGAATACCCTGAAGATTACGATGCTAAAAGAGATGAGGAAGAGTTCAGTGCCAGGGAGATTTTCGTCACTTATGTTCTGAAAAATAAAGCATTATGGTTGATTGCACTGGCAAATATTTTCGTTTATCTGATGCGGTATGGAATACTAAACTGGTCACCCGCCTACTTACAGGAAGTTAAACATTTTACGGTAACGCAATCATCTCTGGCCTATGCATACTTTGAATATGCAGGCATCCCGGGCACTATAATTTGTGGTTGGGTATCAGATAAAATCTTTAAAACAAATAGGGGAGCTGCTGGAGTAGTATTTATGATTTTAGTACTTATCTGTACTATTATTTACTGGCTTAATCCTCCAGGCCATTATGGAATAGATGTTGCGTGTATTACAGCAGAAGGTTTTTTAATTTATGGGCCTGTAATGTTGATTGGTTTACATGCGTTAGAACTTGTTCCTAAGAAAGCTGCAGGTACCGCGGCAGGGTTTACAGGCCTGTTCGGTTATTTAGGGGGTTCTACTGCTGCAAACGCTATAGTTGGTATAATGGTTGACCATTTTGGTTGGAATGGCGGTTTTTTAACAATGATAATAGGTTGTATCATTGCAATCATTTTACTTGCGTGGACCATGCTGATTGAGAAAAGGCATCATTTAGAAATTCAAAAAAAAGAAGCCGAATTATTGGCACCAAAAGGCATTTAACAATATATAAGGCATAATATTTATGAAAAAGGAAATTTTAAGCATTTTAATGATGGCATTGTTACCTAAAATGCTATTGGCACAAGAGGTTACTACTAAAGATGATATCGCATTTAATAAGACAAAAATCGGTCATAATATTTTAGTTATAGGACATCGTGGTTATCCTGGTATAATGCCAGAAGAGACACGACCTTCTTATGAGTCAGCAGCAACAAACGGTGCTGATTACCTTGAACTTGATTTGCACATGACAAAGGATTGTCAATTAATTGCACGTCATAATCCCTGGATGAAGGATAATACAAATATTGAGGAAGTTGCTAAAACTAATCCAGAGGTTGCTAAAAGGAAAAGAACCACTCCAGGACGTTATGTAGACATAAAATGGCAGCGTGAAGTTAAAGATCATGGTCCGGATAAATACTTGACTGATTTAGTTGATCCTAACGATTATAAATCACGCTTAAAAGCGTTAATTGTAGACGGTGAAGATCATACTAATGATTGGGCTGTTAGTGACTTTACGCTTAAAGAATTAAAAGATTGGATAGGTGGTACATCATTTGATGCTGCTACTGATAGACCATCTTCTTTAAATGGTAAATTCCCAATTTTAACTTTCCAGGAAGTTATTGATATAGCCAAGGAAGAAACAAAGCGTACAGGACGTACAATTGGTATTTACCCTGAATCAAAAAACCCGATCTGGAATAATGGTCAGGCTATCGCAAATGGATGCGGGACATTAGGTTCACATCCATTCGAAGATTCTATCTTGAAAGTCATTGAAAAAAACAACTTAAACTCAAAAGAATCTCCAATTATAGTACAAAGTTTTGATCCACAAAGCCTAAAATATTTAAGGTCTAAAGGGCTAAAGACCAGGGTTATTCAGTTAATGGATGGAAATAATGTAGATTATTACACAGGGAAAGTTATTTATAATACAAATAACTATCTTACGTTTGTCTCTGGTCGTCCATACAGCTGGACTATTGAAGGAAACCCTGATTATTTTGGAAGTATGTTTACACCCGCAGGATTAAAAGAAATTGCTACATATGCTGATATGATTGGGCCATGGAAAATGGAAGTCATGACATTTCTCAACACAAAAAAAACAGGTAATCGCAATGATATAAAGTTAGTGAACTCAGTTAAGCCTAATGAAGTAATTGCTAATGCACATAGATTAGGATTATTAGTACATTCATTTACTTTCAGGAATGAAAAACAGTATTTGGCAGGTATTTACCATAACCAACCTATTAATGAACTTCTTGACTTTTATGAGGCTGGTATCGATGGGGTGTTTACTGATTATACTGGGACAGCTATAGATGCGCGTGGTATATTTGAGGGAGCGATAAAACCCTTGTCCTCAACGGAGGATTCAAACTTAACTAAATTATGATAATTGATAATTAAATTTGGTAACCCCCGGCTTTGTCGGGGGAATCCTGGAAATTAAACTCATTGAGAAATGGGACTGGCAGGCTGACTAAACACCAATGAACGTGAGCATTCGAAAGATGCCAGAGCGGGAAAAAACTACGAGCTGCGCAGCAGTATCAATATTCTGCGTCTGGCTTGCGCGTATTTTAAGAAGGTGGCGTTGGGTCGTCTGTGTAACATCATGAAAATTGAGAGCAATTGTCTACAGCGATGACATGTTCTCAACGTTATTTTCAACAATGCGGTCCTGTCATATTATTTCATAATCATTTTTTTGAGTGAAGCGGCTACCTGTTCTGCAGTTTGGCCCTCGACATCAACTTTCTGCGTTTCCAATAAGTTACACGACTTTAGCCGAGAAAGTGCTCGCGGTATAATATCGATTTTACGAACACCACAAGATATATCTTTATTTAATCTCTTCAGCAGCTCCGTTTCAGAACAAGTAAGAGTATAAATATGTATATTGCATGATTCTTTATCTATCTTGCTACAAATATCATTTAACAGTAGCTTGTCGTGCAGTACCCAACAAAAAACGACGAACTGATAGGCGGAACAACCAATAAAATTATTAAGTAATGTTGTTATGTTTTTTTTAACCAACTCAATCGTTTCATCATTGACTATAAAGGGGTGGCTATCCCAACACCAGTCACCATCTAAAAAAACATTAGAGGGTAAGATTTCACATAAAGCTCTTGAAACTGTCGTCTTACCAACCCCCATCGCACCATTGATAATAATAACCTTTTTCATTTTCTCCTCTTTTAAAATTGGTTATTAAGTATAATTATTCACAATCGAAATTTCCTCCGATTTGCACTCAAAGTCAATTTTAGCGCTCATAAACTATTACCATAACCTAAACCAGTGCACTTATCGAGAATAGAAAGAACGACCTCCAAATACAAACCAGCATTATCTGCGAGCTTATAGGCCTATCTCAGGGTTTAACAACGTCTACCTGTCACGCATTAACCTTCATTGGGGGTATCTCCCTAAACCGAACACAGAATGCCCCCACTTATGCCCCCAACGGTGACTTGATTCCGGTGAGTCCAGTTGATAACAGGAGATAAGACACGGGCCAGAAACCGCAGTATACGGACTTTACGTTGATTTCGGTAAACCAGGGAGAAATGTGAAATGGTGCCGATAATAGGAGTCGAACCTACGACCTTCGCATTACGAATGCGCTGCTCTACCAACTGAGCTATATCGGCCCTGAAAAGGACATGTCCACGAATGTGAGCACGGGGTAGAAGGTTAAAACTAACCGGGCGATGCGTCAATGGCCTTGTGAATCAAACGCCTAATTTTGCATCATCCGGTTTCAATAACGCACGAATCGTGTCGTGACAGGAATGCTTGTACCCGGTCGGGTAAGACTATAGCCAGCGGCGAACCTGCCGCTCAAAGCGATCCCATTCCAGCCCGAAGTGTTTTCGCAATTGTTCCTCTTCAAAATCAATATGCAATTTGGCAACCGCCAGCATAAACAGCGGTACAGCCACTACGCCAGCCGGGCTGCCGACGAACAGAGCAAAGGCAAGCTGGAGCCCGCTCATACCAAGGTAGATCGGGTTGCGACTCCAGGCGTAACATCCGCCGGTAACCAGCGTGGTCGATTTATTTGCATGAAGCGGGTTCAGGGTCGTACGTTTCATCCGCATCTGCCATGCGGTATGCAGTATCATCCACAAACTGACGCTGGCCAGTAATGCGCTTATCACGATATTTACCGCGCCAAATGTGAAACGTGGGCTCGCCGTCAACGCATCGGCAACGAGGAAAAGTACTAAGATGAATGGCGGCGGAAACCAGACTCTTAATTTTTGCAGGAAATGACGCATGGCTATGGACTAACCTCGGAAGCGGTTTGATTAACGCTGATACCGCTATACATACCCTGTAAAAGACACATAAACAAACGATGCTTCATTCACAACAGGCTTTCGCCTTCACCAGACAGGCAGGATCTGTAGTACCAACCTCTGCAAAAATACCGGCATCAGAGGCATCCGCCCCTGATGTTCCCGACAGGTTTACGCTGAAAAAGTTGAATCCGACGCTGATTCAAACAGCCCTACAGACTGCTTGTAAAAACGCATAAAATCATCAAACATCACTGGCGGTAAAAATTGATAGCCCTGCAGGTAATCCACATTATTTTTCCCCAACCATTGCTGCTGATAGCCGTATTCAACGCCTTCCGCCACCATGCGTAATCCCAGGAGCCCGGAAAGATGAATGATTGACTCGAGCATAGGGATATGTTGCTCAGCTTCTTTAATAGCCTTGATGAACGTTTTATCAATTTTGATAACATCCAGATCTAACTCATTGAGATAGCAGAGGTTAGCGTATCCAGTCCCAAAATCATCTAAAGCAAACAGAACCCCTCGGTTTCGCAACGATCGTATCAGCTCTTTGATGGCTGGAGTGATAGTGAGAGTCTGATTTTCGGTTATTTCAATCATTAATTTTATCGGTAGCCTTTGCGTTATCTCCATAAAATTAAGGCATTCCCAATAAAAAACGGGATTACTTAAACCTGATGGACTGACATTAAAGGAGACGAATAGCGTTTTATTTATACCCTCGCTTCCGTCGACCAGATTACGCGCAACGGTGGTCATTAAATAGCTCGTTAACTCATTCATTAAGCCACTTTTTTCAGCCAGAGGTATAAACTCACGCTGAGAAATCGCATAATTATGGCCCTGTGGCCATCGAGCTAAAACCTCAACACCACAGACATCCCCACTGATATTTACGATGGGCTGAAAATAAGGAATGATTTCTTCATTCCTTATTGCCATACTCAGTCGGCCAGAATCTGAGACATCATATGCATCGCCGTAAATTACATTCTCACCAGAATGATTGTTTGTCGGGTAACCTTCATGCAATAAATTATTCCTGGTTAAAAAAATGATGGTTTCATTAAAATGAGAAAATCCCAGTCGAGCGGTTATCCTTTCCCGATATCGATACACTGACTTAGTTGTTAGTGAGTTAGCAATACAAAAATCGTGCAATTTTTCTTTTGTGAATGATGCATACAACATTTCCTCTTCAAATTCAGTCAAATGAAAAGTAAACATCGTCGAACCTTTAGTGACCTCCACAACCTCATTGGGTGCCATTAAATTGGCTCTGAGCTGAGAAATCAATTGATCAGATAATTCTCTTCCATTAATGAATGCATACTCCTCATATCCTCGATTAACAGAACGAGTTTCATTCATCCGAAGAACAATACAGTTTATGTTGATAAACTGCGTGCTATTTCTCTGAAACCATTTTCTGACCAGTAGCAATGGTAACCGGTTATCGATCACCAGCAAACAGGACGGGTATCGTGGAATAACTGACTGGGTACCAGAAATAAATGATCGCGCATCAACCAGTACCAGATTAGGCAGCCACGCTTTTATTCCCGAGAAAAGAAAAATATCATAACTGAGCAGAAAAACCTTTTTCGTATTCATAGTTACCACCAACTTAAATTTATGGCATAGCAGGTCCCTCGTTATATACACGAGAGAATATACAACACCTTCAGTCTCCAGCAATTATAAGGCGGTTCGTGAATTAACTTTATCCATAAGTCATATCACGTAGTTTCAGAGTTTATAATCACAATTATCCATATGCGTATTCCCATTAAATGGTAAATCCATTTTAAATATCGAAAAAGGAAAATTCCTAATTTTCACCAGTACAAATCCTTTTACTCATTTTCACCACAAGACAAAACAAAAGACCACAAATACTATTAACAGCAAAACATACAACTACCAAAATCAAAATACTAACATATTACCTCGATTCATGCTGCCCGACAAACCATGAGCGTACGTCGCAGATCTCTTATCGCATAGACATTCCCGGCGATACGGATGACCTTATAATAGAAAATATCCTGTTGAGACATAAGCAGTTCGGTAATTTCATCGGGAACATTATCGTTTTTATTTTTGACAATAGCCAAGCGACGAGTCTGCACATATCCGTCGCGGTCTTTGCCAATAAAATTCAGGACAACATTACGATCTACGGCATAGTGCTTACCCTGAATATTAAGGCTCCCTACCTGGGATACCCGCCCTTCGGTAGCAGATGAAATACGAAAAACCAACAGAACTTCACCTTCAATTTTTACGCCCTGAGTTTGCGCCTGCAGATGAAGGTAATTCTTGGCAGAGCAGGTCAGCGTCTCAGGTTCTTGATGGCGATAAAAAAAGTATGCTGTTATCACAGCAAGAAAGATCGCCCCGCTAATAAATATAATTTTCGCATTCACGGGCAGCCCCTCCTTTATCCAGCGTACAGATCCCCAAAAAATTCTCTTTAAGATCATTACCTGCCGATAAATTATTGTCATCATAAAAAACTATTGTTTTCTTGCCATCATGACAGGTCGCGTTTAATTTTCTCCACATATCAGAAGATAAAAACGCTTTCGTTTTATAAGCATTATTGTCATCGGCTGTATAAAGTTCACAATCACCTATTGCCCTAATATAGATAAAATTCGTGGTACCTGAGTTAAGAGTTGGCAATATCAAAACCGCGCTCCCAAGAAAGGCAAACAATAAAATAAATAGAAGAATGTTTTTGCGTTTCGGTGCTGCGGGTGAGTTCACCGTTTCTGTTACCGAACGAACAGGTACATCTCCACTGAAAGATGACTGTTCATCATTGACCGAAGCATGGAACAAAAATCCCTGCCGGGGCAACGTTTCAATGGGATTTTCTGCCCCCAACTCACTAAATGCTTTTCGCAATATACTGATACTTTTATTAAGGCTATGACCCGATGGGGCCATACCATGCTTTTTCCATACTTCTTCAATGATAAACTCACGGTGGAGTTGTTGATTTTTATGGGCAATGAATAGCTCAAGTAATCTCGCTGTAGATGCCGAAAGGATTATTGTAGTTTCGCGATGTTTCAGGCTTTTTCTGGTGGAATCGTACTCAACCTGATCATTAATTATACTTTTCATACTACCTGACTCTTAAATACCGTGACATGGAGTACAAATGACCAAAGTTTCATCTGTGCCGAGCTGATTACTGCATTGTATAAAGATAGTTACAGTATAGGTTCGATATCTAACCATGACATATCGGATCAGACTCAATGCTTACTATTGATTGAGTTTGAAGCACCCCTGGCCTACTGGGATGTATTTCTGCAACGCTACGATAAACTTTCGGTTTTTTGTTTTCAGCTCACTACTACGCCAGGTTTCACCCGGCAACACATAACGCATGGTGGCTTCATCATCGGTTGAGTTGCACCCCTGGTGTACGATGATTTTAAAAAAAGTATTCCCGGTGTTTTTCAGTGTTCCGTTAGCCTCATCAATGGTGTAAGCCAGATTTATGTTTCTCGGGCGAACAACCAATATGGTGTCCATAGCGATCACCGGGAGAGCCTGCCCGCCTTTCCCTTGATTACGTTCGGTAAACAGCGTGATCGGCATTTCGCGAAACAGAATTCGGTAATAGCGTTCTTTATCATCCTGCGGCCCACGGTAGAAAATCTTAAAAAACTCACTCGCCTGCGGAGCCAGTGAAAAATTCAGCGGAGTAAACAGAAGTTCGCCTTCAGCAATAGCACTTCTGTTTTCACCTCCCGGTCCCGGCTTATCAATTTTTACTGCGCCGATACTGTATAAATTCTGTTTCTGACTATCGTTATAGATTCGTTTACTGATAAATGATTTATCCGATGGCATCTCATAAATGGTCGACTCCAGGTAGACTGCCTGTGTAGAGAATGCTGTCAGACCGGAAAGTAGAATAAATACCCATCTAAGCGCCAGACGGCGGCGGTTCATGGCGTCACTCCCACCCAATTCGCCGTGACTTTTATCTCTCCACTGGCGCTGACGACACCTTCCCAGTCAGCGCCGGAAACGGTTAACATCGAACGTGAATCATTCATTGGGAAAAGCAACTTCAAATCAGTAGCATAATAGCTTCCATCGTCATTGTTATTTGCGTCCCAGGGCGTCTGTTGCCACTGCGCATCTCTCATACTGACTGCCGCTTCACTGCAGCTATTTCGTTTTTGCACCACGCCCCCCGACTGACTGTTGTACTGCAGAAAAGCGGGAATTGGGACGGACAGCCCGCCTTGCGCAGACGTAAACAGACAATAAGGGACGCTGTTTATCGTCGTACTTTCCCCAATAACTTGCGCGGTAATACTGTCGGCCTGACGGGGGCCTGAGACGGTTACGGTGTAATCCATTTCTATAGGAGCGGCATTGCCAATCGTGCCACTACCGCTCGCAGAAGCTGTGTTGTCCGAAGAGACGATACTGATCCCATACTCCTTCGGCACAATATTGAGCTGTAGCGAAGGGGTAAACTGGTAGTGTCCTGACTCTGGTGTTAAGCCATTATAAAAGCCGAAGGTAAACGGCTGACTGTTAGTAATGCTGATCCCTGAATCAACAAGCTTCTTCAAAAATGCTTTTGACAGAAAAATATAAATGTATTCTCCAGAGGTGGTAAAAACGTTGTAATAAGCCGTTGAAGTACCATAGTTATACCAGTTTGAACCATTCCCGGAGTATCTCACGGTGGCCGCTCCAGGCGTAAAACCAAGCATCGCCGTGTCGACAAAAGCGCGAAACGTCAAGGAGCCGGTCAGATTGGCCGTTTGTTGCAAGTTATAACTCACCATTTTGCAAATCACACCGTCAGTACCGCCCACCACGCCAAGTTCGCAATAACCAGAGTCTTTGGTGATGCTCGGCGTACCATCGCTGGCAACCCAAAGCTCCTGAAATGCGTTAGTCGAGACAAGTGACAGATGACCGCGTTTAGTTAACGTGTAATTGACGTAATTCCATGATCCTGTCGATTGGTCTTTGCACCGTTGCCCGGAAGAATAATCATAATTTACAGAAGTATAACAGCGGTTGAACACATAGGTTTCGCTGCTACCGGTAGGCACATTGCGGAAGTACTCATAAGCAGTATCGGTCAGGGAAGCGAATCCGTAGGCGCCACCAATAACGCCTGCGACAGAGCCGACCTGCGCATGATAAAAACCGTTTTTGTCAGTGCCCAATCCGGCAATAAACCCGGTTGATGGGCACTGGGTGCCACTATAACAACGGATTCCCCGGAAAGGCCCGTTAATCGGGGAGTTATCAATCCACATGTCCTGATAATAATTTCCAGGCGCAGTCCAGCCGACAAAACCTAAATACCCGAGACTCACCTGAGAGGTACCGTATTTTATCCACGTGTTTGACCCGCTGAAACGCGGATCAAGTGCCGATGGGGTAATAAAGTATTCACTATCAATGGCATTTTCGATAAACAAATAGTTATTACTGACTGAGCCGGAAGAGATTGCATTCAACGCCAAAGCAGGTACAGGTGAAAAACTCCCTACGGCACAGATTACAGTAGCTAATTTAATTAATACTTTCATTTTATTACCTCTGCGCCATCGTGGTTTGCGTTGCACATTTCACATCACCAACCCACGCTGCGCCGCGTGCTTTTTCCAAATCAAGATCGGCTTCGCATATACTGCCATTGGCTGAAATTAACGTGATGACCGGATACTTTTTATCGATATCGATAGCAAACTCACCCTTTTCATCCGTACGCGTTTTACCGATGTGGTTATGGATATCGGTATTTGTAGCCAACTGTCCATCGGGATAACGAATGCGCCCGAATACGGTGACCATGCTTTTCACTTCAGGGTTGATAACACCCACGTTACCCGGATATAGCGTCAGCTCCTGTTTGCGTCCTGAAACAATATCGAAGCTGTCCTCAGAGTTTTTATCATTAAGGATTTCCAGCTTGTACTGAGCATAGGGCGGCAGTGCAATGAAATTTGATTTACCGCTGAGAAGATAATTGCGGTTATTAATCTTCGCAGCCAGTTTCCCCTCGCCGGTCAAATCTGTTTTCACAATGATGCCAGACCGCTGTCGCTCTTTACTCAGGCCGAAATCTTTACCTGCCCACGCCAGAGAACCCTGGGAAGAGAAGTTCATATTGGTGGAGTTGTCAGCAGAACGCGTTACCGATACGGTGCCGGCGTTATATTTCGTGTCATAACTCAAATTGCCGTTTACCGAATAATTATTGTCGTAATACTGTTCGCCACTCAGACGCGTTGATGCCGACAATCCGACCGATTTAATCGGGCCCTCAGCATACTGCTTGCGCGCGCTGAGATTACCCTGAGTACTGCCATAGCGATCGCGGGAGACGCCCATACTCAACCAGGATGCCAACGGCAACGATAAATCCAGACTGACATAACGTTCCTGCCGCCCATCGTCATTCCGGTTGTTGTAGTAATAACGCTGAATACCTGCACGCAACCCAACCGTGGCATACCTGCCTGAATAAAGGGTCGTGCTGTAGTCCAGATTACGATATTTATTTCCCGAGTAGCGATTCTCCGTCTGACTCACGGTGAGCGAGCCGCCATGAGGAATAAACTTTCCGAGGTTAAGAGTCCCGCCAATGGAATAATTATCACGCTCCTGCATGGGCAGACGATCGCCAATTTTACTGTCTTCACGAGATGCCCAAAGGGAACCGTATCCCTCAGGTACATTAAGGTTGATGTTACTGATATTTCGCCATGACGAATCGTTCGCCACCAGCGTCTGATTGCCAATGCTTACGTATTCATTCACATTGAGCGTGACATCCGTTTCATTAACCGCATTGTTGTCAAAACCGTAGAGCGTGGACTTCAGGCCCAGCCCCGACAATATTGCCAGCGTCACCGATGCGGCCCCCCCGGCAATCCAGGTCTGCTCGCTGCCCAAATCCTGATAATGATTTCGCTTATAACTCACACGGTCATAATCCAGTGAGCCACCAAACAGTTGCCACGAGAGCTGATCAATCCCGGCAGCTTGTTGGCGGGCAAAGATTTTATTAACCCTGCTGATACGACTATTAATTGTCCGGCCATTGACCACGATATCTACCGTGACGTCATAAACTCCATACGGAAAACGACTGGTATCAATTTCATAACTGCCCATATTAAAGTTCTGGACGCTGAGCAAACGCCCATCACGGAAGACATGAACCTCGCCAGCGGCTGGCAAAAATACGGTAATCGGCGTGAGTGAAAGCGCGGTATTCTCAACAACCGTACTTCCTTTGTTTCCGTAGCTCACACCGTAAATTTTCCCGCCATTCAGCGCATTCAGGCTGGCAATAGACTGGACATTCCAGGTGTCGAGCATCCCAAGCGCCAGTCGATAACCGTCATAATCACGCTCATACATCGCACGATAGAGTTTACTGGTGCCGTTGCTGTCGCCGATGCCGTAAAACGAACCGTTAATGTTGATATGGTGCTCGCGCAGCGATGTAGTATTGTCCACCGTCAGATAGCTGCGGGTACTGCTGCCATTATGATAATCGTTGTAGTAGGTACCAAAGTTATAGTTCAGGACGTTAGAGAGAGACTCCACGCTGGAAGGTCCAAGCAGGCTGCTGCGTGCGACAATCGCCTCAGTTAACGCATCTTTGCTGACAATCATCTCCAGGTGAAATGAAGAAACGTTGAGCTGCAGGCGTGCATTGTCCGATAGCTCGATATTGGTGTTATCGTGAAATTTCACATCACGAATTTTTTCTACCAACGCACGAGTTTTTCCAGATAACACGGCATTATTAGGCAATTCAGCAAGAGTCAGGGCTTTAACTGTAATATTGCCATCAACAAGTGAAATCACCGCATCGGCAATTTTTTGCTGACTTTTCTCGTCAGTCTCGTTGTAACGAATATATACCGGCACCGTCATTCCCTGCTCCAGTGAACGGGCGAAAGCGCTGGGAATAACGTAATTACCCACTTTTACTGGGGCTGCATGTGAAAATCCTGGTGTCAGCGCAAGAAAAAAACAAATGCTACCGCCGACAATATTTGTTGTTGTCATATGCATCCTTACATTCCGGTATTTTTATTTATCCCGTACAGATGGCTGCAATCGACCATCACTTCACTGTAATAAACTGCTTACCGTGCCAAATACCAATGCGTGAACGGCTATTGCTGATGTCGGTAAACTGTAATTTTATTTTCGTACCTGGCATAATGTAATAACGTTCGCGACAACCTCGTCCCTGATCGCGAGCCTTATCCTTACATGCGCCATAGGCGATCACACGAAACGAAACATTGCCAGTATTGGCAATAACATCGCCATTTCGGCTATATTCAAAACGCTCTTTTCGCGGCGCGACCACCAGAATAGTGCCAATTTCAGCCGACGCTGTTGCAACCGCCATTTTATTCGCCCGAGTTTCCGCGCTCTCGGTGACCGGCTCATCTATCCATTGCAGACGATAATAACGTTCGAGATCATCTGCAGGTCCTTTATAAAAGAAGCGAAAAACATCCTTTGCCTGACCAGGAAGAATAAGATTGGCAGGTGTAGAAAGTAACTCTCCGGAATTGACAGGTTTTATTTCGACTCCCCCCGCCAAAGGTGATGACAATTGTTTTACCGAAACACTGACATAACGCGCTGCATCAGTTGTATTAGTAATTTCTTTCGATAATGAACTCTCAGCAGAAGTCATTATCGATGTGATTTCACCCACATTAATTGCCAATCCGGGAAAAGATACTACTAACCCTACCAACATCGCTGTCGGTAAATATTTTTTCATGACGCCATTCCTGATAAATTCGGGAGAAAAAATTCTCCCGAATTTTTATTACTTAGGCAGACGGAGTCGTCCAGGTTGCATTAAACTGTACTTTTACATCTCCAGTCCAATAGCCGTCTGGCAGAGCAGAGTAATCCGTTACTGCCTGGCTACCATCAGAAGTCGCTGACGCGATGGTGAATTTGAAGTTGGATTGATCGCTGACACGAGCAGCACCGTTATAAGCGCCATCAGCCATCAGGCTTTCAAGACCAGAAGTCGAGCTGGAGTTAACCAGGACAGTATCTGATGAGTTAGTCAGCGCGGTGCCATTCCATGCCACCCCTACGTTCAGGGTAGACGCATCGCCACTGGCGTTGGTCAGCGTGTTACTAATGATCTGAGCAGTCAGCTCAAAATCAGTTGCCGTTTCCTGACCCTGAATAGTCACATCAAAAGCACCGTCCTGAGAGTTGAAGGCTTTCAGACCTTCAGCATACTGGAAAGTCAAAGAGTTCAGCGGGGTGACAACCAACATACTGGTGGTATCTTTTGTTGCCGTCGCGTCCCACGAGGCAGTTGCAGAAGCAGTAACGTCTGCCATTGCATTTGCTGCAACAAATACAGAAGCCAGAGAGGTTACTAATAATAATTTTTTCATTTTTATCTTCTCCTAAGAACAAACTCACCACCGAGTCTTATTTTTAAGTCACTCCAGCGGTTCCATTAATTGCGAGCCAGAATTGCCGCGCCAAAAAATTATCATTTGAATTAAGTAACATCTCAACAAACCCTGAAACGCAAAAATTACAAAAAACTAAGAATTTTCCCACAAAAAAATTTATCTAAGAAGTTTCCTAAGACGGAATTACTTGAAATACGCCTTGTTTCAGAATTATCACCCACACAAATAAGCAATACCAAACAATTCATCTTTTTTATGTTTTTGATAAATATCAAAAAGATCATACAAATAGCACCTAAGCAAAACCCTTACAAAACATAAAGATAATTAACGCCTCCATATTTTCTCTATAATGCTTATTATTTGTTGCAATTATGCTAAATTTTTAACTTCACAAGAAAATTCTCATGAAATATCCATATGAGGGGGAATATTCTTATAAAATAATCATTAAGCTGGAGGATTAGTATTCGAATTGATAATTATTTCACAAAAATAAAACCAGGAATTTTCCATATAAAAAGAATATTCCTGGAATATCAAGAGTTATATAACGTTCAACCAGGAGAGATTTAGCTGAAACCTTTTAATCCCAAATAACTATTAAGTGTTACCGTTCGCACCCGATGTAGGGTAATCAAATTTTGTTGTTCGAGAGATTTAAATGACCGGCTAACGGTTTCAATTTTAAGGTCGAGATAACTGGCAATTTCCTCCCGGGAGAATGGCAAGTGAAGCGTCGTTTCTGGCCTGCCAATACGTACATGCATCTCGTAAAACTCCACCAGAAAAGCAGCGATCCTGGCCTCAGCCTGTTTATTCGCATAGCGCCGCAGTTTTTCAACAATGAATCCATTGTCCCTGCAGAGAAACTTGATGACTGCGGCAGCAACCGACGGATCCTTTTCTGCTACTTTGAACAACCGCGCAATATCGATATGACATACCTCCGCAGCCGTTGCCGCCTTAATCGTTGTCAGGTACTTCCCCCCTTCGACAGCATCCAGCGCCATGATATCTCCCGGAACATAAAAGCGACTGATAAAATCGTTATCACCGCATTCCACGCTGGACTTGCAGTATCCCTCGTGAATAACAAAAAGCATGTTTGCGGCTTCATCCTGCCGGGCGAGTATCTCCCCTGCTTTAAACCTTCTTCTTTTGTCTATTAATCGGTGTTGATTATCACGATCAATTGCCGCTCCCTTTGGACACAGCGAACAATGGCGGGGGGGAAACGGGTTGCCGAGCGGCACAACAGGAATACGATGTTTGTGAATATCCGATTTCACGCAACAACTCCTCATAAAAATGAGACTGATTCTAATAGATCGAACCATAGGAACAATACGTGAACGGCAGACCAGGAAAATTCATGCTGGCAGGGAAAATTCTGTGATACGTCGCCTTTCGGGCTCCGGTGAGAGCGTAGGTCAAAAACAGACTGATGCGGATGATGTTAAAACGTAGGATAGAAAAATAAATGCGGCAGCGAAGTGAAGTTTAGAATTAAGCGGGAGATGCCTTAATAGCTTTAAAATTAAGAGCACTATTATGGCATCGCCCGTTTTCAATTACGCCCGGATCGTGTCGTCACCGAAGCCAATCCACTTATATGTGGTCAGTGCTTCCAGCCCCATTGGGCCACGCGCGTGCAGTTTTTGCGTGCTAACTGCCACTTCCGCCCCCAGTCCGAACTGACCGCCATCGGTAAAACGAGTAGAAGCGTTCACGTACACGGCAGAAGAGTCCACTTCATTCACGAAACGGTTGGCGTTGCTGAGCGTGCGCGTCAGGATAGCATCCGAGTGCTGGGTGCCGTGTTCGCGAATATGGGCGATTGCGCCATCCATATTTTCGACCACCACTACGTTCAGATCCAGAGACAGAAACTCGTTATCCAGCTCTTCCGGTTTCAGCGGCACCAGTTTGGCCGGGCCACACAGTACCTGCATCACGATTTCGTCACCGTGCAGCGTAACACCGCTATCCGCCATCTTTTGGCTTAATGCAGGCAGGAAACGCTCAGCGATACCCTGATGCACCAGCAGAGTTTCTACGGTGTTACAGGTGCTTGGACGCTGAGTTTTGGCATTAACGATAATCTTTAACGCCGGGGCTATCTCAGCAGAATCATCAACATAAATATGGCATACGCCAATGCCGCCGGTGATGACTGGGATGGTCGACTGCTCACGACACAGCTTATGCAGGCCCGCGCCACCGCGTGGGATCAGCATATCGATGTACTTGTCCATACGCAGCATTTCAGCGACCAGCGCGCGGTCCGGATTATCTATCGACTGCACCGCTGCTGCGGGTAAACCGCAGGCTTCCAGCGCCTTTTGGATCACCGCCACGGTCGCGGCGTTGGTCCGGTACGTCTCTTTCCCACCGCGCAGAATTGCCGCATTACCGGTTTTCAGGCACAGGGAAGCAACATCAACGGTGACGTTTGGGCGCGCTTCATAAATCACGCCAATCACACCCAGCGGAACGCGACGACGTTCAAGGCGCAGGCCGCTATCCAGCAGACCACCGTCAATCACCTGCCCGACCGGGTCGGCGAGATTACAGACCTGACGCACATCGTCAGCAATCGCTGTCAGGCGCGCAGGGGTCAGCGCCAGGCGGTCGAGCATCGCTTCGCTCAGACCATTTTCACGCGCCTGTTCTACATCCTGCTTGTTAGCGCTAAGGATACTTTCCATTTGCGCTTCCAGCTCATCGGCTATTTTTTCCAGCACGCGATTTTTTTCGCGGCTGGAGAGCAGCGCCAGCTTGTATGACGCAGCTTTGGCAGCAATGCCCATTTGTTCCAGCATATGCCTGTTCCTTAACGGGTGATCATATCGTCGCGATGGACAGCAACCGGACCGTATTCGTAGCCCAGGATGGTGTCGATCTGTTGTGAGTGATGTCCGGCAATACGGCGCAGCGCATCGCTGTTATAGCGTGTAACACCGTGGGCAATATCGCGCCCTTCGAGATTACAGATACGGATCACTTCACCACGAGAGAAGTTGCCTGTCACGCTTTTAATGCCTTTTGGCAGTAATGAGCTACCGCGTTCCAGAATCGCTGCGGTCGCGCCCTCATCGACGGTAATTTCCCCGGCAGGCGGTGCGCCGAAGATCCAGCGTTTACGGTTTTCCAGCGGAGAGGCCTGAGCATGAAAACGCGTCCCGACAGAAACGCCTTCCATCACATCGCCAATAACGCCAGGCTTGCTGCCAGCGGCAATAATGGTGTCGATCCCGGCGCGGCACGCGACATCGGCAGCCTGCAGTTTTGTTCCCATGCCACCGGTTCCCAGACCCGAAACGCTATCTCCGGCAATGGCGCGCAGCGCATCATCAATACCGTGCACGTCTTTGATCAGCTCAGCCTGCGGGTTGGTGCGTGGATCGGCGGTGAACAGCCCTTGCTGATCGGTCAGCAGCAGCAGCTTATCGGCCCCGGCCAGAATCGCCGCCAGCGCAGATAGGTTGTCGTTATCACCGACTTTAATCTCGGCGGTCGCTACGGCGTCATTCTCATTAATGACAGGAACAATGTTGTTATCCAGCAGCGCACGTAGCGTATCGCGGGCATTGAGGAAGCGCTCTCTGTCTTCCATATCCGCACGCGTCAGTAGCATCTGGCCGATATGAATACCGTAAATCGAGAAAAGCTGTTCCCACAGTTGAATCAGTCGGCTCTGCCCTACCGCCGCCAACAGCTGTTTCGAGGCTATCGTTGCCGGGAGCTCAGGATAACCAAGATGCTCACGTCCGGCGGCAATCGCGCCCGAGGTAACGATAACAATACGATGCCCTGCGGCATGGAGCTGTGCGCACTGGCGAACCAGCTCTACGATATGGGCGCGGTTCAGGCGGCGCGATCCGCCCGTTAACACACTGGTGCCAAGTTTTACCACCAGCGTCTGGCTGTCACTCATGATTCTCTGCCATTCAAAATTGGGGAAAATGATATCAAACGAACGTTTTAGCAGGACTGGCCCCGGTTGCCAACAACCAGCGCACAAAGCATGAAATTTTATTGCGCAGGATCAGCAAGCGTAACGGCAGATTTTGACGCATTTATTACAGAAACAAAAAAACATCCTTTTTTAAAAATATTCTTACTTTGTCATAAAACGTTCATTGCCAGACGTTAAAAACCTTCCTGTCTTTTAACGGGGATCACACCCAGTGAATATTAGCGCGTACTTTTAATCAGGAATGAAAATGAAAAAGAGCACTCTGGCATTAGTGGTGATGGGTATTGTTGCGTCGGCATCCGTACAGGCAGCGGAAGTGTATAACAAGAACGGTAATAAACTGGACCTGTACGGTAAAGTAAAAGCCATGCATTACATGACGGATTATGACAGCAAGGACGGCGACCAAAGCTATATCCGTTTAGGCTTTAAGGGCGAAACGCAAATTAATGATGAACTGACGGGTTATGGTCGCTGGGAAGCAGAGTTCGCCGGCAATAAAGCCGAAAGCGACTCTAACCAGCAAAAAACTCGCCTGGCCTTCGCCGGTCTGAAATTAAAAAATCTTGGCTCGTTTGATTACGGTCGTAACCTCGGCGCGCTGTACGACGTGGAAGCGTGGACCGATATGTTCCCGGAATTCGGTGGCGATTCATCTGCGCAGACCGATAACTTTATGACCAAACGCGCCAGCGGCCTGGCGACTTACCGTAACACCGACTTCTTCGGCGTCGTGGATGGACTGGATCTGACCCTGCAGTATCAGGGTAAAAACCAGGATCGCGATGTGAAAAAACAGAACGGCGACGGTTTTGGTACCTCCGTTACCTATGACTTTGGCGGCAGCGATTTCGCGGTCAGCGGCGCTTATACCAACTCCGATCGTACCAACCAGCAGAATCTGCAAACTCGTGGTACAGGCGATAAAGCAGAAGCCTGGGCAACCGGCTTAAAATATGATGCCAATGATATTTATATTGCGACGTTCTATTCTGAAACACGCAATATGACGCCGATTTCCGGCGGCTTCGCCAATAAAACACAGAACTTCGAAGCGGTTGTTCAGTACCAGTTTGACTTTGGTCTGCGTCCGTCACTGGGTTATGTGCTGTCAAAAGGTAAAGATATTGAAGGCGTAGGTAATGAGGATCTGGTGAATTATATCGACGTGGGCGCAACATACTATTTCAACAAAAATATGTCCGCGTTTGTCGACTATAAAATCAACCAGCTCGATAGCGATAATAAGCTGGGCATCAACGATGATGATATCGTCGCTGTCGGTATGGTCTACCAGTTCTGATATAGCATAAAAAAATGCCGGATGGGGTTGCGCCGCCATCCGGCATTTTACTGTTCATTACGCCGTTAATTTAACCGGCTCATCGTTAAAATCGTCAGCAGGCTCCAGCGCCAGATTCAGCGAGGTTAACAACCCACGTAATTTTTCATGAAATTCACGTAAGGTGTATTCCAGTCGCTCTACCACTTCAGTCTCTTTCACCGGCACCGCCGTCCAGTTCCCGTCTTTATCAAACAAGCCAAACTGGTAGCTGTAGGTGAAGCGTTTTTCCTGCGCCTCCAGTTCCATCCACCAGCCCCAAAACTCGCGTTTTTCAGGGGCGGGTTTCACATTGACGCAAACAGCCAGACAATCGAAAAAAAACCGATTATCTTCGCACTGCCCTTCCCGGATGTACGGGCCAAGCGCGGTGAATTTCTTGATCAATCTACTTTTCGGATGCCCACTCGGTAACGTCATTACGATCTCCTTAGGTGAAGCACCTGTTTTACCAAATCGATAAAATTTAGCAAACTTTTAACACAATCTCTGATTGATCCAACCAGTGATTTCCTGCAGGCCTTTGTCAAAATTGCGATACACCGGGTTGAATGGAATCTCCAGCAGCTTACCGTCGGAAGATGAAGATGTGATTAAACGCGACTCCTCTTCCGGGCTAAATGGATCGTTTTTCCAGAACCCCGACAGCATTGGCGTTGGGCAGCGTCGACCCAGCAGGCCCTGCACTTTTAATGAATAGCGATTAAGCTCAACGCGTAGCGCTTCATCGGATGCGTCGTGCATCCCGAGGCGACTGGCCAGAACGTCAAGATACATTTCCGGGACGCTTGCCTGACGTTGTGGGTCACTTAGCAGCGCATGCACTACCGGACCAAGACAGGCAACCGCCTTCAGACGCGATGATTCCAGATACGCCAGGCGTACCGCCACGTTAGCACCAAAGCGGAAACCGAAGGCCGCCACGCGGGTGTGATCCACCCATGGAACATTCGGCAGCGCTTTTAATACGTGCTGGTGCAGCAGGCTGGAATCCTGGGTCAGTTTCCATTTTGATGAGAACCCGACCGACGGCATATCCAGCGTCAGCATAGCAATACCGCGCGGGGCAAAGTAACGCTCATACAGACTGTAATAATCCGTTTGCATGGAGTCGAGGCCACCGCACATCAGCACCGTCGGGAACGGACCGTCGCCTTTTGGCATATGCAGGAAACCGGTGATCGGCGCGCCGCCGGTTACGGCAAACTCCATCTCACGCAGCGTGCCCGGCAGACGCTGCGCAGCTTCTTCATAAGCGCGATTGGCCAGAGCCTGCGCCTGCTCTGCCAGCTCATCGCCTTTTAAGTGTGGATACGCGGCAATGTTGTACAACGTGGAAGCATGCAGCCAGTGGCGTCCACTCACCTGCGGATCCTCCTCCATAGACGCTTTCTGTTGCCAGTCCATCGCCTGCTTCGCCCACTCGTAGATCCAGTTTCCACCGCGATAGCCGATGACCGTGTCATAGAGCTCTTTATCCGTGCGTTCGGCTTCGCTCATGACGATACGAGCCTGCACTTCGAGGATTTCGCGCGGATCGACGCCACGCCAGATCCACATCAGGCGATTCACCATGCGATACCAGTGTGGAACGGTTTTGCCATCCAGGGCGGATTGTACGGATGGCTGCGCGCCGTGATTAAAACGACGAACCAGCGTTGACGTTTCAGGGTGTTTGAAGCGGGGTTTAAACAGGACTTCGCTGAGGTTAGCCTGTGACATGATTGCAGCCTCCATGAGTACTCACTAAGGCATAGTGTAACCTGACACAGTGCAAAAAGAACAACGCCCGGCAGTTGCCAGGCGTTGAAAACTTTTTAGATTAGCGACCAGAGATCGGCGGGACGAACACTACGCCCATATCCCACGGCTGCTCAATCCAGGTATCCTGAGGGATATCAACAACATAATCATTCACCAGCGGGCGGCCAGCCGGCTTAGCGAAAATAGTAACGAAATGCGCTTTAGGGTACATTTCGCGGATCGCAACGGCAGTACCACCGGTGTCAACCAGGTCATCAATGACGATGAAACCTTCACCGTCGCCTTCGGCACGCTTCAGCACTTTCAGTTCGCGCTGGTTGTCGTGATCGTAGCTGGAGATGCATACGGTATCGACATGACGAATACCCAATTCACGCGCCAGCAATGCGCCCGGCACCAGACCACCACGGCTAACGGCAATAATGCCTTTCCATTGTTCAGAAGGCATCAGGCGGCTTGCCAGTTTACGTGCATGGATCTGCAACATGTCCCAGGTGACGACGTATTTTTCGCTCATGTGAAGTGTCCCAGCCTGTTTATCTACGGCTTAAAAAGTGTTCGAGGGGGAAATAGGTTGCGCGAGATTATAGAGATCTGAAGCACTAAAAACCAGTGTTTCGCGGAATCCACGCCTCTTTTTGCATGCTTTATGCTAGCCGTCAGCGGAGAAAGTGGTATTCTCAATCGCATCGCGCAAGCCTGACTTGTGATGTTTTTAATTCTGCTAACCCCGTGGCCTGCAAGCAAGTTTTGTAGGACATCGCCAAGGAGACTCAACGTGTCTGAACTGTCTCAGTTATCCCCGCAACCGCTGTGGGATATTTTTGCCAAAATCTGTTCTATTCCTCATCCGTCCTACCATGAAGAGCAGCTCGCTGAACACATTCTGAGCTGGGCCCAGGAGAAAGGTTTCCACGTCGAGCGCGATCAAGTCGGTAATATCCTGATTCGCAAACCTGCTACCGCAGGCATGGAAAATCGCAAGCCGGTCGTTCTGCAAGCGCACCTGGATATGGTCCCGCAGAAAAACAACGACACCGTACACGACTTCACTAAAGATCCTATCCAGCCTTATATTGACGGCGAATGGGTAAAAGCCCGTGGCACCACGCTGGGTGCGGATAACGGCATTGGTATGGCGTCTGCGCTGGCCGTTCTGGCTGATGACAACGTGGTACACGGCCCGTTAGAAGTCCTGCTCACCATGACCGAAGAAGCGGGTATGGATGGCGCGTTTGGTCTGCAGGCTAACTGGCTGCAGGCAGATATTCTGATCAACACCGACTCTGAAGAAGAAGGTGAGATCTACATGGGTTGCGCAGGCGGTATCGACTTTACCTCTAACCTGCCGCTGTCCCGTGAAGCAATCCCGGCTGGCTTCCAGAGCTTTAAGCTGACGTTGAAAGGCCTGAAAGGCGGCCACTCCGGCGGCGAAATCCACGTGGGTCTTGGTAACGCCAACAAGCTGCTGGTCCGTTTCCTGGCGGGTCACGCCCAAGAGTTGGATCTGCGTCTGGTTGATTTCAACGGCGGTACGCTGCGCAACGCGATTCCGCGTGAAGCCTTTGCTACCCTCGCCGTAGCTGCAGATAAAGTTGATGCGTTAAAAGCGCTGGTCGGCACCTACCAGGAAATCCTGAAAAACGAACTGGAAGCCAAAGAGAAGAACCTGGCTCTGCTGCTGGATACCGTGACTCAAGATAAAGCCGCGCTGACCGCTCAGTCTCGCGACAGCTTCGTGCGTCTGCTGAACGCCACCCCGAACGGCGTTATCCGCAATTCCGACGTAGCAAAAGGCGTGGTAGAGACCTCCCTGAACGTCGGTGTGGTCACCATGACTGACGATAATGTACAGATCCACTGTCTGGTTCGCTCGCTGATCGATAGCGGTAAAGACTACGTGGTGAGCATGCTGGATTCACTCGGCAAGCTCGCGGGTGCCAAAACGGAAGCCAAAGGCGCGTATCCTGGCTGGCAGCCGGATGCTAACTCCCCGGTTATGCACCTGGTGCGCGAAACCTATCAGCGTCTGTTCAACAAAACGCCGAACATCCAGATTATCCACGCCGGTCTGGAATGTGGTCTGTTCAAGAAACCGTATCCAGAAATGGACATGGTTTCCATTGGGCCAACCATCACGGGTCCGCACTCCCCGGATGAGCAGGTTCATATTGAAAGCGTCGGCCACTACTGGACGCTTCTGACTGAACTGCTGAAGTCTATTCCAGCGAAGTAAGGTTCTGCGCTAAATGCCGGATGGCGCTGCGCTTATCCGGCCTACACGCTAATTTGTAGGCCTGAGAAAGTTTTTATGCCGCCATCCGGTAATTGTTCTGAGTCACAGCCCCAACAGTAGCTGTCTTTCCATTTGTGGATCCAGCAGCGTGACGTGTAATCCCACCAGCCTCACACCACGCCCTCCCCGACGTTCATCCCAGGTTTTGCGCGCCGTCGCAATCAAGTCATCTTTATTTAAGCGCGGCCAGACGTGCTCCTGCGTGGTCTGCTGAAAATCATTAAACTTGAGTTTTATCCCCTGGCGAGCGATCAGGAGATCCGGCTTTACCTTTGCCAGACGCCGTTCCAGTTCGGGATACAGCCGCTCAATAATTGCCTCGCACTCTGGCCACTCGTGAATATCTTCCGCCAGCGTGCGCTCCACGCCGACGGATTTGCGCAGCCTGTCGTTGTTGACGTCCCGCTCGTCAATGCCCTGGCTACGCTCCCACAGCACACGACCAAACTTACCAAAACGTTTGAGCAACATTGCCAGGTCGTATTTTTGAACATCCTCGCAGGTACGTAATCCCATTGCTTCCAGCTTAGCGGCGGAGACTTTGCCGACGCCGGGAATTTTGCCTAACGGTAACGTTTTGAGAAATTCAGGAACGTCGGCAGGAGTAATCACATATTGCCCGTTGGGCTTGTTGAGATCGGAGGCAATTTTTGCCAGGAATTTAACCGGCGCAATTCCGGCGGAGGCGGTGAGCTGCAGCTCGTTAAAAATCGTCTGGCGGATCTCCTGGGCGATCAGCGTAGCAGAACCGTGACAGTGGGTACTGTCGGTGACATCCAGATAGGCTTCATCCAGCGAAAGAGGTTCAATCAGTGAGGTATAGCGAGAGAAGATCGCCTGAATCTGCCGGGAAGCTTCTTTATAAGCCTCATAGCGACCAGGCAATAAAGTGAGATGCGGGCACAGCTTTAACGCCATTCCCGTTGGCATCGCGCTACGTACGCCAAATTTGCGCGCCGGGTAATTGGCTGTGCTGATAACTCCCCGGCGCTCGCGGCTGCCGCCGATGGCAATGGGAATGTCTCGCAGGGCGGGGTTATCGCGCATTTCCACCGCCGCGAAAAAGCAGTCCATATCAACATGTATGATTTTGCGCATCACTCGCCTCCCACAACACTGTTTAAGTATACAGTATTTTTATGGTGTGAGAAGTATGATTATACCTTACGCCGGACCATTCATGACGAAGCGCGCATCGCACAGGTAACGCACAATATCCGTTTTCGTATGTTCCGCTGGATTGCCCGCCGTACTGACAAACAGTTTATTTACTTTGCGAATATTTGCCCGCAGCAGTTTTTCGATTGTCATCAGGCGAAAGGCATCATTCTCAACGCAGAAAAGCTCGTAATCGCCCAGACGTTCGCCACAAATTTCACAATGGTTCATCCAGTAACGAAGCCCGGTGGTTTTACTTTTATCGAGATAGTAATTGCTGGCTTTGATGTTCTTTTTTATCTCTTCAGGCAGAGAATTAATGTGGAACAAAAAGCTGTTACGCCTGACCGACTGCCAGCCCTGACCATCCTGATTTTTCTTAATAAAGCGGGTAAACATCACGCCATGAATACGGGTAATTTGGTGGCAGCTCCAGCAGTGCATCTTCGAGGTAATCACCAGATAGTACGGGGCGACGATATTGAAACTGTCGGTGTCGTAGACATAGTCACGCAGCGCCCCGTTTAGCTCATGGGGTTCGGTGTACCAGATACCTGAAACCTTGTCGAAATGTGCGCCCTGACAGGCCACATCGGTGACGTTATCAGTATCAATATCCAAGGGAATAATATGGGTTACATCTATCACATTGCCTTCCTTAGGGATAATTTGCCCCCACGTTGCGTGGGGGACGGGAACAGAATTAATGCGTGACGGGAGCAGATTGTTGACGTAAAGAAGTCACCTGCTTTTGCTTGTCCAGCTTATCAACCAGCGGTTGCACAACCTTCTCTCCCTGCTGGCCGAAATATTGATACAACGTATCGGAAGCGCTTTGCGTCAACACCATGATCTCAATGCGACGGTTACCGGCGCTTTCCGGGTTTTTCGCATCCAGCAACATTTGGTCCGCCATCGCGCTGACCTGCATAACTTTATCCTGCGGCATTCCGGCATCTTCCAGTACGCGTCGTGCCGACAATGCGCGGTCGCCGGAGAGGTTCCAGTTGTTGTAAATATTGCTCTTATAGCTCATCGCGTCAGTATGCCCGGTGATGATTATCTTGTTATCCAGCGAGTCAAACACGGGAGCCAACTCAACCAGCAGCGATTTAAAGAACGGCATAATTTTGGCGCTTCCGCGTTCAAACATATTGCGGTTCTGGTCATCTTTAATCAGTACGCGCAGCCCCTGAGGAACAATCTCCATCTCGAGGTTAGTTTCCATATGCGCGTTGCGGGCGATGACATTAATGTCGGTCGCCAGCTCGCCCAATTCACGGGCTGATTTTTGCTTCAGTAACGTCGTTTTCTCGTTCACGTCTAACGCCTTTTTCGCGTTTTCTTCCGTGATCTTCGCCGTCTCCTGCGGATTGGCGGTTTTATCGAGTTTGTTGCGCGTGACGTTTTTCTTCTGCGCACCCGGCGCTATCGGCTGCTTGCCCAGCTTGTTTAACGGCGCCATACCGCCACCGTTAAAGATTGATTGGCCATGCAGCGCTGCCACGATGTTTTCACGGTCAGCTTTACTGACGCTGTTCACGATCCACAGCGTCATAAACAGCGCCATCATCGCCAGCGTAAAGTCAGCAAATGCCACTTTCCACGCTCCACCATGATGACCTGCATGGTTCTTTTTAATTTGTCGGCGGATAATGGTGGTTTTCGCGCCGCGATCGCGACGATTTGGCCCCTTCCTCATGCTTATTCTTGCTCCAGCATCGCATTCACCCACGCATCCAGATTGGCGAATGTGGGTTTGGAAGCCAGATGAAGAAGTTTACGTCCGGCATCGACCGCCAGCAGCGTCGGCTTACCGCCCGCCTGCGCCACCAGCACGGTACGTACGCATTCAAGCAATGAGTGTTCTGCCCGCGCCTGCTGTTCCATGGCGTTTGCCAATGGGTCCATCAGGCAATAACAGATGAATACCCCCAGGAATGTGCCCACCAGCGCCGCCGCCACTTTCAGACCGATAAGCGCAATGGAACCGTCGATAGACTGCATGGTGATGATGATACCCAACACCGCCGCGCAAATCCCGAAGCCAGGCATCGCCTCGGCGGTACGTTGCAGGGAGCGCGATGGGGTTAACAGCGATTCTTCCGCCGTATCCAGTTCCTGATCGAGGATCCCTTCCAGCTCGTGGGCATCAATTTTCCCCATCGCCATCAGACGGAAATTATCGGCGATAAATGTCACCAGTCGCTTCTGAGTCAGTACCAGCGGGTATTTCTGGAAAATAGTACTTTCTTCCGGCTGTTCGATATGCTGATCCAGCATGCGCAGACCGCCGTTTTGCACCATTTCCAGTAGCTCATACAGGCACATCAGCAGTTGGCGCTGGAACTCCGGTCCCATTTTCTTTTTACTGATCACCCCTTTAATCTGGTGGACGATCTCTTTGAGTACGTGCACCGGGTTACCAATGATCATCGCCCCCAGACCCGCACCAAAGATAATAATAATTTCTGCCGGCTGCCAGATGGCAATTAATTGTCCGCCAGCCTCAAAGTAGCCACCAAATACGCAGCCTAAAACCACCAGTAAACCAAAAATCTTTTGCATTACGTCCTCCGCATGTTGATTCGGAATTGTTAATCTGGATATAAACAATCACGAATCTTGTGCGTGATTTTTTTATTCATTTGACAAATACGGGCTTCAGTCAGCCCTAATACCAGCGCGATCTCTTTTAAATTCATATCGTGCTGGTAATACATTGAGAGCACCAGCCCCTCTTTTTCGCTGAGTTGGCTCAGGGCATAACCCAGCATTTCCTGCGTGACGAATTGTTCCTCAAGCCCCCGCCCTTCGAGCGGCGCAATCGGTATATCGCCATTCAGTAATTCATCCAGACTGGCCAGCGATTCGGCGCCTTCCAGTTGTTGGTATTCCTGATAATCTTCAGACGACAACCCCAGCCGGGAAAGCTCCTCCCATGAGGGTTCATGCCCGAGCCGGGTACGCGCATCACGAATCAAATCTTTAATCTGATGGTATTTTTGTCGTAGCTGACGAGGCCGCCAGTCGAGGCTGCGCAGCTCATCGAGTATGGCGCCACGAATACGGTGGACGGCATAACCGGCAAAGCCTTCATCCGGTTGACCATAGCGGCGAATCGCATTCAGCAATCCCATCAGCGCCGTTTGTTCCATATCCTGCCTGTCCATAACGCAGGTACATTGCGGCGCAAGTTGACGCACCACTTTGCGCACCAAAGGAAGATAGGCCTGTAAATAATGGCTCTCTTGCTTTGGCGTTAGCACGGGCGTCGCATTAAAGTCTTCCGACTCGTAAGCATCCTGGATCATGTTATTTCCTGGCGTGTCGCTTATTGAAACACGACTTTTTTCACCAAAATGTCCTTATAAGGTGTCGCCATTTTGCGTTTCGCTAATTCAATTTTCAGATTTTCAAAAACTTTCTTTCTGATATCGGAGATCTTCAGCGCCCGAATATCCTCATATTTCATATTCGAGAGTTCATCTACCGTAATACTTTGATAGAGCGGTTCGTCTTTCTTAATTTTTTCAGCGTCTTTCTCTGAATCAACGACCATTACCAGCTCTGCCACCATGTATCTGTCTTCCCCTTCATTATCATGAAGCGTAACCACCGTTTCCGGCAGGGAGACAAAAATACTGCTGGACTCATCCTGGCTATCTTCCGCTTCATGCGCAGGCTTATCTGCTGCTGTTGCGGTTCCTTTAGTCATAGAATGATAAATGCCCCATCCTGCGCCCCCTGCAATACCCAGCGCCACGACGGAGCTAATCAGACACGCGATAACAATTTTCTTCATCTTGCTTTTACACTTTGATCAGAACGGATTCGTTCTGTTGAAATTGAGGCTCATCGTTAAGCGTCAGCGCCGACGTAACCTCGTCCTGTTGATGATCTGACTGCTGTTGCTGCTGTTGCGATTGCCCCTCGGAAGAGACCTGAACGTTCACTTCCATGAAGTTTTGCGCCGTGAGGTGCTGGCGTAAGTTTTCGCTAAATTGCTGCAACGAGCGGCAGACATCACTCTGATTTGCGCCGATGTGAACCATCAGCTTTCCGGCATCCAACTGCACGGCAATTTCCAGTTTGCCAAGCGAAGGAGGATCAAGACGAATAGTCGACACCTGCTGTTGCTGGCCCAACTGGAATTGAATTCTGTCTTTGAGCAGCGCGGTAAGCTTCTCTCCGAGTTCCTCTGTTGACAGCGTGGTCGGCGTCGAAACTTGCGTCGACACCACGCTATGATCGCTCAGGGCATTCACCGGCTGATTTCCCTGTGCCGCCGTATTAAGCAAACTTTGCGTCGCAAGCGTTGGGTTAACCGCCACGCCATCCGTTTTTCTCACCGCCATCGGGCGAGGAACGCTATGATCCTCAGACTTCACGCGGGCGGAAATTTGCTGTGACGTTGAAAGCGAAGCAGGTTCAGGCGCGATCGCGCGCAGATCCTGGGCGGAGAATGTGGCCAGTTTGGCCTGCTGATCCGGCGTTGCCTGAGGCAAATCCTCGCCGATCGACGCCAGCAACGTTTGCAGTTTAGGCGGCAGTGACGATAAATCCGTGGCATGCTGCTCAGCCGACGGCGAGGACGTATTTCCTTGTTGAGCCATCGCGCCCGCCAGTTGACGCAGCAGCGATGAACCTGATTGGGAGGTTTGCACCTGCGCCAGCATTTTCAGCATCTCACCGTCCGGCTGCTTCTGGGTTGGTGCAGACGCTGACGCCTGAGCCGGTTGCGCCAGCAGCATCGCCAGCAATGCCTGCATAGCCGCAGGATCTGCATCATCGCGCTGATGCCCGGCCGCCGACGCCTGCTGTTGGTTGACTTTTGCGCCGATCAAACGTTCAGCCACCGCGTTAAGCCCAGCCTGCGGCAAAGAAAACGTGCTGCCGCTCGTTGACGTTGTTGGGGCTGAGATAGCCGCCTTTTCCGGTGTGGCCTCTGCCAACGCACTGGCCGAGGCCAGTAATACAGGATTCATGCCTTCTCCGAAATTAAATTAACCATTGAGTACGCCAACATTCCTTCCTGATTTTGCTGATGTTGATCCATGCGCGCTTTGAGTTCTTCCGCACGCTGCGTTCGCCGGGTTATTAGCGCCTCAAACGCCGCATGCATTTTGCTTTTCACTTCCCTCAGCGCCCCGGCATCAGTTTCCCAGGCGGCATAGTCATGAAAAACGCGCATCACCTGCTGATGCAGGCCGGGTAATCGTCGCCAACGCTTGTTATCCAGCGCGTCGTTCATCTCTTGTACCAGGGCATAAAGCTGCTGTTGCTGTTGCAGACGCTCTCTTTGCATCGCCTTATCCCAGTTTTGCCGACAGACCTTCCCAGCCCGTGCGCAGATTCGTCAGGATGAGGATCACTTCATCAATTTTTTCCAGCGACAATTCGCCGCTGGCTTCGTACAGGCGGTAGACGCAGTGGTCATACAGCCGGGACAAATTCACCACCAGCTCGCCGCCGGTTTCAAACTCCAGCGAGCTGGTTAAGGCGTTGAGAATATCAATGCATTTGTTGATGCTTTGCGCCTTACGCTCATAGCGTTTGTTCTCAATGTGGCTTTTGGCGCGTTCCAGCTCGTCCATCAGCCCCGAAAACAGCACCAGCACCAGCTCTAACGGCGATGCTGCTGCGGTACGCGCAGCAAGATCCATCTCTTTGTATTGCGAATAACCATCCTGCGTGTCGTACATGTTGATTCTCAGTCCTTCTCTTAAACCAGCCGGTTACATAAACGCGGCCATACTCACTTTCATGGTGTACGTTTCAACCAGCGTATTGGTGTACTCTTCCACGTAGCGCTCGTAGTTGGTGTTATAGGTTTCAGTCAGTTGATCGCTTTCGTCCTGAATTTTGCTCTGCTGGTCATCAATGTTTTCCTGACGCATGGCGATGATGCCGTTACTGGAATCCAGATAGCTTTCCATCAGGTCGTCCATCTGCGCGACCATGCTGTCTTCCCCGACGAAAATAGAGGTCAAGCCGTCCGGATTTTCTTCCATTTCTTCGCTGAACTGGGTGGAGTCAATTTGTAAGTGACCGTCGGAATCCAGCGTGATGCCATAGTCGACAATCGAAACACCGCCGTAGGAGGCGTGAGCAATATCATCCATCTGATTTGCCAGCGAATTCATCCCGGCGTCACCGGCAAAAACCCCGGCAGCCGTGTCGTCATCGCCATAGCTGGTCAACGAATCGATGGTGTCGATTAACGTGTTGTAGGCATCCACAAAGGTCTGCACTTTGGCCTGCGATCCGCTGGAGTCTTCCGCGACGGTAAACGTGGTCACATCGTCAGGATCGGTAGGGTCGCTGACCTCAGAAAAGGTCATCGTCACGCCGGGGATAACATCATCAAACGTATTGGAGCTGCTGGTAATGGCAGGGCCGTCCTCGTTACCCAAATGGATTTCGGCGTCCTGTGGATTCGTTAACATCTGCTCACTAGATGACTCCGCCGCAGCAAGATCGTCGTTGCCAGAAACGCTCACCGAAAAACCGCTTTGCTTTCCCGTAGTATCAGAGGTCAGCATGATGGTGGTGGTGCCATCGGTTTTAACCAATGCCGCCGACACGCCGGGGTTGTCGTCCGAGTCATTGATCGCGTCAACCAGTTCACTGGCATCAATGAAACTGTCGCCATCTTCATCGGCAGCAGCAAGATCGATATCCATGGTCGTGCCGTCATCCATCGATAACGTAAAGGTACCGGATGCGCTGTACTGGTCATCGCTCATGCTGAAGGTGGTTTGTTGCGCCTGCGCAAGCGCCGAAACATAAAACGAGTAAGTCCCGGCCTGCGCCTCGGAGTTCGCCGATACGGTATTCGCGTCATTATTAGAGGTAGCAGAAAACGTCAGCGGGCCGTCTGTGTCGCTGTTCAGCGCATCGATGGCCGTCTGAAAATTCGTCAGCGCGGTACTGAGCGAGTCCAGACCGCTGCTCTCTGCATTCAATTCGTTCTGTTCGTTCTGCAAATTCGCCGCCTGGGTAGCAATATCGGCGTAGGCAAACTCTTGTGCTAATTTTTGGATCGGACTCGTAAAGCTCATAATCGATGACTCCGTGCAACGTTATTTATGTAATAGCAAAACGCATGCCAAAATTTTTTATTATTCAGATTCAGTAAGTTAACTTAGTGGCGGAAAGGCGTTTTCCCTTCCCCAGGAAGGTTTCCAGGTAAAAGCCAGGTCGCTGAAAGCACAACACCGCCGGATGGCGGTGTTGTGAATGACGTTAAGTCAGGAATTACTGCAGCAGGCTGGAAACCATGCTGGACATGCTGTTGGACTGCTTCAGCATGGTGATGCCAGTTTGCATCAGCACCTGTTGCTGGGTCATGTTGGACGCTTCCGTCGCGTAGTCGGTATCCATAATGTTACCGATCGCCACTTCCGTGTTGTCCTGCATGCTGGTCAGGTTAGCTGCGGTATCGTTCAGACGGTTGATAGATGCGCCCAGTTTGGACTGGATCTTAGACACGTCATCCATTGCAGTCTGAATAGTGGTGATCATCTGGTTTGCAGAACCAGAAGTGGTCAGCTCAGTACCACCAGAGATACCGGCAGCACCAGACTGGTCAGCTTTGAAAGAGGCGCTAACATCATCCAGCGCATTAACCAGATCGCCCAGCTGGCTGGAGATATCAACGGTCATGGTGTCAGAAGACTCAGCACCAACCTGGAAGGTTACCGCACCCTGGAACAGACCATTTTTACCGGTGTTGCTGGTACCGGAAACACCGAACAGGTTGGTGCCGCCGTAAGTGGTGTTCTGCAGCATATCGGACATCTGCTGACCCAGTTCGTCGTATTCGTCCTGCATCGCCTGCAAATCTTCGTCGTTGTAGGTTCCGTTCGCTGCCTGAGTGGACAGGTCTTTCATACGGCCCAGTACGTCGGTCATTTCATCAAACATGCTGTCTGCAGTCTGCAGCATCGCAGTCGCATCGTTGATGTTGCTCAGCGCAACGCCCATACCGCTGGACTGCGCAGTCAGACGGCTGGCAATCTGTTTGCCCGCAGCGTCATCTGCAGAAGAGTTAATACGGTTACCTGTCGCCAGACGTTCCATAGAAGTAGACAGTGATGCGCTGCTTTTGTTGATAGCATTAACAGCAGACATTGATGCGGTATTAGTATTAATCGATAACATGGTACAGCTCCTTGGGAATAATCGTTTTCGTTTCGATACTCTGTAAAAACGACCACCCGTCTGGAAAACTTAAAGCGCTGCAAAAAAAATTTTTACGCCCCTCACCACCTCATTAACCAGAGAGATAAACCTCAACTCTATTTTAGCTTTCCGTGCTTCCCTTTCACCAACACCCACTACATAAAGGAGATCTCAATCAAGATTTAATTAAAAGATTATTAGAAATATCTAATAATGGGTTGATTGCTTACACACCAACAGGGCTAACATCATGATACCAATGAGATTATACTCAATCAAAAGCGCTTTAATCACCCACTCCCTGACCTTATTTTACATTTAGTTGCAAATACCCTGTATTTTTATATTGTGAGTCTCAGGCACTTTCGTTACATTTCAAATCCCTTTTTGCACAGCATAAAAAACACTCAATAGCGATTCGGCTGCTGTTTCACAGCCAAAAGACATTTCAATTTCTCCAGAATTTTAATGCACTGATTTTTAACGGTGTGACACCAGGGATATAAAAATCTTGCGCGGGTATATAAAACCATGAGTATTGTAGTCAACAACTGGCGGATGGATTCCTCGCTTAATGCGCTAATCCATTGTGAAACAGGCGAGATACGTCGTCTGGGCGAATACCATTTTATTCTGTTAGAAACATTAGCTAAAAATGCCGATGTTGTTTTATCTCGTTCATTTTTAATGACCGCAGTATGGAAGAATCGCATCGTCGGTGGAAATAGTCTGCCGACAGCCGTTCATGCCCTGCGCGTTGCTATCGATGATGATGGTAAACAGCAGGAGATTATTAAAACCATACCTAAAAAAGGGTATTTATTTAATAAAAACTATCTGACTGAAATCATTGATCCTAATGAAAATAAAGCTGATGACAGCGCCGTTGAGGTAACCGAAGAGAATGCTGAGGTGGCTGAAACCCTTGCATCTGAAGAGCGTCTACCATCAACAACAAAAGAAAAAATATATCTAAATAATAGTCATTTAAACGCAAGCAGCAAAAAAAAACTGGCAACCAGACGTCACCCTTACCGGGCCGTACTGATTACGTTACCCGTTATCGTTGTCGCCTTGTCGCTGTTTGCCCTGATCTCTTATTTTAAAGCGCCGTCAGAAACAAAAACGCCAGAAGCCCCGCAACTGGTTAAAGAGACGCTGGAAAACGCCAATCGTATTACGGCTTATCAACTTTATGATCCAGGTGAGAATAAGAAATCATTATCACTCGTTTCACAACATATTCTTCCTGGTGTCGAGCAGATCAATCAACTATTGGTCACGCATAGCGCCTCGATGACCTTGTATTATCGGGTGTCTCTCAACAAGCTTGCCCTTGATATTGTGCTAAGCAATCAATGCAATGACAACTGGCAGTTAGCGCTGAGCTTTGATAACTGGCTAAATAAAGATAATGAAATGAATGGTATTTTAATTAAAGAAGTGGAGAAAATGTTAAATGAAATGCCAAAATGCAAATAATTACTTTTTCCCCTGCCTGTCCGCTTTAACGTTATTTTGTACCTTTATGGCCCAAGCCCACATTGAAAATACGGTTATTGTTAATTACGATCTTAATTCTGGCAAAAACGTACATTATGAACTCATTACGAGTCCACTGAATAAAAACACGACCGTTACTCTCGTCCCATTGGAGCAAAGTAACAAAACGCCATCAACGTTTAAGATCGCCGCCTGTATTAACCATTATGCTGGCACGTCGAAACAGGGGGAGTTTCATTTTAGTACGACCAAAACCGATCAAAACGATTCTCGGCTGGCGAATTTCGGGTCGTTTGTGACAGAACACAACCTGCATACGTGGTGGATTCATTTAGACGCGCAGCAAAATTTGCTTTTTACACAGGATGTAGGAGGTCTGTTAATCACAGACCCCTCTGCTTTTACTTTCTCAACAAAAGCATGCCATCAGGATTAGCTTAATAAACTACGGACCGTCTGGCTGGAAAGCCGGGCTTGTCCGTTTACCGCCTGTGCTAATACCTGATAATTGTGATTAGCATGATCCAATATCCCGCCCAGTGATTCCGAAGCTTTAACCGCACTTTCTGCCTGCGGAAAACGCGCCATACCGTCAATCAGCTGTCGGGCCTTCTCCTGCTGCGCGGCCATTTGCGCACGCTGATCGCCAATGACATCCAGCGTCTGCTGTAAGCCATCCTGAGAACGGGAACCGCCCTGCGCGATATGTTGCAGAAGGTCTTCTGAACGGGACGGATCGGCAAACGTTTTGAGTAGGGTAAACGCCGATGACTTCGCATCAACATCGCGTACGCTCAGGGTTTGTTGGATCTGTGGCCACTGCTTTTCCGCAGTGGAAAAGCTCAGCGCCCCCTGCTGATCGTGCACCTGCACCCCGACACGACGCAGCGCGTTGCTCATCATCATTTTGTACTGACCGGGATCCAGATCTTCACCGACCACCACCGCCGAGTGCTGCGTTTGCCGCCCGTCAGAGACGCTGAACATACGTGAACTTATGGCGTTTTTTTGCAGCATTTGCGCCAGTTCAGGTGAGTGAAATGTCACTCGCGCCTCGCCCTGCAAAACCGGACGCAATTGCCTGTCCACCGCGCCGCCGGATAACGCCGTTCTTTTATCCAGCCACTGTGACAGCTCGCTCCCTTTTTGCTGCTGCGCCTGTGGGCCGCGGCGCGATGCGTGGCGATAGTCAAGCAAATGCTGTTCCAGTTGTCCCAGGTAGTGGTCAGCCTGCTGCAGCGTGGTGAGCTGATCGTTAAGCTGCACACTGTAGCGCTGAGGCCGGGTGGTAATGAGTGGTGAGGCCGGATAATCACTCGCCGTTGCGGGTAACTTTTGACGGACAGGGGCATTCTGCGCAACGGTATGCTGCTGCACAGAAGGATTAAGCGCTCCGCTACCGGAGAGTGATGTTGTATTTAAACCGACCTGCATACTATTCCTGAGCTACTGCTAACTGTTAAATCACACTGAAAAGGTTCAACTCACTCACTTTGGAGTAAGTTTTTAAGGTGGCTTCCATCGCCATTTCCAGACCGGTAAAGGTAATGGAGGCTGGGCCATAATCCAGATCGCTAAGTTGACTGATCAACTGATCGTTGGAGGTGGTGATATCCGTCTGAGCGCCGCTCAGCATGGTCATCGTATTCTGCGTTTCACCAATGGTGGCGATAGAGGCGTTGAGCGCGTCAGAGGCCACATCAACCGTATCGATGGCATTTTGAATATCGCTTTGTACCTGCGGATCGGCAGGGTCCACCGACGGATCCTGTAACTCTTTCGACAACGATGTCAGGGTGTTCAGAACGTCGAGGCTGTCGCCGAAGAAATCGCTGACCGCAACATTGGTATCAACCTCGACGCCATTAGACACCGTGGTCTGGCGATGATCGTCGTTACCCTGATAGGTATAGCTGTCGGTCACCCCGTCGCCATCCTCATCCACCGCGACAATTGGTGGTTGATCGTTCACCGTCCCGCCAAACACATAGTGACCGTCTTCATCCTGATAATTCAGCGCTGAGACCATCGCTTCAGTCATCGACTGAATATCCTGCCCCAGGCTGGACAACGACTCGGCGGTATTGGTGCCGTTGGCGGCCTCCAGCAGATCGTCACGAATCGCTAACAGATCGTTATTGACGCCATCCAGAATAGACTCCTGCTGGCTCATCCCCGCCGAGGCGGAATCAATATTAGTTTGATACTGATCGAGAGCTGATTGCTGGCGATTAAGCTGGGTGATGCGTGTCGCAGCGATAGGATCGTCTGACGGCAGCAGAATACTTTTCCCCGTCGCCATCTGCGTGACGACGTGGGAAAGATCGCTGGAAAGGTCGTTAAAACTCTGCGTCATGGACACATAGGACTGTTGTGTAGTGACTCGCATATTAATTCCTCTTCCGGTTAGCTACACATTTCCAGCACAGAGTCGAAAATATCTGCGCCCGTTGAGATAACTTTGAGGTTGGCCTCGTAAATTTGCTGGTAGGTAATGAGGTTCACCGCTTCTTCATCCATGCTGACACCGCTGACGCTGCTCTGCTGGTTCTGCGCTTCGGAGTACACGTTCGCCGCTGCTTCCGCTTCCGTCTGGTTTTGCTGGCTGTAAATACCGATGTTACTGATGATCGACGAACAGGCTTCACCCACGGTTACGCTGCCTAGCCCCTCTATATCCAGCGGTTCAGTAGAGATGTTGATCAGCGCCTGCAGGTTATCGCTGTTGCCGCTTTCGTCCGGCGAGCTGGAAAATGCCAGCTCATCGGCGGTGATATCAGGGTTCACCTCCAGCGGGCCATCCGATGAGTTTTCATCATAGATAAACAGCGGTTCACCGGGATTTCCGTTCAGGTCGTAGCCCTGCGCCAGTTGGGTGTTCACCGCATCGGCAAACTGCTCCGCCATGCTGTTAATCGTTCCCGTCAGCGGCGTCAGCACTTCATTCTGATAATCAAACAGCGCACCCAGCGAGCCGCCGGTATCGGTGTTCATGGATGACGTGGTTCCGGCGAACGTCAGCGACATGCTCTGCGTGCCATCGGCGTTGGTATCCAGTTCGATGGTGGAACTCTCCTGCCCGCTGACTAACGGCTGACCGTTTTGCAGCGTGACGTTATAGTTGCCTTCATCATCAATATTGACCTGGACATCCATGATGCCGCTCAGTTCTTCCACCATCTGGTCGCGGGCGTCGTACAGCGCAGAGGCGTTATCGCCATTGGCTTCCGCTTCGGCGATTTGCTGGTTATAGCTGGCAATGCCGCTGGTCAGGGTGTTCACCTGCGCCACCATCGCCTGTTCCTGGCTGACTATCTCACTGCTTTGCGAGTCGATGTAATCGAGGGTGTTATCCACGCGCAGCGCCAGCGCCCCGGACTCGCTGATCACCTGCTCACGCAGAGCGGAATCATCCGGGCTGGTAGTCGCTTCGTTGAGGGCGGCAAAAAAGTTGTCAAAGCCGCCACTCAGGCTGCTGTTATCATCGCTGAGCACGGTTTCCAGCTGAGTTAAATACTCCTGCTGGGTGTTGTAATAACCGTAATCGCTGGCGGCATACCAGACCTGGTTCACCTGATACTGGTTAGATACCCGGCGAATACTGTCCACCTGCACACCGTTACCCGCGCTGTTCGCAGAACCGGAGCTGGCGCCTATGGTACTGGTAATGGCCACCTGGCGGGTGTAACCGTCGGTCATGGCGTTGGCCGTGTTTTGCGCCGTTACGTTAAGCTCAACCTGCGCTGTCGATGCGCCGCTGTAGCCAATGTTAATCATGTCCATCAAAGAGTCCTCGCCGGTCAGTTCCCCGGTCTGTCGTTAACAACCTTGCCGATTAAAAGCGGCGAAAAAACCGCAGTTCTTAAGCCGCCGCGCAACCTTTATCCTTTGTGATGCGGGGAGAGCTGTTTGACGATCATCGCCGCAATCCCAATGCCGTGCTGCTGGGCCAGGCTGTTGCATAGCTGATCGTCGTAAAACCCCTGCATCATGCGCACCGAATCGCTGTTAAACGGGTTATCTTTGGAGTCGAAGATCTCATTGGTTTTACGCATTTCTTTCAGCATGTTGCGTAAGAAAATGGCTTCAAACTGCTGAGCGGCTTTCTGCAAATCGTTATCTTTAATTTTCGGGCCCATTAACGCATCGCTGCCGTCAATGCCCCCGCTATGATTCACTTTGATGTCGGCCATTAAATTACCTCCAGATCGGCATCCAGCGCCCCGGCTTCATGCAGGGCCTGTAAAATGGACATAATGTCGTCCGGCGTGGCCCCCAGGCTGTTGAGCGCATTAACCAACGTCTTCAGGCTGCTGGATTCAGGCAGCGTTATCATCCCCGGTCGGGCATGATTCACCGAAATATTGCTCTGCGGCGTTACCGCCGTACGACCGCCGGCAAAGGCATTCGGCTGGCTGACGTTGCTGCTTTCATTGATGGAAACCGTCAGGCTGCCATGCGATACCGCCGCCGCGTGCAGGGCAATGCCATCACCCATCACCACCGTGCCGGTACGCGAGTTAAACACCACGCGGGCGCGTACTTTCTCGGCCTGAACCTGAACGTCGTCTAACTGAGACATAAAGGCGACGCGCGCCCCGGGGCTGGTTGGCGCGCGGACGCTGACATTGGTTGAGCTTTGTGCCGTGGCAATGCCGCCAAATGAGGCGTTAATTGCCGCCGCGATGTTATTGGCATCTTTGAAGGAGGGACGCTTCAGATTAAGCGTAATGGTGTCACCCATCTGGAAGTCGCTGGGAATTTCACGTTCGACCGACGCACCGTTCGGTATCAGCCCGGCAGTGGGCGTATTCACGGTCACGCTGGAGCCGCTCGCCCCGGTCGCGTTCATCCCGCCGACCACCACGCTCCCTTGTGCGAGGGCATAAACCTCCCCATCCGCGCCGTGTAGCTGGGTGAGCAATAACGTGCCGCCGCGCAGGCTTTTGGCATCACCGATCGAGGAGACCGTGACATCAATAGTCTGTCCGCGCGAATACATTGGCGGCAGCGTCGCGCTGACCGCCACCGCCGCGACGTTTTTCACCTTCGGATCGATTTTGCTCGGCAGTTGTACGCCAAACTGGCGCAGCATGTTAGTGATCGTTTGGTTGGTGAATTTGACCTGGTTTTTATCCCCGGTTCCGTCCAGCCCCACCACCAGGCTGTAGCCGACGAGTTGGTTTTCCCTGACGCCCTGGACGTTGACCAGCGACTCCAGAGATTGCGCCTGCGTGGTGCCCGGCAGCGCCAGGCTCAGGGCGATAACGATGCCGTTTAACGCCTTCATCCAGCGCCCGCTTAAGTGTTGCATATCAAAATCCTGCATTAGATCGGGAAGAGAGGATGGTTAAACAGACGCGTCAGCCAGCCCGCCGCATTGGCATCGCTCAAGGCACCGCGGCCCGCATAGGAGATACGCGCATCGGCAATACGCTGCGATGAGACGGAGTTGTCGTTTTGAATATCATCGGCACGCACCAGACCGCTCAGGCGGATGTACTCATCCCCCTGATTGAGGGTGAGCCATTTTTCGCCGCGAATTTCCAGAATGCCGTTCGACTGTACCGAGTGTACCGACACCGTAATTTCGCCGCGCAAACTGTTTTGCTGCTGCGAGGTCGCCGTTCCGTTGAAATCGCGATTGGCATCCACAGAAGCGGAAAGGTTATCTTTGGTATGCCCAAACAGAGTCGGTGCGCCGATATCGACAGTATTATTCTTACCGAAATTGGTTTTCGCCTGTTTGCTCGACTGGGTGGACTCTTCCAGCATCACGGTCAGGATGTCGCCCACCCGATAGGCGCGGCGGTCCGCCGTCAGCGACCAGTTATAGCCCGTTTCAAACACGCCACCCGCACGACCATCCGCCGTTGGCGGCGCCTCGGTTTTGGGAGGAGCAAAGAATTCGTCATTTTTTTTGACCAGGATAGCCTGCGATTCGCACCCGCTTAACAGGGGCAGCAGGACCACCAGCCAGAGATATTTTTTCACGTTCTGCCTATATTCTGCCGGATGGCGCTACGCTTATCCGGCCTACAAATGGGTGTTGCTTATTGGCCGGATAAGCGTAGCGCCACCCGGCATATCACGTTCTTGCGTTACAGCGTCTGACTAATAAACTGCAGCATGTCGTCTGCCGCGGAGACCATTTTGGCGTTCATCTCATAGGCACGCTGTACGGTGATCATCGCCACCATTTCATTGACGATGTCGACGTTTGAGCCTTCCAGTGCGCTGTCCTGCAATGTTCCCAGGCCATCTTCCCCTGGGATACCTTCCGTCGGTTGGCCGCTGGCTGCCGTTTCCAGGTACAGGTTGTCGCCTTCGGCTGAAAGCCCCGCTGGGTTAGCGAAGTTCACCAGCGTCAGTTGCCCCAGTTCGGTCGGGTCGCTATCGCCGGGAAGGATCGCCGTCACGGTGCCGTCTTCGCCAAATGCCACGTTAGTTGCGCCGGATGGCACGTCAATTTCCGGTTGGAGGGGTAAGCCTTCGGAGTTGGTTAGCACACCGTCGGCGTTAATCTGCATGTTGCCGTCACGGGTATACGCAATATCCCCGTTGGCCTTTTGCACCTGCCAGAACCCCTGCCCCATGATGGCGACGTTCATCGCGTTGTCGGTGGTTTCCACATTCCCTTCGGTGAAGGTTTTTTGCGTTCCAACAATGCGCACACCGCTACCGAACTGCATTCCGGTCGGCATGATGTTGTTTTGATCGAGCATGGCGCCCGGCGCTTCCTGAGTCTGATAAAACAGATCCTGGAACATCACGCGGTCACGCTTAAAGCCCGTGGTGTTGACGTTGGCGATGTTGTTGGCAATCGCACTCATCTCAGCATCCTGCGCCGACAGGCCGGTTTTACTGATCCATAACGCTGCGTTCATAAAACTTTATTCCTGATTAAAGGCCACGACTCAGGAGCCGCGTAGCAGCCTGTTGCCGGAGTCGCTGAGATCTTCAGCCGTTTTCATCATCTTGATTTGCGCTTCGAACTGGCGGTTCATTGCAATAGACGACATCATTTCACTCACTGCAGACACGTTACTGCCTTCCAGAAAGCCGCCGCTCACTTTGATGTTTTCATCGCGCTGCGCCGGTACGCCATCCACTGTCACCAGCATCCCCTCGCTATTTTTCGCCAGATTAGCAACAGGAATATCCACCAGCTTCAGGCGATCGATATCCATGGTGGCGGTAACATCGCCGTCGTCTGGCGTAACTGACAGCGTGCCGTCGCTGCCGAAAGAGGCAATCGCATTCGGCGGCAAAATAATCGGGCCGTTATCCCCGAGCACCACGTTACCGTCGATGGTCAGTTGCCCCTGATCGTCCTGCTGAATATTGCCGTTGCGGGTGTAGACCTCGTTTCCGGCTTTATCCTGCACGGCGATATAGCCGGTACCCTGAATGGCGACGTCCAGCGGGCGTTCGGTTTTTTCCGCCACGCCGGTGCTGTCATTGACGCCGCTGGGACTTTCCTTCGCCATAAAACGCGTGTCGAAGCCACCGCCCTTCACTTTGTCATTGCTCGCCATCGCCATATCCGCACGAAAACCATTGGTGTTGACGTTGGCAAGGTTATTGGCGCTAATCTGCTGCTCCAGTAGCGTCTGGGTGGCGCCGCTCAACGCGGTATAAATCAACCGATCCATTTCTTAGCCTTACATCGCCTGGAAGAGAGCCTGATCCAGCTGCGTACTGGTGGAAATCACCTTGGTGTTCGCCTGGTAGTTACGCTGGGCGGTCATGAGATTGACCAGCTCGTTGGTAATATCCACGTTGGAGCTTTCGAGCATGCCGGAGGAGAGCGTGCCGCAGGAGCCGGAGCCTGGCGTGCCAATCAGCGGCGTACCGGATTCGCCCGTCTGCACCCAGGCAGTCCCGCTTACCGCTTCCAGCCCGTTCTCATCCGGGAAAGTGGCCAGCACCACCTGCCCCTGCAGCATGCGTTCGCCGTTGCTGTAGGTGGCGTAAACTTTTCCGTCGTCATCAACCTGCACGCCGTTTTGCGTCGCGGAGGCATAACCAGTCGCGGAGTTGGTGGTGACCGAGAAATCAGAGCCGTACTGAGTACAGTCGGAGTAGTCAATGGTCATCGAAATCGGTGCGGCTTCATCGGTGGTGAAGGTAATGGTTTGCGGCGTGGTGGGATCCGTCAGCTTACCGGTATTCGGATCGAAGGTCAGCGTGGTCGGCGGTACGCCACTTTGCGCTTCACCATCAAAGGTGTACTGCACTTCCCAGGTGTTATCCCCGGTTTTAGTAAAGTACTGGCTAACCGAGTGCTCATTACCCAGCGAGTCATACACGGTGGTGGTGTAGCTGTCGGTGTAGGTATCGCTGTTATTCGCGTCAAACGGTACGCTGGCGCGATCGATCGCTTCATCGCTGGCGTCAAAGTTTGCCGTGAAGGTCATGCTGTCCGTGGCCTGCGCCGGGATGTTGCCGGTTTTAATCTGGATATCCGTAACGGTACCGGTTTGCAGCGTGCCGCTGTCATCAACCGGATAACCCTGCAGGTAATCGCCAGAGGCATTAACGATATAGCCGTTTTTGTCCGTCACGAAGGAACCGGCGCGGGTATAGGAGATGTTCCCGGCGCTGTCGCACATAACAAAAAAACCATCATCATTGATAGCCAAATCCAGCGCATTACCGGTTGAAACCATTGAGCCGCCGGTGGAGATGCTTTGTGCCGAACCCGCCACGCTCACGCCCATCGCCTGCGTTCCGGCGTACATGGCGGAGAACTGAGTGGTCATCGATTTATACCCGACCGTACCGGAGTTCGCGATGTTGTTACTGATGCCATCAAGCTGTTCGTTGACGGCGTTCAGGCCCGTCGCTGCAATTTCATAACTCATTGTTTCTTCCTGTAATGTAAACTAAATCAGAGCACCGTATTGCTGTCGGCGTTGTCGCTGCCGTCATCAGTATCAGGCGGCGTGGTGTCATCAGTGCTGTCCAGTACGCCAAACTGGGTGATCATGGTGAATGGCACTTCGCCAACGCCGTCAACGTTGAGTACCGGCGTGCTGCCATCGAGCGGAATACGCACATCTTCCACCTTACCCGTCACCTCAATCGGCACTTCCTCTTCTCCGGTATTGGTCACCACAGATACGCTGTAATCACCCGGCGGGATGCCGTAATCGGCAGGATTAATATCGAAATCCACCTGGCCTGGTCCAACGGAGGTTTCACCTTCCGGGATCAGCGACACGGTGTAGTCGTCACCCGCTTCATCGGTAAAGTGCAGATCCACATCGGTACAACTGTCATCCAGCGTGACGCGCCCCTGGATCTCCTGGCTGTTGTCTTCGATATCCAGCGAGGTGGTTTGCACCATAATGTCGTCGCCGACCATATTCCCCAGCGCCATCACCTGAATGTTGCTCATCAGTACGGCGTTGGTGTTGGCCTGGACGCTCATCTCTTCCATCATGGCAACCTGCGCCATTGAGGAGAGCTGATCGATATAGGCCGTAGGATCGGTGGGATCGGTCGGGTCCTGGTTTTCAATTTCAGCCACAAACAGCGTCAGAAACGTGTCGACCGCCGACGTTTCAGTAGATGTTGTGGTTGTCGGGGTGCTGCTGTCGCTGGTATCCGTGGTTGACGACGCGGCAGAAGAACTGCTGTCTCCCAAATTGGTGCTTTGCGTCGTAGCGCCGACGTTATTTTCAGCCACCGACGTCTTCTGTGAAGAAGAGGCCAGCGCCTGAGATTGGGCATACAGAGCCAGGGTATTCATTACACTTCTCCCAGTTTGAGTAAGCTTTGCTGCATACTTTTGACGTTATTCAGCACATCAACATCGGTTTCAAAATCACGTGAGGCGGACATCATGTCGGCCATTTGCTCGACCACGTTGACGTCCGGATACCAGACGAAACCGTTCTGGTCCGCCATCGGGTGGTGCGGCTCATAACGCTTCACCGCCCCGCCGCTTTGCATGACGTCCTGTACCTGTACGCTGGCGCCATCAATGGCATGGCGGTTATGCGCGCCTATCAGGCTATTGTTGTAAACCGCGGCAAAAACCGGGCTACGCGCCTTATAGGCCTGCGCCTCGCTGCTGGCGGGAGATTCCGCATTCGCCATGTTGCTGGCGACGGTATTCAGACGGATGGTTTGCGCCGTCATCGCCGAGCCGGAAATCTGGTAAATATCAGTAAACGACATGGTTATTTCCCTTCAATGGCCTCTTTGATACCGCTAAGCTGCAGATTCAAAAAGGTCAGACTGCTTTGATAATCCATACTATTTTGTGAAAACCGGGCCTGCTCGGTATTCAGCTCTACGGTATTGCCATCCTCTGAGGGCTGCATCGGCACACGGTATTTCACGTCAGCCTCGGGCAGCACATTTGTGCGACTTGCCCGTTGCATCTCAGCGGCAAAATCAATATCTTTAGCTTTGAAATTTGGTGTATCGACGTTTGCCAGATTCGCGGTCAGTAGCTCGGTCCTCTCAAGACGTAACTTCACTGCCTGCGGATGTACACCCAATGCCTGCTGAAAACTGATTCCCATTTCTTGCATCACTCCTGCGTAGATATCGCTGTTATTAGCAATATGTATGCCAACTTTTAAGTGATTGATGAGAAATGACTTTATGAAACTACCCTCCTACGTAAGGAAGCCTTCTTTCCCCTTTGCCGCGGAAATATTGCTGGCTTTATGCTGCGTCTTACCCGTACATGCCGCCGTCCATCCCATACAGCACAGCGCCCGGGAACAGATCAACGCGCTGGTCCTGACGGCGGCTGGTCATGAAATTGACGCGCTGGCACAAAAGCAGCAGTGGCAGGACTATCGCTACACGTTCAATATCTATATTCCCTCCGCCGTCAGCACCAGCGCGCTATGCGCAATCGCGCCTCAGGTCACCTCCAGCACCTCTGCGGAAATGGCCCTTTCGCGAATGAACTTTGTGGTGAGCTGCCCAGGCAGCGCGGGCTGGCAATATAACGTTGCTGTGCGCCCCGACGTGTCGGTGCCGGTAGTGATGCCAAAGTCGTTGATTGCCCGAGATACGGTGATTACGGCCGACGACCTGCAGCTTAAAAAATTCAATATCAGCAACCAGCGGGAAGGGTTGATGACAAATATGGATGAGGCGATTGGTCTCACCAGCAAACGCGCCCTGCAGCCGGGTAAACCGATTACCCGTAGCGAGTTGGTTCAGCCCGTATTGGTTAAACGCGACCAGCCGGTGATGATCGTCTCCCATACGGCCGGGATTACCGCCTCGATGCCGGGCGTGGCATTGAAGAACGGTCGTAAAGGGGATGTGATAAAAATTCGCAACAGCAGCAGCCAGCGGATCATTAGCGGGATGGTGGACGATACCGGCGTGGTCACTACGCTCACTGCTGAGCAGTGAAGGGATTTTTTGTGATGGGATTAAAGTTTTCCTCTATTGCCGTCGCTTTTAGCCAATAACGGATAACCAACCCAACGAAATATGTACGAGGTTGCTATGAAAATTACCCCAACTCTGCCAGGCAATCGCCCTGCATCAACAACCGGGCAAACGCGTTCAGACAAGAGCAGCGCGCAGACCACAACCTCCAGCGCCGCAACGCTTTCTGCCGACGATATTACTCAGGCAGGATTGCAAACGGCACAGCAAACGCTGAACAGCGATCCGCAAAGCGACGTTGATTACGACAAAGTAGCGCAAATGCAGGCCATGCTGGCCGCAGGCGACATGCAGGTTGATACCCAGCAGTTGGCTGGCGACATGCTCAGCTTTTTCCAGAAATAAGAGGCCAAAATTGTGAGTACCAGGCTACAGCAGGTGAAAACTCTGCTTCAGGGCATCCGGGAAGACGGGACGCGATATGACGCGCTCAGACAGCAGTTGGAACAACAACGTCTGTGCATGATCCGTCGCGCCAGTGAAGAGCTGCTGGCGGTCAATGACACAATCCAACAGCATTATGAGCAGTTGCAAAACAGCAGCCAGCAGCGTCGATCAATCCTGCAATTACTGGGCGTAAGCGTCGATCGTGCAGGGATGGAACAGGTATTTAGCTGGTTGCCGGGCGTACAGAAAAGTGCCGCAGAGGGCTGGTGGCAGAGCCTTGAGCAGAAAGCGAAACGCTGCAAGGCGTACAACGAAAAAAATGGCGATCTGCTGATCCGCCAGTATGAATTTATTCAGGCTTTTTTAGGCACCGAGCCGGATTTTATTTACCAGCGCTAAAACTTCCTTCCCTGACGCGGAAACCTGCTTTCCGCGCCCAATCTAACTAATTGATATAAATGCAATAAAAATTCAGGCATGGATATTGCATTTATACAACCAGATTTGAATATTGGGATTGTTGAGAACAGATTATGAGTATGATTGATTGTTATGAACCTGACTTTGTCCGGTTGTTTTTATCCCACCACCCGGATTCCGCATTACTGGCCAACATACGCTGGAAAACGGAAGTACGTCAGAGTCTGGTATTAACCGATCCGGCCTGCTGCCAGGCGGCATTAGGCAATCCCAACGCCTTTGTGCTGCATACCTCGCAATGTGCAGCCGATGCGAATAGCCCGGCGTTATCCCCACGCGATCAGGTACTTAATCAATCTGCTCTGCATACCATCACGCTCCCCGGTTTGTCGCCGGAGCTGCGCCTGTATGCGCTGGGCATCATGCTCTCTTTTTCCGAGAAATGCCCGGGCGACAGCGATTCTACGCTTGAGAAGCTGGCCTCGCTGCCACAAGTGCTGGCTGACCATGCACAAAGCGGAAAACTGCAGGAGCAGTTCGCGCTGCTGCCCAGCCTGCCCCAGCTGCAGCGGGAACTGATCACCCAAATGGGCAACTGCGAGTTCAATTGGGATCTGTTGCCGGAAAGTACGCGCAAGCTGACCTTACCTCTGCAGGTCAGCCTGCTGATGCTCCAGGATGCAAACAGTGAGGCTATGCTTCAGCAGCAGTTGCAGGCTCAGTGGTTAAATACCTTTGAGCGCTACTTTGCCCAGGACGCATGGATATTCAGTAACTATCTGATTTATCGTCTGTATCATGACACATTCCCACAGCACGAGAGTGAAAGCGTGCTGCAGCGCTTCTTCTGGCTGGTGGCTGACGTCTTTATGCTGCGCACACTGTTTTGCCTGTGGACGATGGATGATTCTCCGCTGAATCATGACGAAATCTACGCTCTTTTCGCGCTGTTTGAAGCATGGCGCAACAGCGAGAATGCCCGCTCGCTGCGCCAGCATATTCTGGACATGTTGCCGGGCGATCCTCTGCTCTCGGCGTTCTCCCTGATAACACGTTAGTGCCTGTTGGCCGGGTGAATGCCCGGTCCTTTTTCGAATCGCGAATACACATCACCATGTCTGAATCCTCCAAAGCACGTTCCGCCCTGACCGGCATCGTTAAAACGCTCGACACTGGCCGCGAAAAACCGTTTGTCAGCGTCATTACACCCACGTGGAACCGCGCCGCTTTTTTACCCTATTTGCTGTATATGTTCCGTTATCAGGACTACCCTGCCGACCGCCGGGAGCTGGTTATCCTGGATGATTCCCCGCAAAGCCATCAGTCGATCATTGACAGATTGACGCAGAATCACCCGGAGAAATTTAATATTCGTTATATCTACCATGCGGAAAAACTGACACTGGGCAAAAAGCGCAATATGCTCAATGCGCTGGCGTTAGGTGAATATATTCTCTGTATGGACGACGATGATTATTATCCGGCGGATAAGATCTCTTACACCATCGATATGATGCAGCGCCATCGGGCGTTGATTTCAGGTTCCGATCAGATCCCTATCTGGTACAGCCATATCAACCGCCTGTTCAAAAGCCGCAGCTTTGGCCCGCAGAACATTCTCAACGGTACCTTTTGCTACCACCGCAATTATTTAAAAAAGCACCGTTACGATGATGACTGCAACTTAGCCGAAGAAGAAGGATTCACCAACCAATTCACCGCGAACCCACTGCAATTGCCGGGTGAGCGCACCATTATTTGTATCTCGCACAGCCAAAATACGTTCGACAAAGACTTTGTACTGGGAAGCAGCGAGCCGCTCAACACCTCGCTGGCCCAGGCGATTACCGACCCGATGCTAAAAAACTGGTATCAGAGTCTGCATAACGCCACCCATCATCAGCCGATCCAGTGGGATTACATCGATCAGGTGGTGATCGTGAATCTGGATTCACGTCCGGATCGTTTAGCGCACGTCCAGCAAGAGCTGGCGTTTCTCAATTTCCCTGCGCAAAAGGTTACCCGCCTTGCGGCGTCAGTTGCCACTAACGGCCAGACGGGTCGCCGCCAGTCTCATATGCAGGCGCTGCAACTGGCACAGCGTAACGGCTGGAAAAACTACCTGCTACTTGAAGACGACAGCGTGATCCTGAAGCAGGAAAAGCATATCCGGGTACTCAATTCACTTCTGAACGCGCTGCCTGGCTTTCCGTGGGAGGTGGTTATCCTCGGCGGGGAAATTAAACAAGGCCGCGAACTCAAAAACCTCAATGGCATGATCCATGCCCGCGACTGCAATAAGGTTTGCGCCTATCTGGTCAACAGCAGCTATTACCCGGCGCTGGCTCAGCAGATGGAACATGACCTCTCCGATACGCTCGAAGGGCAATGGCAGCCGCTGCTACGTGAAGGAAAATGGCTCTCTTGTTATCCAAGCATCTGCTATCAGCGTGCGGGATACAGCGATATCGAGAAAAAAGAAACCGATAACATCGGGTACTACTTCAATAAAATCAATAAGAAACCCGAGACCGTCAATACGTTGGTAAGCCACTCGCCTGCTACGACATCCACGCCGATAGATGCCATTGGCTTCTATATGGAAACCTCGCTGCATTACGCGGTCTATCGCCCCATCATTACCGAACTGCAGGCGATGGGCCATACCTGCTCGCTGCTGGTCAGTGACAAAATATCCAAATCGTTTCTGGATGAGATGACCGCGACGATTAAAACCATTAACGATCCTGCTCTCGGCGGAACGCGTCTTTCTGCGGTCATTGAACAGCGTCAGCGCTTCCGGTGCCTGGTCAGCCCTTACTACACACCGTTGCTGAATGGGCTGGCGGATACCCATGTTCGTACCCTGTATGGGCTGGCGAAAGAAGAGTGGAATCATGCCTGGTGGAACGCCTTTTATCATCGCATCCTGTGCTACAGCCACTATAGCCAGCGTGCGCTTGACATCGGCGGTAGCGCTAAAGTGGTGGGTAATCCCCGTTTCGATGAATGGCATAACCGCACTTACGATACCGCGCTGCCCAACAGCCTGAAGCTGAATGCGAAAAAGCAGACCATCCTGTATGCACCAACCTACGGCGCGCTAAGCTCGCTCCCCCATTGGGCGGAGCAGCTCAGCCGGTTAAGCCATGAATATAATGTCGTTACCAAACTGCATCATGGCACCCAGCACAGGCCGGAAGAAGCCGCCTCGCTGGCACTCGCGCAACGTTACTTAAAAAACAGACTGGACGATCCGCAGCATCTGCTGGCGCTTATTGCGCAGGCGGATTATGTGCTGACGGACAGCAGCGGCTTTATTTTTGACGCCATCCACATGAATAAACGCGTCATTTTACTGAGCTGGCCGGAGATGAGTTCTCTGCTGGATGGCCAGCAAAGTTTCTCGACCCCCGATAGCGCAGATCAGCGTATCCGTAACTTCCTTCCGGTGGCCCAGGATATACAGAGCTTACGCCACGCACTCTCTTGCGAGTTTGACTGGGCTGCGCTGGAAGCGCCATTGGCTGAGATTCGCCACCACTATTGCGATGCGTTTATGGATGGTCAGGCGGGGAAACGGGCGGCGTTGGAGATCGAGAGGCTGGTAAAAGCGCCACTGCCGCTAATAACAAATACGTTGCTACACAGTTTGCAAAAAAAAATGTTTAGTTGAGCATCAATTCAAAGTTATTAAAGAGAATATCAACATGACTATGAATAATTACCCTGTTGTAGATCATCGTCTGTGCCAGGTACTGGCACAGACTTCGCTAAAAAAAACCAAAAATAAAAATAGAATCTTGTTCTTTGATCGTGATGCCTTTGCAGATAATACTAAATATCTATATCTGCATATGGTAAAGAACCCGCACTTAGAATGTATATGGTGTACATGGAATGAAGCCGTTTATGACATGTTGAAAAAACATCAACTTCCTGTGCATCTGTTAGGTAAAAACAATGATGAAACTATAAATTTATTACTGGAAGCCCAGGTAGCTATTTTCTGCGTAAACCCTCATCATAGTTTACATAGAAACTGGTCATACTTTGCATGTCTGGAGGGCGCAAAACATATTCAACTATGGCATGGCATCTCGGTTAAAAATCTATTACTGCAGTTAACATCCTATTTCAGTATGACAGACCTTGGTTTTAGCACATCTTTAGCCTGGGCATCCCGTGCGGATTATGTATTAAGCACCACAGAGATTTTAAACAATTACTGGAGAGAAGTATTTGGCTGCCAAAACCTTATAAATGCTGGGTACCCTCGTAATGAGGTGTTGCTTCGTAATGCGATGCCATTAGAACTATTGGGTGCAAAACTTGACGCCAGAACACTAAGAGGACTGGCCAGCAAAAGGAAGAAGATATTCATTGCCCCTACCTGGCAACGATTTGAAAGTACTGACCTCTTAAGCAGGGAAATGCTCACAAACCTTCTTCACTATACCAGCAAAAATAATATAGATGTATTTATTAAAACACATCCATACCGTGCCGTTAATTTCAACAGCAATACACTAAAAATAAATAATTTTTATTTTATTGATGCCGACACGGACGTTTATCCGTTCCTTAATAAATTTGATATTTTGATAACTGACTATTCATCTATCATGTTTGATTTCCTGTTAACACAAAAACCAATTTTAACGTTAGATATCCAGCAAGGTGAACATAGCAACTTTGAGCCTAACTATGAGCTCTTGCCAATAGAAGGAAATTATCGCTATAAATTTACGCGAGACAATATTACCAATATTTTGCATCAGGCACTATTCAAAGACGAACAAGCAAAAGACAGAGAACAGGCCGTAGCCAGATTATTCCCCAAAGATAATATCAACGCCAGCCAGAAACTGGAGTCAATAATCATCGACATACTTAAAGGCATTGTTAGTTAACATGTCATATAAACAATACAGCCTACATCAACTATGACTAAAAATTAAAAACATGGATATTTTAAAAATATACCTTTCATCCGGTTCCGTCCCCGTCATCCCGCAGATGTTGAATTTTGCGGAGTGCGCATATGATCTTAATATTCTCAAAATTATATGTTGGTACCGCAATGAAGTGACTCCATTTCAGTTAAAAGATACAAATACTTATTACATTAAGCAACCTTATGCTGTCACTCCTGACTTTATAGCTAAACTAATCAATGTCATTCAACGAACTCAACCTAAAATAGTTGAGGTTCACTCTAATATTGTATTTACCAATGTTGAACTATATCCCGTAATCGCCGCCATATCTAAATTGTTGAAAAAAGAACAAATCAAGATACATTTATATGACGATGGCATCCGCAGTATAGGTGAGAGGCTAAAACTTAGTGAAATACGCAGTACTCTTTTTCCAGAAGTAAGTGCTGTTCATATTAAATATTTACAGACTATCCTGCAAAATGAAATCAATCCCTTCTCTGGTTACCTTAGAGAATCCTGGCCATTACTAATGAATTACCTGTGGCATCATTTTTTTGATGTCACTTATCATTTAATGGTTCAGCACGAACAAAAGTGGAAATTATTATCCACTTCATCTTTCCATAAATCTATACAGAAAAACACTACCGCATTAACGACTGCGAATATTAAAACCATTTCACCCAAACAGCTTGCATTTTGCCTCTCGCTGCTGAACTTAACAAACTCATCCATCAATGAAATAAAGAAAGAAATCAAACAGGAAAATAGTTTATTGTACATGGGTTCTGGATATTACAATCGTCAAAAAGATAACGTTATCACAGAAAAACAAGTCCTAAAGATTCATAAAATGAGAACTGCTGGGATCATCAAACCAGATGACAGGATTATATTCAAAGCCCATCCTATTAACCATCCAGAGAACAGAGCAAAAATACTTTCCGCATTTTCCAGAGATAATATATACACTCTACCTAACAACATTCCTTTTGAAATTTTACCGGTGATTGATTTAGCACCAACGGCTATTATATGTAATTTCAGCACCCTGCTATTCACCATGAAACCTGAAACTTTCAGGCACGTCATAGGGGATGCTGACACCACCACCGAATCATTAAAGAACCCGATACTTAATGAACTTATAAAATCCAGAGTTATTAAACAAGGCCTTATTGGCGGATGGCTTGATTAGCAATATCACTTTATTTTTAATACGTCCCTAAAAAAACACCAATAAATCTTTCAGGGACGTCTAAAAAAGCTTTTAGTCGTTGATACTTAGCCAAGTATAGTTTTCTTCAGCCTTTTTACATAATAAATCTAATTTACTATGCCATTGTATTTTGTGTAACGAATCCAGCCGTTCATTGTACTCCTCCTGAGTAGCAACAACAGGAGGAAGTCCATTATCATAAGCAATGGCTTCAATTTTAGGCGTGTTTGAAGAAAAATAGACCATAGGTGTACCAAAACATGCACCAGCAATTGTATAGTGGTATCGTCCAGAAATCAGTGCTGCGCTGTGCTTGATAATAGACAACCAATCCTCAAGCGTTTTCGCATCAAAGACTATTATCTCAGGAAACTTTTCCAGGTAGTGATTTATAACTGTTTGCTCTTTCTTATGGATGCCTTCTTTTTTCGAGCCTGTTAAATAGACAATTCTATGCCTTGGATAATTCTTCTTTATTTTCGCAATAATAAAATCCGTTTTTAATAAATTATAATTAACCGCCCCTGAGATACAAACATACTCACCGATAATTAACTGCCCAGGAATATCATTCTGAATATTTCTGATTGTCAGCGGTAAACTATCAAATGACTCATTACAAGGAACACCTAATACCATTCTAATAATTAAACAAGACAGACTTTCTCTGGCAGCAATAAACTCGCAGGAACGATATGCCTCTTTATAATAGTTGAGAATGGTTTCATCTGTTGAATTAGGATAACAAGAGTGATTAATCAGATAAACTCTTTTATTGAAAAACTTTTTCGCTGCGATGATCAAAAAAAGTAATGCTCTGACACCGGGCTTGAAATCATGAATCGTACCTTCACCATTTACCACAATGAAGTCACTGGCATTCATAGCATTCGCGATGGGCGTAAAATGCTGAATAAAATCTTCCCGAGTACCGATATCACTCACTTTTTCTGGGATGTTGGGTAACCGTGGAATGGTATAAACGGGTAAGGTAAAAATATTTACCACGCCCATACGAGTTAACTGTTCTTTTATTTGCAGCGAGGTTCCGTTACACCCCCAGTGATATACATCTTCGGTATCATTAATAAGAAATACTTTTTGATTCATAACCATCCTCAAACCACAATTTCAAACAATCAGCATTGCTATTTAGTTTTATTCCAATAATCACTGCATTCAATTTCACTGGCATCATGAAGAACATTCAACTTTGTTTTATTGAGATTAGGTCTCTCCCAGGCGATATCTTTTCTTATTACCCTGGCGGGAACACCAACAGCAATACTGTTATTAGTAATTATTCCTGTTACTAATCCTCTAATGCCTATGATACTGCCATCTTCTACCCTGGCTCCACCCAGTACGATAACTTGATCGCCGAGCCAGACGTGATTACCAATAATAATCGATTGTGCAATATTGATTCTGGTTTGCGTAAAAACATCAAAAATAGGATGCGAATCATGGGTTCTGAATATGGTATCAGAAGCAATCATACAATCATCACCAATGATGACATCCGTTTCTTCCGCTGTATTAATGAAACAGTTTTTGGTCACTGTTGTCTTGTTACCAATATTGACCCTACACTTATCACCAACAATTACCTGTCCACGAAAAGAGGACATTGCCCCAAGAGAGAAATGTCCGAAGTCACCATAAAACTTGACACTTCCGCTTAGTTCTTTGGCCTCGTCATGAATCAACAGAGTATTATTATTGCCTACAAACTCTACATTTACACGATGCTTAACCAGGCCACGGTAGTATATGACATTACCATTTTGGTCCCGTTCCTGTACCATCATCTATATCCTCTAAAAATTAATACTTTTCACCACCTCAATAATCGAGGTGGTCGAAATCGATGGCGTTCTGGGAAAATAGACCACTTCGCACAGGTACGACAAACTATCAAAGCGCCCTGCCCAGTCATCGCCCATCACCAACGTATCGGCGTTAAACTGGCGAATATAGTCCGCTTTTTTCTCCAGCGACTCTTCGAGGAACACGCTGTCCACGCATTTAAGTCCGGCCACAATCCCCATACGATCGCTTTGGCTGTAAACCGGCATCCGGCCTTTTTTCTGCATATTTAGCGCATCTGAAGAGATACCGACGATCAGTCGTCCCCCCAACTGCCCGGCGCGTTGCAGAATACGCAGATGCCCGATATGAAAAACATCAAACGTGCCGAAAGTAATGATCGTTTTCATACCAGCCCCAGCGTCTTCTGTCTAAGCCAGCATTGTGCAGCAATCTCATCAACGGCTTTTTGCTCTTTTATCAGCGCCTCATTGCTCAACTCGTAACGCTTATCATCGAGCGTCATGGCGACGATTTTCTCTTCGCAGGCCGCGGCAACCAGATTTTTTTGAATACGCTGCTCTTTGATTTTAGCCAGCGTTTTCTCCTGCTCTTGCCAGGCAATAACCGTGCGCAGCGTGCCCTTGTATCCGGTGACGTTTTTGAGCGATTCAACGGAAGGCGCCTCAACGCCAGTGCCGGTTTTTTGGATCAGGTAGCCCAGCGCTTTAATGTTATTGTCAAAACCAGTGCAAACCTGCTGCTGTTTAGCCAGTTGTACCGTCATGTCTTTGACCGATTTATCCCGCAGGCGCTGTAACTGCGCCAGGGTATCGATAATTTGCCGCATGATTATTTACCTTCCGTTTTCTTCGCCAGCGGAAACAGGGCCTGTAAGCGGCTTTGCACCAGCTCCAGAGAGGCCGGTTCACTGACTTCCTGGCGCAGAAAACGCTCGATGGCGGGGAACACTTTGACAGCCTTATCCACGCTGGGGTCGGCCCCTGCAACATATCCGCCCAGCGGGATCAGCGGCTTAATTTCCATATAGGCGGCATAGTTTTGTTTCAGCAGACGAGCCGACTGTTGGTGAGCGTGGGGCGTAACCTGGGTCATACATCGACTGATCGACTGCCCAATATCAATGGCTGGATAGTGTCCGGCCTCCGCCAGTTTACGCGTCAGCACGATATGCCCGTCCAGCACCGCACGCGCGCAGTCGACGATCGGATCCTGCTGATCGTCCCCTTCAGCCAGCACCGTGTAAATGGCGGTCATCGACCCTTCGCTTTCACTGTTGCCGGCGCTTTCCACAAGCTTTGGGATCATGCCGAACGCTGAAGGTGGGTAGCCTTTCGTCGCCGGAGGTTCCCCCAGTGACAGCGCAATTTCACGCTGCGCCATGGCATAACGGGTTAACGAATCCACCAGCAGTAAAACGTGATGTCCGCGATCGCGAAACCAGGCGGCGATAGAATGGCAAAGCTCGGTGGCTTTCAAGCGCATTAACGGCGACTCATCCGCCGGCGCCGCCACAATAATAGATTTTGCCAACCCTTCCGCGCCCAGCGAGTGATCGATAAACTCCTTCACCTCGCGACCACGCTCGCCAATCAACCCCACCACCACGATGTCGGCCTTGGTCTGACGGGTGATCATCCCCAGCAGCACGCTTTTACCCACACCGCTACCGGCCATCAGACCCACGCGCTGGCCTTTACCGATAGTGAGCAGACCGTTGATTGCTTTTACGCCAACATCCAGCGGTTGATTCACCGACCGGCGCGTGAGGGGGTTAATGGAAGGTGCCTGGGGCGGCAGCACGTCATTGCCCGTGAGACGCCCTTTAGCATCCAGCGGTTCGCCCAGACCATTAACCACCCGCCCCAGCCAGCTTTCGCTTATCAGGATCTCCTGCGCTTTTTCTTCGGGAAAAACGCGCGCGCCCGCCATCAGCCCGACGGGGTGCTTGAAGGGCATCAGATAGGTGATATCGCGGTTAAACCCCACCGCCTGCGCATCGATCAACGTATGGTTGGCGCTTTCGACGCGGCACAGCTGGCCGGTCACCAGCGGACAGCCCACGCTCTCCAGCAAAATGCCGTTCACGCGCACCAGTCGCCCGGCAACCCGGGCTAAAGGGATCGACTCAATGGAGCGCAGCGCGTTGTCAAAGCAGGATAGGTCACTCACCCGTCGGCTCCGGCAGCAGCGACTCTTTGAGCGCCGACATGCATTGGTCGAGACGATACTCGCAGCCAATATCCAGCTCGGATTTATCGGTAATCACCCGACACTCGCCCGCCTGCAGATCGGGAGATGGGGTCAACCCCCATTCAGCGACCTTCTCCGGCGCAGCATCTTTGATACGGTTAAATTCTTCATTACTCAGCAGGACCTGTAACGACTCAGGCATCGCCGGAAAGGCCGAAATCGCCTCTTCAACCAGCGATAGCAACTGCGTCGGTTGCAGCGCCAGCTCGCAACGAATCACCTGACGCGTAACCTTTTCAACCAGTTGCAGCAGGTCTTCCCGCTGTTTACGCTGAATGTGCGCCAGGTAATCGTTCACTTTGCCCGAGATAGCTTCCAGCGGCTGCGCTGCCCGCTCAAACTGTTTACGCCCTTCCTGCTGCCCGGCCAGGCTGCCTTCAGTGTATCCCTGACGACGGCCTTCATCGTGTCCTTTCTGATGGCCTTCCTGAAAGCCCTGCTCCTGGCCTTCGGTCATCCCTTGCTCAAAGCCTTTTTGCAGACCTTCCTGGAAGCCGTCCATCAGTTGGCGCTGATAATCCGCCGGCGTGATCCCCGGCGTGAGCTGTTCAGCCTGCAAATGGCGCTGGCGAGGAGGAAAGCGGTGCAGTCGGTAACGACCACGAATGGTTTCAATCGCCATGCGTTACTCCGCCGTCTGTTCAGCAAACAGCTGAAGCTGAATTTCACCCGCTTCCTCAAGCTCGCGGGCAATCCCCATGATCTCACGGCGGATCTGCTCAATACGACTCACCGGAACCGGACCCAGGCGCGACGTTATCGCCTCCAGCTGTTGTACCTGACGCTTAGGCATCACGGCATAAATCGAGCGGCGCAACAGCGCTTCGGTACCTTTCAACGCGACCGCCCAGTCTTCCATCGGTACTTCGTCGAGCAGGCGACGGCGCACTTCGTCGCTTTGGCGGCTCAGAATGAAGAAGTCGTACATTTCGTCCTGCAACTGTTCGAGGACATCTTCATCGCGTTCGCGCAGCTGATCGAGGATCACCTGCTGATTCCCCTGGAAGCGGTTCACGATATCTGCGGCCTGCTTGATCCCTTTCACTTTCGAACCATGTTCGGACAGCACCGACAGCCCACGTTCGATCAAGCGATCCAGCTCATCCACCACGTCGCGATTCACATCGTTGAGCTTGGCAACCCGATAGAGGATCTCGTTTTGTACCGACTCACTCATGTAAGACAATACCGTGGCTGAGATCTCCGGCGTCAGGAAGGCAAGGAAGACGGCCTGCAATTGCAAATGCTCTTCTGAGATCAGTATCGCCAGCTGGCGCGGTTCGACCCATTGCAAACGCGCCATCCGTGAGCGGATCTCATCACCGTAAATACCGTTGATCACGCTGCTGGCGATTTCAGTGCCCAGCGCTTTATTGAGGATCCCTTGCAGCATGGAACGCGAGGCGCCATTGATGCCGCTCTGCTCACGGAATTCATCAAAAAAGTTATTGATCACTTTTTTCGCCATGCTGGTTTTTACGCCAGACAGACGCGCCATGTTTTCGCTGAGACGAACCACCTCTTCGCGGCTGAGCTTTTGCATCACCGTGGCTGCCGCCTCCTCGCCCAGACACAGCAATAAAATTGCGGCCTGCTCAAGGTAGCTGTTGTTACTGCCGTTATTTATTGTCAATTCGCTCATTGCTGGTAATCCATTGTCTGAGAACTTCAGCTACGCGATCGGTGTCGCTCATCGCCAGTTTTTGCAGGAACTCCAGCTTCACTTCCAGACCGGAGCTCTGCGAAGGCAGGCTGTCGTCACCAGGGAAAGAAGGCAGTTCGATATTTTTGCGTTCATCTTCTGCGGCCGCAAAATGGGGTTTGTCCGCAGGAATTGCGATTGGTACAGCGTCCAGCGCCAGTTCAGGCGAAGAGGTCCTGCGGCGCTCGGCGGTCAATCGTTTCATCACCGGGCGCACGACAAACAGCAGCAGCAGTAAAGCCAGCAGGCCGCAGCCAATTAAGCGAACCCAGGCCAGAATACTGTCATCCTTCCATAAAGGCAGTTTCGGCTCGACGGGGATCGACTGCGGCACAAAGTTGAGCAGCGACAAAGACAGGTTGTCGCCACGTCTGGCATCAATTCCGGCAGCGTTATTCAACAGCGCCGTCAACTGGGTGGTTTGTTCCGGTTTCCAGTTCTTTAATGCAGGCGCGCTCTGATTGAGCACGACGGCCACATTTAAACGTTTGATGTCGAATCCTGGATGCTGGATATGCTCAACGCTACGGTCCCAGGAGTAGTCGCGTTTGTTCTCGCTATGTTTTGACAGCGCGGCTGGCTGGCGAGATTCTTCTGGCGTTGTCCCGGCGGCGCCGTTTCCTACCTGGTTTGCCGCCAACGGAGGACGGTTACTTAGCGAGCCAGGGATCCCCATGGCGATTTGGTTGGTATCGCTATCGAGTACCGTTTCTTCACGATTTACCTTCGGCGTATCGCCGTAATGCTCCTGGGTTTCGTCGATATTGCTCAGATCGAGATCCGGCATCACGCTCACCCGGTAGTTGCCAGTGCCGACCAGCGAGTCGAGGACATTTGCAAGACTGGCACGGGTCTTATCCTGAATATCCTTGAGGATCTGGTCGCGCTTACGCGTCGCCGCAGAAACGGCCTCTCCCGCGCCAATACCGTCGGACAGTAAATTCCCCGCCTGATCGACAACGCTAACCTTCGACGCATTCAGATTGGGCACGCTGCCGGACACCAGATGCACAATGGCATTGACCTGGTCCATATCCAGCTTGCTGCCGTAATGCAGACGCACCACGACCGAGGCGCTGTTTTGCGGCTCATCGCTGACGACAAATGAGCTCTCTTCATTCAGCGCCAGATGCACGCGGGCGCTCTCGACGGCGTCCAGCGTCATAATGCTCTGCGCCAGTTCGCCTTCCAGACTCCGCTTGTAACGGACGTTTTGCACAAACTGACTGGCGCCCAGCACTTCGTCTTTATCCATCAGCTCGTAGCCGCTGGGCAGCATGGCCTGCACGCCTTTCGCCGCCAGCGTCATCCGCGTTTTCGACAGCGCGTCTTCCGGGACCAGAATTTGCCCGCTCTGCGGGTCAATACGGTATTCCAGCTTTTCGCCGTCCAGCACGGTGACTATCTGTGAAACCGGGAGGTTTTCCTGGCTACCGTACAGCGAAACATAGCCATGGTTACCGTTCCACAGCACGCTGACAATTATGGCGGTAGCCGCAAGCGCCGCAGCCGCCACCAGCATCAGGCGTTTATTACCATCCAGTCTGAAAGAGAACGAGGGTAAAAACTGAGTGAGTTTTTTTATTAATTCATTCATAGCGTTAGACTGACATGCTCATCAGGTCATTGAATCCGGAAGCGACTTTATTTCTGACCTGTACCAGCGCAGAAAACGATAACGATGCCTGCTGACTGGCAATCATGGCCCCCGCCAGATCGTCACTTTTTCCCATCTCAATGGCCGTTTGTTTTTGCTCCGCGACCTGCTGGAATTGATCAACATGATTCAACGCGCCCTGCATGACGCGGTCGAACGAAACGGGAGAAGATGCCAGTTGGGTGCCCACGGCGTTAATTTGCATCGGCGAAAGGACGGGCGCCTGCGCGACCGCTTTCATCTGCTGCATGTCCTGCATCATTTGCGTCTGCATCGTACTGGCTGGGGCTATCGTATTTATGCTCATGACCTACTCTTAAAATTAAAAAAGCGTTCTCGGTACCACAGACTGATTCAGGAAAAGATCTCAATTCCCTGTTTTCGCATTGACGCCAGACGATAACGAAGCGCACGTGGGGTAATGCCTAATAAATCAGCAATTTTGGTTTTATTGCCCTGATATTTACGCATCAGGTCAGCGATATATTGATACTGCGCGCTACGGCCATGCTGACCCAGATTATCGCTGGTCGTTATTGGCATACTGGGCTTTGGCTGCCATTGCGGCTCGCTCCAGGAATCAGACTCAATGGATGGCAGACCTAAGGTATCGGGGTAAATGACGCCATCACGATTCAGGATCATTCCCCGTTGTATAGCGTTCTCCAGTTGACGCACGTTACCCGGCCATTCGTAGCTCAGTAATGCCCGGCGCGATGATTCAGAAAGTTTGATATTTTTAACCAGCACCGTGGAGTATTTTTTGATAAAGGACTCCGCCAGCGGAATAATGTCTTCCATGCGCTCGCGCAGCGGCGGCATAGTCAACGGAATAACTGATAACCGATAATAGAGATCTTCTCTGAAGCGTCCTGCGGCCACCTCTTCTTCAAGATTCTTATTGGTACAGGCAATTAAACGGAAGTTCAGTTTGATTAAACGGTTACTACCTAAGCGCTCAACCTGTTGCTCCTGCAATACACGCAATATTTTAGCCTGTAGCGCTAAAGGCATATCGCCAATCTCATCCAGCAGTAATGTGCCGTTATTGGCTAATTCCATTTTCCCCGGCACGGTAGCCACTGCCCCGGTGAATGCACCTTTATCATAGCCAAACAACGTGGCTTCGAGCATATTTTCAGGGATAGCGGCACAGTTCACCCCGATATAAGGTGCCTGAGGCTCCTGCGCAAACGCAATTGAATGGATAAATTTGGCGACACATTCTTTACCAGTACCGGTTTCACCATGGATAAGGACTGGTACATTAAACGCAGCAATACGCCTTGCCATTGAAAACACATTGATACTGGAGGCTGCTTCGGCAATAAGTTCAAACATGATTATTTTACACTTAGAAGTAAAGTTAACATCCGTTACGAGAAATATACAAATCATTCCAAAGCACAATCATCGAATAATAGATATCGCCCGTGCCATGTCTTAATCCCATCCTTGCTCATGTTTTACCGCCCCTTCAAAGGGCAGCCCTATCGAAGACTATTTTCAAATAGGGTTTTTCCTAAAAAAATACTAACACCGGAGCCATTAACAATCTTAAATTAAAAGATAATAAAAATATTATTCATTCAAAAACAATGACTTGCATTGATTGCAGCACAAAAACTAGCCACATAAGACATACCTTAAGTGGGTGAGCGGATTAGCGGTGAGTATCACGTATACGTAATTAATTATTTTTTAATTATAGCTTGACGCCATTAATAACTTGCAGAGGAGAGAGGTAAAATATCTAATATCCAGCCCTACATCAGAGACGAGAGTAGGTACTGCATTTCATATCTAATGGACTTCAACAATATGAGAATAGCGTCAAGGATGAACCATAAATTAAATGGATTTGTTTTTTCTTTGATAACCGCGGGATTTGATATCAACTCATCCGCCCCAGAAATTACAGCTGAGAAAGCGTACCATGCTGAAATATAGTCAAACGCCCGGAATCTTTAAACTTGAAGGAAACCGGCTTGGGCGTCCTTATCATCGTCTGCCGACTATGTTTACGGGTAATTTTGATACAATTGAATCACATCTCGGAAACTATTTTCTGAAAAAACATCGCACAAATATAACACTCAGAAAAATACAATGCGAGATGGATGTTATCAATAAAAGCGCCGAGTTATTAGTCTCGCAGGTTGGGCATTTGGCTTTTGATATCGATCGCGCGCTATTGTTAATGTTGCTGGGCAACTTTTATGGTCTGACATCATCGCTTGCAGACGAAAAGTCAGAAGATGATTTACCGACCAAAACAGAAACCCGACTGCGAAGCAGGCTGGCGCTGGATATTAGCAATATTATTTTTAATAAAAATATATCGGGTATTCCGCTGACGCTAAAACCAGACAGCAGTACCGTACAAACACATTGGGCGTATCAGCTTACATTCGTTTTAGGTGATGAGGAAAATTGCAGTTTCCGCATCTTACTGGACGATTCCCATACTGATTACATTCTGAATTTAATCCGCCGCAGCGAACACGGCGAGAAGAAAAAGCAGGTTGATAAAGCCAGCATTGAGACGCGTAAAAAAACGCTGATCAAAGAAATTATTCATACGCTGCCACTGACCATGAACGTCAAAATTGCAGAAATCCCCCTTAATGTCGCCGACCTGACGACAATTAAGCCAGGGGATATTTTACCTATCGCCATGCCTGATACTTTCCCTGTTTATATCGGGAAATCCGAATTATTTAATGCCCTGATCGTAGAGGACAAAGACAAACTGTTTTTGTCCGAATTAACGAGCAAGACGGAGAAATCCTATGAGTAAGCCAGAAGATATTTTAGAGCAAGGTTTCGAGTTAGCACCCGAAACAACCACTCCGGCCGCACCGTCGGTAACAGAGACGCTGGTAGCGCGTTTAGAAGACCGTTTTTCCGAGTCGATGTCATTGCTGAAACGTATTCCGGTCACGCTAACGCTGGAAGTGTCATCCGTGGAAGTGATGCTGTCCGATCTACTGAACATTGATGACGACACCGTCATTGAGATGGACAAACTCGCCGGTGAACCGCTGGATATTAAGGTCAATAACATCCTGCTAGGCAAGGCTGAAGTGGTGGTGGTCAATGAAAAATATGGCCTGCGCGTTCTTGAATTCAACACGCATGAAATCAACGACCTGGCACCATGAAACGCGCACCAACACTCACGCTCATACTGGGTATCTCGTTACTCATCCTTTCTCCCTTTGCCTGCGCGCAAGGGGGAGATATCCCGTTGCTGAATGTGATTTCGCACGGTAATAGCCAGGAATACAGCGTAAAAATCCAGGTCCTGATCCTGATGACCCTGGTGGGCATCCTGCCTACGCTGGTGTTGATGATGACCTGCTTTACACGATTTATTATTGTGCTTTCCCTGCTGCGCCAGGCATTAGGGCTGCAGCAAACGCCGCCTAACCGCATACTGATAGGCATTGCGCTGTCGTTAACCATGCTGGTGATGCGTCCAGTCTGGATCAACATTTACGACCACGCGGTTGTGCCTTTTGAAAACGATCAGATCACGCTCCCTGACGCCCTGAGCACCGCTGCCTCGCCATTGAAGCGCTTTATGCTGGCGCAGACCAACAAAAAAGCGATTGCGCAGATAATGACTATCGCCAGCGCGAAAGGGAATGCAGCCGATCAGGATCTCTCCATTATCGTACCGGCGTACGTGCTGAGCGAACTGAAAACCGCCTTCCAGATAGGCTTCATGATTTACATCCCATTCCTGGTGATCGACCTGATCGTCGCCAGCGTGCTAATGGCGATGGGGATGATGATGCTGTCGCCGCTGATCGTTTCGCTGCCCTTTAAGCTGATGCTGTTTGTACTTATTGACGGTTGGGCGCTAACCGTCGGCACGCTGACCTCCAGCATTCGCGGTCTGGGACTGGGCTAACGGAGATCGGATATGTTAACCATTGATGTAGCCGCAGATATCGTCGCCAGCGGCATAAAAGTCGTGATCATTTTAGTCTGCGTGTTGGTCGTTCCCAGCCTGCTGGTCGGTATGTTAGTCAGCATTTTTCAGGCTGTGACGCAGATTAACGAACAAACGCTTAGTTTTTTACCCAGGCTGATCGTCACCCTCGCGGTATTAGGTATTTGCGGAAAATGGATGATCGTCCAGTTGAGCGATCTCTGCGTGCATCTGTTCACTCAGGCCGCCATTCTGGTGCACTGACATGCGCGAAACAGACGTTACACAGTTAAGTAACCTGATACTGGGCATGTGGTTTCCATTCGTGCGCATTATGGCGTTTATTCACTACGCGCCGGTGCTGGACAACGCGGCGCTCACGGTGCGGATACGCATTATTTTGTCTCTGGCGCTGGCCTTTATCATTACGCCGCTTATCCCCCATCCGGTTCCTGACAGCCTGCTGTCGATCAACAGCATTATTTTGACCGCAGAGCAGTTTTTGTGGGGCATGCTTTTCGGCCTGATGCTGCAGTTTTTATTTTTGGCGCTGCAGCTGGCGGGCCAGATCCTCTCATTCAATATGGGGATGAGCATGGCGGTGATGAACGACCCCAGCAGCGGCGCGTCAACGACGGTACTGGCGGAGATGATCAACATCTACGCGGTGATACTGTTCTTTGCGATGGATGGACACTTGTTGCTGGTAAGCATTTTATTCAAAGGCTTTACCTACTGGCCGATTGGCAATGCGCTGCATCCACAATCTCTGCGCACCATTTCCCTGGCGCTGGGCTGGGTGTTTGCCGCGGCCACGCTGCTGGCGCTGCCGACAACCTTTATCATGCTGATTGTCCAGGGCTGCTTTGGCTTGCTTAACCGCATTGCGCCTCCGCTCAACCTGTACTCGTTAGGTTTTCCGATCAACATGCTGGCAGGTCTTATCTGCTTTGCGACTCTGCTTTACAACCTGCCCGACCACTATCTGCACCTGGCGAATTTCGTCTTGCAGCAGCTTGACGCGCTCAAGGGGCACTATGGCGGATAGCAGCAGCGAAGAAAAAACAGAAAAACCCTCGGCGCAAAAACTTCGCAAAGCCAGGCAAGAGGGGCAAATTCCGCGCTCAAAAGATATGGGGCTTGCCTCCAGTCTGTTTGCCGCGTTTATGGTGATTTCCAGCAGCTTCCCCTGGTATGAGGATTTTGTCCGCGAAAGCTTCATTAGCGTGCATCAGTATGCGCAGAACATTAATGACCCGGACATCATCGGCCAGTTCCTCGAGCACCATCTGCTGATTTTAGCCAAGTTCATCCTGACGCTGTTACCCATGCCGGTCGCCGCGCTGTTTGCCTCGCTGATTCCCGGAGGCTGGTTATTCCTGCCAAAGAAAATTTTGCCGGACTTTAGCAAATTAAGCCCGCTCAAAGGAATTGGCCGTCTGTTTTCCACCGACCATCTGGTGGACACCGGCAAGATGACGCTCAAAGCGATTGTGCTGCTGGTGATGCTGTGGATTAGCGTGCGCAATAATGTTGCCGCCTTCCTGGGGCTGCAGGAGCTGTATTTCAAGCAGGCCGTCAGCGATGGCCTGGCGCTGTACAGCAGCATCATGCGCAACTTTGTCATCCTGTTTGTCTTTTTCGCGGTGATCGATGTTCCTCTGGCGAAGAAAATGTTCACCAAAGGGTTGAAGATGACCAAACAGGAAGTGAAAGAAGAGTATAAAAATCAGGAAGGTAAACCAGAAGTACGGGCCAGGATCCGTCGTCTGCAACGGCAAATGGCGATGGGGCAAATCCGCAAGGTCGTGCCAAAAGCCGATGTGGTGATCACCAACCCAACCCACTATGCCGTGGCGCTGCAGTATGACCAGTCGCGCGCCGCCGCGCCTTTTGTTGTCGCCAAAGGCACCGATGAAATTGCGCTGTATATCCGTCAGGTAGCGGCAGAAAGCAATATTGAGATTGTTGAATTTCCTAAGCTAGCACGCTCGGTTTATTACACCACCCAGGTCAATCAACAGATCCCATTTCAACTTTATCGGGCGATTGCACACGTCCTGACCTATGTACTGCAAATGAAACACTGGCGTGACGGTTCACAGGCACGCCCTTCGCTGAACAGACATATTTCCATTCCAAAAGAGGTTCTTAAACTGGATGCCGAAAACAACTAAACAACTCCTCGCATTGCTGCGCAACGGTAACATCGGCATTCCGCTGGTAATACTGTGTATTCTGGCGATGGTGATCCTGCCGTTACCACCGGCCCTGCTGGATATTCTGTTCACCTTTAACATCGTGCTGGCGGTGATGGTGCTGTTGGTGGCCGTTTCCGCGAAACGCCCGCTCGAATTCAGCCTGTTCCCGACTATTTTGCTGATCACCACCCTAATGCGCTTGACGCTGAACGTGGCGTCAACGCGCGTGGTGTTACTGCACGGTCATATGGGCGCAGGCGCTGCCGGTAAAGTGATCGAGTCCTTCGGTCAGGTGGTGATCGGCGGTAACTTTGTCGTCGGTTTTGTGGTGTTCATCATCCTGATGATCATCAACTTTATCGTGGTGACCAAGGGCGCCGAGCGTATCTCCGAAGTTTCGGCCCGCTTTACCCTCGACGCCATGCCCGGCAAGCAGATGGCGATCGACGCCGATCTGAACGCAGGGCTGATTAATCAGGCCCAGGCGCAGGCGCGACGTAAAGACGTGGCGGGCGAAGCGGATTTCTATGGCGCAATGGACGGTGCGTCGAAGTTCGTGCGCGGTGATGCCATCGCCGGGATGATGATCCTGGCCATTAACCTGATCGGCGGCGTCTGTATCGGTATTTTCAAATACGATTTAAGCGCCGAAGCTGCATTCCAGCAATACGTACTGATGACCATCGGTGACGGTCTGGTCGCCCAGATCCCGTCTCTGCTGCTGTCAACGGCGGCGGCGATTATCGTTACTCGCGTGAGCGACAGCGGCGATATTGCCACTGACGTGCGAAGCCAGCTGCTGGCCAGCCCCTCCGTGCTCTATACCGCCACCAGCATTATGTTTGTACTGGCGGTGGTGCCGGGAATGCCGCATTTCCCATTCCTGGTGTTCAGCACCCTGCTGGGGTTCACCGCCTGGCGTATGAGCAAGCGCCCGAAGGTGGCTGAGACCGAAGAGAAAAACCTTGAGACGCTGACCAAAACTATCGTTGAAACCACCGAGCAACAGGTCAGTTGGGAAACGATCCCCTTGATTGAGCCAATCAGCCTGAGCCTGGGCTACAAGCTGGTGTCGCTGGTGGACAAATCCAAAGGGAATCCGCTCACCCAACGTATTCGCGGTGTGCGGCAGGTTATCTCAGACACGAACGGCGTGTTGCTACCGGAAATTCGCATTCGCGAAAACTTCCGTCTAAAACCGACCCAGTACGCCATTTTTATCAACGGGATCAAGGCTGATGAGGCTGATATTCCCTCAGATAAGCTGATGGCGCTGCCTTCCAGTGAAACCTACGGTGAGATCGATGGTGTTTTAGGTCACGATCCGGCCTACGGTATGCCGGTCACGTGGATTGTCCCGGCGCAAAAAGCCAAAGCGCTAAATATGGGGTATCAGGTCATTGATAGCGCCAGCGTTATTGCAACGCACGTGAATAAGATCATTCGCAACTATATTCCCGACCTGTTTAACTACGACGATATTACGCAACTGCATAACCGCCTCTCTTCGATGGCACCCCGTCTGGCGGAGGATCTGAGCGCGGCGTTGAATTACAGCCAGCTCCTGAAGGTTTACCGGGCACTGCTGGTCGAAGGTGTGCCGCTGCGCGATATCGTCACTATTGCTACCGTTCTGGTCGCCAGTAGCGCCGTCACCAAAGATCATATTTTGTTAACGGCAGATGTGCGTCTGGCGCTTCGTCGCAGCATTACCCATCCGTTTGTACGCAAAGATGAGCTGGCGGTGTACACCCTGAATAATGAGCTGGAGAATCTGCTGGCAAATGTGGTGAATCAGGCGCAGCAAAGCGGCAAAGTGGTGCTCGATAGCGTACCGGTCGATCCGAATATGCTCAATCAATTCCAGACCAATATGCCGCAGATTAAAGAACAGATGAAAGCCGCGGGTAAAGAGCCGGTCCTGCTGGTCGCACCGCAGCTACGTCCTCTGCTCGCGCGCTATGCGCGCCTGTTCGCTCCGGGTTTGCAGGTGTTGTCTTATAACGAAGTTCCGGACGAGCTAGAATTAAAGATCATGGGGGCGTTGAGTTAACCCCTGACGAGGCGGTGTCATTTGCACCGCCTTGTTGATTACAGAATGGTATTTTCCGTAAGAATACGACGGGCGCCGAGGTAATGATCCTGCCAGAAGTCATCGGATAAATTACTCACCCGAATGGTTTCTCCGGTACGCGGCGATTCAATAAATTGTCCCTGCCCCAAATAGACGCCCATATGATCGGCAATATCCCGACTGTGAATATGAAAGAACAATAAATCCCCACGACGAAGGTCGCGATTGGCGACGATGGTCGCCCGCCGATAGTGATACATTTCATTCGCCGTACGCGGCAATTTTGCCGCCAGGATTTTGTTGTAGGCATAAAAAATCAGCCCGCTGCAGTCAAAGCCCTGATCCGGGCTGGTCCCGCCCCACAAATAAGGTTTACCCAGCTGCTGCTCGAGACGGTGGATTGCCACTTCGGTCATGTTATGCAGATGATCGCTACTGAGAAAATGGTCATTCTCAGCCAGCTCTTTCCAGCGATGATCGCTCGCTTTCAGCGGCCCCGGGAACCACTCCGGGTGCTGTTTAATCAGCGTCCTGTTCTGCTGTCGCAGCGCGCTTTTACTTTGCGCATTTCCTTCCACCACATAACTTGCCTGCTTTTTTACCTGCGCGTGGTACTGCTTAAGCAGCCGGGCGCGGTTACGCATGCGCATTTGCGCCGCATAGCTTAAATGGGCGTCAGATAAGAGGGGCTGAACTTTGGCGACAGACGGTGAGGACAACACAACACACAAAGACAGCAGACCCGGCAAAAAGCGTCGGGGTGCAGAGACAAAAGACATGAAAACAAAAATACCTAATTAAACACGTTCGGCGCAGTCTACCGCTGTTGCCGGGTATTCCATTTTAATATTCGATTATTAAATTATTAATTTTTTAAATTCAATACATTAGGAATTCTGCACTCATAAGACTAAATGAAGTGCGCTCACGCGCAAAATACGCCGCTGTCTGACTGCCTTTAAGTACAATTTTCCGTATAAAGAAAATCTAAAGTGTAAACGCCGCACGAGAGACTTGCGAAAAACTCTCTGGGTGATAATGTGAGCACTCCAGATCCAGATTTATCCGATTTGGGGACTCTTTTTGCCGTCCTGGCGTGTGTAATCGTTTTATCAAGGAATAAGCAGTATGCGTAAAATCGCATTTTTTCTTGCGATGCTTTTATTGCCGTGCGTTTCATTTGCCGGTTTGCTGAGCAGCAGCAGCCCGACTACGCCTGTCAGCAAAGAATATAAGCAGCAATTAATGGGCTCCCCCGTCTATATCCAGATCTTCAAAGAAGAGCGCACGCTGGATCTGTACGTCAAGATGGGCGAACAGTATCAATTGCTCGACAGCTATAAGATCTGCAATTATTCCGGCGGCTTAGGGCCGAAACAGCGTCAGGGTGATTTCAAAAGTCCGGAAGGATTTTACAGCGTACAGCGTGGACAGCTGAAACCGGATAGCCGCTTCTATAAAGCGATTAACATTGGTTTTCCTAACGCCTACGACCGCGCCCACGGTTATGAAGGTAAATACCTGATGATCCACGGCGCCTGTGTTTCCGTCGGCTGCTACGCGATGACCGACAACGGCATTGATGAGATTTTCCAGTTTGTCACCGGCGCGCTGGTGTTCGGACAGTCCAGCGTCCAGGTTAGCATTTACCCGTTCCGCATGACCGACGCCAACATGCAGCGACATAAGTTCTCATATTACAAAGAGTTCTGGTCGCAGCTAAAGCCGGGATACGATTACTTTGAACAGACGCGTAAGCCACCGACCGTTTCCGTCGTCGATGGCCGTTACGTTATCAGCAAGCCGTTGAGTCACGAAGTGGTTCAGCCGCAGCTGGCATCAAACTACACGCTCCCCGAGACAAAATAATGCCCACTCGCCTGGCATAATCTTTTGCCAGGTTTCATTGCCGGTTAGCGGCTGAGTGGCAATCACGGTGACCACATCGTTGGGTGTGGTCTCTGAGCTAAAATCGATTTCCACATCCTGATCCAACAGCGTCGCTACGCCAAACGGCGCACGGCGCGTGATCCAAAACAAATTGGTCGAGCAGAAGGCCATCACATAACGCCCGTCAGACAACAGCATGTTGAAGACGCCCTTCTCCCGCAATTCTCCTGCCAGCATCGCAATATACTTAAACACTGCCGTCATATTGCCAGGCGTGCGCGGATAACGCTCTGTCAGCTTGTGGAGCAGCCAGCAGAAGGCTTTTTCGCTGTCGGTTTCCCCAACCGGGCGGAAATTACCGGTTTCCAGCGATTTATAGCCGCTGAGCTGTCCGTTATGGGCGTACGTCCAGTTACGTCCCCACAGCTCACGCGTGAAGGGATGGGTATTTTCCAGTGCTACTTCACCGCGATTCGCCTGACGAATATGGGCAATCACGGAACAGGATTTGATGGGATAGTCTTGTACCAGTTTGGCGATAGGCGAGTTAAAGCTGGGTTGCGGATCTTTAAACGTACGGCAGCCCTTACCTTCATAAAACGTAATACCCCAGCCGTCTTTGTGCGGCCCGGTGCCTCCGCCGCGCTGGACCAGCCCGGTGAAGCTAAAGCAGATATCGGTTGGCACATTGGCGCTCATCCCGAGCAGTTCGCACATACATCACCTACCTTAAAACGGTTAATTGCCTGCCAAGACCGGCAAAGCACAGCTTGTAGGCCGGATAAGACGCTTGCGTCGCCATCCGGCACAATGCCCGATGGCGCTTCGCTTATCGGGCCTACAAGTTCCTGGCCCGATAAGACCGGTAAAAATTATCGGCTTATTTAACCATCTCTTTTTCGATCAGTTGGATCAGAATATGGATCACTTTGATATGAATTTCCTGAATACGGTCAGCGTAGCCAAAGTGCGGCACGCGAATTTCGATATCTGCGCTGCCCGCCATTTTGCCGCCATCTTTCCCGGTCAGGGTGATCACTTTCATCCCTTTCTCGCGCGCTGCGGCAATCGCTTTAATTACGTTACCGGAGTTACCCGAAGTAGAGATGCCTAACAGGACATCGCCCGCGCGGCCCACGGCTTCAACGTAGCGCGAGAACACATAATCGTAACCGAAATCGTTGCTAACGCAGGAGATATGGCTGACGTCAGAGATAGCGATCGCCGGATAGCCAGGGCGGTTTTCACGATAGCGTCCAGTCAGCTCTTCGGCGAAGTGCATCGCGTCGCAATGGGAACCGCCGTTACCGCAAGAAAGTACCTTACCACCGGCTTTAAAGCTGTCTGCCAACAGGACCGCCGCGCGCTGAATGGCGTGAATATTGGCGTCATCTTTAAGAAAATTAGCCAGCGTTTCCGCCGCTTCGCTCAGTTCGTTACGAATAAGATCCTGGTACATGAGGATATCCTTCAGCATGAATGTAAATGACAAGATGCAGTGTACCGGATAGCGCTACCAGCGAGAAGTACAAGCCACAGGAATGGCTACGGCTTTTGATTTTTTGTGCCGGTTAAAACGGCAACAATGTGAGCTTTGTTGTAATTATTTTGTAAACACATTGCTAAAAGAATTTACATCCACTACAACCATATCATCACAAGTGGTCAGACCTCCTACAAGCAAGGGAGCTTTTCGTTATGATGATTTTGAGTATTATCGCTACGGTTGTTCTGCTCAGCGTTCTGTTTTATCACCGCGTGAGCTTATTCCTCAGCAGCTTAATTTTGCTCGCCTGGACGGCTGCGCTTGGCGTGGCTGGCCTGTGGTCAGTCTGGCTGCTGGTTCCTCTGGCCATTATCCTCGTACCGTTTAACTTTACGCCGATGCGCAAATCCATGATCTCTGCGCCGGTGTTCCGCGGTTTCCGTAAAGTCATGCCGCCGATGTCGCGCACCGAGAAAGAAGCGATTGATGCCGGTACGACCTGGTGGGAAGGCGACCTGTTCCAGGGCAAGCCAGACTGGAAAAAACTGCATAACTACCCTCAGCCGCATCTGACTGCTGAAGAGCAAGCGTTTATTGACGGCCCGGTGGAAGAAGCGTGCCGCATGGCGAACGACTTCCAGATAACCCATGAACTCGCGGATCTGCCCCCGGAACTGTGGGCGTATCTGAAAGAACACCGCTTCTTCGCGATGATCATTAAGAAAGAGTACGGCGGGCTGGAATTCTCCGCCTATGCTCAGGCACGCGTTCTGCAGAAACTCTCCGGCGTATCCGGGATCCTGGCGATCACCGTTGGCGTACCTAACTCGTTAGGCCCAGGCGAACTGCTGCAGCATTACGGCACCGAAGAGCAGAAGAATCATTACCTGCCGCGTCTGGCTCGTGGTCAGGAGATCCCATGCTTTGCTCTGACCAGCCCGGAAGCAGGCTCCGACGCAGGTGCTATCCCTGATACCGGCGTAGTTTGTATGGGCGACTGGCAGGGCCAGCAGGTGCTGGGTATGCGCCTGACCTGGAACAAACGTTATATTACGCTGGCCCCTATCGCTACCGTACTGGGTCTGGCATTTAAACTTTCCGACCCGGAAAAACTGCTGGGTGGTGAAGAAGATCTCGGTATTACCTGTGCGCTGATCCCAACCTCAACGCCGGGCGTACAAATTGGGCGTCGCCACTTCCCGCTGAACGTACCGTTCCAGAACGGTCCGACCCTCGGTAAAGATGTGTTCGTACCGATTGATTACATCATCGGTGGTCCGAAAATGGCCGGTCAGGGCTGGCGCATGCTGGTGGAATGTCTGTCCGTGGGACGCGGTATTACCCTGCCGTCTAACTCGACGGGCGGCGTGAAATCCGTCGCGATGGCAACCGGCGCGTATGCGCACATTCGTCGCCAGTTCAAAATCTCTATCGGCAAGATGGAAGGTATTGAAGAGCCGTTGGCGCGTATTGCGGGTAACGCCTACGTGATGGATGCTGCGGCGTCGCTGATTACCTACGGTATTATGCTGGGTGAAAAACCGGCGGTGCTGTCGGCTATCGTGAAGTATCACTGTACCCACCGTGGGCAGCAGTCAATCATCGATGCCATGGATATCACTGGCGGTAAAGGCATTATGCTTGGCGAAAGCAACTTCCTCGCCCGTGCTTATCAGGGCGCGCCTATCGCCATTACCGTTGAAGGCGCTAACATCCTGACCCGTAGCATGATGATCTTCGGTCAGGGTGCAATTCGCTGCCATCCATATGTACTGGAAGAGATGGCTGCGGCACAGAGTAACGATGTGAATGCGTTCGATAAGCTGCTGTTCAAACACATCGGTCACGTCGGCAGTAACAAAGTACGCAGCTTCTGGCTTGGCCTGACGCGCGGCTTAACCAGCAGCACGCCAACCGGCGATGCGACCAAACGTTACTACCAGCACCTGAACCGTCTGAGCGCCAACCTGGCACTGCTTTCAGATGTATCCATGGCCGTACTGGGCGGTAGCCTGAAGCGCCGTGAACGTATCTCCGCGCGTCTGGGCGATGTGTTAAGTCAGCTGTATCTGGCCTCCGCGGTACTGAAACGTTATGACGATGAAGGCCGTAATGAAGCCGACCTGCCGTTGGTTCACTGGGGCGTTCAGGATGCGTTGTACAAAGCGGAACAGGCGATGGACGACCTGCTGATAAACTTCCCGAACCGTCTGGTCGCTGGCTTGCTGAATGTGGTTATCTTCCCTACCGGTCGCCACTACCATGCACCGTCAGACAAATTGGATCATAAAGTCGCGAAGATTTTGCAGGTTCCAAGCGCCACCCGTTCTCGTCTTGGTCGTGGTCAATACCTGACGCCAAGCGAGCATAACCCGGTTGGTTTGCTGGAAGAGGCTCTGCTGGATGTGATTGCAGCTGACCCTATCCACCAGCGGATCTGCAAAGAGCTGGGTAAGAACCTGCCGTTTACCCGCCTGGATGAACTGGCGCACAATGCGCTGGCTAAAGGACTGATTGATAAAGACGAAGCCGCGATTCTGGTGAAAGCCGAGGCGAGCCGTCTGCGCAGCATCAACGTGGATGACTTTGAACCCGAGGAGCTGGCAACTCAGCCGGTAAAGTTGCCAGAGAAGGTGCGTAAAGTCGAAGCCGCATAACGACATACGCACAATGCCGGGCCCCGCTTAATGCGGGGCTTTTTATTGCCACATTTTCGTTAAAGCTCATGTTACAGTGTCAAAATGTTGTTCAACGAGGAGCCTCGATCGTGCCTGGTTTGAAAATTACTCTGCTGCAACAACCGCTGATCTGGATGGATGGCCCGGCCAACCTGCGCCATTTCGACCGTCAACTGGAAACCGTCACAGGACGTGATGTCATTGTGTTGCCCGAGATGTTTACCAGTGGATTTGCCATGGAAGCGGCAAGTAAATCGCTGGCGCAGGAAGAGGTTGTAAGCTGGATGCGCGCTAAGGCGCAGCAGACCAACGCCCTCATTGCAGGCAGCGCCGCTCTCCAGTCTGAACGCGGCCCGGTCAACCGCTTTTTACTGGTCGAACCCGAAGGTCATGTCCATTTCTATGATAAGCGCCATCTGTTCCGCATGGCGGATGAGCATCAGTATTACCAGGCAGGTGACGCGCGGGTTATTTTTGAATGGCGCGGCTGGCGTATTCTGCCGTTGGTCTGTTATGACCTGCGTTTTCCAGTGTGGTCGCGCAACCGCAACGATTACGACCTGGCATTGTATGTCGCCAACTGGCCGGCGCCGCGTTCGCTGCACTGGCAGGTTCTGCTCACAGCACGGGCGATTGAGAACCAGGCTTATGTAGCAGGATGTAACCGCGTGGGCACTGACGGGAACGGCCATCATTATCGCGGTGACAGCCGGGTGATTAATCCGCAGGGTGAGATTATTGCCACCGCCGAGCCGCATCAGGCCACACGCATTGACGCAGAACTGTCACTCTCGGCGCTGCGCGAGTATCGCGAGAAGTTTCCCGCCTGGCAAGACGCCGACCCGTTCACGCTATAACTCTCGCCTTCACTCCCGCTGCACAACATTTTCCGTGGCGGGATTGTTTCACTCCGTAACCAACCGCAAAACAAATTCGCGTGGCGACATGCGGCGGGCATCGTATTCTGCAAAGGATAATCACTCGTAACCAGCGAGTGGCAGACAATGTCGATAATTCCCTTATCAGGATTTCAATAATGAAGAACTTCATACGCATGACTTTGCTGGCAGTTACCGTGGCTGGCGCTTCTTTTAGCACGCTTGCAGCAACGACATCTAATGTTCCGGCTCCCGCCCAGGATCCGATAGTTCAGCACCTTAAGTTAAGCACCGACCAGGTTGCGCAGATTAAAAAACTGCACCAGCAGCTTGAAACCAACGTTAGCCAGATTTCGGTGAAAGATGTTAAAGACGGCGCGTTGATTGACGTCATCAAGTCCGGGAAATGGGATGAAGCTGCCGTCAAGAAACAGCTTTCTGCGTTCAGCAACATCGAACAACAGGCACGTTATTATCGCGTGAAATACTATTTTGATCTGAACAAAGTGCTGACCCCAGCACAGCGCCAGCAGGTGCAAAAAGATATCGCACAGACGCTGAGCGAGTAATGACCAGGGCCTGAATCAGCAATGGTTCAGGCTTTTCGGTAAGACTTCCTGCTCAAACAGAAATCCCTGCACCGCGTCTGCGCCGCTCATGCGGCAAATGGCATAATCCTGCGGCGTTTCCACTCCCTCGACAACAACCCGGTCTCCCAGCCCGCGAAATTGATTGACCAGTACCCTCAACTGCCACTCCGATGTCCTGAACTGATGAAACATTTCGCTTTCAATTTTGATGGCATCGAAACGGATGCCAGACAGCCGCCAGACAAAAAATAGCTCGGGTGAAACGTCATCCAGCCACACGCGAAAACCATGGCGTATCAGGGTTTTTACGGCCATGCATACGGTCTGCTGTTCTGCCTTTTCCAGGCGCATCATGGTGCCTGGATCCTGAATCTCGATAACAATCCGCCCCTGATGCGCCTGCCGGGCGAGCTGCGCAATCCATGGCAGGCAGGTCAACATCCTGACGGATAAATTCAGCGAAAAGCTTCCTGAGAGTGCCAGCACCCGCCGCATTTGCCACAGGAATAGCTGCTGCTTTGCCGTGATGGAAAGATGCTTGAAAAAAAGATCCAGTGGTAGCGGCGTACGTACCTGGCTTAACACCTCGCAGACATCCAGCGATGGATCATCAAAAAAATGAATGCGTTGCAAACGGATCCCGGTGATCCGCAGCAGTTCGGCGTTGCGGGGAAGCTCTGGTACATAGCGGGCCTGTTCGCTGAGTCTGTTCATATCATTCCATTTTTTGATTAAAAGGACGTCGTGCATCCTGCAGCCACGGGATACGGCGATCGTTCGGATACGTCAGGTAAAAGCGCCTCGCCAGACGATGCGCCTCGACCAGGTCGCGTTGCTGCAACGCCAGTAAGATTTGCGTGAAAGAGACGTTCGGATCGGGGTGAACACGCACATAGTCAGGCGCCCAGCGGCGGACCGCTTCCAGCCAGCGAGCATCCCGGGAGCGCTGATAGCGCTGCAGATATCCCATCTGGACATCAAACCGGTAGCGAGTGGCAAGGAGCCAGCCTCCCACAGGGAGCGGCTCAGCCAGACGCCACTGCGCTGACTGCCGCTCCGCCAGCGTCAATTGCTGTTGCGTGCGCAGCGAGAGAAGCAACAATGGTGTGAAGGCCAAAAACGAGATCAGTGCCAGTCCGCGCAACAACGACGTTGACGTAAGCGTCAGGCGAGCCCCTTTTAACGGGAGGTCTGCGCAACGAAGCAGCAGGATCAGCAGTAACCAGTGTGGCGTTGACTGCCTGACGGGGTATTCCGTCAGCATATGAATCACCACCGGCAGCGCCGCCACCAGACAGGCGCGACGCCAACGATTCCCATGCTTCCAGAGCCAGAAACCACTCGCAATAAAACACAGCGCGCCCGCCAGCCCAACCAGACCGCCCTCCACCAGCCATAACACCAGTTCGTTGTGCGGATGCGAGATACTGCTCAGCCCCAATGGCCCCGCGCGTTCGAGAAACACAGAAGCAAAGCTGCCCACGCCCCACCCCGTCCACGGGCGTTCGGCAAATAATGCCAGCGACGTTTTGAGCACCGTCCAGCGCACCTGGGAAGTGGTGAAGTGATCGACCGTAGCGACGGACAAAAAATGGCGGGCGAGCGACCCCGCCGCCATGCCTGACGCCAGCGGCAACAGGAGTAGCAACAACGGACGGCGCTGCGTCGGGAAAACCATCAGCAGCAGCGCTTCACCGATCGCCACAGAGAGGTAACCGGTTTGCGACTGGGATTCATGCAGCACAAATCCCATCATCACCAGGCCAACCCCGATGACAATTCGATACCCGTCGCGCAGGCGTAAAAAGAGCGTGGCTGACAGCAGTACGCCACAGGCCGTGAAGCTGGCCATCAGATTAACCTGCTGAAAAATACCGTAGGGCCGCGTGCTGCGCCGCCAGGCAAACTCCCAGTAATCAACGCCCGGCCAATGCCAGTACTGATAGATAAACGCCAGACATTCGATGACGCACGCCCCCCAGAGCAAGGCCAGCAGTGTCGTCAGGGATCGTGCCGCAAGCGGAATTTGCACCGTCACCAAATAGACGAGAACGCCTCCCAGTAAGGCTCCCGCGACCAGCAGGGCCTCGGACTGCCAGACATCAGGCGTCAGCAGGCATAGCAGCGTCAGAATGAGCGCCCCCATCGTAAACCCCGTGGCAGGTATAGTGATGCGCCAGCGTTGATAAGGCACCAGCACTGATGCGCATGCAACCAGCACAACGGCGTAGATCCAGCTCGTGATATTAAGCGGTAACGACAGACCGCTGCCGCCGTTATTCGGCCAGTAGAGATGCATTGCCCCGCACCAGAAAAACAGACTAATACCGAGCAATAATTTTTGCGCAGGCAGCGGCGCAATACGATTCAGTGCGTTCATCATGCTACTGGTAGTTCAGTATCCAGGTCCCGCTGGCGCTGAACGGACCGTATTCGAGAGACTGATTTTTTATCGCCGATGGCTCCGCCGCGACCCACGCCAAAAAATTCAGCGTCATCGAGCCTTCCGTTATCTCTTTGACTGACGTGCTCTCATCAAGGCGGATTGCCGTGCCGTCCTCTTCGCTCATCCCAATACCGATCCCTGACGCGCCGCCTTGTTCACTGCGATCCAGCGCCAGATGATCGGCCAGCTCCGCATCCTCACGACCGCTGAAGGTAACCGAGATCCCGCGAAAAACCTCAGGGTTGCAGTCGCGTAACTGGATACTGAATTTTTCTGGCTTACTGCGCCCCGAGAGATAGAGATCCTGCGTCGCGATTTGCTTGAAATCGACCTCGATTTTGTCGCCACCGGGGACCAGGCTGCAGGCCAGCGCTCTGATGGTGCCGTGAAAATACATATCGCCGCCGACCAGTTTGGTATCGGCCTGCGCCGTGCCGCCAAGCAGTAGCACTCCGGTCGCGATTAACGCCGTAAATCTCATGGCATCCCCCTACTGAAACTGCGCAACAACGGTGGCTGAGGCTTCAAACTCACCTTCCTTAACGCTTCCCACGCCCGGCTTAGCCACCGGTGCGGCGGTGAGATTCCAGTCGCCCTGATTCTGGTAAAACCCCTTCACGTTGTAGAATTGATTGGGCACGACGGCGCCGCCGCTCTCGTCTTTAAGCATAATGCCGAGATCGTCGCGTTTTTGTCCGCCGCTTAACGTGCCGAGGAGATTACCGTTAAATCCCGCCGTGCCTGAGGCCGTGGTCGTTTGCACGCCAAGATTGATATTCAGCGCGCCCTGATCGAAGCTGCCGCCTTCACACACCACATGTATAGGGATTGGCTTGCTGTAGTTGGTGCCGTTGAGCTTTGTAGCGGATCCAGGCAGATCGCCAAACTCAATGCTGATTTTGTCTCCCCGATTGAAGGTGCATTTGTCCGGTACGGTAATCAGCCCGGATTTAATCACCACGCGGGAAATAGGCGTTGTCGGCGTAGGGCCAGCATCCCCCAGACGCCCGGCAACCTCCACCAGCGACTGGGAGGTAATATTGATGCCATTAATAATGGGTTTAGTGACAATAAACGTCACTTTCCCTTTTGAACCACTTTCTATGTTGGTAGCCCGTTCGTAGCCTTTGCGCTTTTTGCAGCTATGATCGTTGTAACGATTTGAAAAATTGGTAAAAGGCGCCTGAACGTAGTTGTTATAACGCCCGGCGACCCACACCTGTACTTCCACATCCAGATACTCGTTTAAACGAAAACGGTTCGCCCCCTGATTGGAAGGCGGCATCGTGGTCGTGGTGGTGTAGTAAATCGGTTGTCGGGAGATGTCAGCCTGTTCGCAGTGAAAATCCACTACATACCAACTGCCCAGATTCCACGGGAACGGCTCCGTTCTGCCGCCCACGTGGTTTTTGCTGACATCCAGCGAGTTCAGTTCAATATCGTACTGATGCGGCGATCCTCCCTGCGGCTCACCTTCCCCCTGTGTGAATGCCTGCCCGGCCAGCGGACAACCAGCCAGGGCCGTCCACAGTAGCGTGTTGCGCAATATGCTCATAGATACTCCAGCTTAAGTCTGACCAGGCCGTTAAATTCTCCGGCGGTCACCTCTGGACCAAAAGATTCCAGCGCGGCCAGAAAGTGGATCGCGTTATCGCCCGGTTTGAGGATCCACATGCGTTGCGGTTGGTTCAGGTGAAGCAACTGGTTGCGTTCGGTCAGTAACCGAATGCCCGCGCCGCGCACATCACCGCGAATACGACCCAGATCGCTGTTTTCCGGTGCGCCTTCAGCCATCAGCGTCATCGAAACGCCGCGTTCCACCGTGCTGTGCGCCAGCTCAGGCATTTCGCTGGTCTGTCCGGGGAAATCCCTTAAGGTGTGGCCGGAACCTTTTAAGCAGCCGTTCAGATACAGCGTAACCAGCACCGGCTCGCTGCGATCGCCGCCCTGGCGAAACCGACTGGCGGAAATATCACCAAGATTGATGGTCTGATCGCGTGAAGCCATATCCAGCACGCACGGCGAAACGTAGACCCGGCCATGAAAGCGGACGTTGCCATACTCGCCGGACACGTTGCTCATATCCTGGCGACCACTGGTAGCCTGAGCCTGGCAGGCCATACCCGCCATCAGTAGGGCGCAAAGCATCTTTTTCATTTACGATTCCTGTTACCGGGGCTGCTGCTCCATCGGCAATGCTTTACACACATTGCCTGTGCAGCTGAATTTCAGTTCGGGATGGCCGCCAAAATCGTTCACGTACATCATGCTGAACTGACTGACGCTGCCGTCGTTCACGCTGAAATCGAGAGAGGATTTTGGTGAAACCATAACGCCTGGGAAGTCGGTCAATCTGCCGCCGCCCTGCGTTTCTGGCTTGCGGCTTAAGCCGATTAAGGTGACAAAATAAGGCGTTGGGTTGTCCACACTCCAGCGCTGGCCCTGTTTGTGAAAGACCAGTTGGTTTTGCCACACGGCGCCAGGTGTTTCCGGCACGATAGCAGTCGGACGGTAGAACAATTTGATGCGCGACTGCATCGCCAGTTGCAGCACATTCGGCTTATCCGGCTTTGGCGGAATTTCACGAACGTTCAGGTAGAACAGGCTCTCGCGATCCTGGGGCAGAGCGTTAATCCCGCTGGTTTTCGTCACCCGGGCAATCCCCTTTTGCCCGCCGTTAATTCGTTGCAGCGGCGGTAAGACCATCAGCGGCGAGGTAATTTTTGTTCCGGTGGCGTCTTCCACCCACGACTGGGCCAGGAATGGAATGCTCGGACTGGTATTGGTTAAGTTCGCACTGACAGATCGCGCATCACCGGTGATGATCATGCGGGTACGGTCGAGCGCGATACCTGCCCATGAGGCGTTGATCTCTGCAATAAAAAGCAGGCCGCAGGCCACGGGTTTCAGCCAACGCTGCACGGAGTAAAAAGCTTGATTATTCATGACAAAATTCATTCAGGTTATTGAAATTATTCACAAGGCAACAGCACGTTACCTTCCGGGTTGATTTGTTGCGGCACCTGTAAGTGACACTGCGCACGGCCAGCCCAGGCAACAGAAAGACGCTCGGCCGGATTCACACCCGCAATCCAGGCCATGCCGTTTTCCATCACCATGGCGACGCTGACGCCGTTGGCGTTAAACACTTCGGCGCCAAACGGCGGTACCGAACCATCCTTCAGGCGCAGCAGCGCCATCATTTTTTGCCCCTTCGCCACGGCAAAACGCTGGTAGCCAATCGCCCCCTCCGTCAGGGTGTTGGTGATGATGGCTTTGGTCGCGGAAATGTCCTCGTCCATTGCGTCCACATCGATACGGGTATCAAAGCTGTGATAACTGACAACGTCCGGTACCACGGCAATACCGAAGCGGTTTGAGTGCGCCTGTTCGCCGTTCAGCGGCACATTCGCCACACCATCGGTATCAACCATCACCCTGGCAGTGTTCATTGACGCCTGGCTGTTGTGCAGCGCCGCGCCATGACGCGTCGCGGTAAAGCCGCCGCGCATCGTGCCGCCAACGGAGAAATAGCGTGATTGCTGCCAGCTGACGTTAGATTCCAGTTCCGCCATCATGCTGCGGTGCTTGTAATAACCATCAAACGCCGTGTGTCCTTCACCGGAAACCCCTGCGCGCAAACGCCATGGATTGTTACGGTCGCGGTTATCTGAATACGAAACCATCTGGCTGGTCTGGTTGCCGCTGTTCTGCAATTCATAATCCATAGAGCGGCCATCGCTCCATGGCACCGAAATTGAAAGCGAGAGGCTGTCGTCCCGTTTGCCCTGATACTCAGAGCGGTAAGCCGCAAGGTTGGCGCTGACGCCCTGAATGCCAGCGAACGAAAAACTGTGTCCCATCGATAACCCATAACGATCCTGCGAACCGCGATCCCAATAGTTCTGGTGGGTATAGGTCAGGTACAGCGTGGTCGCTAAGTGCGTATCGTCGGCAAAGAAGGTTTTGTTGCCGGTGATGGTGTACATCTCTTTTTCGCTGCCAGCGCTATTGTTATTTTCATACTGCTCGTCGAGGAACTGCGAAAAAGTGCGGAAGTTACGCTGTGAGAAGCGGTAACCGGCAAAGGTGATGGCGCTGTTGTACTCATCAAAGGTTTTGGCATAGCTTAGCTTAAAGGACATCCCTTTTTGTTCATCCTGATGCTTCACACGACTCACGGATTGCGTCGCATCAGCCGACAGCGCACCCAGCCAGCTCAAATCCCGACCAATTCCCATCGACCAGGCGTTATAACGATCGCCAGTGAGCAACGCACCGCCGTACAGCGACCACGCATTGCTGACCCCCCAGGAGAAATCACCGCTATAAAACGCAGGTCCCTGAACATCATGGTTATAGCGCGATGGCTTACCGACCGCGGCGTTGTAGCGAACATAGCCCGGGCGCGTCAGGTAAGGTATATCAGCCGTATTAACCTGAAAGGTTTGTACGCTGCCATCCTGCTCTTCGACGCGAACATCCAGTGTGCCGCGTACCGAACCATGCAGATCCTGAATGTTGAATGGCCCCGCAGGAACGGTAGTTTGATAGATAACACGGCCCTGCTGGCTGACGGTGACCTTCGCATTACTGCGGGCGATGCCGTGCACTTCGGGCGCGTAGCCCTGCAAATTCGGTGGCAGCATACGCTCGTCGCTGGCGAGGTTCGCCCCGGTGAAACGCACCGAATCAAAAACCTGAGAATTCAGATAGATTTCGCCGACCGTTAGTTTTGCAGCCTGCATCGGTAACGGGCGATAGGCATAAATCTGATCCCAGTCGATACGGCCACGATTATCATCCGAAGCGTAATTGGCCTGATACTGGCCGCGAAAACGCCACGCGCCGAGGTTAAAGCCTGTCTGCCCATAGCCGGACAGAGAGCGATAGCGATCCCCGCCCTGCTCGTAATGTGTGGCCTGGCCCGAGACGCTGTAGTCAAAAATCAGCCCCGCGACGCCGTTATCCCAGCGTTCTGGCGGCGTCCAGTCAGGATCGGTATATTTCATCCATGCCTGAGGCACGGTAATATCCAGCACACCTGCGCTATTATTCAGCACCACACCCGGCAGACGGGAAATGTCATAGCAGGTCGCGCTAATCGGATGAATATAGGTTAGCGCCTCTTCCTTGAGCGCCAGTAATTCGAGTTGTTGCGGCGTCAGACACGCCATGGATTTATGCGGGTTGGCAGGATCAACGATATAACGGATCGACTGCTGAGGAATCTCCTGGCTGTTAATACGAACATCCAGCAGATATTCTCCGGGAGTCACAAAGTTGCCTTCGGAAAAACGCTGCAAATCGACATTGTGCCTGTCGCTGGCATCCAGCACGTCGGTATTAAATTCAATGGCCTCATCCGCTTCAACCAATGAAGAGGCACAGACCAGAGCAATAAAAAGCGCCAAACGTTTTTTATCTGTTTTCAGCGTGATCATTTTCGTTCGCAAACCTTCAGATACCCGAATTGCAGTGCAGTTCAGAGATAATTCACAACAAAATGCGTGACCGCAGTAAATTCGCCGGATGTCATTCTTCCGTCGCGCGAGATCAAATAAGCCGTAAAGTTGAGCGTGTTTTTTCCTGGGTTAAGCAGATAGTCCGGTGATGGCTTGCCCAGATGAATTTGCTGTCCTTTGCCGTCATATATTTCTATTGCTAAATTTTCAGTTTCCGATTGCACGCTCAGATAATCAGGATTGTCATTATCCGCTGCGCCGGAAAAGGTAATATTGGCGCGCTGGAACAGATTCCCGGGGTGTTGAGAATCCCCTAATGAACATCCCAGCAAATGAATGCTGAAATCATGCGCAGATACTTTTTCAGGTTTTCCGGAAATATCTCTGGCAGAGAGGTCATCAAATTCAACCAGTAGCGACCGGTCGCGTGGATCGACATAACAGGCTGCCTCAATAATATTTCCCCGCATGCGCATTTTGCCGGGCGTACTGACAAGACGATGGGTGTCAGCCAAAACCCATGCAGGCGATATGAAGATAAAAAGCAGTAAAATACGCCATCCAGGCATCACCGCATTTCCTTTCAGTTATTCGCAGGAAGGGTTAAGCAGGCGCATAATTGCGCCCGCAGCAGATCGTTACTGGTAGTCGATCTGGAAATTAACGGTGGATTCGAAATCACCCGGCGTTACCGCTGCAGATGCGTTGTTTGCCTGCAGGTAAGCGACGAAATCAATGTCGGTTTCGCCATCGGTAATGTTGACCTGAGAGGCCGCTTTGCCCCATTCCACGTCCTGGTTGCCACTGTCAACCATACCAATGCCCGCGCCCTTTGCAGTACCCGAGGTGAACGCAGCCAGCGCGTTGTTATCGGAATCAATTGTTGCCGGGGTATAGGTCACGGTAGCCGTTTTTGCAACGGTCGTATCACAGCCCTGCAGAACGATTTTGGCATGCTTAACGCCAGCACGTTGGTTGTCTTTTAACTGAGAAGTTGGGATTTCGCCAAAATTTACCTGCACCGGGCTGGATTCTGGGGCCAGACCGCACGCGGAATTAACCAGAGAACCAGTGAAGTGAATTTTACCGTTAGTCGGTTCAACATTTTTTGCAGCGAAAGCAGAAGATGCAGTAAAAGTCATTCCCGCCATCAGCGCACAGGCCACAGCCACGTTTTTCATTTTCATATTACTACTTAACCTTATATCTGTTTTTTGGTTATTCCGACGATCTATTTCCGCAAACAATTTATGCAAGGGAAACCCTGATCTGCAGGCGGCGGTAGTGCATATCCTTGCAAACAATCCATCTCAAGCCACCCCGTATTTTGAACTTCATTGGTATTCCATCCGAAATACCGTCCACAGGTGTTTACGCTGTTTCGGGGCTTATATTAAGTCGACGAAAAAATGACACAATGCAAAAATCCGGTATTAATCAAACTCAGGGAATCGTGTTGTAACACTGTCTGAGGACCGATCGTTTACCTAAAAAATCGCCATAAAACACGCAAAAGTCAGTGTTAATATCTATTATTAATAGTTTTTATAGAGTTTTTATCTATCAAATATTTTTTTATTTATGCCAAATAATGGGCAAAATGTATTTATGAAAGTTTTGTAAAAATGAAATTGGATATCAAAAGCGAGTAATGACAATAAGATAGTGAATGAGGGGAAGGAGATTGGCGGTGTCTATAAGAGATATTAAAGGATTGTTATATAAATATTAATAAAGCGATCTATGGTACAACCATTTTTTATAAATGAATTATGTTATGCTATTGCTTCCCCCACTCGAATGCGAGATATCCTGCTTTAAAGGAGACATCAGTGATTTCTCATATACCAATAAACAAAATTAAATCCGTAATTATTGGTGATGGCTTAGTTTTCAGACCACATAAAAATACCCTAAAAGACCTGGCATCTGGTGAAATGGCCACATTGAACAATGCGGCAACACAATTACTGCTCTATCTGTTGCAAAATGGTAAAGAGATATCCTCACGCGATGAAATTCTGCTGAATGTTTTCCAGCATAATGGCGCCAGAGCGACGGATGCGAATCTCAACCAGCACATTTCATTTCTGCGCAAAGCAATAACGTCTACGGGCCATCCTGCAGAACTCATCGTCACCATTCCGCGTATGGGATTTCGGATGGGCGACGCCAATATCAATATTCAGCTACTGGAAGAAGCACAAGCGCCTACCAGAATTGCCCATGTTGCATCGACGCCCAGCAAAAAGAAACGAAACCGGTGGCCTGTCGCGATAACAGCGTTAATTACCGGCATCGCCGTAGTAGCGACAGCGTGGTTAACATGGATACCCAATGAAATTGCCATGACGGACGCGGCGATCCTGCGAACAATTGACTACGAGCAATGCCGTGTACATATATTAGGAAACGCTCTCACTGACACCATAACCGAAAAAAAAGCGCTGGATATTTTCAAGTCCGTAGGTATCAACCCCGACTGTTCGCACCCAAAAGATCTGTACCTTAATACCTGGGCGAGCAACCATAATCTGGTTGAGTGGTCGTTTGCCGCTGAATGCGGGCTAAACCTCGGCTATTACCATTGCATCAGCCAGTATCGCCACCATGAGGAATGATATGAAGCAGGAAAGCGATCACTCTCCTTTACTATGGTCAGTCGTAATTGCCATTCTTGGGCTGGCGGCTATCGCTTTTTTTATTATTATCGGGAATGCGAAAAAACAAGAAATCAGTTTTTCCTGTTCTTCGGAATTCACGTCGATACTCGACATCCAAAATACCAAAAAGGAACTCCACGGAATAATGCTGATTACCAGCTACAACTCCGGGCACCTCTCATTGTCAGTACAAGGGAAACTCAAAAGTGATGACGGCGAGTTTGCTGTTAACCGTAAACTATTCTTTCGCTATGCCCGTCCGCTCGGCCATACCGCCGGCGTTTTTATGCTCACCCCCGACGGACGCGAAAAATCCCCGGATGATGAAGCAACGGATGCCATCGATTATCTTTTCTTCGACGCTTACGAACGTGCTGACAAGCTGTATATGCTAAAACACCTGAATGAGGAAACGGTTCTTATCGGCGATAACTTTTCACCCCGCTTCGCCTGCGTGATGAATCACTTCGCGGGTTGATCGCCTTCTGGATATGCGTCGGGTTAAGGATGACCTGATGTGTTGCCCGCCCGAAAGCACAAGCGCGGTCGATATAAGGCGTGATAATGGAATTTTTTTGCGGGCTAAAACGACGAAAGCCTGAATCATTTCTGATTCAGGCTTTCTGAATAGTGGCGGAATGGACGGGACTCGAACCCGCGACCCCCTGCGTGACAGGCAGGTATTCTAACCAACTGAACTACCACTCCGCGTTGTGTTCCGCTTGGGAACGAAGCGAATATTACGGATTGCCTCGCACCTCGTCAACGCTTTTTCTCACGTTTTTAATCGTTTGCTGCAAAAATCGCCCGAATGGCCATTTTCCTACGGTAAACGTACAAACTATGCCCGCCAGAGGCAACTTCCGCCTTTCTTCTGCACCAGATCAAGACGTGACTCATGGGCCGCTAACTCTTCATCAGTGGCAAAAACAACGCGTAGTTTGCTGGACTGTCTGACAATGCGCTGGATCCCCGTGTCATTCTGCTGCTGGCTATCACCTTCCATTGAAAATGCCATCGTGGTTTGCCCACCGGTCATCATCAGATAAACGTCGGCCAGAATCTGGGCATCGAGCAATGCGCCGTGCAGGGTTCGTTTACTGTTGTCTATCTCATAGCGCGAGCACAACGCATCAAGGCTGTTTCGCTTGCCAGGAAACATTTTCCTCGCCAGCGCCAGGCTATCGGTTATTTTGCAGAATTCGTTCGTCTTCGGAATATCCCGCCTGAGCTTAGCGAATTCGTAATCCATAAAGCCGATATCGAACGATGCGTTATGGATGACCAGTTCCGCGCCGCGAATGTAGTCGAGAAACTCATCGGCTACATCGGCAAACGTAGGTTTATCAAGCAGGAATTCGTCTGCGATTCCGTGTACGCCAAACGCTTCCGGATCCACCAGCCGATCCGGCTTCAGATAAACGTGGAAGTTATTTCCGGTCAGGCGGCGGTTGACCACTTCAACCGCACCGATCTCAATGATCTTGTGGCCTTCGTAGTGGGCGCCAATCTGGTTCATACCGGTGGTTTCGGTATCGAGGACGATCTGTCGTGTAATTCCAGTGCTCATAACGGTCATTTATGTCAGACTTATCGTTTGATTTCGATTTGCTAAAACAGGAAGTCTACCAGAGATGCTTAAACAGGTAGAAATTTTCACCGATGGTTCTTGCCTGGGAAATCCAGGGCCAGGTGGTTATGGGGCGATTTTACGTTATCGCGGGCGCGAAAAAACCTTTAGCGAAGGCTACAACCTCACCACCAATAATCGCATGGAGCTGATGGCGGCAATCGTTGCGCTGGAAGCGCTGAAAGAACAGTGTGAAGTGATACTCAGCACGGACAGCCAGTATGTGCGCCAGGGCATAACGCAGTGGATCCACAACTGGAAGAAGCGTGGCTGGAAAACAGCAGATAAAAAACCGGTGAAGAACGTCGATCTGTGGAAACGTCTTGATGCCGCATTGGGGCCGCATCAAATCAAATGGGAATGGGTTAAAGGCCATGCGGGCCATCCGGAAAACGAACGCTGCGATGAGCTTGCGCGCGCCGCAGCCATGCGTCCCTCTCAGGATGATATTGGATATCAGGCTGAGGCTTAAGCGTCCGGTTTACGGTATTGCCGGGTAGCGCCAACGGCCTGGCGGATAGGCGCTTTGCTTTTATTTTGTTTCATCGGATTGAGCGTAAGCGGAATGGTTCGCTTACGCGCAACCACCAGTTGCAAACAGCCCAGTGCAGGAATATGGGCGCTTAACATTTTCCCACCCTTCTTGTTCCAGGGCAGGACATGAAAACGGCTGTAATGCAGCACTTCAAAGTTCAGCAATGAGAGCCAGTCCAACTGGCGCATGAGGGTAAACATCCGGCTGTTATAGGGTGATGTCTTGCGCAATATGGGTACCAGCTTACGCAGTCCCATCAGGCTTAACGGGTTAAAGCCGCTCAAAATCAACCAACCGTCATCAATCAGCACGCGATCGGCTTCACGCAGTAGGCGATGCGGATCGGAACACCACGGTAGCGTATGCGCTAACAAACAGACATCTACGGACTTATCGGCAAAGGGAAGATGTAAAGGATCGGCCGTTACCTGTATGGGAGAGCCTTGCAAAGAAACATTTACCTGATGAGAAACCGCGCACGCTTCAGAATCGATTTCTGCGCTTAAATTACCAATCTTAAGCAGATGAAATCCGTACATTTTTGCAAACCACGGGTTAAGCTGATGCTCCAGCGCCTGACGATAGTGTTCGCCCCAGGGTAAATCACCCCAGCTAACGGGCGCTACGACAGTTTGAGGGATCCTTGCCGGTTTCATCACAACCTTCCGTTACGCATTGAGAGGTAATCTATGAATCTTAACAGTATTCCTGCATTTCAGGACAATTACATCTGGGTCCTGTCGAATAATGACAAACATTGTCTGATTGTGGACCCGGGTGAAGCAGCTCCCGTGCTGAAAGCCATTGCAGAACATAACTGGGTTCCCGAAGCCATTCTGCTGACCCACCATCATCAGGATCACGTGGGCGGCGTAAAAGAGCTACTGCAACATTTCCCACACATAGTGGTATACGGACCGGCTGAAACGCAAGATAAGGGAACGACGCATATAGTCGAAGATGGCGATATTGCACTCGTTTTGGGGCATGAATTTACGGTAATTGCCACTCCGGGTCACACTTTAGGACATATCTGTTACTTTAGTCAGCCTTATCTGTTTTGTGGCGACACGCTCTTTTCCGGAGGCTGCGGTCGGCTTTTTGAAGGTACCCCATCCCAAATGTATCAATCACTTAAAAAACTAAACTCACTTCCTGACGACACATTGATTTGTTGCGCACATGAATACACATTAGCAAATATGAAGTTTGCTTTAAGCATTCTGCCGCACGATTCGTTCATAAATGAATATTATCGTAAAGTTAATGAGTTACGCGTAAAAAAACAAATGACACTACCCGTAATTCTGAAAAATGAGCGACGAATTAATCTTTTTTTGAGAACGGAAGATGTTGATTTAATTAATGAAATTAACAAAGAAACAATATTGCAACAACCTGAAGAGCGTTTTGCCTGGTTAAGGTCAAAGAAAGATACGTTCTGACAATTCCGGGTTGCCTTTTGAAAACTTCGCCGTTATGATCGGTCGTCTTTTAAGCAACTATTGACACACACATGAAGGCAAAAGCGATATTACTCGCCTCTGTCCTGCTTGTTGGGTGCCAGAATACTGGTAACGTCCAACAACACGCACAGAGCCTTTCTGCAGCTGGTCAAGGGGAAGCAGGAAAGTTTACAAGTCAGGCGCGATGGATGGACGACGGAACATCTATCGCTGCTGATCAAGATTTGTGGGCTTTCATTGGTGACGAGCTAAAGATGGGAATTCCGGAAAACAACCGGATTCGCGAACAGAAACAGAAGTATTTACGCAATAAGAGCTATCTCCACGATGTAACTTTACGGGCAGAGCCGTATATGTACTGGATAGCCGGGCAGGTTAAGAAACGTAACATGCCAATGGAACTGGTACTACTACCCATAGTGGAGAGCGCTTTTGATCCTCACGCAACGTCTGGCGCCAATGCCGCAGGTATTTGGCAGATCATTCCGAGCACGGGGCGCAATTATGGTTTAAAACAGACCCGCAATTATGATGCACGTCGCGACGTTGTGGCTTCCACCACCGCCGCACTGGACATGATGCAGCGTCTGAACAAGATGTTTGATGGCGACTGGCTGCTGACCGTTGCTGCTTATAATAGCGGTGAAGGTCGTGTCATGAAGGCAATTAAAACGAACAAAGCCCGTGGAAAACCCACTGACTTCTGGTCGTTGCCATTGCCTCAGGAAACGAAGCTATACGTGCCCAAAATGCTGGCATTGAGCGATATACTCAAAAACAGCAAACGCTATGGCGTGCGTCTGCCAACAACAGACGAAAGCCGCGCGTTGGCGCGTGTTCGCCTGAGTAGTCCGGTTGAAATGGCTCAGGTTGCGGATATGGCGGGTATTTCCGTCAGCAAGCTGAAGACCTTTAATGCAGGCGTGAAAGGCTCCACGTTGGGTGCCAGCGGTCCGCAATATGTGATGGTGCCAAAGAAGCATGCAGAGAAGCTGCGTGAATCTCTGGCTTCAGGCGAAATTGCAGCCGTGCAGTCAACGCTGGTTGCGGATAACACGCCGCTGAACAGCCGTAGCTACAAAGTTCGCTCTGGCGATACGCTTTCTGGCGTCGCTTCACGTCTTGGCGTGAGCACCAATGACCTTAAGCAGTGGAATAATCTGCGCGGGTCGTCGCTGAAAGTCGGCCAGAATCTGACCGTGGGCGCAGGTACCAGCGCACAGCGTCTGGCGAACAACAGCGATAGCATCACCTATCGTGTGCGTAAAGGCGACTCGCTCTCGAGCATTGCCAAACGCCACGGGGTTAACATCAAGGATGTGATGCGCTGGAACAGCGATACGAATAATCTACAGCCTGGCGATCAGCTAACGTTGTTTGTGAAAAACAACGACATGCCAGACTCCTGATAGCATTGTAGAAATGAAGGCACTGGTTTCCCCCCAGTGCCTTTTTTATTTATCCCGCTTTATGTGCCTCGACCATTATCGTGTCGCTGGTAAATGAACCATCCTCCTGTAACGCAAAGTAGGCTTTCACTTGTGCAGAAGCACTTTGTTGATATACGCGAATCGCGTCGCTCAACGCTGCAGGCGTGCGCATCCGCGCCACCCACGAACTGTACTCCAGCGCCAGACGATCGGTTAACACAGTATCGGCAATCAGGTTAGCGTCGTTGATTAACGACAGCCACTCTCCGCTGGAATAGTTGCGTACGTGTGAGGTATCGCGTAACGCTTCTACAGTTTGCAACCAGATATCACGCACAGGATGGCCCGGCGACATCACATCCATCACAATCAGCACACCGCCGGGCTTCAGAATGCGGTTCACTTCCCGCAGGGCGCGACCGACATCATGCCAGTGATGCGCAGAATAACGGCTAATCACCACGTCAAATTCGTTATCTTCAAATGGCAGACTTTCGGCATATCCCTGCCGCGTGGCGATATTCTCCAGACCTCTGCCTTTTGCCGCCTCAGCGACCACCTCAAGCATTTGCGAGGATAAATCATAAGCCACTACCTGCTTTACGTGTTGCGCAGCTACAAAGCTGGCATGCCCCGCTCCGCATCCCATATCCAAAACGTGGGCTCGCGGAAATGCCGACAACCTTTCCCCCAGACGTTGCAAGTCACGGCCAGAGGCGTGCACCGCACTGGTTAAGTAGGCATTCGCCTGAGAGCCAAACTGTTTTTCGACATTGTCATGGTGAGAGCGTGTTGTCATTGTGTTGTCCTTCGGTTGTTGTGAAATAGGAAGGGCAACCATCACAGGCCTGCCCTACGGCAGACCTGACACACCGTTATTGTTCAGGTTTGCCGGGACTGAATTCAACGAGTAGCGGGTTGTGGTCAGAGGCGCGGGTGACCAGCACAGAGGCTTCACTCACGTTCAGACCGCGATAGAACACAAAGTCGAGAGGACGACCAAACGCGCGGCGGCGCTGATCGTCGGTAAAGCGCACCTGGCGCAGCGACATTTCACGCGCAAAGCGGTACAGCGCATTCATCCGTCGGCGGCTCCAGGCATTAAAATCACCGGCCATGATCACCGGACCGCTGTGATGAGCAATCTGATCGCCAATGGGAAGTAACTGCTTACTATAAACATCAACGCCAAGGCTAAAGTTAACCGCGTGGATATTCACCACCATTAATAACCGAGAGTCAGGCAGCGGATACACCGTTACCAGAGCCGATTTCGCCAGCCGTAAAATAGGCTCACGCTCGCGCAATGGACAACAGTAAACAGGATGGGCAGCAGAGAGCGTCATGACGCCAGAGGGATGCTGAGGCAACACAAAGGCGGGAACCTGGTCGGCAGCAAGATAGTTAGCGGTCGCAAACTGCACCAGTTCAGGCGTGGTTTGTGCTTCCTGCAATAACACCAGATGCGCGTCTTTGCCAAAATTCTTCAGCACCGACTGCCATTCTGCGCGCTGCTGTTTAAAAATATTCCATACCAGCACGCGAATGCGATCTTCACTGCTTAACGGTACGCCTGCAGGTAATGCCTGGCCAATATGCGCAAACGACCCCGGCGGTAAAATCCGCTCGGCGGGTTGTCCGGCAACATAACGCATGGCATAGGTGTTTTTTCGCACTTTAGACTTTCAAACCTCTGTAACGTCAACCAGTCCGCAGCCGGACTGGTTCTTCTGTTATAGGGATTTTAGCACTCACTTTCAACGAACAATTGCAGTTTGTTTTGTAAGTGGGCGCTTACATCAGTGATTTACCCCAGAGCAACGCGCGTGGGCTTATCAAGACGACCACTGAGCCCCATCAGCAGGAAAGCCACCAGAACAATGAGTGCACCAATCCACGGTGTCTGCGCCAAACCATAATGCTCGACCGTTTGTCCGCCAATCACTGAACCCAGTGCAATACTGATGTTAAACGCCGCAATGTTCAGCCCTGAGGCCACATCAACAGCATTAGGCGTAAATTGTTCCGCTTTCTGTACCACGTAGACCTGTAGTCCCGGTACGTTACCAAAGGCAAAGATCCCCATAACCAGAATGGTAGCCAGCGCGGCGTACTGCGTGGAGGCTGTCACCTGGAAGACCATCAGCAGAACAAACAGCGCGGCGAAAATGAATTTCAACGCCGGAACCGCACCATGCTTATCCGCCAGCTTACCGCCCCAGATATTGCCGATAGCGACTGATACACCGTAACCCAGTAAGATCCAGCTTACTGCTGCCGGGGAGAATCCGGCCAGATCCTGCATCATCGGTGCCAGAAAGGTAAATGCAGTAAACACGCCGCCGTAGCCCAGCGCCGTAACGGCGTAAATCAGCAACAGACGAGGATGAGTCAGCACCTTCACCTGGTCGCGAATGCTGGCGGCAGCCCGACCGGGAATGTTAGCCGGGATCAGTAGCTGGCTACTAATCAGCGCAATCACGCCTAACATTGATACTGCCAGGAAAGTCTCACGCCAGCCAAAGTGCTGACCGATAAACGTACCCAGCGGTACACCGGTTACCAGCGCCACCGTTAAGCCGCCGAACATAATGGCGATGGCGGAAGCCGCTTTCTCTTTTGGCACCAGACTTGTCGCGATAGTAGAGCCAATCGAGAAGAATACGCCGTGTGCCAGCCCAGTCAGCAGACGAGCGACAATGAGTGTCATATACCCGGGTGCCTGCCATGCCAGCAAATTCCCCACCGTAAACAGAACCATCAGCGCAACCAGCAACTGTTTACGTGGCAGGCTGCCAGTCAGAGCGGTCAGTACCGGTGCACCAATCGCCACACCCAGCGCATAGATTGAAACCAGCATCCCGGCGGAAGGTAACGAGATCGCCAGTTGTTGAGCGATGGTCGGCACCAGGCCAACAATCACAAACTCAGTCGTGCCTATAGCGAAGGCACTTATTGTTAGTGCAAATAAAGCGAGAGGCATAAATAACTCCGTAACATCAGTAATCAGATGACACGCAGTATGCCGGGATGCTTTAATAACAAAAATATTCAAAATCTCAATATAATTTTGCGTCAGGTGCAAAAATGAAGGCAACCTCAGAAGAACTTGCGATTTTTGTGGCCGTTGTGGAAAGCGGCAGCTTCAGTCGGGCGGCAGAACAGCTCGGTCAGGCTAATTCCGCGGTCAGTCGGGCGGTAAAAAAGCTGGAGATGAAGCTGGGCGTAAGTCTGCTTAATCGCACGACCCGACAACTGAGCCTCACTGAAGAAGGAGAGCGTTACTTCAGGCGTGTGCAGCAGATACTGCAAGAGATGGCAGCAGCAGAAACGGAAATCATGGAGTCGCGCAACACCCCGCGCGGTCTGCTGCGTATTGATGCGGCAACGCCGGTAATGCTGCATTTCCTGATGCCGTTGATCAAACCGTTCCGTGAGCGGTATCCCGAGATGACATTGTCTCTTGTCTCCTCAGAAACGTTCATCAATCTTATTGAACGAAAAGTGGATGTCGCGATACGAGCAGGTACGCTGACTGACTCGAGTCTGCGTGCACGTCCGTTATTTACCAGCTATCGTAAGATTATCGCTTCACCGGACTATATTGCCCGTTTTGGCAAGCCAGAGACCGTCGAACAGTTAAAACAGCATCTGTGTCTGGGATTTTCCGAACCCGTTTCACTCAATACCTGGCCGATTGCCTGTAGTGACGGACAGCTCCATGAGGTCGAGTGTGGGATTTCTTCCAACAGTGGGGAAACGTTAAAACAGCTTTGTCTGAGTGGTAACGGTATCACATGTCTTTCAGATTATATGATTGATAAAGAGATCGCGCAGGGAGAACTGGTGGAACTGCTGGCGGATAAACGTCTTCCAGTAGAAATGCCTTTCAGCGCCGTTTACTACAGCGATCGTGCGGTCAGTACACGTATTAGGGCATTTATAGATTTTTTAAGTGAATATATAAGAACAGCTCCCGAAGGAGCTGTGAAAGAGGGTTAAAGAGTACAAAGGATTGGGCAATTAATCCCAGGCAGGAGCGAGGCCTTCCGGGCTAACCAGGCGATCGTTGCAATCCAGTGCCGCGATCGCTTTTTTATCTTCGGCATCCAGATGCAGGTCCTGCGCCAGCAGGTTGCTTGCCAGATTTTCACGCCTGGTAGATGAAGGGATAACGGAGTAACCTTCATCCATTGCCCATGCCAGAATAACCTGCGCCGGGGTTGCGTTATGGTTAGCGGCAATGCGCGCAATCACTTCATCTTTCAGTGCTTTACCGTAAGCCAGCGTCATGTAAGAGGTGATGTGGATACCGTGCGCCTTCGCCCAGCCGACCACATTAAGGCTCTGCAGATACGGAGACAGCTCAATCTGGTTGGTCGCGATATTGTCTGCGCCTACTGCGGCAATGGCTTTTTCCATCAACGGAATGGTGAAGTTTGAGATACCAATTTCACGAGTCAACCCCTGGTGTTTGGCTCCAAGCAGCGCCTGCATGAACTCCTCAACAGATACCGCATCGCCCGGAGATGGCCAGTGGATCAGCGTCAGATCGACATAATCTGTACGCAGTTTCTTCAGGCTTTCTTTCAGGCTTGGGATCAATTTGTCTTGGCTAAGATTTTCAATCCAGATCTTGGTGGTGATATACAGCTCGTTACGCGGTACGCCGCTTTCAGCAATCGCCTGACCAACAGCCGCTTCATTATCATAGATTTGCGCAGTGTCGACAGCACGGTAGCCCAGCTCTAGCGCCGTTTTAACGGAAGCGATAACTACGTCGTCTTTCAGGCGGAAAGTACCTAAACCGAATGCAGGGATAGTCATAGAATTCCTCTTTTTAATCACTATGTTCGTTAACTAAGAGGATTATGACCCTCAGTTCTTTATAGAAAAAGAGTGATGAATGCAGAGGATTTTTGCGGATTCAGCAATAATTAAATGCAGGAAAAGAAAAAGCCCTGAGCTAATGCTCAGGGCTCTTAATAAGTGGCGGAACGGACGGGACTCGAACCCGCGACCCCCTGCGTGACAGGCAGGTATTCTAACCAACTGAACTACCG
>NZ_JAOWDR010000038.1:0-4090 GCF_030334525.1 Citrobacter sp. Ce119
TTATTCTCAACTGCGTTTTTACCAGACTGCGCACCCGTTGTCGTGCTTTTCGAATCACCACCGGCCAGATTACCTGCCAGCCCCGATGCGATAGTCGCAAGATTGCTGACTAACTGCCTGTCACTTTCATCCAGCTCGCTGACGTGCTTGCCCGGATACATCGTTTTCAGTATCGCATTCGCAGCAAGCTCTCCTGCCACTGCGCCAGCCGCTCCGGCTGCTGCATTGTTCCCCTGCATAGCCGCCGCAGCGCCGCCCAGTATCGCATGCGCGATGGCTTTAGCCGCGATATCATCCTCATTGAGGCCCGCCTTATGACCTATGATATTGGCAAGCTCCGGTGCCGATGCACCCGCCAGCGCCGCGCCAATATCACCGCCAGCCAGCCCCTGCAGAGCGCCTACGGCAGCCTGAATCCCCCGCTGAATATCGCTACCCGTGCCGTATTTTGCCTGCTCGGTCTTATATGCCGCTGAGTTCCGTAGTTGCGTCTGGTATCTTGCTTTTTCTTCATCACTGGCGTTCACATCCGGCTCAGGAATACCTTCCTTTGCCAGCGCTTTTTTACCCGCATTCAGGCCATTTATCTCACCCTGCGTCCTCGCGATATCCGCCGCCTGGTTACCTATCTGGCCTATCAGTTGCACTTCCTGCAGGCGCTTCTGCTCTTTTTCCTTGTCAAAAATCGGACTGATGCCGCCATGGGCCAGCTCTTTATCCCAGCCCTGACACATCACCGGATCGTCTTTACATTTCGAGTCCAGTTCAGCACTTCGTTCATCGCTGATTTTCTGATACTTAGCGATAACCGCCGCACAATTCCCGCCAGTAGCCTTACATGCCCGCATCTCTTTATCGAAGGCCAGCGCTTCATCAACATGCAGATAATTATTCTCAACAACAACTCTTTCCGACGCAGGCTGCTGCGATGCCTCCGATTTTTCTTTTTACTTTCTGTAAGATAGCGTCGTTATTGCCTGTAGTACTTTCTGCCTAGATTTTTTGCGCTGTTAAACGTTTTAAGGCAACAGACGCTACCGCCTTGGCGAAGACCCCTTCGGGTAAAGAGCCTGCGAAGTTGCTGGCTGAGAGTCAGGAGACTCAGACGGTTAAGAGATTAACTGTCGGGGTCTCCTTTTTTTTATTTATAATCTAATAAAAATCCTCATCAACATGACCTTCGGATTTGAGTATCTCCAAGAATCGCTTGTAGGCAACTTCATCACGTTCGATTATATCATCAAGCAATTTTTCTTTAATTAGAGCCCAGTGATAAATGCCGTTTTTGAAATATATGGTCTGAAAGTCTATTTCAGGAGCGATCATTGATACTTGAGTCGCTTTATATGCCATCAACCCACCATATCCTTTCAGTAAACCTAAAAAATAAGTTTCATCACCAAACCAATAAACACTAAAAACATCAACGATCCTGCCCAATGGGTCTCGAGAATCTCTTATTTTCATTTTTTACCTCCATCGGTCAGTGAAGGACCTGGTTGTAACGGATTCCTTTGTGGTGTAACAATTTTCATATCATATGCTTTACCAGTATTAGCATTGTACTGGTAATGTACTGATATTGACGATCCATCAGGAAGATAATGTGTCGCCTCCATTCAGTAAGTTATAGCCATTCTTCCTTGCTGTACTTCCGGCCCGCCAGTTTTTTCCCCAACGCGCCTTTTTCAGCCCGTTACGTCATTTTCCCCAGCATTGTTAAAGATCAAAACATCAGAATATTAATTTATCGCTAACAAGATGAATCTACTTACTTATCTGATTAAAATACAGGCTATAGTTAATCTGATCAAAACACACTAAGTTAACCATCTCTATTTTATCATTTTCATGTAAACAATGAGTGATAACACCCAATGCAATTTGGGCAGCCAAGTCCTTTGGAAATTTATAAATCCCTGTACTGATGTTCGGAAAAGACACAGTTTTAATGTTATACTCGTCAATTAGCGTAAAACAACTTAAGTAGGCTCTCTTTAACAACTCAACTTCGTCGCGACTCCCGTTACTCCAGTATGGCCCTACTGCATGTATTACATAGTCCGCTGGCAAATTTCCAGCACTTGTGATTACAGCATTACCAACTTTACAACCACCTTGCCGATTTCTTATTAGCTGACACTCGGCCAAGATCATTGGCCCACCAACACGATGTATTGCACCATCTACACCGCCACCACCAAGTAAAGACGAGTTAGCTGCATTCACAATAGCTCCCGCAGCCACTTTCGTTATATCACCATGCAATAACCGAACTCTATTCATTAACTTCCAAAATCCGTATAAGATTTTCTATCGCTTTTTTTTGCTGTTCTAACTCATCGGGGCTTAACAATAGATTAATTAATTGAGCATCTAAAGCACTGTCATAGACATCAATGCTCATCCAGCCTTTAGACCAAATGTCAACAGTTCCGAGCTTATCTCCCCTCTCAAACTCAACACGTTCTAAGTCACCGAAATCACCATTGCTAAAAGAACTGTATTGAAGCTCATACCCGGCTAAATATGGAGCAACCTCGGTTTTAAAAAAATCGATGTTCATGATTAACCCCCTATTTTTTATCTACAACTGTGATATTTTTAACTTCAGGTAGTTGGCTTCCACCTTGTTTATTCAGCATAAATTGTTGTGATTTACTAGCATCTGGGCCAATTAGCTTGAACCATCCATCTTTCCCACCTTGCAACAAGCTATTTGTAGGGACATCAAACTCAACGTAGACCGATCCCGCTGGTGCTGTTGCCTTAAAGTCCGAAACACCATTAGTAGAAATAAATGTCTGCCCACCTCCTCCTTGAACCACTTTACCTCCATTTTGCATTTGGGCTAATTCATCAGGAGACATCCATCTACCAACTCGAGTAACATTGACTTCATTGATAATCGCCCTTTCACCTAGTTTGAGTGCAGAATTGGTGTTTGGTATTACCCCTTTCGCTCCACTATTTTCCACTGTTGTAGCTGAACTTGGTTTACCACCTGCAACGCTCCCAACACCCAGCGCGCCATAAACCAAGTTGCCTAGCCCATCGGCTCCGGTCTTAAGCAATGACGCTTCTAACCAATCACACTTACCAGCGCACTGGTCAATAATATCAGCATACCATTTTGCCGAGTCTTCATAAGCACGCCCGGCCATGTTGTCCTGCTGGCGTAGCTCAGTATACGCTTTCTCATCGAGTTCTATTTTAGAACGCGTTTCTGCAACACAAGCGGCATCACCGGCATCCCAGCATGATTTCAGCTTCTGAATGTTCTCCGCTGACTCCTGCGCCATATCCTTACGGATACCCTGCTCACAGCCAGCATTTCCATTACATTCTTTATACTTATCGGTGTATTTCTGTGGGCTTCCCTGACTCAGGAAGTTATTCTCAACTGCGTTTTTACCAGACTGCGCACCCGTTGTCGTGCTTTTCGAATCACCACCGGCCAGATTACCTGCCAGCCCCGATGCGATAGTCGCAAGATTGCTGACTAACTGCCTGTCACTTTCATCCAGCTCGCTGACGTGCTTGCCCGGATACATCGTTTTCAGTATCGCATTCGCAGCAAGCTCTCCTGCCACTGCGCCAGCCGCTCCGGCTGCTGCATTGTTCCCCTGCATAGCCGCCGCAGCGCCGCCCAGTATCGCATGCGCGATGGCTTTAGCCGCGATATCATCCTCATTGAGGCCCGCCTTATGACCTATGATATTGGCAAGCTCCGGTGCCGATGCACCCGCCAGCGCCGCGCCAATATCACCGCCAGCCAGCCCCTGCAGAGCGCCTACGGCAGCCTGAATCCCCCGCTGAATATCGCTACCCGTGCCGTATTTTGCCTGCTCGGTCTTATATGCCGCTGAGTTCCGTAGTTGCGTCTGGTATCTTGCTTTTTCTTCATCACTGGCGTTCACATCCGGCTCAGGAATACCTTCCTTTGCCAGCGCTTTTTTACCCGCATTCAGGCCATTTATCTCACCCTGCGTCCTCGCGATATCCGCCGCCTGGTTACCTATCTGGCCTATCAGTTGCACTTCCTGCAGGCGCTTCTGCTCTTTTTCCTTGTCAAAAATCGGACTGATGC
>NZ_JAOWDR010000039.1:0-90086 GCF_030334525.1 Citrobacter sp. Ce119
TTGTTCCGTGTCAGTGGAGGCGCATTATAGGGAGTTATTTCAGGCTGACAAGGGGAAATTTAAAATAATCTTCCGAGTGCGTATTTTTTATTCTTTACGCTTATTTTGACAACGTTTTGTTGGTTAATTGGACGATTTCTCGCGCAAAACCTGCGACCTGTTCCCAATCGGTATACACCACTTCTTTATTCGTATCCGTTTCACCGCCAGACATCTTCATTATCAGTTGGATCATAACGCGGTCATACCAGCGATAGCGGGGATACAGCAAAGCGCCGGCAATAACCGCACTACGATCTGGCCGCCACGGCGAACTCATCAGGAACTTACGCGCATAGCTGTTGGTTTGCGGCGTACGTTTTTCCGGTTTACGGGCAACAAGGTTTACGGAGTAGAACGCACTCGGCATCGCGTTCAGCCGCGTGGCATGCTTTTTCACAAACTCCTGAAAAGCAGCATGGTAATGGCCATAGCGAATCGAAGCGCCAATCACCACGCTGTCATAATTTTGCCAGTCAGGCTCGGCGGTACGATGCAAATTTACGACATCCGCCCAAACACCCAGCTCTTTGAGTTCAGAAGCCAGATACTCGGCAATTTCACGGGTTTGTCCGTCCCGGGAAGAAAAAAGAATCAGTGTTTTCACGTGTTACTCCATTATTCACGCCAGAAGGTAGGGGTAAAGAGTACCAGCAGAGTAAAGACCTCCAGACGACCAAACAGCATATTGGCAATCAGGATCCACTTCGCCACGGGGTTCATACTGGCAAAGTTGTCAGCGACAACGCCCAGCCCTGGCCCCAGGTTATTCAGCGTCGCCACAACGGAGGCAAACGCGGAGAAGTCATCAACACCGGTCGCAATAATCGCCAGCATACTGATAATAAAGACCAGCGCATAGGCAGAGAAGAATCCCCACACGGCTTCAAGGATTCGCTCCGGCAACGCACGGTTCCCCAGTTTGATACTGTAAACCGCATTCGGGTGGACCAGTCGTTTCAATTCGCGGTTACCCTGCTTAAACAGCAGCAGGATACGAATCACCTTCAAGCCACCGCCCGTCGACCCGGCACAGCCGCCGATAAAAGCAGAACACAGTAACAACACCGGCAGGAACAGCGGCCAGCGGGCAATACTGTCCGTGGTAAATCCGGCGGTCGTCGCCATCGACACCACCTGGAAAAAGGCCTGGTTGATCGTCGTGAGCGCCGATCCATAGGTATTATGTATCCACAACACCAGCGTACAGATAACTACCAGCGTCAACTGTACACCAATGAACATGCGGAATTCCGGATCGCGCCAGTAGACCTTCAGACTACGCCCACTTAATAAAGAGAAGTGCAGGCCATAGTTACAACCGGAGATCAGCAAGAAGATAGCAATAATGGTGTTAATCGTGGGACTGTCGAAATACCCCACGCTGGCATCGTGTGTGGAAAAGCCGCCGATGGCAATTGTGGCAAAGCTATGACCAATGGCGTCAAACGCGGGCATCCCGGCAAACCATAGCGCCAGCGCGCACGCCACTGTCAGTAATACATAGATAAGCCACAGCGTTTTCGCCGTTTCGGCAATACGCGGGCGCATCTTATTATCTTTCAGCGGCCCGGGCATTTCTGCCCGATAGAGCTGCATACCACCCACGCCAAGAATAGGCAGGATAGCCACCGCCAGCACGATGATCCCCATCCCGCCGAACCATTGCAGCATCTGGCGATAAAAGAGAATCGCGTGTGGCAATGAATCAAGCCCCACCAGCGTCGTCGCACCCGTGGTGGTTAAACCGGAAAAGGATTCAAAAAAAGCGTCGGTTATCGTGAGGTTAGGACTTTCCGCAAAAATGAACGGTAGCGCACCCACGCTGCCCAGCACGGTCCAGAACAAGACGACAATCAGAAACCCTTCGCGCGACTTCAGCTCGCCCTTCTCTTTACGGTTTGGCCACCACAGCATAGAGCCGATAGCCAGAGCAACAAAGAAAGTTTGGGTAAATGCACGCCCTGCCCCATCACGGTAGATGAGCGCTACCAGTCCGGGGATGATCATTGTCCCCGAGAATAAGATGACCAGTAGTCCAACGATTCGGGTGATGGCGCGAAAATGCATCTCTGCCGCTTCCTTAGTTCTTTAAAATGAGGTGGGGATTATTCTTCAATCGCTAACAATTGCAATGAACCACGACTAAAATCCGCCAGTTTTGCCGAAAATTCATCCACTTTGGCATAAGGAAGCGCCACTCTGAGCCGAACAAAAGCTTGGTAATCACTGGCAACGACTTTACCGTCAAACTGCCCCAGCAAAGCTTCAATGCCTGCCAGCTGACCGTACTCACACTGCAAAGTATATTCGGTTAATGGCGTCTTGCGCTGTGTCGTTAACTGGCGCAGCGCCTGATTCACACCGCCACCGTAGGCTTTTACCAGACCACCCGTACCGAGAAGGATACCGCCGTAGTAACGCACCACCACCGCGGTAACCTCGCCGACGCCGCTCCCCATCAGCTGCGCGAGCATCGGTTTGCCTGCCGTACCCGCCGGTTCGCCATCGTCTGAAAACCCCAACTGCTGCGAGTCGTTGGGCGCACCCGCCACCCACGCCACACAATGGTGGCGGGCGTCAGGGTGTTCCGCTTTGACTGACTCAACAAACGCTTTTGCCGCTTCTACGCCGTCCGTATGGGCGAGCAACGTAATGAAGCGGCTTTTTTTGATCTCTTCAACGACGCTAACCGGCGCCGCAGGGATTAACCAACTGTCCATTACGCCAGTTTTAAATCCCGCGTCATGTTTTCGATATTGTTCTCGTGGACCACCACGTTGTCTTCAATACGAATACCGCCGAACGGTTTCAGGGCTTCAATTTTCTGCCAGTTGAAGTGTTTGCTGAATTGCCCTTCACGCCACGGTGCCAGCAGCGATTCAATAAAGTAGATACCCGGTTCGATGGTCAGAACCATGCCCGGTTGCAGAACACGGGTGCAGCGCAGGTAAGGATACTTCGACGGCGCGGCCAGATGAGTACCGCTGTCGTCCTGCATAAAACCAGCGACATCATGTACCTGCAGGCCCAGCGGGTGCCCGATACCATGCGGCATAAACGGCCCGGTAAGATCGTTTTCCACCATCGCCTCTTCACTCATATCGGTGATGATTTGATGCTTACGCAGCAGCTTCGCGATGCGCTGATGAAACTGAATGTGATAATCCACGTAGCTGGTGCCTGCTTTCATGGTAGCAATCAGCGCCAGCTCTTCGTCGTTAACGTCTTTCACCAGATGCGCATAGTCGTTGTCGCTTTTCGCCGACCAGGTACGCGTCAGGTCTGCCGCATAGCCATTGTATTCCGCACCGGCATCCAGCAGGAAGCTGCGGATTTCAGACGGAGCCTGATGATCCAGCCTGGTGTAATGAAGTACCGAGGCATGCTCGTTAAGCGCCACGATGTTGCTGTACGGTACGTCGGTATCGCGGTGACCAGTCGCAGTCAGGTAAGCGAGGTTGATGTCAAACTCGCTCATCCCGGAACGAAACGCTTCTTCCGCGGCCCGGTGTCCATTCACCGCCATTTTCTGCGCTTCGCGCATACAGGCCAGCTCGTAATCCGTTTTATAGGCGCGGTAATAATGCAGGTAGTCGATCACCCCTTTCGGGTTGATGTTGCTGGCCGCGATGTCCAGTTGCAGCGCACGTTCCGGAACCGGGCCGATGTAACCGATATTGCCGCGAGCAGCAGGCAGTTGGCTACCGATACCATCCGCTTTTGGCAGCGCGATGATCTCAATTTCTTCCGTCCAGAAGGAGGTCGGCAGCGGCTCAACGTTGTGCCAGTAATCGACCGGTAGGTAGAACCACAGTTTCGGCTTGTTCACGCCATCCACCAGCAACCAGCAGTTAGGAACCTGCGTTACAGGCACCCAGGCTTTGAATTGCGGATTGACCTTAAACGGGTACGGATGATCGTCGAGAAAGACGTTAACAAGTTCGCCTGAGTGAATAAGTAACGCATCCAGCTTAAAGCGTTCCAGCGCGTCGCGCGTCCGTTCTTGTAAGGTAACGATATGATTTTTATAGAGTGCGGCCAGTGATTCCATTTTCTATCCTTCTGTTTTTTGACCTCAAGTCTCCGCATCTTAGCACATCGCTTTGTGAGTGCGTGATTTCTGCCGAGCGTGATCGAATCGTCATTTCTTTAATCATTCATTTGCATTTTATTAACATAAAACACACACTTCGATTCATCTGGTATGACCAGATCACCTTGCGGATTCAGGAGACTGACATGCTTTACAAAGGCGACACCCTGTACCTCGACTGGCTGGAAGATGGCATCGCCGAACTGGTGTTCGATGCCCCTGGCTCGGTCAATAAACTCGACACGGCCACCGTTGCCAGCCTGGGCCATGCGCTTGATGTGCTGGAAAAACAACCGAATTTAAAAGGGCTGCTGCTGCGTTCTAATAAAGCAGCCTTTATTGTTGGTGCCGATATCACCGAATTCCTTTCACTGTTCCTCGTGCCTGAAGAGCAACTGAGCCAGTGGCTGCATTTTGCCAACAGCGTCTTTAACCGCCTGGAAGATCTCCCTGTTCCGACCCTCTCAGCAGTTAACGGTTATGCGCTGGGCGGCGGCTGCGAGTGTGTTCTGGCAACCGATTATCGTCTGGCAACGCCGGACCTGCGCATCGGCCTACCGGAAACTAAGCTGGGTATTATGCCGGGCTTTGGCGGTTCCGTGCGTATGCCACGCATGTTGGGTGCAGACAGTGCGCTGGAAATTATTGCTGCGGGTAAAGATGTTGGTGCTGAGCAGGCGCTAAAAATCGGTCTGGTCGATGGCGTAGTGAAACAAGACAAACTGCTTGATGGCGCGATCGCGGTATTACGTCAAGCGATTAACGGTGACCTCGACTGGAAAGCCAAACGTCAGCCGAAGCTGGAGCCGTTGAAACTCAGCAAAATTGAAGCGGCTATGAGCTTTACCATCGCTAAAGGCATGGTGGCGCAGACGGCAGGTAAGCATTATCCCGCACCGATTACCGCGGTAAAAACCATTGAAGCAGCGGCCCGTTTTGGTCGTGAAGAAGCACTGAATCTGGAAAATAAAAGCTTTGTTCCACTGGCGCACACCAGTGAAGCCCGCGCCCTGGTTGGGATTTTCCTTAACGATCAGTTCGTGAAAGCCAAAGCCAAAAAGCTCACCAAAAATATTGAGGCACCAAAGCAAGCGGCGGTGCTGGGCGCAGGCATTATGGGCGGCGGCATCGCGTACCAGTCGGCCTGGAAAGGCGTGCCGGTTGTCATGAAAGACATCAACGACAAATCATTAACGCTGGGCATGACCGAAGCGGCCAAGTTGCTGAACAAACAGCTCGAGCGCGGCAAAATTGACGGTCTGAAAATGGCGGGCGTGATTTCCACTATCCATCCAACCCTCGACTACAGCGGTTTTGAGCGTGTGGACGTGGTGGTTGAAGCGGTTGTGGAAAACCCGAAAGTGAAAAAAGCGGTACTGGCGGAAACCGAAGATCAGGTTCGCCCGGACACCGTACTGGCGTCGAATACCTCCACCATCCCCATCAACGAGCTGGCCAGCGCGCTTAAGCGCCCGGAAAACTTCTGTGGGATGCACTTCTTTAACCCGGTGCACCGTATGCCGCTGGTTGAGATTATTCGCGGCGAGAAAAGCTCGGATGAAACCATCGCTAAGGTAGTCGCCTGGGCAAGCCAGATGGGCAAAACGCCGATTGTGGTTAATGACTGCCCCGGTTTCTTCGTCAACCGCGTGCTGTTCCCTTATTTTGCCGGTTTCAGCCAGTTGCTGCGCGACGGAGCGGATTTCCGCAAAGTCGACAAAGTAATGGAAAAACAGTTTGGCTGGCCGATGGGTCCGGCTTATCTGCTGGACGTGGTGGGTATTGATACCGCGCATCACGCACAGGCTGTGATGTCCGCAGGCTTCCCTCAGCGTATGCAGAAAGATTATCGCGATGCGATAGATGCACTGTTTGATGCTAACCGTTTCGGGCAGAAAAACGGCCTCGGATTCTGGCGTTATAAAGAAGACAACAAGGGCAAGCCGAAGAAAGAAGAAGATACCACCGTTGACGGTCTTCTGGCTGAGGTCAGCCAGCCGAAACACGACTTCAGCGATGAAGAGATTATCGCCCGCATGATGATCCCAATGGTCAACGAAGTGGTGCGTTGTCTGGAAGAAGGCATTATCGCCAGCCCGGCAGAAGCCGATATGGCGCTGGTGTATGGCCTGGGCTTCCCTCCGTTCCACGGCGGCGCGTTCCGCTGGCTGGATACGCTTGGCAGCGCGAAGTATCTCGATATGGCTCAGCAGTATCAGCACCTTGGCCCGCTGTATGAAGTTCCGGCCGGTCTGCGTGACAAAGCGCGCCATAACGAACCGTATTATCCCCAGGTTGAGCCTGCCCGCCCGGTTGGCAGCCTGAAAACGGCTTAAGGAGTCACAATGGAACAGGTTGTAATTGTTGATGCGATCCGTACCCCGATGGGCCGTTCGAAAGGGGGGGCGTTTCGTCACGTGCGGGCAGAAGATCTCTCCGCACATTTAATGCGTAGCCTGCTGGCGCGTAATCAGGCGCTGGAGCCAGCCGCGCTTGATGATATTTACTGGGGCTGTGTGCAGCAAACGCTGGAGCAGGGTTTCAACATCGCCCGTAACGCCGCGCTGCTGGCGGAAGTTCCACATTCCGTTCCGGCCGTCACGGTCAATCGTCTGTGCGGTTCGTCCATGCAGGCGCTACACGATGCGGCACGCATGATCATGACCGGCGATGCTCAGGCTTGCCTGATTGGCGGCGTGGAGCATATGGGCCATGTGCCGATGAGTCACGGCGTTGATTTCCACCCGGGCATGAGCCGCAACGTGGCAAAAGCCGCGGGAATGATGGGTCTGACCGCGGAAATGCTCTCTCGTATGCACGGCATCAGCCGTGAAATGCAGGACGCCTTCGCCGCGCGTTCACACGCCCGTGCCTGGGCAGCAACGCAGTCTGGCGCGTTTAAAAACGAAATAATCCCGACCGGCGGTCATGATGCCGACGGCGTGCTGAAACAGTTTAACTACGATGAGGTTATCCGCCCGGAGACAACCGTTGAAGCGCTCTCCACCCTGCGCCCAGCGTTCGATCCAGTTAGCGGAACGGTCACTGCCGGTACCTCCTCCGCGCTTTCCGATGGTGCTGCCGCGATGCTGGTCATGAGCGAAAGCCGCGCCCGTGAGCTGGGTCTGACGCCGCGTGCCCGTATTCGTTCGATGGCTGTTGTGGGTTGCGACCCGTCAATCATGGGTTACGGTCCGGTTCCGGCCTCAAAACTGGCGCTGAAAAAAGCGGGACTCTCCACCAGCGACATCGGTTTGTTTGAGATGAACGAAGCCTTTGCCGCTCAGATCCTGCCGTGCATTAAAGATCTGGGGCTGATGGAGCAGATCGACGAGAAGATCAACCTCAACGGCGGGGCGATCGCTTTGGGTCATCCACTGGGCTGTTCCGGGGCGCGTATCAGCACCACCCTGCTCAACCTGATGGAACGCAAAGACGTACAGTTTGGCCTGGCGACGATGTGTATCGGGTTAGGCCAGGGCATCGCGACGGTATTTGAGCGAGTTTAATCAAAGCATGCCGGGGGCGCTTCGCTTGCCCGGCCTACGAAATGTTATCTCAAAGCCATTGGTGCCAGAACAAGGCGGCAAGTGAATGACAAATTCGTCAGGAACGAATTTGAACAGCCGAAGGCTGCTTTCAGTGAGGGACACGGATGTCCCTCATTCATCCCGATGAGCTTACGTGTAGTAAGTGATTCGGGTGAATGAGCGCAGCCAACACAGTTATGGTGCCAATGGCGAAGAGAGAAAGTTTAGTTGCCGTTTTTCCCGCCTGTCAGGGGCGGGTTTTTTATTTCTCTGAACTACCGCGCACCACTAACTGCACCGGCAATAGCAGATTCTCTTCCTGCTTCTCTTCCAGCAGTAAACGCAGCGCTTCACGCCCCAACTGCTTTTTATCAACCGCAATGGTGGTCAGTGGCGGGTGCGACCAGGCCGCAGCATCGATATCATCAAACCCCACCAGCGCGAGATCTTCCGGAATACGTATACCCCGCTGTGCACACACCCGCTGAACAACCAGCGCTGCCGCATCGTTATAGGCAAAAATGGCATCAGGCGGCTCCGGCAGACTGAGCAACTCCTTCACCGCCTCCACCAGAGATTGCTCGGTATCCAGCAACGGCGGTGCAACAGCGTCGTACTCTGGCGGCATCAGCAACCGGGCTTCATACAATGCCTGACGGTAGCCCTTCTCGCGCTGACGGATGCTGTAGTGCGCGAGCGTGCTGGCGAGAAAAGCAATGCGGCTGCGCCCTTGCGCAATCAAATGTTGCGTGGCCAGATAACCGCCCTGAGTGTTGTCCGGATTCACGCAAGGTAAGCCCGGCACCCAGAGATCCACCAGTACCAACGGCAATTTCATCTGTTGCAGCAGCCCTAGCAATTCAGGCTCAAAAAATCCCGCGCAGATCAGCGCATCAGGCTGATGCAGCATCACCTGCTCACTCACTGCATCACCAGGGCCGATTGAGAGAAAACTCAGCGCAATCCCGTGTTCGCGACAACGATCTTCTATGCCCAGCAGCAGCTGAGAGTAAAACGGCAAAGCCCGGCTGATATTGTGCTGGCGATGCAGTAAAAACAGGACACGTTTGATTTTGTCAGCGCGCAGGCGAGAAAAATCATAACCCTGCTGCTGCGCCACTGAAATAATGCGCAGCCGGGTGTCTTCACGCAGCCCCGGCTGCCCTTTCAGGGCGCGGGAAACAGCGCCAACCGAGACACCACACGCTTCGGCAATGTCTCTGATGCGTACAGGTTTCGTCATTTCACTCTCATTAATTTATGCTGGCTTGTTGTGCTCCCAGCCAGGCCGCGCCGCGTACGCCGCTGCTGTCGCCGTGGCGGGCGCGAACGATCGGTGTGCGGCACTGCTTACCAAATACGTACTGCGCCACTCGTGCCTGCAAGCCTGAATACAGTGTATCGATATTAGATACCCCACCTCCCAGCACGATAACATCGGGATCGAGCGTATTCACAATGCTTGCCAACGCGCGCGCCAGTTGATCGCAATAGCGTTCCCATAACAAACAGGCATCTGCATCGCCCGATTCTACCCGTTGCATAATTTGTGGCACACCCGCATGTTGCGCGGTGTAATTCAAATACTGGCGTTCCAGCCCGCTGCCTGAAATAAAGCTCTCAATACAGTTCAACTGTCCGCAATAGCAAGTCACTCCAGCCCCGTCCTGAGATTCGTGGTAGCGCGGTAATGCATTATGCCCCCACTCACCCGCACAGGCGTTAGGGCCGGAGATCAATCGGTTATCGATGCATACTCCACCGCCGCATCCGGTACCAAGGATCACGCCAAATACCACGCTATGCCCACGCCCACTGCCGTCCATCGCTTCTGACAGGGTAAAGCAGTTGGCATCATTGGTAACCGGCACTGGCATTCCTGATGCTCGCTCAAGGTCTTGCGCAAAGGCCTGCTGATTCAGCACCAGGATGTTCGAATTCTTAATCAAACCTTCGCTATCCACCGCGCCAGGCACCCCAACGCCAACCGATAAAGGCTGATTAACGGCCAGCCTTGCCTTAGCAATCATCTCCGTCACGGCCTGGAAAAAATCGCCGTAACTCTGCTTCGGTGTCGCGCATCGCTCGCGGTAAACAATTTCACCCGCGTTATCAATCACTACCGCTTCAATTTTAGTCCCGCCGATATCCAGTCCGAGCCTCATGGATTTTCCTCGTTTGCGTCTCGCAATGTGATGCTGTCTAGTTTGCCAATTTTGTTTACTAAACAAAAAGAGGCCTGTCACAAAACCTCAGTTTTATGATTAATAGATAGAAAAAACATGTTTACTAAAAATATGCTGAAAAAGAGAAACAACGAAACCGGGCTTGCACCCTGCCAGAGGAAGTAAGGTGGGTAATGGATGCGCCGGAAGGGCTCCGGCGCACAGCGCTTAAATGAACGCGAAAGCGTCGCCAAACAGGCGATCTTCACGCGCACTGCGTTCATTACAGAACAGATCGCGCGCGATTTTGGCCATTTCGAAGCGACCGGCGATGTAGATATCATGCTCCGCCAGGGTACCGTAATCCTGCAGTACTGCCGTTAACACGGTTCCCGTACGACCACGCCAACCGTCTTCAGGCTGTTCCACCACTGGCTCAACGCGCAGATTCGGGTGGTTCACTGACAGCGCTTCCAGCTCTGAGAGATCGTAGAGATGCTTCTCTTCGCGCCCGCCCCAGTAAATGGTGATATCGCGGTTTGGATTGCGCGTCAGTGCAGTAAGCAGAATAGAACGCACGTAAGAGAACCCTGTACCACCGGCAATCAGGATCAGCGGGCGCTCGTCTTCATCGCGCAGCCAGGCCTCGCCATGCGGAATGTCGACCTTGATTTCCCGGTCTTTCAGAATGCGATCCATCACGGCCATGGCATAAAGATTTAGCTCAGAGGCGCCAACGTGCAGCTCAATGAATCCTTGCTCGTCCGGCGTTGATGCCATGGAGAACGGACGCTTATCCCTTTCGTCCATCACGACCATTAGATACTGGCCGGCACGAAAGGAAAACGCCGCGTCTGGCACTAAACGAACGCGATATACGGTGTCAGTGATAGCTTCTACCGAGGTCACTTTACAGCTTAAGGTTGTCATGCGCTCTCTCTGTCGGATCAATAGGCAAAACGATCGCGCCTCAGGCGCTTTTGCCGTCATTAAAGATGGCCAGTTCATCCCAAATTGCGTCAATACGCGCAGTTACTTCAGGATCTTTTTTAATCGGACGTCCCCATTCGCGTTGGGTTTCGCCCGGCCATTTATTAGTGGCATCCAGCCCCATTTTTGAACCAAGACCGGAAACCGGCGAGGCAAAGTCCAGGTAATCAATTGGGGTATTCTCTACCAGTACCGTATCCCGGGCAGGGTCCATACGGGTAGTAATTGCCCAAATCACATCATTCCAGTCGCGTGCGTTGACGTCATCATCGCAAACAATAACAAATTTGGTGTACATAAACTGGCGCAAAAACGACCAGACACCCATCATGACGCGTTTGGCATGACCAGCGTACTGTTTTTTCATCGTCACTACGGCCAGACGATATGAACAGCCTTCCGGAGGCAGGTAAAAATCGACAATCTCCGGGAACTGCTTTTGCAGAATAGGAACGAAAACTTCGTTCAGCGCCACGCCGAGTACCGCGGGCTCATCTGGCGGACGTCCGGTATAGGTAGAGTGATAAATCGCATCTTCGCGCTGGGTAATGTGCGTGACGGTAAAGACCGGGAAGCTATCTACTTCGTTGTAGTAGCCGGTATGATCGCCATACGGCCCTTCCGGGGCCAACTCACCCGGCTCGATATACCCTTCCAGCACGATTTCAGCGCTGGCAGGCACTTCCAGATCGTTGGAAATACATTTGACCACTTCGGTCTTGGTGCCGCGCAACAGTCCGGCAAATGCGTATTCAGATAACGTATCCGGGACAGGTGTAACAGCGCCCAGAATTGTTGCCGGGTCTGCTCCCAAGGCCACAGAAACCGGGAAGCGTTCACCCGGATGCGCCGCGCACCACTCCTGATAATCAAGCGCGCCGCCGCGATGGGACAACCAGCGCATAATAAGCTTGTTTTTACCAATCAGCTGCTGGCGATAGATGCCCAGATTCTGCCGCTCTTTATGCGGGCCACGCGTTACGGTTAGCCCCCAGGTAATCAGTGGCGCGGCATCTTCCGGCCAACAGGTCATAATCGGAATTCGGTTTAAATCGACGTCATCGCCTGAGTAGATTTTTTGCTGACAAGGCGCACCGCGTAACCGCTTAGTCGGCATGTTCAACACCTGCTTAAACTGCGGCAGCTTATCAAACAGATCGCGGAATCCTTTCGGCGGCTCTGGCTCTTTCAAAAACGCCAACAGTTTACCGACTTCCCGTAGCGCCGAGACATCTTCTTGCCCCATCCCCATCGCAACACGCTTTGGTGTGCCAAACAGGTTACACAGCACCGGCATTGAATAACCTTTAGGATTCTCAAACAATAACGCAGGCCCACCGGCACGCAGAGTGCGATCGGCAATTTCAGTAATTTCCAGGTGGGGATCCACCTCAAGCGAAATGCGTTTGAGCTCGCCCTGCTGTTCAAGCAGCGTCAGGAAGTCGCGTAAATCGTGATATTTCATGGCGTCCATTATGGCCTCTTCGTAAGCGCTTCATTATACGGCGTTCATCATTGCGATGCTGTATTTTTGTTAAATTAGCGTGAACTCTGGCAATACATATAAGCCCCGGGAGTATATACCCATTGGGTTTCAGCCTGCTTTGAGGCGGGTATAATTAACTTAACTCATGGCTTTTGCTATGCTGGCGCTCAGAACAAGCGGATAAGAGTTATTATGCAATCCTGGTATTTACTGTACTGCAAACGTGGGCAACTTCAGCGAGCCCAGGAACACCTGGAAAGGCAGGCGGTGAACTGCCTGACGCCTATGATCACCCTGGAAAAAATAGTGCGCGGTAAACGTACCACAGTCAGTGAACCACTATTCCCTAATTACATGTTTGTCGAGTTCGACCCGGAAGTGATCCACACCACCACCATCAACGCCACGCGTGGTGTCAGCCATTTCGTCCGTTTTGGCGCGACGCCTGCAACTGTCCCTTCTCCCGTTATTCACCAGCTTTCTATCTACAAGCCTGAAGGTATTGTGGATCCGCAAACGCCGCAGCCTGGGGACAGTGTGATTATCACTGAAGGGGCGTTTGAAGGGCTAAAAGCGATCTTCACCGAACCGGATGGCGAAGCGCGTTCCATGCTACTGCTTAACCTGTTGAATAAAGAGATTAAGCAGAGCGTGAAAAACACCGGTTTTCGAAAAATATAAGGCGGTTAGAAGGTCACTTCGAACAGCGTTCTGACGTTGGCATCAATGGTGGCTGACAGCCATTGAGGATCTTCCCCGCGCCAGTGGGCAATACGCTCAAGAATATGCGGCAGGTGCGCCGGTTCATTGCGTCGTGACGTCGGCTTAGGCGTTAAGTCGCGAGGGAGTAGATAAGGCGCATCGGTTTCTACCAGCAGTCGTTCTACCGGAATAAACGGCAGCAGCTCACGCAGTTCCATTCCCCGGCGCTCATCACAGACCCACCCGGTGATACCAATATAAAGCCCTCGGTCCACGCAGTCCTGCATCTCCTGGCGCGAGCCGGTGAAACAGTGCAGCACCGCGCCAGGCAGGCTGTCCAGCCACGGTTCCAGCAACGTCAGAAAACGCTCATGGGCGTCCCGACAATGCATGAAAATCGGCATCTGCAGTTCAGCAGCAATGCGCAGCTGCGCCTCAAAAGCACGTTCTTGCTCCTGCGGCGTGGAGAAATTTCGATTGAAATCCAGGCCGCACTCACCAATTGCAACCACCTTCGACTGGTTTGCCAGCGCGATAATCTCGTCTTCCGTTGAGGATTGCCATTGGCTGCTGTCATGCGGGTGCACGCCAGCCGTAGACCAGCAATGTGGATAATGCTGCGCCAGCTTTAAAGCCTGCTGACTTTCGTGCAGGTTTGTTCCGGTCAGAAGCATACCGTTTACGCCCGCAGCAAAGGCCCGCGCCACGACCTCATCCCGGTCTTTTGCAAATTGTGAACTGGTTAAATTAACGCCAATATCAAACATGCTTCCTCCCATATGACAACCGCCCTGACGGGCGGTTGAGTTTATTCTTCAGTTTTCTCGGTGGCTTCGGCTTCTTTTGCTTCTTCAGCCTCGTTGTCCTCATCTCGCGTACGTCGCTTACCGACATAGAAACGAGAGAAGAAAACCCCCACCTCGAACAGGCAGTACATCGGTATCGCCAACAGCGTTTGCGAGAAGACATCTGGCGGGGTCAGTAGCATCCCGACGACAAATGCGCCCACCACAACGTAAGGGCGTTTCTTGCGTAAATCATCAGGCGTCGTAATGCCCATCCAGCATAGCAGCACGATGGCGACCGGAACCTCAAAAGAGACACCGAAAGCCATAAACAGCGCCATTACGAAACTGAGATAGCTGGCAATGTCCGTCGATACCTGCACGCCTTGCGGAGCCGTGTTGGCCAGAAAACCAAACGCCAACGGAAAGACGACAAAATAGGCGAATGCCATGCCGATGTAGAACAACAACGAACTGGAAACCAGCAGCGGCACAACCAGTCGACGTTCATGTTTATACAAAGCAGGCGCAATAAATGCCCACACCTGGTAGAGGATCACTGGCGCTGACAGGATCAGCGACACCATGAAGGTCAACTTTATCGGGGTAAAGAACGGCGAGGCCACATCGGTGGCGATCATCGTTGCACCCTGCGGCATCTGTTTAATCAGCGGCGCCGCAACCATATGGTAAATATCGTTGGCAAAGTAAACCAACGCCAGAAAGATCACGATTACCGCAATGATGCAGTTCAGGAGTCGCTTACGCAGTTCAATAAGATGCGTAATGAGCGGTTGGGTATCTTCTACAGCCATGTTTACGGTTTATCACTCGACGAGGGGGAGGATTCGACAACAGGTGCGGCAGATTTCTTATCTGCATCCATTAACGTTGCGGAAGTGTTTTCCGTTGGCTCTGGCGTTTTAGCACCCGTGGATTCCGGTTTTTGCTCCGGCGAACTGGCCTGGTTTTCTGCGGCGGCAGGGGTAACCCCTTCTCGCTGCGCTTCCGCTTCTTTCACTACCGGGTTATGGATAGTGTGCGCTTCATCGCTCGCTTTCTCAGGATCGTGCACGCTGTAAGAACGCTTCATCGACTCTGCCGCTTCACGCAGCTCATCCATTGAGGCTTTCAGCTCCGGGGTCAGATTTGTCAGGCTCGCTTTCTCTACTTTCTTCAGGCTGTCCTGAAACTCCTGAAGCTTAAGCTCCTGGGTCAGTTCATTCTGAACAGTAGTCGCCAGGGAACGCAAAGCACGAACCCAGCCAGCAACCGTTTTTACCGCTACGGGTAATCGTTGCGGCCCCAGGACGATGAGGCCGATAACGAACACCAATAACAGCTCGCTAAAACCGATATCAAACACGGATTATACCTGCTCTTTATCTTGGCTTTTGGCGTCTTCCTTTTTCACTTCGCCCTGCTTATCGGTGATGGATTTAGCAGTAAAATCAGCGTCCTGGCTGGTTTTATCTTGCTTAGGCTCATCATCACCCATCGCTTTTTTAAAGCCTTTAATCGACGCGCCAAGATCGGAACCGATGGAGCCGAGTTTCTTGGTGCCAAATAGCAGTACAACGATGACGGCAATGATCAACAACTGCCAAATACTGATACCACCCATACATGTTCCTCTGTCATAGATGATGAATTAATAAGGCCGTAGTATACGTTACACGACCTGCCTTGGGCGATGAAAAATTCAGCGCATTTTGCGCCAGCCGATCAACCAGGCTAAGACGCCGCCTGCCATTAACCAACCCGGCATAAGCCCCCACTCAGGACGGCTTACCAGCAGGAATGTTCCACTTAGCAACAATGTTGCGCCAATGCCCAATAAATAACGGGATTGTCCCTGGCGTACATGATTCGCGTGAAGCTCGCGGGCAATCTTATCAACACTGTGCTGTAAATATTTGCCCTGGCGCAAACTGTCATACACCAGTTCAGGTATTTCTGGCATTTTTTCGACCCAGAACGGTGCTTTTTCTTTAAATGCTCTGACAAGCGCCGGAATACCGACCTGATCTTTGATCCAGGACTCGAGGAAAGGCTTGGCCGTTTTCCATAAATCTAACTGCGGGTAGAGCTGTCGTCCGACGCCTTCAACGTACAGCAACGTCTTCTGTAGTAAGACCAGTTGAGGCTGAACTTCCATATTGAATCGGCGTGCAGTGTTGAACAGATTCAACAGCACATGACCAAAGGAAATCTCCGCCAGCGGTTTTTCAAAAATCGGTTCGCACACGGTACGAATGGCGAATTCAAACTCTTCTACGTTGGTATCCGGCGGAACCCAGCCAGAATCAACGTGCAGTTCAGCAACTTTGCGGTAGTCGCGGTTAAAGAACGCGATGAAGTTTTCAGCCAGATAACGCTTATCTTCTTTGTTTAAAGACCCCACAATCCCACAATCAATACCAATGTATTTCGGGTTTTCAGGGTGCTCATAACTCACGAAAATGTTCCCAGGGTGCATGTCCGCATGGAAAAAGCTATCGCGGAATACCTGAGTAAAGAAGACCTGAACACCCCGTTCAGCCAGCAGCTTCATATTGGTGCCATTCTTCTCAAGCGTGGTGACATCTGAAACGGGAATACCATAAATGCGCTCCATCACCATCATATTCTGACTGCAATAGTCGGAGTACACTTCCGGGATGTACAGCATTGGGCTGTCTTCAAAATTACGTCGCAGTTGAATTGCGTTCGCCGACTCACGCAGCAGATTCAGCTCATCAATCAACGTTTTTTCATATTCACGGACCACTTCGGTTGGTCGCAGGCGGCGGCCATCTGGGAGCAGACGAGGAACCCAACGAGCAAGGCGGTAGATCAGTTTCAAATCTGCTTTGATTACCGGCAGTATGTCCGGGCGAATAACTTTGATCACCACCTCTTTGCCATTCGATTTCAGTCGCGCGGTGTGAACCTGAGCAATAGACGCAGATGCCAGCGGCGTGATCTCAAAATCATCAAACCATTCCTCGACGGGTAGCCCACCCATCGCCTCTTCGATTTGTTCTTTGGCTCTTTGCCCATCGAATGGGGCAACCCGATCCTGTAATAGCGCTAGCTGATCGGCGATGTGCGGAGGGAAAAGGTCACGACGGGTAGAGAGCATTTGCCCAAATTTGATCCACACCGGGCCGAGTTCCTGCAAAGCGAGCCTCAGCCTTTCTCCCAGCGGTTTGTCTTTATGTCGGTTGGGCATCCAGAACAGCGAGTAGCGCCACAACCGGATCGGCAGCGTGATACGCATTTTGGGGATGAGTTCATCAAGGCCGTAGCTTAAAAAAGTGCGTATGATGAAATAAAGGCGCCGTACTTCACCTGGCGTCATTTGGCCTCCAGTTTTTCCAGCCGTTTAGCCAGGGATTCAACCGCACGCTCAACGGCTGCCGTTTCCTCTGCAAACCATGCAACCTCAAGCGGACCCGGAGCCATACGCCACTCTTCGGTGATCGCTTCGGCAACATAGCGCTGCTGGCGCTGAATGTTATGGCGCAGGAACTTCGCTCCACCACGCAATACTTTGCTAACCCCTTCCGCGACAATATCGCCGGTATAGGGCGCTAACAGTTCTGCGGGATCAAACTCCGCCAGATCGGCCAGTGCGACAAAATTCTGCACGATCTGGATATCGCCCTGAACTTCCAGCTCACCGCTGCGGATAAGCGTGGTTAGTTGCTGCCGGTCGCGTAATTTCGGTAACACGCTGGCATGTGTGATTACGGTGCAATCGGCTTCGCCTTCCCATGCCCCCAGCACATCGACCTGGCGCTCACTAAACACCAGCACTAACGGTGTTGAAAATCCTTTGAGCTCAACACGCAGAACTTTGCCCTGTAAGCGCGTTCTGGCTGACTTAAGCGCAGGAGAACGGTACAGAAAGCTGTTGAGCAAATTTTCAACGCCGGCGGTCACTAAGGGTTTTAAAGGCATCCCCAATCTCCTGTCAGAACTTGTAACCACGATGCAGCGCAACGACACCTGCCGTCAGGTTGTAATAATCAACGCTTTCGAACCCGGCATCTTGCATCATAGCTTTTAAGGTGTCCTGATCGGGATGCATGCGGATAGACTCCGCCAAATAGCGATAACTATCTGCGTCGCTTGCCACCATGGAACCAATGCGTGGCAGAACATGGAAAGAGTAGGCGTCGTACGCTTTGCTCAGCGGTTCGATAATCGGTTTGGAGAACTCCAGCACCAGTAAGCGTCCGCCCGGTTTCAACACGCGATACATGGAGCGTAATGCTTTGTCTTTATCCGTTACGTTACGCAGACCGAAAGAGATGGTGATGCAGTCAAACGTGTTGTCAGGGAAAGGCAGTGCTTCCGCGTTCGCCTGAACGTACTCAACGTTACCCACTACGCCGATATTACGCAGCTTTTCGCGTCCCATTTTGAGCATTGAGTCATTGATATCCGCCAGCACAACTTTGCCGGTTTCGCCTACCATGCGAGAGAATTTTGCCGTCAGATCGCCGGTACCGCCCGCCAAATCGAGAACGGTTTGCCCGCGACGCACGCCACTGCAGTCAATGGTGAAGCGCTTCCACAAACGATGAATGCCAAATGACATTAAGTCATTCATAACGTCATATTTAGACGCCACAGAATGAAAAACGTGGGCCACCATGTCAGCTTTCTGCTCTTTAGCGACGGTCTGAAAGCCAAAGTGCGTCGTTTCTTGTGAATTATCCACCATCTCAGTGCCTGCTCATCCAAAAAATGTTCGAGAAGTGTAACAGATTGGGCCAATTTGCCCTACCCTTCTGCCCGGTTCAACTACCCCAAACGAACTAGTTTGATTGCTGATTTACCGCTTCATCATCAGGGTAAGGTTCATCCTGTTGCGTCTCAGGGACCGAGCGCAAGCGGTATTCTTCATCCTGCGTAGTGGCTTGTTCAGCCAGCTCAGGATTAATCTCGCGCTTAATTTCTACACCTAAACTGCGAAACGCTTCTGCCTGCGACAGGACGTTTCCACGGCCTGAAGAAAGTTTTTTCATCGCCTGTCGGTAGTTATCCTGGGCTTTATCCAGGCTTTGGCCAATTGCCGACATATCATCCACAAACAATCGCATCTTGTCATAAAGTTTGCTGGCCCGATCGGCAATTTGTTGCGCATTACGACTCTGATGCTCGTAGCGCCACAGGTTGGCGATCGTGCGCAACGCCACCAACAGCGTGGTAGGGCTCACCAGCATAATGTTATTTCTAAGCGCTTCGGTAATCAGTTCGGGCTGTCTGTCGAGGGCCAGTAAAAAAGCAGGCTCAACGGGGATAAACATCAGCACATAGTCAAGCGTGCGCAGCCCCGGGAGCTGCTGATAGTCTTTGCGCCCCAGCAAACGAATATGGTTTCGCACCGAGGCAATGTGCTCCTGCAACGCGCTCTCGCGGGTGTATTCATCTTCAGCGTTAAAATAGCGTTCATAGGCGACCAGCGTCATTTTCGCATCGATCACCACATCTTTACCCTGCGGCAGCCGGACGATGACATCAGGCTGCATCCGCGAACGGGCGTCGTTCTCGATACTGACCTGGGTTTCGTATTCATAGCCTTCGCGCAGACCAGAAGCCTCAAGCACCCGCGTGAGTACGACCTCACCCCAGTTGCCCTGCGTTTTGTTATCGCCTTTTAATGCCCGCGTCAGGTTTACCGCTTCCTGCGCCATCTGCGCGTTCAGTTGCTGTAGATTACGAATTTCGTGCGCCAGGGTATGGCGCTCCTGCGCCTCTTTACCAAAGCTATCCTGAACCTGACGTCGAAAACCGTCCAGTTGTTCGCGAAGCGGTGCCAGCAGGCTGTTCAGACTTTGCCGGTTTTGCTCATCTACGCGACGGTTACTGTGCTCAAAAATACGGTTCGCCAGATTTTCAAACTGTTCGCTCAGCCGCTGTTCGCTGTTGATCATCTGGCGGATTTTATCTTCCGCATGCTGCTGCGTCGCTTCCAGCCGGGTGGTGACTTCACGGAGATCGGCTTCGAGAGAGGTGTTGATGCTGTGCAGGCTGCGCAATTCGTTATTGAGGAGTTCGCACTCATCACGCCAGTGAGCTTCCTGAGAAAGCTGCTGGCGGGCGGCGCTTAGCGCAATATCTATTTCACGTCGCTCTTCGATGAGGTCGGCACGGATCCTGTCGGCGTGCGCTTTTGTTGCGAGCCATCCCACCAACAACCCTGCGGCTAACGCCAGCACGGCACTCATCATAATTGAAATATCCACAACGCTCCCCTTACAGCAACGACTTACCCGCACAAAATAGAATTGTGCTGTATAAACGTCCAGTTTAAAAGGAATTTCCTGCGAGGCACTACGCAAAATAAAAAGGCCGAACGCGTCGGCCTTTTTGAATAGACGGGAGAATTACAGTAAACGACGCGCGGCTTCCACCACGATTTTCACCGCGTGGCTTTCCGTTTGTTTCATCGTTTCCGCATTAGGGATCTCTTGCTGAGTACGGTTCACGATAACACCCGCAACCATACCGGCACGCAGACCCTGGCTTGCGCACATGGTCAGCAACGTCGCAGATTCCATTTCGTAGTTCATGACGCCCATAGACTGCCACTCTTCCATTGAGCCTTTGAAACGGCTCACGACGCGACCAGAGAAGGTGTCATAACGCTCCTGTCCCGGATAGAAGGTGTCAGAAGACGCGGTAACGCCCACGTGAGTGGTAGCGCCGATAGATTTCGCTGCTTCCACCAGCGCGGTGGTGCACTCGAAGTCCGCAACGGCCGGGAATTCCATTGGCGCGAAATGCAGGCTTGCACCGTCCAGACGAACAGATGCAGTGGTAACCAGTACATCACCCACGTTGATATGCGGCTGGATAGCGCCAGTCGTACCGATACGCAGGAAGGTACGAATGCCCAGTTGTGCCAGTTCTTCTACGGCAATAGAGGTGGACGGGCCGCCGATACCGGTAGAGCACACGATCACGGCTTTACCATCCAGCTCAGCACGCCAGGTAGTGAACTCGCGATGAGATGCCAGCTTAACCGGCTTATCCATCAGCGCGGCGATCTTTTCCACACGCTCCGGGTCGCCAGGGACGATAGCAAGCGTAGCCCCTTGTAAATCGTTCTTAGTGAGGCCGAGATGAAAAACATCAGACTTAGACATAAAAACTCCTCTGTGAATCGGTTTTGTCAGAAGAAGCAAAAACACACTTTACCGAAGGCATAAACATATTTTCGTGACAGTCATCACTATGATGTAAATCAATTGCATTCAATTACCATAAAATAGTGATGAATATCACATAAACGATGCGATGTAAGGAAGCCTTGCACAAAAGATAGACCGTTTAAGGCAATGTGGTTCGTTGCATGTGTCTATAGTTAACAATGCGCTTTTTGGCTGAATATTTAAGGGTACGGAGAATACCATGACAACACGACAATCTGGCTTTGCACCTGCTGTATCTCCACCGACGTCTACCACGGTCCACACTCCGGATAACGCAATTATCGCCGGGGTAACGTCCATACCGTCACAAGGCGATGATATGCCAGCGTATCACGCACGACCAAAACAGACCGATGGCCCCCTGCCCGTGGTTATTGTCGTGCAGGAAATTTTTGGCATTCATGAACACATTCGTGACGTTTGCCGCCGTCTGGCTCTGGAAGGGTATCTGGCTATCGCTCCAGAACTCTATTTTCGCGAAGGCGATCCCAATGACTTTGCCGATATCCCTACGCTACTCAGTGGCCTTGTCGCCAAAGTGCCTGACTCTCAGGTACTGGCCGATCTGGACCACGTCGCCAGCTGGGCCTCCCGCAACGGAGGAGATGCGCACCAGTTGATGATCACCGGATTCTGCTGGGGTGGACGCATCACCTGGCTGTATGCCGCACATAATCCGCAGTTAAAAGCGGCGGTGGCGTGGTACGGCAAGCTGGTAGGTGATAAAACCCTCAACTCGCCGAAACATCCCGTTGATATCGCGACCGATCTTAACGCCCCCGTTCTGGGACTGTATGGCGGCCAGGACACCAGTATTCCGCAAGATACCGTTGAAACAATGCGTCAGGCGCTGCGCGCCGCCAATGCAAAAGCGGAAATCGTAGTGTATCCCGATGCCGGACATGCTTTTAACGCCGATTATCGCCCGAGCTATCACGAAGAGTCCGCGAAAGACGGCTGGCAGAGGATGCTGGAGTGGTTCGCGCAATACGGCGGGAAGAAATAAACGTTAATTGCCCGGTGGCGGCAACACCTTACCGGGCCTACAACTGTTGCGATTTCCAATAACCCGGGCAAGCGCCAGCGCTTCCCGGGCACCGAATTACGCCTGACGCAGATTTTGCGCTGCTTTGACCATGTTCGCCAGCGCCGCCCGCGTTTCCGGCCAGCCGCGCGTTTTCAGGCCGCAATCCGGGTTCACCCACAGACGCTCAGCCGGAATACGCTGCTCGGCTTTCTTCAGCAGGGCTTCAATCCACTCCACGCTCGGGACGTTCGGCGAGTGAATATCGTATACGCCCGGCCCGATTTCGTTCGGATAGTCGAACTCTTCAAACGATTCCAGCAGTTCCATATCAGAGCGTGACGTCTCAATGGTGATCACGTCCGCGTCCAGCGCCGCAATGGAGTCCATGATGTCATTGAACTCGCAATAACACATGTGGGTGTGGATCTGGGTTTCATCCTTCGCCACCGCCGCGTTAATGCGGAAGGCTTCCACGCCCCACTCCAGATACGCTGCCCAGTCGCTGCGGCGCAGCGGCAGACCTTCGCGCAGCGCCGGTTCATCAATCTGGATGATGCCAATACCCGCCGCTTCCAAATCCGCTACCTCGTCACGCAGCGCCAGCGCAATCTGCTTAGCGATGGTTTCACGCGTCACGTCTTCACGCGGGAATGACCAGCAGAGAATGGTCACCGGACCCGTCAGCATGCCTTTTACCGGTTTGTCGGTCAGCGACTGGGCATACTTCGCCCACTCAACGGTGATCGCTTCCGGGCGGCTGACATCGCCAATCACCACCGGCGGCTTCACGCAGCGAGAGCCGTAGCTCTGCACCCAACCGTTTTGGGTAAAGACGAAACCGTCCAGGTGTTCGCCAAAGTACTCGACCATGTCGTTACGCTCGGCTTCACCGTGCACCAGCACATCGAGCCCCAAACGTTCCTGTTCAACGATCGCTTGTTTGATATGTTCTGCGATACCGGTGCGGTAGTTACCGGCATCCAGGTTGCCCTTTTTGAAGTCCAGACGCAGACCACGAATTTCGGTGGTTTGCGGGAATGAGCCGATAGTCGTGGTCGGCCATGCCGGCAGATTAAAACGGGCACGCTGTGCCTCGGCACGAACTGGATAAGCGTTGGCGCGCTGGCTGTCCTGGGCGGCGATCGCCGCCAGACGTTTTTCCACTGCGGCGTTGTGTACGCGGGTAGAGTGACGACGCGCCTGGATCGGTGCGCTCCATTCCACAATTGCCGCCGTATCGCCGCTGTTCAACGCATCGCGCAGCAGCGCCAGCTCGCCACATTTTTGCAGCGCGAAGGCAAACCAGCTCTTCACTTCTGCATCAAGGCGAGTTTCCACGCTGAGATCGATTGGGCTGTGCAGCAGAGAGCAGGAGGAAGCCACCCACAGGTCACGTTTCCCGACGATATCTTTAATTTGCGCATATTTTTCGCTGAGATCGGCACGCCAGACGTTGCGACCGTTCACCAGACCCGCTGACAGCAGCCAGTCGGCAGGCAGACGTTTATGCAGCTCGGCGACATCATCTTTGCCGTGCACGAAGTCAACGTGCAGCCCCTGCACCGGCAGCGCGGTAATGGTATCCAGGTTTGGCGTTACGCCTTCGAAGTAGGTGGTCAGTAGCAGCTTCACCTGGCCTTGCAGGGCGTCATAAGCCGGTTTAAAAGCATCCAGCCACGCTTGCGGCAGCTCCAGTACCAGAGCAGGTTCATCAATCTGCACCCACTCAATACCGCGTTTCGCCAACTCAGCCAGCACCTGCTGGTAAACCGGCAGAATATCGTTCAACAGGCTCAGGCGGTCAAACTGTTCGCCCTTCACTTTCCCCAGCCACAGATAAGTTACCGGTCCCAACAGCACAGGCTTCACCTTGTGACCGAGCGCCAGCGCTTCGTCCACTTCATCCAGCAGTTGGGTCCAGGTCAGTTTGAACTGCTGACCTTTGGTGAACTCGGGCACCATGTAGTGATAGTTGGTGTTAAACCATTTGGTCATTTCTGCCGCCGCCGCGGGTTCACCCGTTGGTGCGCGGCCACGACCAATGCGGAATAAGGTGTCGATATCGACAGAGCCATCTTTATTTTGATGACGAGCCGGAACGTTGCCGAGCAACAGACTGGTGGTCAGGACGTGATCGTACCAGGCAAAATCGCCCACCGGCAGCAGGTCAACCCCCGCCTGCTTTTGCTGCTCCCAGTGGCGGGCACGCAGCTCGCGGCCAACTGTCAGCAAATCTTCACGGGAGGAATTTCCCGCCCAGTAGCTTTCTTGCGCTTTCTTCAACTCGCGACGCAGGCCAACGCGAGGGAAACCGAGGGTGTGATTCAATATTGTCATTTTTCTTCCTCTAATTATATGTAAATCCTATGGATTTTGAATTTAGGGAAGGCGGCAAGTTTACTCATCCCCAGGAGCTTACTGAAGTAAGTGACTGAGGTGGGGAAACGAAGCCAACGCACCATAAATTTAAAAGACGAAGGATTTTAGCCGTCCAGATGTTTACACATCCATAATTGGCGGTTACTGTATATTCCTCAAGCGCAATTTGTTCATGCCGAAGTGAAGGACTTTCATGATCGAGATTAAACACCTGAAAACGCTACAGGCGTTGCGGAATAGTGGTTCTCTGGCAGCCGCAGCGGCAACGTTGCATCAGACCCAATCCGCCCTTTCTCACCAGTTCAGCGATCTGGAGCAGCGCCTTGGCTTTCGACTTTTTATCCGTAAAAGCCAGCCTCTGCGCTTTACGCCGCAGGGGGAAATCCTGCTGCAGTTAGCTAATCAGGTGTTGCCGCAAATTGGTCGTGCGCTGCAGGCTTGCAACGAACCACAGCAAACCCGGCTGCGAATCGCGATTGAATGCCACAGCTGTATCCAGTGGCTGACGCCCGCGCTGGAGAATTTTCGTGCCAACTGGCCGCAGGTGGAGATGGACTTTAAATCCGGCGTGACGTTCGATCCGCAACCGGCGCTACAGCAGGACGAGCTGGATCTGGTGTTAACCTCCGACATCCTGCCGCGCAGCGGATTGCACTACTCGCCGATGTTCGATTTTGAAGTCCGTCTGATATTGGCGCCGGACCATCCGCTGGCCAACAAAACGCAAATTACGCCGGAGGATTTAGCCAGCGAGACGCTGCTTATTTACCCGGTGCAACGGAGTCGACTGGATGTCTGGCGACACTTCCTGCAGCCTGCGGGCGTGAGTCCTTCGCTAAAGAGCGTGGATAACACCCTGCTGCTGATTCAGATGGTTGCAGCCAGAATGGGTATTGCGGCTTTACCACACTGGGTGGTGGAGAGTTTTGAACGCCAGGGTCTGGTGGTGACTAAAACTCTGGGCGATGGATTGTGGAGCCGACTGTACGCCGCCGTACGTGATGGCGAGCAGCGACAGCCGGTCACAGAAGCGTTTATTCGCTCAGCGCGGAATCACGCCTGCGATCACCTGCCGTTTGTACGGAGTGCGGAACGACCCACTTTCGATGTACCCACAGTGAGGCCACTATCACAGCCGCCCCAATGATGAAGCTTGGCCAGTGAGGCTGTTGATGCCAGATAGCCAGATTAACCAACAGCCCGGCCGGCACATGCATATTGTTCATGATACCCAGCGTACCCGCATCCACCTGGGTCGCGCCATAGTTCCACATAAAGTAACCAATGCCGGACGCCGCCACGCCAAGAAATACCAGAATTCCCCACTGTAGCGTAGTTGCAGGCATTTTCTGCGCATTACCCAGCATGAACCAGGCAACTACTGCCACCATAAAGGCGCCCATATAAAACCAGGCAAAGGCGTTGTGCTGCGGCATTGGCCGCGTTTCCATCAGACGTTTATAGCCCACCATACCAATGGCAAAGCTGATATTGGACAACTGCACCAGCAGCAGGCCGGTCCAGAAGTGACTGGTCACCTGATCGTAACGAATGATCCCTGCGCCAATCACCGCCAGCAACGCACTGAAGGCATAGCTCCAGCGCAGACGACGTCCACTCATCAGATCGTAAATCAGCGTAATGTAGAGCGGCGTCAGCACGGTAAAGAGCAGCAGTTCTGAAACCGTCAGGTACAGATAGGCGTGAAAACTCAGCATATACATGATACCAAGCTGCATGGCCCCCACCAGCATATACAACGCGATCGTTTTTACGCTGTGACCACGGGTACGTAGAAACGGCAGGAACACCAGCGCCGCCAGCCCAACACGCACCAGCACCGCAAAATAGCTATCGACATGACCGGCAAGGTACTCGCCAAACAGGCTAAAGGAAAAGGCCCACAGAATTGTGGTAATGATGAGTAACGCCACAATGGATGTCTCTTAACAGAAGGTACACCCATTGTAGCGAAGTTTTTAGTTGACGACTGGTCAACTAACGAACAACAAAGTTATTGCAAAAACAGCTCACGCAGATAGTGCGGGACGGCATCGTCGGCATTAAGACCAATGACTTCCAGTTCCGGGTGCAGATCCTTCAGGCGCTGGTGGGCGTTGCCCATGACGCAGCCTTTACCTGCCATGGAGAGCATTTCCGCGTCGTTCATCCCATCGCCAAAAGCGATGCAGTCTTTCAGGCTGTAGCCCATCGCTTTCGCTACCGCTTCCAGCGCATGACCTTTCGATACGCCGCCAGCCATGACTTCCAGACAGGTAAGCGTAGAAAAGCTGACGTTGACACGATCGCCCCAGCGGGCGTTAATCGCCTGCTCCAGCGGCAGCAGCCTTTCGTGAGAATCGGTGGTGAAGAACACTTTGCTGACGCCTTCAGGCTCCAGTAACGCAGGTTCAAACAGGGAATAGTTAAATACCGCTTCTTTAAAAAAGCGCATTTCGTCCGGCCGGTGGCGGTTCATAAACCACTCATCATCGCGATAAACGTTGGTCACGATGTCCGGATTTGCATTCACTACGCCAAACAGGTCGCTGGCAATGTCGCGATCCAGATTATGCGAAAACACCAGATTCCCGTCAGAATCATGCACGCGCGCGCCGTTAGACGTGATCATGTAGGTTTTAATGCCGAGGTTATCGCGAATTTGCCCCACATCAACATGATGACGGCCTGTCGCAAACACGAAGTTAACGCCGCGAGCGGTCAATAACTTCAGCGTCTCTTTGGCATAAGGGGACAAAGTATGGTCGGGAGAAAGCAGCGTACCGTCTAAATCAGACGCAACAACCTGATACATAAGAAAATTCAACCTCTAGGCAAAGCGGGTTCCGCTGGATGAGTTATGCTTGTCGAAGAATTCGACAATAGCGTTAAGCGCGACTGAGCGCATTGCGTCCTTTTCAAAAAGGATCTCATGGTACGCGCCTTTGATGACAAGCGGCTGACCCCCTTCTACAGGATGGCCTGCTGCGGCGCGGAGTTCACAAAAACGATCGTGCATGCGGTTATCTACCACCCGCTCTTCTTCAGCCTGAATCAGCAGCGTCGGCGTCGCGTCGTCTCCTGCTCCGGCCAGAACCTGTTCGCCTGCCAGAATACCTTCACGAACCCAGTGGTAGGTGGGGCCGCCAACGCGCAGTCGCGGCTCATCCGCATAGAAGCGCAGATTGCGCCGATAGCGCTGTCGACTATGCGTTAACGCATTCATACCGAATGGCAGCGCCCGCCAGCGCCCGGTTCCCATCGCATAGCCTTCGCGGATCCGCGGATGCCCTTCAGCCCAGTCCAGAATATGGCGCACCATCCAGTCGGGAAAGCGCATCACAATACCAAACATCGGCGCACAAAGCGCGATAGCATCACACTGATTCGGGTGGCGCTGCAGGAACAATGTGGCAATCGCACCGCCCATAGAATGCGCCAGTATATAGCGTTTTCTCCACGGACCGGGTAGCACTTCCTGCTGCCAGAAGGCGGTTAAATCATCGACATAGTCATTAAAGTTATCGACATGACCACGATGCGGATCCGAAAGCATACGCCCGGAACGGCCCTGCCCACGGTGATCGATAATGAGGACGTCAAAACCAGAGTGAAACAGGTCATACGCCAGTTCAGCGTATTTCACGTAGCTTTCAATGCGTCCAGGACAGACGACGATGACGCGATCGTTTTTTTCTGCATGAAAACGAACAAAATGTACGGGGATATTATCCACGCCCGTAAATTCCGCTTCTTCCCGCTGACGCCAGAAATCTGTCAGTGGCCCCATGGAAAAAGCAGCAAACGCGTTTTCTCTTGTTTCCCAGTCTTTTTGCTGCTGAAACATCGGGTATCCAGCCTCGCTGACCAAGTAAAATCGTTTTTTTCGCCGTCGCTGGCACAACCTAACGGCAGTAGAGTATTGTGGCATAAAAATAGACAATCCGGGAGTTTCTCATGACCTTTGAATGGTGGTTCGCCTACCTGCTGACCTCTATTATTTTGAGCTTGTCTCCAGGCTCTGGCGCAATCAACACCATGACCACCGCCATCAGTCACGGCTATCGCGGTGCAAGCGCGTCGATTGCGGGTTTACAGACCGGGTTGGGCATTCATATCGTTCTGGTTGGCGTAGGACTGGGAACGCTATTCTCACGTTCGGTGATCGCATTTGAGGTGCTGAAGTGGGCGGGAGCGGCCTATCTGATTTGGCTGGGTATCCAGCAGTGGCGCGCGGCGGGCGCTATCGATCTGAATACCATGGCGAATACGCAATCGCGCAGCCGCCTGTTCAAACGTGCGGTCTTTGTTAATTTGACCAACCCCAAAAGCATTGTTTTTCTTGCCGCTCTGTTCCCGCAGTTTATCCTGCCGCAGGAACCGCAGCTGATGCAATACGTGGTGCTTGGCGTTACGACCATCGTGGTCGATATCATTGTGATGATCGGTTACGCGACGCTGGCCACGCGCATTGCAGGCTGGATTAAAGGACCAAAGCAAATGAAGGCGCTCAACAAAGTGTTTGGCTCGCTATTTATGCTGATAGGCGCTCTGCTGGCATCGGCAAGGCATGCCTAGCAAATGGAACGGCGCTCGCAATGAAATGCTAACTGTAAGAGCGTCTGAACATGACTGTTCGTACTTCGCCGCAAAGGGAGAAAAGTCTTTCATTCTGCACTGTTAGACGTTGATTGCTAATGCCAGAATGCTGCCACATTCACCACTCACGGATGATGGACGATGGCGGAAGCAACGACACCACATGATTCAGTATTTAAGACCTTCCTCTCCCGCGTGGAAACCGCGCGGGACTTTATTGAACTTCATCTTCCACCCTCGTTAATCAAAATCTGCAAGCTGGAAACGCTCCGCCAGGAATCAGGCAGCTTTGTGGAGGACGATCTGCGCCCCTATTTCAGCGATATTCTCTACTCACTGGAAACCACCAGCGGGCATGGCTATGTACATGTGCTCATTGAGCATCAAAGCTCACCGGACAAACATATGTCATTTCGCCTGATGCGCTACGCTATCGCCGCGATGCAACGTCATCTTGAGGCGGGAAACGACACATTACCGCTGGTTATTCCTGTGCTCTTTTACCATGGCAAGCAAAGCCCCTGGCAAGGTTCGATGAACTGGCTGGATCACTTTGAGGATTCGGGTACTGCCCTTCAACTTTACAGCGCACCGTTCCCGTTGGTGGATGTGACGGTTATTCCAGATGATGAGATCATGCAGCATCGCAGTATGGCAGCGCTGACATTAGTACAAAAACACATTCGCCAGCGCGACATGGCGCAGCTGCTGGATAAACTTACCCGTCTGTTTATGCTGGAGAAGATGAGCGGACAACAAATAACCGTGCTGGTAAACTACATGGTGCAAGCAGGGAATACACAAGATGTTCAGACATTATTGTATAAGCTGGCACAGCGTGTGCCGCAGCATGAAGACAAACTGATGACAATGGCGGATCAACTAAAACAGATAGGCCGTGAAGAAGGGAGGCGCCTTGCCCTTACTGATGTAGCAAAAGCAATGCTCAAACGGGGTCTCGATACCGATGCGATTATGGAAATGACCGGCCTTTCGAAGGATGAACTACAGAAACTTGCGCAATAAACTGCATTCCGCCTGGGACACCCAGGCGGGTAACAAATCTAGCGCGAAATAATCAGATGGATACCGAAGCCTGCAAACAGCGCGCCGGCAAAACCATCAATCCACTTCGCCAGACGCTGATAGCCACGACGCATTTTCGGCAGTGCAAACAGGCTGGCGACCACGGTAAACCACGCCAGTGTTTCCACGATGATCAGGGCAAAGATCCCCCAGCGCGCGCCCGTGCCCACGTTGTCGCCAACGAACAATGAGAATACGGAGCCAAAATAGATAATGGCTTTCGGGTTCGCCAGATTGGTCAGCAGACCTTTCAAAAAGCTGCGTCCGCTCTGCGCCAGCTCCACCTGCGGAGTGGGAGCCGCAACATCCTGTTTTTTAAACGCGCCGCGCAGCATCTGGTAACCCATCCAGCACAGATACAGACCGCCGCCCACCATGATAATGGTATGCAACCAGGCCATTTTTTCGATAATCAGATGCAGGCCAAGCAGCGCCACGCCAGCCCAGACCATGACGCCACAGGTAATACCCAGCACGCCCATCATGGCTTCTTTGCGCGAACGGCTAACGGCCGTTTGAGAAACAAAGAAAAAATCGGGACCGGGACTCATCAGCGCAACGATATGCACCAACGCAACGGTGAAAAATAGCGTTAACATAACAATGACTCGCGGGGGAATAGTTCAGTGAGTCACCATCCTGGCACTTTTTTGCCTCGCTGACTACTCTTCGTCGTCACCATCAACGTGCGCGCGAATAAGTGCCATAAACTCTTTGCCAAAACGCTCAAGTTTACGCATTCCCACGCCGTTGACGCTCAGCATTTCGCTCGGCGAAACCGGCATCTGCTCGGCCATTTCAATCAACGTGGCGTCGTTAAAGACGACATACGGCGGGATATTCTCTTCATCGGCAATGGCTTTACGCAGCTTACGCAATTTGGCGAACAGTTTGCGGTCATAGTTGCCACCGAAGGATTTCTGCATCGCACGCGGTTTCAGCGCCACAATACGCGGTACCGCAAGCTGTAGCGCAACGTCACCACGCAGCACCGGACGCGCGGCTTCAGTTAGCTGTAACGCAGAGTGATGGGCAATATTCTGCGTCACCAGACCAAGATGAATAAGCTGGCGAATAACGCTAACCCAATGTTCATGGCTTTGCTCACGGCCAATGCCATAGACCGGCAGCTTGTCATGGGCCAGTTCGCGAATACGCTGGTTATTCGCTCCGCGCAGAACCTCCACGACGTAACCCATACCAAAGCGTTGATTCACACGGTAGATAGTCGACAGCGCTTTGCGCGCATCCATAAGTCCGTCGTACTGTTTTGGCGGATCGAGGCAGATGTCGCAGTTACCACAGGGCTCCTGCCGCCCTTCGCCAAAATAGTTCAGCAGCACCAGACGACGACAGGTTTGCGCCTCGGCAAATGCCCCCATCGCATTGAGCTTGTGCCGTTCAATATCCAGTAGCTGTCCTGCGGGTTTCTCTTCAAGGCAACGGCGCAACCATGCCATATCCGCCGGATCGTAAAACAGCATCGCTTCCGCTGGCAGGCCGTCACGTCCGGCACGGCCTGTTTCCTGGTAATAGGATTCGATATTGCGTGGAATATCGAAATGCACCACGAAGCGTACGTTAGGTTTGTTGATTCCCATACCGAACGCCACGGTCGCTACCACGATTTGCAGGTCATCGCGCTGGAATTTCTCCTGCACTTCAGCGCGTACGGCGTTTTCCAGCCCGGCATGATAAGCCCCGGCGCTGATACCCCGGCTTTGCAAACGCGCGGCGGTATCTTCAACTTTGGCGCGGCTGTTGCAGTAGATAATTCCAGACTTACCGCGCTGCTCTTGCACGTAGCGCATCAGCTGATCGAGCGGCTTAAACTTCTCCATCAGCATGTAGCGAATATTCGGGCGGTCAAAGCTGCTGATCTGAATTAACGGATCGTTGAGCCCCAGCAGACGCACAATATCCAGCCGGGTGGTTTCATCCGCCGTTGCGGTCAGCGCCACAAACGGCAGGCTCGGGAAACGCTGGCGCAACTGTCCCAGCGCGGCGTATTCCGGGCGGAAATCATGCCCCCACTGCGAGATACAGTGCGCTTCATCAACGGCCAGCAATACCGGATTCCAGTGCGCCAGATTTTCAAGGAAGTTATCCAGCATCAGACGTTCTGGCGCAATGTACAACAAGCGAATCTGCCCGCTGCGACAACCTGCCATGACCTCAAGCTGCTGCTCACGACTTTGGGTGGAGTTCAGACACGCAGCCGCCACGCCGTTGGCCAGCAGTTGATCGACCTGATCTTTCATCAGGGAAATCAGCGGAGAAACAACAACGGTGAGCCCGTTAAGCAATAATGCGGGAATTTGATAGCACAGGGATTTACCGCCACCGGTCGGCATAACGACCAGGCAGTCGCGACCAGAGATCACGGTATCAATGATTTCTTCCTGACCGGGGCGAAACTGTTGGTAGCCAAAGGTTTCCTGCAAAACCTGTTTAGCGCCCATTTCCAGATTCAACACTTCCGCCTGCGCCACATTAACCCCATTAGCCTGAAATAAAAACAGGCGCTATTTTCAGCGCCTGAGAGAGAAACTGCAATGATTAAAATACTCTCAATATCTGTCAGAAGATATCGTTGAGCATCACACCCACGCCAACACGAGTCTGATTGAAGTTGTAGTCAATCAGCGATTCGCCGTAACCGCTGTACACCTGGGTGTAAAGACGCACATGTTTCGTAATTGGATAGCTGGCCCCAAGCTCTGCGCCGCCATAGCCGGTATTCCAGTTGTACTGACCTTTCACACTGATGACCGCGTCACCCAGGTGATAGCCCATTTTCAACTGATAGTAGCCCATATATTTGGTGATATCAGGGTTATCGTCGGTGCTTCCAATAACGTACCACGGCTTAACTTCCACCAGCCAGTTACCATTTTCAGCCATCAGTCGGGTGTAAAGACGGTTCCAGCTACGCGAAGTAGGATCGGAACGGCCGTTGGAGTCATGGTTATAACCCATTTCGATATCACGGAGCGTCCAACCGGCAAAGCGATAGTCGGTGGCAAAACCAAGGAACAATTGCGGTTCATAGTTGGTCTCGCGAAACGGTGAGGACTCTTCACTGTTCGAAAGCTGCCACCATGACTTTTGGGTATAAGAGCCGCCGAGTACCGAATTCGGCCCTAATATCCCACGCCAGAGCGGAAACGCCAGGCTTAGCTGAAACTTAACCTCATCTTTGCGCGCATTTTCGGACCAGCTATAGCTGCTGATCGCCTCTTTGTTCATGTCGCTGGTATTGGTGTAGATGAGATAGTTGGTGTCATAAGGGTAAAGCGTGAAAGGGTTGTCATGTTCCTGCAGCATGTTAGCGATAATACTGCCGCGAACCGCCGGTGCATCATGAATCTCTTTCACTGTCGCTTCCTGCGCATAAGCGGTCAACGGCAGCATGACTGCTGGTAGTAACCATCCCAGAATCGCCCGCATCGGTAATGTTCTCCTGAACCAAAATATTGATGAATTGTATAATTATCTGGCAAGCATTCTATACCCTAAATAATTCAAATTGCAGGAAGGCGGCAAGTCTGTAAACCCCAGGAGCTTACTAAAGTAAGTGACTGGGGTGAGCAGACGCTGCCAACGCACATGCAACTTGAAGTATGACGGGTATACATACTTAGCGATTTCCTCGTTAGTCATCCGGTCTTAAAGTAGAAAACAACAAATAATAAGCATAATATCAACATTTCATTAACCATTGAGGTGTAGGGATCGTATGTCTGCCGTACTTACTGCTGAGGAAGCGCTGAAGTTAGTGGGTGAAATGTTTGTCTATCATATGCCGTTTAATCGGGCGCTGGGACTGGAGCTTGAACGCTATGAGAAAGAATTTGCTCAATTAGCCTTTAATAACCAACCGATGATGGTCGGCAACTGGGCGCAAAGCATTCTGCATGGCGGCGTGATCGCCTCGGCGCTGGACGTCGCTGCTGGGCTGGTGTGCGTTGGGAGTACGCTGACCCGCCATGAAACGATCAGCGAGGATGAGCTGCGTCAGCGGATGTCACGTATGGGGACAATCGATTTACGCGTTGATTACCTGCGTCCGGGAAGAGGGAATCGCTTTACCGCCACCAGTAGCCTGCTGCGGGCGGGTAATAAAGTCGCCGTTGCGCGCGTGGAATTGCATAACGAAGAACAACTTTATATTGCCAGCGCAACCGCCACTTATATGGTGGGGTAAGTGTCCAAAAAAAGGTAAACTGCTGTTACATTTCTGCAATGAGTTTTCCCGATGGATGCTAAACAAACGCGGCAGGGCGTGTTACTCGCTCTTGCTGCTTATTTTATTTGGGGTATCGCTCCTGCCTACTTCAAGCTGATTTACTATGTCCCGGCAGATGAGATCCTGACGCACCGCGTCATCTGGTCGTTTTTCTTTATGGTGGTACTGATGAGCATCAGTCGCCAGTGGTCGGGCGTCAAAACGCTACTACAAACGCCAAAGAAGATTTTCCTGCTGGCGCTCTCTGCCGTGCTCATCGGCGGAAACTGGCTGCTGTTCATTTGGGCGGTCAATAATCACCATATGCTGGAAGCCAGCCTGGGTTATTTTATCAACCCGCTGGTGAATATTGTGCTGGGAATGTTATTCCTCGGCGAGCGCTTTCGTCGCATGCAGTGGCTGGCGGTACTGTTAGCCGCCTGCGGTGTACTGGTGCAGCTGTGGACCTTTGGATCGCTGCCAATAATCGCGCTGGGACTCGCGTTCAGCTTTGCCTTCTATGGCCTGGTGCGCAAGAAGATTGCCGTCGAAGCACAAACTGGCATGCTGATCGAAACCCTGTGGCTTTTACCCGTTGCGGCCATCTATCTGTTTGGCATTGCGGACAGCTCAACCAGCCATATGGGGCAAAATCCCATGTCGCTTAACCTGCTGCTGATTGCTGCGGGCGTCGTGACCACCATTCCGCTGCTGTGCTTTACCGGCGCGGCAACCCGTCTGCGTCTTTCAACGCTGGGTTTCTTCCAGTATATCGGACCTACGTTGATGTTCCTGCTGGCAGTCACCTTTTACGGTGAAGTTCCGGGAGCGGATAAAATGGTCACGTTTGCGTTTATCTGGGTAGCGCTGGCGATTTTCGTGATGGATGCGATTTATACGCAACGACGGGTTCGTCGAAGCTAGAAGATTGCCGGATGGCGCTTCGCTTATCCGGCCTACAAAAGCACATCTCCGTAGGTCGGATAAGTCACAGCCATTACAGCCAGTTCTTGCGCTTAAAGTATAGATACGGCGCCAGACCCGCGAGCATCATAAAGACAATCGCTCCTGGATAACCGAAGCTCCAGTGCAGTTCAGGCATGAATTCAAAGTTCATCCCGTAGCTGGAAGCCACCAGCGTCGGCGGCAGGAACACCACAGAGACCACCGAGAAGATCTTGATGATGCGGTTCTGCTCGATATTGATAAAGCCCATCGCCGCTTGCATCAGGAAGTTAACCTTCTGGAACAGCGATTCATTGTGCGGCAGCAGGGATTCGATATCGCGCAGGATCTCACGCGCCTGCTCCAGCTGACTGCCCGGCAAACGCGCTTTACGCACCAGGAAGTTTAGCGCGCGCTGGGTATCCATCAGACACAGACGAACCTTCCAGCCGATATCTTCCAGTTCCGCCAGCGTCGACAGCGCTTCGTCATATTCATCGCCCTGACGCCCTTCCATGATCACACGGCTGAGTTTTTCCAGGTCGCTGTAGATGTTTTCGATCTCATCCGCCAACTGTTCAATTTTGGTTTCGAACAGGTCAAGCAGCAGCTCGTAGGCGTTGCCATCCACCATCGCCTGATTACGCGCACGCATGCGGTACAGGCGGAAAGCCGGCAGTTCGCGCTCGCGCAGGGTAAACAGGCGGCCTTCGCGAATGGTAAATGCGACGGTTGAGTTACCCGCGTGATCGTCGGCATCTTCATAAAAGAAGAAGGAGTGAATGTGCAGACCGTCTTCGTCTTCAAAAAAACGTGCGGACGCTTCGATGTCTTCCAGTTCAGGGCGCGTAGCCAGATTCTGGCCCAAGTCCTTTTGCACACGGTTTCGTTCTTCGTCATCCGGCTCGACTAAATCGACCCAAACCGAACTGGCCAGGTGCTCGATCTCGTCTGCCTCAAGGCGAGTTAAACGATTGTTTTCCAGTTGAAATGCGCTCAGCATGACCGGGACTCCCAATGCAAAAAATTATCGGACAGTTCGGAGGGCACACAGAAACAAATTGGGTTTCAGACCATTAAACAGCCTGACTCAGCGCGACGGGAAAAAAACAGAAGGTCGCTGACAACCGCGAAGGCTATCAGCAAAAAGGGATAGCCTTAGGAGTTGATCCTGGATGACAGGATAATGAGCCAGTATCTACTGGGTGTGTCCAAGGCGAATGTCCTCTTAGCGTAATCGTGCGCGCATGTTACGCCAGCAAAATTTTGACGTCAACACGCAACGGATGGCGAAAAAGTAATAATTTCCCCTTATACAGAAAGGTTAGCAGAGGGGAATTATTTATCTATGATTTCAGAATATTAACCGACAGGTTGCCGGATGTCGGCTCGGCCTTATCCGGCAAAGCCGAACCGATTAAACCGTTTCCAGTCTGGCGTAGGCCGCTACCAGCCATTTGATCCCCTGCCCCTGGAACGCGACCTGCAAACGACTATGCTCGCCGCTTCCTTCCAGGTTGACGATGGTGCCCTCGCCAAATTTAGCATGGCGCACGCGCTGACCGAGCTTGTAGCCGGTATCGTTTTCCGCCATTGGCGTGCCCATCCGCTGATGGCTCACCGGACGGCTGACCGTGGCGCGCAGGCGAACCTCTTCAACGCACGCTTCCGGCAGTTCGCCGATAAAGCGCGACGGACGATGGTAAACCTCTTTGCCGTACAGACGACGTGTTTCGGCGTAGGTCAGCGTCAGCTTTTGCATCGCGCGGGTCACGCCGACGTAAGCCAGGCGGCGCTCTTCTTCGAGGCGACCACCTTCGTCCAGCGACATCTGGCTGGGGAACATGCCTTCTTCCATCCCCACGATAAACACCTGCGGGAATTCCAGACCTTTCGCCGAGTGCAGCGTCATCAGCTGTACCGCGTCCTGCCAGGTATCCGCTTGCCCTTCACCTGCTTCCAGCGCGGCGTGAGACAGGAACGCCTGCAGCGGCATTAAGTCTTCGTCTTCTTCGTTGTAGCTGAACTGGCGCGTTGCCGTCACCAATTCGTCTAAGTTTTCGATACGCGTCTGGCCCTTCTCGCCTTTTTCCTGCTCGTACATCATGCGCAGGCCGGAGTCTTTAATCACCCGGTCAGTCTGCACGTGCAGCGGCATATCCGCGGTCTCCTGGGCCAGTGCGTCAATCAGCTCCATAAAGCGCTGTAAGGCGCTGGCAGCACGACCCGCGAGAGCTTTTTCCTGCAACAGCTCACGACAGGCCTGCCACAGCGTTAGCTGACGGTCACGGGAGGTCTGACGCACCACATCTAAAGTACGATCGCCAATCCCGCGGGTTGGCGTATTCACCACGCGTTCAAACGCGGCGTCGTCATTGCGATTAGCGATCAGGCGCAGGTAAGAGAGCGCATCTTTGATTTCCTGGCGTTCGAAGAAGCGCATCCCGCCATAGATCCGATACGGCATGCTGGCTTGTAACAGCGCCTCTTCCAGTACGCGCGACTGGGCGTTGCTGCGATACAGAATGGCGCATTGTTCCAGCGCACCGCCGTTGTCCTGCCAGGTTTTGATACGGTTGACCACAAAGCGCGCTTCATCGAGTTCGTTGAACGCGCAGTAAAGCGAGATCGGTTCTCCATCAACGCCATCGGTCCACAGCTTTTTACCCAGACGCCCATTATTGTTTTCAATCAGGGCGTTAGCCGCGCTGAGGATATTGTTGGTCGAACGGTAGTTCTGCTCCAGACGAATGGTTTCTGCGCCCGGGAAATCCGTGAGGAAGCGCTGGATGTTTTCCACCTGCGCTCCGCGCCAGCCGTAGATCGACTGATCGTCATCACCCACGATCATCACTTTGCCGGTATCGCCCGCCAGCAGGCGGATCCACGCGTACTGAATGTTGTTGGTATCCTGGAATTCGTCCACCAGGATATTGGTAAAGCGTTCGCGGTAGTGCTGCAGGATATGCGGCTTGTTAAGCCACAGTTCATGAGCGCGCAGCAGCAGCTCGGCGAAATCCACCAGCCCCGCGCGGTCACACGCTTCCTGGTAAGCCTGATACACTTTCTGCCAGGTTTGCTCAACCGGGTTACCGTAGCTTTGCAGATGATGCGGACGCAGACCTTCGTCTTTCTGGCTATTGATGAACCACATCGCCTGACGCGGTGGCCACTGCTTCTCATCAAGGTTCATCGCCTTGATCAGACGCTTAAGCAAACGCAGTTGGTCTTCGCTGTCGAGGATCTGGAAATCCTGCGGCAAGTTTGCATCCATATGGTGCGCGCGCAGCAGACGGTGCGCCAGACCGTGGAATGTACCCACCCACATACCGCCCTGGCTGGTTCCCATGATCTGACCAATACGGTGGCGCATTTCCGCCGCCGCTTTGTTGGTAAAAGTCACCGCCATAATGGAGTACGGCGAGTTGTTCTCAACCGTCAGTAACCAGGCGATACGGTGCACCAGCACGCGCGTTTTACCACTCCCCGCGCCTGCCAAAACCAGCATGTTGCTGCGTGGCGCGGCCACCGCTTCACGCTGTTTATCATTAAGGCTGTCGAGCAGGTAAGAAACGTCCATTGGCACCGCCGCGTAAAAGTAGGTAAGGCGGAAAAGCGTAGCGCCATCCGCCAAAAAGCTGGGTATATATACAGAGTTCTGCTGGTGATTATATCAGCGAGGTCAGAGATGCCAACTGTGAAATTTCGATATGCGGCAGCAAACGGCTGTCTGCGGTTTGCATCAGGTCGGCATTTTCCGGTTTGATCCAGCAGGCCTGCATACCGCAACGGATGGCCCCCGCCACGTCAGTCGTCAGGTCGTCGCCCACGTGCAGGATTTCCTCTACGGGCATTTTCAGTTTTTCCGCCGCCAGCGCGTACATGTCGCTGAACGGTTTTGAGCGCCCGTCGGGACCGGCGCGCAGCACAAACTCAAAATAATCGCCCAGGCCAAACAGTTCCGGCTGCGCATTACCGTTGGTGATCGCCACCAGCGGCCATTTGCGGGCCAGCGCCTTCAACGTGTCATGCGTTGACTGCGGGACATCAATACGGCTACGCCATTTGGCAAAATTCATCATCGCCGCATTCGCCCCCATTTTGGCTTCTGCCTCTGACAACCCCGCCTCCAGCATAGCGCGCTCTACGGCACGATGACGCCATTGGGTAACATCGTGGTAGATTTCCGGCTCGGCGTCGCGAACAGCCTGACGTAGGCGCTGTAGGTCGCTATTTTGCAGCGAATTCAACGCCGGATGGTAATTCTGTACAAACGCGAGCGCTTCCTGCTCGGTGCGAGTGATAACGGGACGGTTATCGTAAAGGGTGTCATCAAGGTCAAAGGTGAGCGCAGATATGCGCCCCAAAGGCCGGTAAAAACGCATTATTTCCCCCGTTTGGCGCGCGGATGCGCCGCATCGTACACTGAAGCCAGGTGTTGAAAATCAAGATGGGTATAGATTTGAGTCGTGGAGAGATTGGCATGACCCAATAACTCCTGCACTCCGCGCAGATCGCCGCTCGACTCCAGCATATGCGTCGCAAAGGAGTGGCGTAATTTGTGGGGATGTACGTGGCTGTTCAGCCCCTGCTTGATACCCCATTCCGCAAAGCGTTTCTGCACGTTGCGCGCCGAGATACGTTTGCCCAGTTTTGACAAAAATAGCGCATCGTCATCGCTGCCAAATAGCCCGCGCAGATCCAGCCAATGCTCAATCCACGCCACCGCATTGCGGCCAATTGGCAGACGCCGCTCTTTACTGCCTTTGCCCATCACCCACACTTCGCCGGTGTCGAGATCGAGATGTTTAATATCCAGCCCAACCAGTTCAGATAAACGCAGCCCCGCGCCGTACATTACTTCCAGCATTGCCCGATCACGCACGGCAAGAGGGTCGTTGAGATCGATATCCAGCAGACGATTAACGTCGTCGACATCGATATTTTTAGGCAGATGACGCGGCGCTTTCGGCGCGGAAACGCTTTTTGCCGGATTGGCTTTCAGTTCGCCCTGATTAACCAGCCAGTCGAAGAAACTGCGCAACGCGGAGAGGCGCAGCGCCAGACTCGCTGGCCCCAGCCCTTTACGACGGCTGCGCACGGCAAAACTGCGTACCATCGCAGCGTCACATTGTTGCCAGCTTTGCAGACCGGTTTCTCCGGCTAACGCAATGATGGCATCAAGCTGACGCTGATAATTAAGCAATGTGATCGGGCTAAGCTGGCGCTCAACGCCCAGATAGCGCAAAAAGCGCGCCACATCCTGAGAAAGGGGTGAATCGGTCATACGCGTTCAATCCAGCGCTCCAGCAGTTCCGGCAACATCAGCGAGATTTCCTGCAGTAATTGCGTACCTTGCCCCTGCTGGTAATGATTAACGTCACGGCTACTGAACAGCATCACGCCCAGGGATCCATCTTGCCCGAGCATCGACATCGCCACCGAGCCTATCGCTTTCGCCTCCGGCATCATGACCAACAGTTCCGGACCATTGAGCGGCCCAAGATAATGCCGAGACTGGCCCAAACGCTGGATACGCAACGGTTCAAAGGCCTGACGGCTTAATGCCAGATGGGTGAATTTTGATGGTGCGCCAAGTCGCCAGCGATCCGGGAACAGACGAACCGTCGCCCCGGCCAGGCCTAACTCACGCGCCCAGCGATGAAATCGCATCAGCATGTCGTCAAGACTGCTGGCCGACACTAGCCGTCCTTGCAGATTTAGCAGACGATAGAACAGGCTTTCATTGGCGTTGGCTTGTTCCATCAACAGCGCCATGTTCTCTTCCAGCACGTTAATATGATTACGCGCCCGCGCCATATGCCATTCCACTAAAGAAATCGTGCCCCGCACCGGGTGCGGAACACGCATCGCTTCAACGGCCTGGGCATTACGGATAAAAAACTCAGGATTACGTTGCAGGTAATCGACGACCGCCCGGTCGTCCAGCTCCATGAGCGTTTCCTGTAGTTCTTCCCCTGGTTGCTTCATAAGTGAATAAATCCGTCGTAGACATGTGCCGCCGGGCCAGTCATATACAGCGGATGACCCGGACCTTTCCAGGCGATATCAAGTCGACCGCCCGGCAATTCCACCCTTACTTCTTCTGCCAGCAGCCCCTGCTGGATACCGACCGCAACGGCGGCGCACGCACCGCTGCCGCAGGCCTGCGTTTCACCCGCGCCGCGCTCATAGACGCGCAGCCGGATATGCTCGCGTTTTACCACCTGCATAAACCCGATGTTAGCGCGTTCAGGGAAGCGTTCGTGGCTTTCCAGAACCGGTCCCAGGGTTTCTACCGTGGCCGTATCTACATCATCAACCTGAATCACGCAGTGCGGGTTCCCCATTGAAACCACGCCGCACAATACTGTCTGTTCAGCCGCGCGCATAATATAGGTCTTCTCTGCTTTGTTGGCGCGAAACGGAACTTGCGAGGGTTCAAAGTTGGGTTCACCCATATTCACCCGCACCAGCTCGTCGTCGGTTACGGTTAATACCATACGACCATTCGCGGTACTGACGCGGATATCACGCTTATTGGTCAGCCCTTTCAGGCGAACAAAGCGGGCAAAACAACGGGCACCATTGCCACACTGTGACACTTCACTGCCGTCAGCATTAAAAATACGGTAGTGGAAATCCAGCTCCGGATCGTACGGAGGTTCAACCACCAGCAGTTGATCAAATCCAACGCCGAGATGCCTGTCGGCCAGGCGGCGAATCAGCTCTGGTGAGAAAAAAACATTCTGCGTTACCGCGTCGACGACCATAAAATCGTTGCCAAGGCCATGCATTTTAGAGAATTGCATCATTCACTCCGTTCACGCGGGTACAGAAATGTAACTCTATTCCTGCCGTCAGTAATTCACCTGAGAAGGTCCGTCGCTAATCCCACGATCGTTTTTCTCAGGCGTGGTGGATTGCGATTGCGGCTGAACGCTCTTGGTCGGAGGCGGCGCGGTTTTATCTGCTGGCGGAAAATAGAGCGGGCCTTTTAGCCCACAGCCCGTCAGGCTGAACAGAGTAAAAATGACAGCGAGTGGCTTTAACACGTTTTTCATTATCGGTTGCCTGTAAAGTTCATGCTTTCTGTTTTCTATCATCGCAGGAGAAGGCGTAAAAGCAAGAGTTAGCCTGTAATCTGCAACGCGTTTTGTTTCAGGTTATACTGCCGTCATCACGAAAAACAGGATAAGAAAATGAACGACAGTGAATTTCATCGCCTTGCTGACACCCTGTGGATGACCATTGAAGAGCGTCTGGACGACTGGGATGGCGACAGCGATATCGATTGTGAAATCAACGGCGGCGTGCTGACCATCAGCTTCGAAAACGGCAGCAAAATTATTATTAACCGTCAGGAGCCGCTGCACCAGGTGTGGCTGGCGACCAAACAGGGCGGCTACCACTTTGACCTGAAAGGCGACGAGTGGATCTGCGACCGTAGCGGCGAAACGTTCTGGGATCTGCTGGAACAGGCGGCAACGCAGCAGGCGGGTGAAGAGGTAAGTTTCCGTTAAGTTTTAGTGCCGGATGCGCTTCGCTTATCCGGCCTACTTTGGCCCGGTAAGCGTCGCGCATCCGGGCAAGTTAACTCACGAGAAATACTGCTGTAACAGCGGCGTTTCGCTGTCCTGACTGACTGGCGGAACGGCGCTAATTGGCTGGGTACGGAACGGGATTACCTGCGCGCGCCCGTCTGTTTTCACAATCTGATAGAACTGCGGCAGGTTAAAGTTGATGAAGCTGGAGCCGTAGGTAAAGCGATCGTGCGATGATGAGTAGAAACGGCTGACATCGCGTACCAGTTCCTCTTTGCTACCTTCGCAGTGGTGATACACCTCGGCCCGATTACTCTCGTCCAGAATGTAGATATTAAAGCCCTGCTCATCACCCGTTTCTTCGAAAAAGAACTGAATAATCCCTTCGCTGGCAAAACCGTCTACCACCGACGGCAGTTTCACATGGTTAGTCTCAACCTGAACGGAAAGCCCGTGCAGTTTGTTATGTGAAATCGCGCCATAGAATTCAATCGCGTTTTCCAGCTTCTGTACCGAAACGTTCAGGCGCTCGAAGAACAGTCCCCACGTCTGCCCGGAAACGCGCAGCGCTTTGAAGCGTCCGGTTTCCTGACGAGTGCTGGAGAGGCGTAATTCGATACACTCAGACACCAGTTGCTGCACACGGGTGCGAATTAAACCGCGCAGATGCTGGCTATAGCAGAAGACCTCAACGCTATCCGGCGGCGCGGCATCCTGGTGCATTTTGCCCAGAATCGTTTTTAACGCTTCAATCATCGCCTGCTCGCCGTTGAAGTGCAGGGTACGCACTTCATTCCACGAGTTGCGGTACAGCAGGTCGACGCTACCCACCAGGCAATTTTGTTCTTCACCAAAGCTGAAGACGTCCAGCTTACGGAAATCAAAATGCACCACCTGATTGCGAAACGCCGCCGTCGGGTCATATTCAAGGTTAACGATAATCGCCAGATGGCGAATTTCGCATGGACTATAGAGCGCTTTCGGCGTTGGCGCGGGCAGTCGCAACGGGAAGTGGTGTGACACGTCGGCGACCATTTCCTGCAACTTCGGCAAATCAACAATGCCGTTACCCTTAATAAACAAATGCGTACGCGAGGTCAGCAGGCCGTTGAACCAGGCCCACGCCACCAGCTTATTGAGATAGCGGTTATATTCCAGCGGCTGATGGCTGATGATCGAGTCCATGTTAGGCGCGCGGTTATAGAGATACCAACCCGAACGGTTGGCACGACCCGGCGGCACATGGATAAAGGTCAGATTCGGTTCCGAGAGATCCGGAGATATCTGTGGGTTCACCAGCGTAACTTTACCCGGCAACGCTTCAAAGGCGGCATACAGCTTACGGGTCAGCACGCCGATATCCTGCGGACTGGCGCTGACGCTGAGGTTATTGCGCCGCGCAAAGCGGATCAGATTACGATAGCTCTGCATCATCGCATCGAGCAGTTCGTTATGCGCTTCGCGTACCTGGTCAATCTTCCAGTTAGCGCGGTTATCCAGCATAGTCAGACGCGCGTCATCCCAGCCCCACTCATTCACTAACTGACTTAATACTTCACGACGCCAACCCACGCAGGCGCGCTCGCGGCTCAGTTTCTCACACACTTTTAAGTAGAAACATCGACGCACTAAATCCAGTCGCGTCGGGTCTTCGATTGCCGTGAGGTACTCGGTCACGCGCTCCAGCATCATGCAGTAAGGGTCGAGACCAAAAGAGACGATCTCGCCATCGTGCAGGCGCTGTTTTATATCTTTCGCCAACAGGCGCGGATTGGGGTATTCCCAGGAATAGGCTTCCAGCAGCAGCGTTTTCAGCACCGCCTTGTAAGGGGAGTCGATACTCTTGTACAGCTGCCACAGGCTGGCGCCAAAGTATTCTTCGGCGGAGAGCGAACTGAGTCCGCCGAGATCCAGCCATTCATTTGGCGTTAACACCCCCTGAGCGTAGAGCGTCATGACGTAATCGTCGTAATGCTCTTCTTCATCTCCCGGCACCATATTCCACAGAATACGTTTACCCGCGAGGCGCACAGCGGTGCGATAGAATTCATCAAGCAACAGGATATGTTGCGTCGAGCCACAGTCTTCGCCACCGAGACTGCCGCTTTCATTGTGACGGAAACGGTTTTCATCAATCAGGAAGAAGCTGACTTCCACGCCCAGCGAGGCGGCCCAGCTTTCGAGCAGGCTACATTTACGCTGCAGCAGCTGGCGCTCTTCGCTATCCAGCCAGGATTGATGGCAGACCCAGATATCAAGGTCAGAGGAACAGCTTTGCCCTACCGAAGAGGTGCTGCCCATTGAGTAAACGCCGGTGATCGGCAGCTCGCCCTTGGGAGGATCCTGCGGCGACATACCGCGGTACAGTTCCAGTTCGTTCAGGTAGTGGCGTTGGGTTTCATCAGGCGTGTAAAGACATATGCCTTTGGGAACGTTACCATCGAGGTAACCCGGCATCAGCGGATGGTGGTAGTGCAATAATGTCGGCAGCAGACTGTATACCTGCTGGAAGGCAGGTCCCATGGCAGCAAGCGCGCGATCCACACGCAGTTGATTTATGGCATCCAGTCTCTGTTTCAGAGTCTCAATATAGAGGTACAAGACGTATCGCCTGATGTTGCTACCCGTCATGTTGGCGATTGCTGCGGCGCAAGCGCGCACAATAATCGTCATCAATTCGGATAAACCGTATGTCAAAAATAACCGTTACCTGTTTTTCGGCCATATTTTTTTATGCTGTACAGCCGAAAAAATGGTCTAAAACGTGATCAATTTAACACCTTGCTCATTGACCGTAAAGAAAGATGCGCTACATACAAGTGTAGCACCGTTCGTTACGTGTAAATTCCTTCATACGGTCGGGAGGTTTCTCGTCATTATTCACTGCCAGTGATGATGCAGCGCCTTTTTCCTCTCACTTACGTTTGAGCGTAACGCTGACATCCCTTTGATAAGGATGTTAGGATGGTCAATGATTGATAATGACGGTAACAAGCATGTTAGACAATGTTTTGAGAATTGCCACACGCCAAAGCCCCCTTGCGCTCTGGCAGGCACATTATGTCAAAGACGCCTTAATGGCAAACCACCCCGGTCTGATCGTGGAACTGGTTCCTATGGTAACCCGTGGCGATGTGATCCTTGATACCCCGCTGGCGAAGGTTGGAGGGAAAGGGTTGTTTGTTAAAGAGCTGGAAGTCGCACTGCTGGAAAAACGCGCCGATATCGCCGTGCATTCCATGAAGGATGTGCCGGTTGAATTCCCTGACGGCCTTGGACTGGTGACCATTTGCGAGCGAGAGGATCCGCGTGATGCTTTCGTCTCAAATAAGTACAACACGCTGGATGAACTCCCCGCGGGCAGCATCGTCGGGACATCCAGTTTGCGTCGCCAGTGCCAGTTGGCAAAGCGACGCCCGGATCTCGTCATCCGTTCGCTGCGCGGCAACGTAGGCACCCGTCTCGGCAAACTGGATAACGGCGATTATGACGCTATTATTCTGGCGGTCGCCGGACTAAAACGTTTAGGTCTTGAGTCGCGAGTCCGTACCGCTCTGCCGCCGGAAGTCTCCCTGCCCGCTGTCGGGCAAGGCGCAGTAGGCATAGAATGCCGACTGGATGATATGCGCACTCAGGCGCTGTTAGCGCCGCTCAATCATGAAGAGACCGCCCTACGCGTTAAAGCCGAACGCGCGATGAACACCCGCCTGGAAGGGGGCTGTCAGGTCCCGATCGGCAGTTATGCGGAACTCATCGACGGTGAGATTTGGCTGCGGGCGCTGGTCGGCGCGCCTGACGGTTCGCAGATGGTATGCGGAGAGCGTCGCGGTGCGGCGCAGACTGCTGAACAAATGGGCATCTCTCTGGCTGAAGAGCTACTGGAGAACGGTGCACGCGCCATTCTGGCTGAAGTTTACAACGGAGAAGCCCCCGCATGAGTATTCTGGTCACCCGCCCGTCTCCCGCAGGGGAAGAGTTAGTGAGCCGTCTGCGCGCACTGGGGCAGGTGGCCTGGAGTTTTCCGCTCATCGAGTTTTCACCGGGTCGGGAACTGGCAACGCTTGCTTCCCGACTGTCAGCGCTGACGGAGAACGATCTGGTCTTCGCCCTTTCGCAGCATGCCGTTACCTTTGCAGATGCTGAGCTTCAGCAGCAGAGGAAAAGCTGGCCCTCACTTCCGGGTTATTTTGCCATTGGCCGCACAACGGCGCTGGCGCTGCACACCGTTAGCGGTTTCAATATTCACTACCCTCTGGATCGGGAAATTAGCGAAGTCTTGCTACAATTACCTGAATTACAAAATATTGCGGGAAAACGCGCGCTTATATTACGCGGCAACGGTGGCCGTGAGCTGATAGGTGAAACCCTGACAGCACGCGGAGCTGATGTCGATTTTTGTGAATGTTATCAACGCAGTGCAAAATATTACGATGGTGCAGAAGAAGCGATGCGCTGGCAATCTCGTGGCGTGACCACGGTGGTTGTTACCAGTGGAGAGATGCTACAACAGCTCTGGTCGCTCATTCCGCAGTGGTATCGTGAGCACTGGTTACTACGCTGTCGGCTGCTGGTCGTCAGTGAGCGTCTGGCGCACCTCGCCCGGGAACTGGGCTGGCAAGATATTAAGGTCGCTGATAACGCCGACAACGATGCGCTACTACGCGCATTACAATAACTCTCATAATGGGATGCCATAATGACGGAACAAGAAAAATCCTCCGCCGTGGTTGAAGAGACCAGGGAGGCCGTGGAAACCACGTCACAGCCAGTCAATACTGAAAAAAAGAGTAAGAGCAGCACGGCGCTGATTCTGAGCGCTGTGGCGATTGCTATTGCTCTGGCAGCAGGCGTTGGGCTGTATGGCTGGGGGAAACAGCAGGCAACAACGCAGACGGCAACCAGCGATGCGCTGGCGAACCAGCTGACGGCGCTGCAAAAAGCGCAAGAGAGTCAAAAAGCTGAGCTGGAAGGCATCATTAAACAGCAGGCAACGCAGCTGGATGAAGCCACACGCCAGCAGGCCGCGCTGGTCAAACAGCTTGACGAAGTCCAGCAAAAGGTCGCCACTATCTCCGGCAGCGATGCCGGGACATGGCTACTGGCGCAGGCTGATTTTCTGGTGAAACTGGCCGGTCGCAAATTATGGAGCGATCAGGACGTTACTACCGCCGCAGCGCTGCTGAAAAGCGCTGACGCCAGCCTTGCGGATATGAACGATCCGAGCCTGATCGCCGCCCGTCGCGCGATTACCGACGATATCGCGAGCCTCTCCGCGGTGACTCAGGTCGACTATGACGGCATTATCCTGAAAGTGAATCAGCTATCTAACCAGATCGATAACCTGCGTCTGGCCGACAACGACACCGACGATTCGCCGATGGATTCCGACAGCAGCGAGCTTTCCAGCTCGATCAGCGAATGGCGCGTCAATCTGCAAAAAAGCTGGCAGAACTTTATGGACAGCTTTATCACCGTTCGCCGTCGTGATGAAACCGCCGTCCCGCTGCTGGCACCAAACCAGGACGTGTACTTACGGGAAAACATCCGTTCCCGCTTGTTAGTAGCCGCCCAGGCCGTGCCACGTCATCAGGAAGAAACATATCGCCAGGCGCTGGAAAACGTCTCCACCTGGGTGCGCGCCTACTACGACACTGACGATGCAGCAACGAAAGCTTTCCTGGAAGAAGTAGACCAGCTGAGCCAACAAAGCATCAGCATGGACGTACCGGATACGCTGCAAAGCCAGGCTCTTCTCGACAAGTTAATGCAGACCCGCGTACGTAATTTACTGGCACAACCCGCCACAGCACCTGCACCTGCACCTGCACCTGCACCTGCAGCAGACGCTCCGGCAACTGCGCCGCAAGGAGAATAATGATGCTAAAAGTATTATTGCTCTTTGTGCTGTTGATCGCCGGGATCGTTGTCGGTCCGATGATTGCCGGTCATCAGGGCTACGTGCTGATCCAGACGGATAATTACAATATTGAAACCAGCGTGACGGGCCTGGTGATCATCCTGATCGTCGCCATGGTCGTCCTGTTCGCGATTGAATGGCTACTGCGCCGAATTTTCCGCACAGGCGCGCATACCCGCGGATGGTTTGTCGGTCGGAAGCGTCGTCGCGCCCGTAAGCAAACCGAGCAGGCGCTGCTCAAGCTGGCAGAAGGCGATTATCAGCAGGTTGAAAAGCTGATGTCGAAAAACGCCGATCACGCAGAACAGCCGATAGTGAATTACCTGCTGGCGGCAGAAGCGGCTCAGCAGCGCGGTGACGAAGCTCGCGCCAACCAACACCTTGAGCGTGCTGCTGAACTGGCTGGAAATGATACGATCCCGGTAGAAATCGCTCGCGTTCGCCTACAGCTGGCGCGTAATGAAAATCACGCCGCGCGCCACAGTGTAGATAAACTGCTGGAAGTGACGCCACGTCATCCGGAAGTGCTGCGTCTGGCTGAACAGGCCTACATTCGTACCGGCGCATGGAGTTCGCTACTGGATATCATTCCATCCATGGCGAAAGCGCGCGTGGGTGATGACGAGCACCGCGCTATGCTGGAACAACAGGCATGGGTTGGTCTGATGGATCAGGTTCGCGCCGATCAGGGCAGCGAAGGGCTACGCGCATGGTGGAAAAACCAGAACCGTAAAACCCGTCACCAGGTTGCCCTGCAGGTGGCGATGGCTGAACATCTGATTGAGTGTGACGATCACGATACGGCGCAGCAGGTCATCATTGATGGTCTGAAACGCCAGTATGACGATCGCCTGGTGCTGCCGATCCCGCGCCTGAAAACCAATAATCCGGAACAGATAGAAAAAGTGCTGCGCCAGCAGATTAAAGCCGTCGGCGATCGCCCGTTGCTGTGGAGCACGCTGGGTCAGTCGCTAATGAAGCACGGCGAATGGCAGGAAGCCACGCTCGCCTTCCGTGCAGCCCTCAAGCAGCGCCCGGATGCCTATGACTACGCCTGGCTTGCTGACGCGCTGGACAGACTGCATCAGCCGGAAGAAGCCGCCACCATGCGTCGTGATGGCCTGATGTTGACGCTGCAGAACAACAACTCCCCGCAGTAACTCCTGAATGCCCGGTGGCGCTTTCGCTTACCGGGCAATCGTATACACAAAATCATTCAAGATGCATAAAAAAACGCCCGCTCTTTTGGAGCAGGCGTTAAACAGGTCTGTATGACAACATAAATGGGTGCTTCACTCAACGTTATGTCCATGGTGTTTGATGAGGCTATATGCTTCATCCTTCACGCTGTCTCTTCGTTGGCTGCACACGCTCACCCCTGTCACTTACCTTTGTAAGCTCCGGGGGATTCCCGTGCTGGCCGTCTCGACACATCATGAATGATTTAGCATATAAGATGCGACATCTGTCTGTGGACGATAAGCACCGTAAACGGCTCTGCATCATTCCTGAGTTTATGAGGCCAGATGGCGAACATAAGAGATGGAATGAGCATCTACCTGCATATTATTGCACAAGGCATGCCACGATTGCACTGCAAAAACCATGGATCCGGACTTTTTAAGACATCAGGTAATTCGCGGGAATAAAGGCTGAGAAGGGGAAATCAGAAAACAAAAAACCCCGCCGAAGCGGGGTTCAAAATTGGTCGGCGAGAGAGGATTCGAACCTCCGACCCACTGGTCCCAAACCAGTTGCGCTACCAAGCTGCGCTACTCGCCGTTTTACTGCTTTTTGAATTTTTAGTTCAATTCTTTAAGTCGTGGTGCGAGGGGGGGGACTCGAACCCCCACATCCTAAGGACACTAACACCTGAAGCTAGCGCGTCTACCAATTCCGCCACCTTCGCATTTCACAACTTTAAATTAATGGGGTGGCTAATGGGATTCGAACCCACGACAACTGGAATCACAATCCAGGGCTCTACCAACTGAGCTATAGCCACCACTGCAAATCTTTTACGCGGTATTAAAACCACCGCAGCTCCGGCACCTAACTTAATGGTGCGCCCGACAGGATTCGAACCTGAGACCTCTGCCTCCGGAGGGCAGCGCTCTATCCAGCTGAGCTACGGGCGCTTAGCGCCGTTGCGGGGCTGGATATTACGGAGGTCTCGGTCTTCTGTCTAGTGCTTTTTTAAAATAAATTATCGTTTGGTCATGGTTTGTGCGTTTTGTCGCTTATTCCCGCAATTTATGGGCTGCACCATGACGATTCAGACCAAAAACCTTATAAATGAGCGTCACGGCCAGTAAGAAGATAATGCCAACAAACAGCGACATTCGGGTATCTTCATTAAAATACATGCCGATTAATACGCAAATCAGGAACGCCATCGTCAAATAATTCGCCCACGGGAACAAAATCGAGCGGAAAGGATGACTGGCGATCGCCGCTTTATGCGCCTGACGGAAACGCAGCTGGCTTATCAGGATCACAAACCACGGCACCATCCCCGGCAGCACGCTGGCGCTATAAACATACACAAACACACGCTGCGGGTTGGGAATGATGTAGTTCAGGCACGAACCAATCAGCAGGATCGCGATAGAAATAGCCACACCAGCAACCGGTACGCCATGACGAGATACTTTTCCAACAACGGCAGGAAGCTGGCGATTCTTTGCCAACGCGTAGAGCATCCGCCCACAGCTGTACATGCCGCTGTTACAGCCAGATAGCGCCGCCGTCAGCACCACAAAGTTAATAATCCCCGCTGCGGCGGTGATACCAATCTTGGCAAAGGTCAGAACAAACGGGCTACCGTTGCTGCCAATCTCATTCCACGGGAAAATAGTGACGATAACAAAAATCGCGCCAACGTAGAAAATCAGGATACGCCACAGTACTTTACCCACCGCGCTTCGCAGAGTGACCTGCGGATTCTTCGCTTCACCCGCAGTAATACCGATCAGCTCTACGCCCTGGTAAGACGCCACAACAATACACAATGCCGTCAGGAAACCCTTCCAGCCGCCGGCAAAGAAGCCACCGTGCTCGGTCAGGTTGCCAAAGCCGATTGCCTGACCACCGTTGCCAAAGCCGAAAAAAATCACCCCTAATCCAATGACGATCATCACAATGATAGTGGTCACTTTGATCATGGCAAACCAGAACTCAATTTCACCATACAGACGAACTGCGGCGAGGTTTGCCAACGCAACCAGTCCGACAGCAATCAGTGCGGGTATCCATTGCGCCATCTCTGGGAACCAGAACTGAACGTACACCCCGATGGCGGTAATCTCTGATATCCCCACCGCCATCCACATAAACCAGTATGACCAGGCGGTGAGATAGCCAAAGAAGGGGCTCATATAACGATGGGCGTAAACAGCGAATGAACCGGCAACCGGCTCGAGGAACAACATCTCTCCCATAGAACGCATAATGAAAAAGACGAACAGCCCGGCGACGATATACGCCAGCAAGACCGAAGGTCCCGCCCATTTCAGGGTACTGGCGGCCCCCATAAACAGCCCAACGCCAATAGTGCCCCCAAGGGCAATTAATTCGATGTGACGAGCCTCCAGCCCACGCTGAAGCTCAGGTTTGTTCTCGGCCATAAATCCTCTTGTTGTGTTTGCATATTGTCCGGTACTACCGGTTCTCGTTATGGGTACATCTTGTTATTCCATCACAGGCCATACGGCACCGACCGCATAACGGTTGGCGCTAAAAACACCGCGGCACTGCAATGATTGTTGCGAATGGTTTCCTAAAATCGCTTAAATGGCAATTAAAGCATTCAAAAAATAAATAGATTGTGCGAGAAAGCAGCGATAATGTTGTGAATAAGTAGCGTAATTAGCAGATAACGCTACTTATCAGAGGAGAGAGGGTGTCAGAGGTTGCCGGTATAGTGCCAGCGGAGATAGCGTAATAAGCGAAGTTGACGAGAGATACGGCTTGGCTGTGACAGTAAACGATACAGCCACTCCAGCCCCAGATTTTGCCAGATTTTAGGCGCACGCTTCACATGACCGGTAAAGACGTCGTAGGTCCCCCCGACGCCCATATACAGTGCGTCGGGATGAATCTTCCGGCAATCACGCATAAAGATCTCTTGTTTCGGCGAGCCCATCGCCACCGTCACAAATTGCGCGCCGCTGGCGTGGATACGCTCAAATAACGCCTGACGCTGCTCCGGCGTAAAATAACCGTCCTGGCTACCCACAATGTTCACGCGCCACTGAGCACGTAGTTTGGCTTCAGTTTGCGCCAGAACTTCAGGCTTGCCGCCAATCAGGAAAACAGGCGTTCCTTCCTGCCCGGCTCGCGCCATCAGCGCTTCCCAAAGATCGGCCCCCGCCACGCGTGATACCTGCGCCTGCGGGTATTTTTTACCCAAGGAGCGCACAACGCTAATTCCATCTGCATATTTAAATTCAGCAGCATCAATCAGTGTGCGGATCTCTGGGTTATCCTCCGCTGTCAGCATTTTCTCAGCATTAATAGCCACCAGCGTTCCCCGTCTGAGATGCCCCTCTGCAAACAGGTAATTCAGCGCATGCTGCATATCACGCCAGCCAATCAGTTGTAATCCACGCAGTGAATACAGCGGCGCAGTATTATTATCCGTCATTACGATCCTTCAACCTGTGTCCGGGGCACCGACTTTATTCGCTTATGAATGAGTCCCGCACTATCAAACAGCCAGAATAACAATTTTGCCACCAGCAGACAGACACCGAAAATCACGAGGAAAAAGACCACTCGTGAGACAAACGAATCTAACCCTTCACGTGCCAAAACGATCATATTAAAAATGGCACCGAAACAGAAACTGTGCAAAATCGCCGACTTATAGCGATTAGTTTCTCGGTTACCTAATTCATACAGCCAATCAAACCATTTGATGATTAACCCGACGACAATCGCGCCTAACGGTATAAAAAACGCCCCGCCCATCACCACCAGCGAGCCAATTAACGTCGGCGAGATCGCCAGACCCGAGTGGTTGTTCAACACTTCCCAGGTAAAGTAATTCGCTGAATTGAGTACAATACTCGGCCGCCCTGGCCACAGCCAGGAGGGGATAAAGACGTAGAAGTCACGGACAATCGGCGCCAGCCCCTGGAACTCAATATTGTTGTAGTTCTGCAGCAACAGCGCCAGATTCTCCCACGGCGAGAAGGTGTCACGCGTGAGATACAGGAAAGTATAGAACGCCTCGTCACCGCTCACGTTCATCCCGTAGCGCTTCAGCGCCAGCCAGAACATCCCGATGATACCCAGTACGCCCGCGGCGGCCAGCATCCACAGTGAAATCCAGCCGCGAATGATGCCGATAAACAGGAAAATGGCAAACGCGATAATGATATTGGCGCGTGTTCCGCCCACAATCATATAGGTCAGTAAACCAAACGCGACGGTGCTCACCAGGAAGAACAACCACGCTTTGCTGTCCTGACGCAGGAAATAGACCACCAGCATTGCCGGAATGAAGAAGTAGAAGAAACGCTTCAAAGCGACCCCAGAGACTTCACTGGAAAAAATCTGGCTATAGGATTGCAGTCTGAACAACAGGAACCCGTTGTGCATAAAGAAGATGCCCACGCTCACCAGCGCAATCGCCATCAGGATAATCCAGGTCAAATGGGCTTCAACACGATTGATGGTAAACAGCGGCCTGCGCGGCTTATTCTCTACTCGCTTGCGCAGACGCGTTTTATACGTCACGTAGTAGACGGCATAGAAACAGGCAGCTGATAGCAGAGCCTGCAGCAGGATCTCCGGCGGAGCGACTGCCACATCAAAGCGGAACACCAGGATGCTGGTCAGCGGGAACCCAAAGAAAAACGTCAGCAAAAACAGCAACGAGAAGAAAACATTGAAGTTAAAGCGCACGCGACGGAATTCAAACCAGGTCAGCGTGGCGATAAACAAGGTGGAGAGCAGCCAGACCACCAGCAGACCGCTGAATTGCATCAGGCTCATACGATTTCTCCTGAAGCAACGCGCAGCGCGTTATGCCATGGCTGCAGATAATTCGGGCTAAAAAAGGTGATTGTATTTTTATCTACCGATGCTAACTGGCGCTGCGCTTCGCGTACAACGCCTTCATTGAGTTCATCAGTGGTAAATAATACCGGGAGATTCTGTTCCACCATATCCTGCCAGAAGGGATTTTCTCGGTTGAGCACGCACGGAATGCCTGCCTGGATCAGCAAACACAGGGTTCCGATCCCTTGCTGGCGGGCAAAAATAAAGTAACCCAAATCACACTGACGCAATAATGCCAGATAGGCATCAAATTCCAACTTTTCGCTTAAAATTTGCAGATTATCAGCGCTAAACAATGCCAGGCCCGCCTGGCGAACCTCGTCGATGTAGGCGGTATTATTGGCAGGATAACCCATCGGCACGATCACATTCACCGTGTCGCCGAACTGCTGATGCACGGCGCGTAGCGCGGCAACATGCTCATTACTACGATCGCCAGAGTTACCAACCAGCACCGTCATTTTGCCGCTGCGTGGGCACTCACTGCTCATATTATTGAGCGACGGATCCATCCGCGTTGGGAAATAGAGCAACTCACCACGCACACGCGGGTGTTGTTCGGCGAAATAGTGTAGATCACCCCGCGTGGCAAACACGCATCCCACGCGATTCTGCGCCATACGTCGAATCGGGTAAAACAGGCGGAATTTCAGTCCACTGGAGACTTCATATAAATCCGCCCCCCAGATATGCCAGTAAAACTGCTCTGATTTAATCCCCCCACTCAGCAACGCTAACCACAAGCTGATGTTGAACTGACCGTGGAAGAAAAATCGCTGTTGGCGATCCGCTTTCGCCTTCGCAATAACCGCTTCAGCCAACGCCTTTTTCCCGTCGTAGAAACTCAGCGATAATGCCGGGCAGCTCTCACTGAACCCCGTATCCTGGCCTGCAACCATAAACGTGCGTGCGTGCTCGCTCGTTGCGGCCAGCGAGTCGTTGAAAAACCGCAGCACGGTTTGGTTATGGTGAGGGATATCCGATCCCAGAACGTGAATCAGTACAGTCATGCCCGCCTACGCCAGAGTAAAAACACGCCACAACAAAGAGAAAAATAGACAATGTACGTTGCCATGTAAGCCTGCGCCGCGCCCAACGCGCCGTGTACAGGGATCAGCCAATGGGCAAACGCCGTCAACAATACGAACTGGCTAATTTCAGCCAAAATATAAAACCGCAGTGACGCTCTCGCGATTACCAGATAACCAAAAACGTAGGCGCCGACTTTCAGCACATCGCCGACCAGTTGCCAGGCGAACAGGTCGCGCATGGCGGTAAATTTAGCGGAGAAAAGCAGCCAGATCGCAAAATCGCGCAGGAGCCAGACGGTAAGGCTCGCGGCGGCAACCGCCGGTAACACAAACTTTAACGACTTGATCACCTCGCGTGTAATGTCGCGCTTTTCGGTCAAACGCGACAACGTTGGCAGCAAGTAAACGCTGAATGAGGCGGTGATAAATTGCAGATAAGCATCTGAAATACTGCTCACCCCCTGCCAGATCCCCACATCATCCCAGCTATACTGCGCCGCCAGCAGATTTCGCATCATCACGTATGCCACAGGCAGCGTTACGGAAGTTATCAACGCCATCAGCGTAAACTTGCTCAACTGTCCTGCCAGACCATTGTCCCACGAGGGCTTCAGATAATGCAGGGGGATCGCCCCGCGCTTAACCAGCATAATAGCGGCAGGGATAACAACCAGCGCAGGTACCAGTGCCAGACCCAGCAAGGCGCCTTCATATCCTCCCAGGCGATAACAGCCATAATAAGCCGCCACGCCCACCAGGCTCCCCACAATCAACGACAGCGCGTTACCCGCCGCATCGCGGAAGCCCTTCATCAGTGCCAGCAGCAGGTTCGCCCAGGCAATACCCATCTGCACCAGCGCAACCAGCCTAACCAGCCCCTGGTAATGTGTATGACCAAATAACCCCTGACTGATAGGCGCGGCCGCCAGCAGGAAAATCACCGCCATCAGCGTAGAGAATCCCAGCACCATCGCGGAAGATGTACCGACCACCTTACGGAGCCGGGTCGGATCGTCATGATGCTGCGCAACGTATTTCGTGACGCCATTGAAAATGCCGGCTCCCGCCAACACGCCAAGCACGGTGACCATCTGGCGGAAGTTACCCGCCTGCCCCACGCCTGCCGGGCCAAACGACACCGCCAGCAGCTTCACGACCAGCAAACCTGCACCGATTTTTACCAGCGTACTGGCCGCCGTCCATAAGGACGCTTTTGCAAGCGACATATTAGGCGAAATAGTTGAGTAAGGTCGTAATGACGGTACGTTGGTTCACCGGCGACAGATTGTAGAACAGCGGTAAACGCAGCAGGCGCTCGCTCTCTTTGGTGGTGTAACGATCAACACCGGAGAACACGCCAAATTTATCGCCAGCCGGGCAATCATGCAGCGGGATATAGTGGAATACCGCCATAATTTCAGCTTCTTTCAGGAAGTTAATCAACGCAGTGCGATCGTCGATATCACGCAGCTTGATGTAAAACATATGGGCATTCTGCACGCAGTTTTCCGGGACAGAAGGCAGATCAATGCGCCCGGCGCGCGCCAGCGGCTCGAGGGCATCGTAATACTTTTGCCACAGTGCCAGACGCTGCTGGTTAATACGGTCCGCTGCTTCCAGCTGCGCCCACAGATAAGCGGCCTGCAGATCGGACATCAGATAGCTGGATCCGATATCACGCCAGGTATACTTATCGACCTGCCCGCGAAAAAACTGACTGCGATTCGTCCCTTTTTCACGGATGATCTCTGCACGTTCGACTAATTTTTTATCATTAATCAGCGTCGCGCCACCTTCACCGCCTGCGGTATAGTTTTTGGTCTCATGGAAGCTAAAGCAGCCGATGTGGCCAATCGTCCCCAGCGCACGACCTTTGTAAGTCGACATGACGCCCTGAGCCGCATCTTCCACCACATACAGGTTATGTTTATCGGCCAGCGCCATAATGGTATCCATTTCACAGGCCACGCCCGCGTAATGTACCGGCACAATAACGCGGGTTTTGTCGGTGATCGCCGCTTCAATCAACGTTTCGTCAATATTCATGGTATCCGGGCGGAGATCAACAAAGACAATTTTCGCGCCGCGCAGAACGAAGGCATTAGCCGTGGAAACAAACGTGTAGCTCGGCATAATAACTTCATCGCCAGGCTGGATATCCAGCAGCAATGCCGCCATCTCAAGCGATGCGGTGCAGGACGGCGTCAGCAGCACTTTCTCGCTGCCAAAATGCTGCTCCAGCCACTGCTGACAGCGGCGGGTAAAGCCACCGTCACCACACAGTTTGCCGCTGTTCATTGCGGACTGCATGTAATCGAGTTCAGTTCCCACCACCGGCGGTGCGTTAAATGGAATCATCATGTCACCTGTATAACCAATACGCGGTGCTTTCCACATTCGCACCACTGTGTATGTAACGTTTAAGCGCGGCGGTGTTGCCCATTTGGGTCGCCACACGCAATGTTGTTTTTCCGCGAGCCTGTGCCCAGCAAAGCGCCGCCTGCATCAGTTCTGCACCCGCGCCACGCCCGGCCAGCAGGCCAATTCTCGCCTCGGTCGCATTCAGTTCACGCAGCGAGACATAGCCACGAATCTCCCCTGTCGGCGTACGAAAAACGAGACACTGATGGTCAAACGTGCCCAGTACTGCATTTTCAATCCACTGCGCGTAAAAACGCGCGCTGGCATCAGCGGCATACCACGGCGCGCGAAAACGACTTAGCACAAACGCCTGTCCTGCCAGATAGCGTAATGCAGGGATATCCGAAGATTGCGCGACCTGCGCGCCGGGGTCGCCACTGGCACGCGTTACCGGCAGTACAAAATCCACTTCACCTTCGACCAGTGAAAAGCCCAACTGCTGCAGGGCGTCTAATTCCTGGGTATTACCGGCAGGTATTTTTGCCTGTACCCGCGACCAGGGCAGCAATGCATCCGTGGTCAGAACAGGCGCGCGTTGGTCAAAACGGACAATGGCGCTATTGACGCCAAAGAACGTATTTTCCCAGCTAAGCGGTTCAATACTGGCGCGGACGAGCACGGAGCAGCTCCAGCAGATATTGACCATAACCCGTTTTGGCCAGCGAACTGGCGGCACGCTTCACGCCTTCGTCATCCAGCCAGCCGTTACGCCAGGCGATTTCTTCCAGACAGGCTATTTTAAAGCCCTGACGTTTCTCCACCGTCTGCACAAACGTGCTCGCTTCGATCAAACTGTCATGCGTACCGGTATCCAGCCAGGCAAAGCCACGCCCAAGCAATTCGACCGTCAGATGTCCGTCATCAAGATACATTTGGTTGATAGACGTAATCTCCAGTTCCCCACGCTCAGAAGGTTTCACGCGTTTTGCGTATTCCACCACTTTGCTGTCATAGAAATAGAGCCCGGTCACCGCCCAGTTGGACTTTGGTACTTTCGGCTTCTCTTCCAGAGAGACTGCGCGAAAATTGTCATCAAACTCAACCACACCAAATCGCTCAGGGTCCATTACCTGATAACCAAACACCGTCGCGCCTTGCGTTCTGGCAGCGACATGACGCAGTTTTGGACTGAATCCCTGACCAAAGAAGATGTTGTCCCCTAGCACCAGGCACGATGGTTCACCGTTGAGAAACGTTTCACCGATAATAAAAGCCTGCGCTAATCCATCCGGGCTCGGCTGCTCAGCATAGTGCAGTTCAATGCCGAACTCAGACCCATCACCCAGCAGACGCTGGAAATAGCCTTTATCTTCCGGTGTAGTGATAATCAGAATTTCGCGAATTCCCGCCAGCATTAGTACTGATAGCGGGTAGTAAATCATCGGCTTATCGTAAATGGGCAATAGCTGCTTCGATACGCCACGCGTAATGGGATACAGGCGAGTACCTGAGCCACCCGCCAGAATGATACCTTTCATGCGTTGTCTCCTCCGGGAGCCAAAACCAGGCTGTTAGCCCTTCAGACCTAAACGTTCACCCTGGTAACTGCCGTCCTGCACGGGTTTCCACCATGCCTGATTATCCAGATACCACTGCACGGTTTTGCGCATTCCGCTTTCAAACGTTTCCTGCGGCATCCAACCTAGTTCACGCGCAATTTTTGAAGCGTCAATGGCGTAACGCAAATCATGGCCAGGGCGATCGTCCACAAAAGCGATCAAATCGCGGTACTGTGCAATGCCCTGCGGTTTATGCGGCGCCAGCTCTTCCAGCAGGCTGCAAACTGTTTCGACGACATCCAGGTTTTTACGCTCGTTATGACCACCAATATTATAGGTTTCTCCAACCACGCCCGCCGTCGCCACGCAATAGAGCGCCCTGGCGTGATCTTCTACATACAACCAGTCACGGATCTGTTGACCATTGCCGTACACCGGCAACGGTTTCCCCGCCAGTGCGTTGAGGATCATTAGCGGAATCAGTTTTTCCGGGAAATGGTACGGACCATAGTTGTTAGAACAATTGGTAATCAGCGTTGGCAGACCGTAGGTACGCAGCCAGGCGCGGACAAGATGATCGCTGCTGGCTTTCGATGCGGAATAAGGGCTGCTTGGCGCATACGGCGTGGTTTCGGTGAAGAAATCATCTATGGAATGGAGATCGCCATATACCTCGTCAGTCGAAATATGGTGGAAACGAAACGCCAATTTTTTCTCGCTGGCCAATGCGTTCCAGTAAGCGCGCGCCGCTTCCAACAGCGTGTAGGTTCCCACAATGTTGGTTTCGATAAAGGCAGCCGGACCGTCGATTGAGCGATCGACATGGCTTTCAGCAGCCAGATGCATCACGCAGTCCGGCTGATAGTGTTGAAACACCCTGTCGAGCGATGCCCGATCGCAAATATCCACTTTCTCAAAGGCAAAACGGTCATTCTGCGCAACTGGCTCCAGCGACATCAGGTTTCCGGCGTAGGTCAGCTTATCGACCACAACCACCGCATCCTCGGTATCATGAATGATATGCCGCACAACCGCCGAGCCGATAAATCCCGCTCCGCCAGTAACAAGAATTCGTTTCATTATCGCCAAACCCCTTTGGTATCAACGATGTACTGCTGTTGAACCTCATCGCCTTTGATGGCTTTAAATTCATTATGGTCAACCAACATGACCAACACATCGGCACTTGCCAACGCATCGTCCAGCGCCGCCAGTTGGCAAAGACCATCCAGTTTTTTCGGCAGTTGATGGATGTTCGGTTCCACCACCAGCGTTTCGCCTTTGTGCCATTGCGCGATGTTTTGCGCAATTCCCATCGCCGGGCTTTCACGCAAATCATCAATATTGGGTTTGAATGCCAGACCGAAACAGGCAATTTTCACTTCGCTGGCCCGTTTATTGGTCTCCGCCAGACAGTCAGCTACGGCAGCCTTCACCCGATCGACCACCCAATGAGGCTTACCATCGTTTACCTCACGCGCGGTACGGATCAATTTCGCCTGCTGCGGATTCTGCGCCACGATAAACCACGGATCGACCGCGATACAGTGTCCACCCACGCCGGGGCCGGGTTGCAAAATATTCACGCGCGGATGGCGGTTTGCCAGGCGAATAAGCTCCCAGACGTTGATCCCCTGGTCGGCGCAAATCAGCGACAGTTCATTGGCGAAAGCAATATTAACGTCGCGGAAGCTATTTTCCGTCAGCTTACACATTTCGGCGGTGCGGGCGTTGGTTACCACACATTCACCTTCGAGAAAGATGTTGTACAGCTCACTGGCCCGCGCGGAACAGACGGAGGTCATTCCACCAATTACGCGGTCATTTTTAATCAGTTCGACCATTACCTGGCCCGGCAGCACGCGCTCTGGGCAATAAGCAATGTTAATATCTGCTTGTTCACCGACCTGCTGCGGAAAAGTCAGGTCAGGACGCATTTCAGCCAGCCATGCGGCCATCTGTTCAGTTGCCCCGACAGGTGAAGTGGATTCCAGAATCACCAACGCACCTTTTTTCAGTACTGGCGCAATAGATTTAGCCGCGGCTTCTACATAGACCATATCGGGTTCATGATCTCCCTTGAACGGGGTAGGTACCGCAATCAGATACGCATCAGCGTCTACGGGTGTCGTGGTTGCACGCAGAAATCCATCTTCGACCGCCGTTTTCACCACCGCACCCAGATCGGGCTCAACGATGTGAATTTCACCGCGATTAATGGTATCCACCGCATGCTGGTTTACATCTACGCCAATCACATGTTTTTGACGGGAAGCAAAGGCAGCCGCCGTTGGCAGTCCGATATAACCCAGCCCAATGACAGAAATGGTCGTAAAACTCATAGCGATATCCGATTATTTTTTAACGCGTGTAAAATGCGGTCACATGCCTGCCCGTCACCATACGGATTATGGGCACGGCTCATGGTCTGATATTCATCGTCGTCTTGCAGCAAACGCGTGACTTCTTCGACAATACGCTGCGGGTCAGTCCCCACCAGACGCACTGTTCCTGCGGTTATCGCTTCCGGGCGCTCCGTTGTCTCACGCATTACCAGCACGGGTTTTCCCAGAGACGGCGCTTCTTCCTGAATCCCGCCGGAATCGGTAAGGATCAGCCAGGCGTGATTCATAAGCCAGACGAATGGCAGGTAGTCCTGCGGTTCGATTAAAACCACGTTTTCAACGTGACCCAGGATGCGATTGACCGGCTCGCTGACGTTAGGGTTCAGGTGTACCGGATAGACAATCTGCACATTCTGGTTAGATGCGGCTATCTCCGCCAGGGCATGGCAGATTTGCTCAAAACCGCGACCAAAGCTTTCCCGACGGTGACCGGTAACGAGGATCATCTTTTTATCAGCATCCAGGAAAGGATAACGCTCAGCCAGCTCCGCACGCAGCGTCTCATTGCCCAGTACACGATCCCGAACCCAGATCAACGCATCAATAACCGTATTACCCGTGACGAAAATACGATCGTCAGGAATAGCTTCCCGCAACAGATTTTGGCGCGAATTTTCTGTCGGGGCAAAATGATACATCGCCAGACGCCCGGTCAGCGTGCGGTTCGCCTCTTCCGGCCATGGTGAAAAGAGGTCACCTGTACGTAAACCAGCCTCTACATGCCCCACCGGTATGCGCTGATAGAACGCGGCCAGACTGGCGGCAATGGTGGTTGTGGTATCACCATGAACCAACACTACATCAGGTTTAAAATCAGCCAGAATTGGCTTTAACCCTTCCAGAATGCGGCAGGTTATTTCGGTTAATCCCTGACCTGGCTGCATAATATTGAGATCGTAGTCAGGTACAATGGAAAAGAGATTCAACACCTGATCGAGCATCTCCCGATGCTGCGCCGTGACGCAAACTTTCGCCTCAAAATCAGGATCTTTTTCCAGCGCATGAACCAGAGGAGCCATCTTAATGGCCTCCGGTCGCGTGCCAAATACAGTCAGTACTTTCACATCGATTCTCTTCGGATTGGCAGCGAGGGCCCAGCCCCTCACTGCAACGGCATTGCTAAATCGGACGGCGACGTGTTAACGCGACACCAGCACCGATCAGAGCCCCGACAATACCCCACATAATCATCAGGAAGGCGCGACGAGGGCTGTCACGTTTTACCGGTTCTTCCGGCGTCCTCAAATAACGATAGGTCTGAAAACGGGGATCTAAAGTTGGCCCGACATTCAGGGTGTTCAGCATGGCTCTGTTCTGAAAATAGTCCAGATCGAAATCCGGACCAATTGACTGCAAATTCTCGAGTCGAGCCTGCAACATAGGACGTCCGAGTAAGAACAATTCTGAATCTGGCAACTCATCAGCTGGAACATCTGTGGAAGTACGCGAAATATTATGCTGCTCGGCAATTTTAAGCGCTTGTTCAATGCTGTGGACGCGGCGAGAGAAAATGGATTTTGCTACTTCTTCCTGGCGTTTAACCTGCGCTTTCATTTGCACCGTGCGTGCGGCCCATGCGCCTTTTAACTCATCGTTAAGATGACGTGCCGCGCGCTGGCTGGCAAACGCCACGTACTGGCGCAGCAGATTGTTGGCATCCGGCGCCGTCTCGGCAATCAGCTTCACGCTGTCATTGGTGTTACGCAGCGCATCGCCAGGCAAAAACTGAATGTTATTGATCAGTTCATCCAGCATCGCCGCATCGGCTTTGCTGTTACCGACCATACGTTGCTTGTAATAATCAGTCTGCTGCCAGAATTCTCGGCGTGTATCCCAGGAAGCAAGCTGCATGATGAATTCTTTATAGGCTTCATCCATTACCGACGGTTGGTCGGCAGATGCGAGACTGGCCTTTATATCCAGGTTACGTAAAAACTGTTGTTGAGAGTAAAACCCCCCCAACATATTGACCGTTGGCCTGTCAGTAATCGCTGTTGCACTCCACTCCTGACGAGCAAAAAATGTATAGGCGAGAGCCACTATCGCGAAGGCGAGAGCCATACCGACGATCCACACCTTCCCTGCCCACAAGGTACGAAACAACCCACGGATATCCAGTTCATTTTCAGCGCTCACGGCGTCTTCCCCCGGTAATGGTTGTCTCATTGCATCCTCAATTTACTTGGTTAAGTTTGGTTTGCCTTCACGAACTCTTCGCAATCTGCGCTTCACTCGCTTGATAAATCTCGCTACCTTCCAGGCGCGCTTGATACAGTAACCGTAGAGGCCAAAGGCCAGTAAAAAAAGCAACAACATGGCCCATTCAGGGACTAAGCGAAAATATTCAGCCAACACGCCGATAGACGCCAGAACCGCCGCAGCCAGCGTAATCAGAACAAATGCCTGTCGGGAAGTAAACCCTGCCCGCATCACCAAATGATGTATGTGCTGGCGGTCCGCTGAGAAAGGACTCATGCCTTTTCGCAAGCGTCGGTACATGATTGCCACCATATCCATTAACGGAATGGCAATAATCCACAGTGCTGTGACCGGACTAATAGGATGCGTTTTACCTTGAGTAGTTTCGAGCAGGATCCAGATCACTGTGAAGCCGATCAGCGTACTGCCCGCATCACCCATAAAAACTTTATAGCGACGTCCAAGAATGCCCAGATTTAGCAGAATATAAGGCAGAATGGCGGCGATCATGGCAAAACACCAGATAGCCAGGCTCGTCTGCCCATCGAACCACAAAATGAACCCCATCGCCGCAAATGAAACGCTGGACAACCCGCCCAGCAGACCATCAATCCCATCCACCATATTAAAGGCGTTTATCGCCGCCCAGACGGCAAACAGAGTAAGTAGATAACCGAACGGACCGAGCACCATCTCCCAGGGGCCAAAAATATACCCAAGGCTAAGCAGATAGAGTTTACCAACTGACATCATGATAATGCCGATTGCGGCCTGGATAACTGCACGAATTTTTACACTAATATCAAAGCGATCGTCTAACGCGCCGACCAAAACCAATACTCCAGCACAAGCCAGATAGAGAGAAGCATGCGGGATGTAATAGTCAGCAATGGCAAACGTAAAACATACACCCGCGTAAGCCGAAATCCCCCCAACCAACGGAATCAGTCCCTGATGCCGTTTACGGAAGTTGGGTTTATCCACTAAACCAATCTTTTTTGCGACCTTGCGGGCAAAGAAAAGAAACAGTGTTGTGAATAAAAAAATACTGATGAGATCAGTGCTTACTGTCAGTAAATTCACAATGCATGCTCTCAGAGAATATTAATAGCAGAAGTATAACCACGAAGACCTTTATTCAGAAGGGAAACCCGACTTCATATCCAATGGTTTTGTATAATTATCAACCACAAGATACAGATTACGAATCTTTTTCTACTTGTTGGTAAGTCATACCGTATTATCGTTATTGTGTCGTTAAGATTACAGCCATAAAAGCAAAACGCCACGTAAAAACGTGGCGTTTTCAGATGATGCCTGAATCAGGAACGCTTCATCATGTCGAAGAAGTCGTCGTTAGTCTTGGTCATCGCCAGCTTGTTAATGAGGAATTCCATTGCATCGATCTCACCCATCGGATGGATGATTTTACGCAGGATCCACATTTTCTGCAGCTCTTCCTGAGTGGTGAGCAGCTCTTCTTTACGGGTACCGGAACGGTTGTAGTCGATAGCCGGGAAGACGCGTTTTTCCGCAATCTTACGAGAGAGATGCAGTTCCATGTTGCCGGTACCTTTAAACTCTTCGTAGATAACTTCATCCATTTTAGAGCCGGTATCGATCAGCGCAGTGGCGATGATGGTCAGGCTGCCGCCCTCTTCCACGTTACGCGCCGCACCGAAGAAACGCTTCGGACGATGCAGGGCGTTGGCATCCACACCACCGGTCAGAACTTTACCGGAAGCAGGTACCACGGTGTTATAAGCACGCGCCAGACGGGTGATGGAGTCGAGCAGAATGATAACGTCTTTCTTGTGTTCAACCAGACGTTTCGCCTTCTCGATAACCATTTCCGCAACCTGGACGTGACGGGAGGCGGGTTCGTCAAAGGTAGACGCAACCACTTCACCTTTCACCAGACGCTGCATCTCGGTCACTTCTTCCGGACGTTCGTCAATCAGCAGCACCATCAGCACGCAGTCTGGATGGTTGTAAGCAATGCTCTGCGCAATGTTCTGCAGCAGCATGGTTTTACCTGCTTTCGGCGGAGCAACAATCAGACCACGTTGGCCGCGACCGATCGGTGATGCCAGATCCAGTACACGCGCCGTTAAGTCTTCAGTAGAACCGTTACCACGTTCCATACGCAGACGAGAGTTTGCGTGCAGCGGGGTTAAGTTCTCAAAGAGGATTTTGTTACGGGCGTTTTCTGGTTTGTCGTAGTTAACTTCGTTAACTTTCAACAGCGCAAAGTAGCGTTCACCTTCTTTCGGCGGGCGAATCTTACCAGAAATGGTATCACCAGTGCGGAGGTTGAAACGGCGGATTTGGCTGGGAGAAACGTAGATGTCATCAGGACCGGCGAGGTAGGAGCTGTCTGCAGAGCGGAGGAAACCAAATCCATCCTGCAATATCTCCAGCACACCGTCACCAAAGATATCTTCGCCACTCTTTGCGTGCTGCTTCAGGATGGCAAAAATAATGTCCTGCTTGCGCATACGAGCCAGGTTTTCAAGGCCCATATTTTCGCCGAGAGTGATCAGCTCAGAAACCGGCGTATTCTTTAATTCGGTAAGATTCATAATGGTGTGAGTTCTTAAACTTGGGGTAAATCTCGAACTTAATGTTGTGAATGGTATGGCAGGGTCATCCATGCCTGTTTACGGCCATCAACTCATGTCTGTTCGCTGTCTGGTCACAGGAAAGTACACAGAACTGAAACGACAAGACGGATTGAGTGACAAGCCAGGAATCTGTCCACTTCTCGCGCGAGAAACTACGGGAAGTATTGGATATAACTAGATTCAAACTTAATAAGGTATGTTTAATACGAAGTCAACACTAACTTAGCACGACTCAAGTCGGGCGTCCAGTCATCCGAATCATTTCGAAGTATGGTCGCCCGATCATGAGACTTCCTTACGCTAAATTAGCGTCGAGGAATTCTTTCAACTGACCTTTGGACAGTGCGCCGACTTTCGTCGCCGCAACTTCGCCGTTTTTAAACAGCAGCAGGGTCGGGATGCCACGGATACCATACTTCGGCGCGGTGCCTGGGTTTTGGTCAATGTTCAGTTTAGCAACCGTCAGTTTGCCCTGATATTCGTCAGCGATTTCATCCAGAATTGGAGCGATCATTTTGCACGGACCGCACCACTCTGCCCAGAAATCAACAAGGATAGCTCCGTCCGCTTTGAGTACATCCGTGTCAAAACTGTCGTCAGTCAGGTGAATAATTTTATCGCTCATATTAACTCCACAGGAATAAGCCTGGTGCGTTGGTGTACTCTTAATCAACGACGTGTTGATGTAGCATTAACCAACTAAAGGTTGACTTTATTTCACCGGATACGCTTTCGTAAAGCAATAGTAAGCTGATATTCTACCACACTATGAGCAAAACACATTTAACAGAACAGAAGTTTTCCGACTTCGCCCTGCACCCAAAGGTGATAGAAGCCCTTGAAAATAAAGGCTTTCATAACTGCACGCCCATTCAGGCCCTCGCGCTGCCGCTAACGCTGGCAGGTCGTGATGTTGCAGGGCAGGCGCAAACCGGTACCGGAAAAACGATGGCGTTCCTGACGTCAACGTTTCATTATCTTCTCTCTCATCCCGCGATTGCCGATCGCAAGGTGAACCAACCGCGTGCGTTAATTATGGCGCCAACGCGTGAGTTAGCCGTGCAGATCCACGCCGACGCAGAACCACTGGCGCAGACCACCGGTCTGAAATTAGGCCTGGCTTATGGCGGCGACGGTTACGACAAACAGCTGAAAGTGCTGGAAAGCGGCGTCGATATTCTTATCGGCACGACCGGTCGTCTCATCGACTATGCAAAACAGAACCATATTAACCTGGGCGCGATTCAGGTCGTGGTGCTGGATGAAGCCGATCGTATGTACGATCTGGGCTTTATCAAAGATATCCGTTGGCTATTCCGTCGTATGCCGCCAACCACCCAACGTCTGAACATGCTGTTTTCTGCAACTCTCTCTTACCGCGTTCGCGAACTGGCGTTCGAACAGATGAATAACGCCGAGTACGTTGAAGTCGAACCAGAACAGAAGACAGGTCACCGTATTAAAGAAGAGCTCTTCTATCCTTCCAACGAAGAGAAAATGCGTTTACTGCAAACGCTGATTGAAGAAGAGTGGCCAGATCGCGCCATCGTCTTTGCTAACACCAAGCATCGCTGTGAAGATATCTGGGGCAGTCTTGCCGCTGACGGTCATCGCGTCGGTCTGCTGACCGGTGACGTGGCGCAGAAAAAACGTCTGCGTATTCTGGATGAATTCACCCGTGGCGATCTCGACATTCTCGTTGCGACGGATGTCGCCGCGCGTGGTCTGCATATCCCAGCCGTAACGCATGTATTTAACTATGACCTGCCGGATGACTGTGAAGATTACGTTCACCGTATCGGTCGTACCGGACGCGCAGGAGCAAGCGGTCACTCTATCAGCCTGGCCTGTGAAGAATACGCGCTGAATTTACCCGCAATCGAGACCTATATCGGCCACTCGATCCCGGTCAGCAAGTACAACCCGGATGCGCTGATGACCGATCTGCCGAAGCCATTACGCTTAACGCGTCCACGCACAGGCAATGGCCCACGCCGTACCGGTGGTGCTCCGCGTAATCGTCGTCGTTCAGGTTAAGAAAAGTTATGCCATACACAAAATCATTCAGCCTGTATCAAGGCGGCAAGAAAACGAATCCCGATGAGCTTACTTTAGTAAGTGATTCGGGTGAGAGAACGCAGCCAACACAGATACAGGTTGAAGGATGAAGTGTATGAATTCTACTTCGCTGTACGCCGCAATCGATTTAGGATCGAATAGTTTTCATATGCTGGTTGTACGCGAGGTGGCGGGAAGCATTCAGACGCTTACGCGTATTAAACGCAAGGTGCGTCTGGCCGCTGGGCTCAACAGCGACAACGTTCTTTCCGTTGAAGCCATGGAGCGCGGCTGGCAATGCCTGCGCCTGTTTGCTGAACGTCTGCAGGATATCCCTCAGCCGCAAATACGCGTGGTTGCAACAGCAACATTACGCATCGCGGTAAACGCCGATGAGTTTATCGCCAAAGCGCAGGAGATCCTCGGCTGTCCTGTACAAGTTATCAGCGGTGAAGAAGAAGCGCGCCTGATTTATCAAGGTGTTGCCCACACCACTGGCGGTGCCGATCAGCGTCTGGTCGTCGACATTGGTGGGGCCAGCACTGAGCTGGTTACCGGTTCTGGCGCGCAAACCACTTCCCTGTTCAGCCTGTCAATGGGCTGCGTCACCTGGCTCGAACGCTATTTCACCGATCGTAATCTGGCACAGGAAAACTTTGACGAGGCCGAGAAAGCCGCTCGCGAAGTTCTGCGCCCGGTCGCCGACAAACTGCGTTTTCATGGCTGGAAAGTTTGCGTTGGTGCCTCTGGCACCGTCCAGGCGTTACAGGAAATCATGATGGCGCAGGGTATGGATGAGCGCATTACGTTGGCCAAACTTCAGCAGCTCAAACAGCGCGCCATCCATTGTGGTCGTCTGGAAGAGCTGGAAATCGAAGGTTTAACGCTGGAACGCGCGCTGGTTTTTCCCAGCGGGTTGGCCATTCTGATCGCCATTTTCACCGAACTGAATATTCAGTGCATGACTCTGGCCGGCGGCGCACTTCGTGAAGGTTTGGTCTACGGTATGCTGCACTTGCCGGTTGATCAGGACATTCGCAGCCGTACGCTGCGTAATATTCAGCGTCGATTTATGGTCGACACCGATCAGGCGAATCGCGTCACGCAGTTGGCTGTTCATTTGCTCGAACAGGTGAAAGATGAGTGGCATCTTGAAGCCATTAGTTGCGAACTGCTGCAAAGTGCCTGCCAACTGCATGAGATAGGGCTTAGCGTGGAGTATAAGCAGGCACCGCTGCACGCCGCCTGGCTGGTACGTAATCTCGATCTCCCGGGCTTCACTCCCGCGCAGAAAAAACTGTTAGCCACGCTGTTGCTCAACCAGACCAACCCGGTCGACCTCTCTTCGCTCCACCAGCAAAACGCGGTGCCACCGCGCATCGCGGAGCACCTTTGCCGTTTACTACGCCTGGCGATCATCTTCGCCGCTCGTCGTCGCGACGATTTAGTGCCACATATCACCCTGCAAGCTCAGGATGAGGATCTGACGCTAACGCTGCCGGAAGGCTGGCTGGAACATCATCCATTAGGTACAGAGCTGATCGATCAGGAAATACAGTGGCAAAGCTATGTCCACTGGCCGCTGGAAGTGCGTTAGTACTGGCTGCCGGATGGCGCTTACGCTTATCCGGCCTCCAAATATTACTTCTCTTTGGCTTTCGCCATCATTGCCCGAATATTAGCGATGCTGGCCTGCCCTTTTTGCATCCGCTCCTCGGCGCTGACCACTTTACGCTCCTGTTCCCAGATAACGTCATCCTGCGGCAGTTCCAACAGGAAACGGCTCGGTTCCGGTCGCACCAGCTCACCGTACTGGCGACGTTCTTTACACAGCGTGAAGATAAGTTCTTTCTGCGCACGCGTAATTCCGACGTAAGCCAGACGACGCTCTTCATCGATGTTGTCTTCATCGATGCTGCTCTGGTGCGGCAAAAATCCTTCTTCCATTCCCACCATAAATACGTACGGGAACTCCAGTCCTTTTGAAGCGTGCAGCGTCATTAACTGCACCTGATCCAGCTCTTCCTCGCTCTCTCCGCGCTCCATCATGTCGCGCAGGGTAAAGCGGGTAACGACCTGAGTCAGTGTCATTGGCTCTTCCAGTTCACTGCCTTCCAGCATCTCCGTCATCCAACTGAACAGCGTGTTGACGTTTTTCATACGCATTTCAGCCGCTTTCGGGCTCGGCGAGGTTTCATACAGCCAGGATTCGTAATCAATGCCATGGATCAGATCGCGCACGGCGGCAACCGGCTCGCGCTCCGCCAGGCGTTGAATTTCACCCAGCCAGTGCGTAAAGCGGGTCAGAGAATCATACCCGCGCCCGGTCAGCGTTTGGCTAAGCCCCATATCAAAGCTGGCGGTAAACAGGCTTTTATTACGCGTCATCGCCCATTCCCCCAGCTTTTGCAGCGTGGCCGGGCCGATTTCACGTTTTGGTGTGTTTACGATGCGCAAAAATGCGCTGTCGTCATCCGGGTTGCTCAGCACACGCAGGTAAGCCAGCAGATCTTTAATCTCCGGGCGCGAGAAGAACGACGTCCCGCCGGAAATTTTGTACGGGATGCGGTTCTGCATCAGAAACTTTTCGAACACGCGCGACTGATGGTTGCCGCGATACAGGATGGCGTAGTCTTTATATTGCGTCTTGTTCACAAAGTGATGGGCAATTAATTCCCCGGTCACTCGTTCAGCTTCATGCTCTTCATTATTTGCGCTCAGCACCTTCAGCTCAGCACCGTAGCCCAGCTCAGAAAAGAGCCGCTTTTCAAAGACGTGTGGGTTGTTCGCAATGAGGATGTTCGCCGCCTTCAGGATACGCCCTGATGAGCGGTAGTTTTGCTCCAGTTTAACCACCTGCAAGGCCGGGAAGTCTTTGCTCAACAGCACCAGGTTCTGCGGACGCGCGCCGCGCCAGGAGTAGATCGACTGATCGTCATCGCCCACGACGGTGAAGCGCGCCCGTTTCCCCACCAGCAACTTCACCAGCTCGTACTGGCTGGTGTTGGTATCCTGATATTCATCCACCAGCAGGTAACGAATTTTGTTCTGCCAGCGCTCACGCACTTCTTCATTGCGCTGAAGCAGCAGCGTGGGGAGCAGGATCAGATCGTCAAAATCGAGAACGTTACACGCCTTCATATGGGCGTCATACAAACCGTAGCAGTGAGCAAAAATACGATCCCGCTCGCCCTTTGCGCTGGCTGCCGCCTGCGCCGGGGTCATCAGATCGTTTTTCCAGTTGGAGATCGTCGAGATCAGCTGTTGGAGAATAAGCTTATCGTCTTCAATTAGCCCTTCAGTCAGTTCCTTAAGCAGGGCCACCTGGTCGGTATCATCAAACAACGAGAAGTTCGACTTCATCCCCAGCGCCGCATATTCACGCTTAATGACATCCAATCCCAGAGTGTGGAAAGTGGAGATCATCAATCCGCGTGCCTCTTTACGACCCAGCGTTTGCGCCACACGCTCTTTCATCTCGCGCGCAGCCTTATTGGTAAAAGTTACGGCCGCAATATGTCGTGCCTGATAGCCACATTCACGAATCAGATGGGCGATTTTGTTAGTGATAACACGCGTCTTGCCGGAACCCGCACCCGCCAGCACCAGGCAAGGTCCGGTGACGAATTCGACGGCTTGTTGTTGTCCGGGGTTCAAACGCATAAAGGATTGCTCAATCTGTAAACACGGGGAGATGGATTGTAGCAGAAAGAGGGAGAGAAAGAGTAACGGGCTACCCGTGCGGGTAGCCAGAAAATCGGGTCAATCAGGAAACAGTCGCGGCAAGCGGTGTAGAGCCGTTTCGCTGCGCACTCTTGATCCAGCTATACGATCCCATCACCGCAATCACCGTCAGCAGGACATACTCAAGCGACATGGCGTAAACGCCCTGCACCGCGTAAATAACCACGCTAATCAAATCGATAAGTACCCACAGCAGCCAGTTTTCGACGAACTTGCGCGTCATCAGGACCATGGCCGCAATCGACAATACCAGCATGGTGGAATCCCAGAACGGGAAGGCATCGGGCTGGAGGTCAGGCATAGCGACCTGCATACCAAATGTTTGCAGCAGGGCAATCATGATGCGGGTGAGCGCCGCAAACACCGGGTCGATAAACAGCGTCATCAGAACAATCGCCACCGCACAAACGCCGCCTAATGCCAGGGTTTGCTGACGGGAAAGCCAACGTACTTTGAGCGCTGCTTCCTGCGCCTCGTTTTGTCGGCTCCATGCATACCAACCGTAAATGTTAGCGGCGAAGAAAAACACCTGTAGCAACAAGCTGGCATAGAGCTGAATCTGGAAAAAGATTGCCGCAAACAGTGTGACGTTAATCAGGCCAAACAGGTAATTGATGATTTTTTCCCGGCTGGCACACCAGATACATAGCAGACCAAATACGGTACCAATGGCTTCAATCCACGATAGCGCATAGCCGCCTTGGCCGAGAGGAATGTTAACCATGACATTGTTAATGCTGAAAAAATCCATCACTTACCTCCTGGCTGACTAGCGGAATAAATGGCGCGTAGCGCCAGGGTAATTTGCCGTTCTTCACCCTGCTGACACAGCGCGTCCTGCTGGACATAATCATTGATACTGCTATCCAGACAACCGTTGTGGGCAACCACCACATTGAGTAATGACGCCGTACGTAACCCGCGCAGCGCGCCGATGGTCATCAAAGCGGCGCTCTCCATATCCGCGCCCAGAACGCCGAGTGCCGACCACTGCGCATCCAGTTCCGTTTCCCGGTCGGTATAAAAACTATCGTGGCTTCGAACCAGGCCGCACGCGGCGGGGATATTCATCTGGCGCGCCTGCGCCATCAGTTCCCAGGTTAACTGCGGGTCGGCGCAGGCCGGATAGCCCGCAGGCGCATAGGTACGGCTGGTCCCGTCATCCGTTACCGCGGCATGGGCGATAATCACGTCGCCGAGCGCAAGATTATCCTGCAATGCCCCACAACTGCCGATACGAATCAGGGTCGTTACGCCGATCTGACGCAGTTCTTCAATAGCAATCGCAGTAGACGGCCCACCGATTCCGGTAGAGAGCACCAAAATCTCAACACCCTGATACCAACCTCGCGCGGCGCGAAATTCGCGGTTTTGACCAAGCGGTTCTGGGTTATCAAGAAAATTGGCGATGCGATCGACCCGCAACGGATCACCCGGAAGTAGCGCATAGCGTGCGCCGGTCATCTCCTTGCTTAACTGGATATGGGGTTGCAGCGACATTCTCCCGCCTCCTTCACTCTTGCGGTTATCCGATATCAGCCTCCCGCTTTAATTTTTCAGGGGCTGACAACACAATACTTTCACCATCGGTATCAATAATCTGTAACGCTTTCAGGTCATGTAAAATACGGTTAATACTGCGTGTCGTCGCCGCCAGTTCCTGGCTGAGGTTAAGCTTATCCAGCAAGATTTCATTCGTTCCATCTTGTTGATAACGCAGCCATAACGCCTGACACACTCGCTGATGCAGCGAGTAAAGATTGTCACTGCTGGCCTTTTTTGACAGCTGATAATATTGCTGACTAAAGAAGCGCAGCATCCGCTGGTTAAAATGGTTATCTAAGGCCAGCCAGCGGCAAAAATATTCCTGCGACAAACTCAGGAGCTGCACATGCCCTACCGCCACCACCGAACAGATGTAATGACGCGACTCAAAGATCTCGAGCTCGCCCAGCATGTCGCCTTTCTGGTAGCGGGCCTGACGATAACGACGTCCATCTTCAGCCTCATAGAACACATCCACTTCACCGGAAATAATCAGCGAAAAGCGCTGACACATTTCCCCCTGTCGGCAAATAAAGGCTCCGCGCTGGCGCTCTTCAAAACGCCATCGCTGCATGATTTCCAGAGGGCAATATTTCAGTAATTCGTAGAGCTGTGGATCGCCAACAATATCACTAAGCCCGGAAAGCCAGCCGACTGAAAATTCAGGTTTTTTCATTGTATCCATGTTATCTCGCTCCACGGCTTCAGGGACAGGACGGCTGTCCCCGGCAGGAAGGAATAGGGCAGATAAAAGTGTCGCTTATCTCCCGCTTCCATACATCAGGCGAGACATCTGTCCCGCGATGGCGAAGAGTATATGTTCACGGCGAAGGCGGGTGATAAAGTAACAGGACATCTTTGAGACATGAGAACAAAATAATGGCTAAGCACGCGGCAGCCCTGCATATCCTGGTAAAAGAAGAAAAACTTGCTCTGGAGATCCTAAGCAAGTTGGATCGCGGTATTAGCTTCGATCACCTGGCAAAACGCTACTCTCGTTGTCCATCCGGGCGTAACGGTGGCGATCTGGGTGAATTCAAACAGGGGATGATGGTGGGACCATTTGATGCCGCCGTATTTAGTTGCCCACTGCTTAAACCTTACGGGCCGGTCAAAACCAAATTTGGCTATCACATCATCAAGGTGCTGTATCGCCGATAAGCCATGCTAAAATCGCCAGCCTTACTGACTCCCTTTTGAAGGCACGATCATGGCAAAAACAGCAGCAGCAGTGCATATCCTTGTTAAAGAAGAGAAACTGGCACTGGATCTTCTGGAACAGATTAAAAACGGCGCCGACTTCGGCAAGCTGGCGAAGAAACATTCCATCTGCCCATCAGGCAAACGCGGCGGTGATTTAGGCGAATTCCGCCAGGGCCAGATGGTTCCGGCGTTCGACAAAGTGGTCTTTTCCTGCCCGGTGCTGGAGCCAACCGGCCCGCTGCACACTCAGTTCGGTTACCACATCATTAAAGTGCTGTACCGTAACTAATAGAAAGCCCGGTGTTTAAACACCGGGCTTTTTTTGCCGGATGGCGCTTCGCTTATCCAGCGACTGCAATACGTTTCATATCAGTCATGTAGCCACGCAGTTTCTGGCCCACTTTCTCGATAGCATGGCCGCGAATTGCGTCATTCACGTCGCGCAGTTGCGCGTTATCTACCGCGCCTTCGGCAATCGCTTTACCCAGATCGCCGGTCTGCAGGGTGGTCATGAACTCTTTCAGCAGCGGTACGCAAGCGTAAGAGAACAGGTAGTTACCGTATTCGGCGGTATCGGAGATAACCACGTTCATTTCGTACAGACGCTTACGGGCGATGGTGTTGGCGATCAGCGGCAGCTCGTGCAGTGATTCGTAGTAAGCGGATTCTTCGATGATGCCGGAATCCACCATAGTTTCGAACGCCAGCTCAACGCCCGCTTTCACCATCGCGATCATCAGCACGCCTTTATCAAAGTACTCCTGCTCGCCGATTTTGCCTTCATACTGCGGAGCGGTTTCGAACGCGGTTTTGCCGGTTTCTTCACGCCAGGTCAGCAGTTTCTTATCATCGTTGGCCCAGTCAGCCATCATGCCGGAAGAGAATTCGCCGGAGATGATGTCATCCATGTGTTTCTGGAACAGCGGCGCCATGATCTCTTTCAGCTGTTCGGACAGCGCGTAAGCACGCAGTTTCGCCGGGTTAGACAGACGGTCCATCATCAGGGTGATGCCGCCCTGCTTCAGCGCTTCGGTAATGGTTTCCCAGCCGAACTGAATCAGTTTTTCCGCATAAGCCGGGTCGGTGCCTTCTGCCACCAGCTTGTCGAAGCACAGCAGAGAACCGGCCTGCAGCATACCGCACAGGATAGTCTGCTCGCCCATCAGGTCAGATTTCACTTCCGCAACGAAAGAAGATTCCAGTACGCCCGCACGGTGACCGCCGGTGGCCGCAGCCCAGGCTTTAGCAATCGACATACCTTCGCCTTTCGGATCGTTTTCCGGGTGAACGGCGATCAGCGTCGGCACACCGAAACCACGTTTGTACTCTTCACGCACTTCGGTACCCGGGCATTTCGGCGCTACCATCACCACGGTGATGTCTTTACGGATCTGCTCGCCCACTTCAACGATGTTGAAGCCGTGGGAGTAGCCCAGCGCCGCGCCATCTTTCATCAGCGGCTGTACAGAACGTACAACGTCGGAGTGCTGTTTGTCTGGCGTCAGGTTAACCACCAGATCAGCCTGCGGGATCAGCTCTTCGTAGGTGCCTACTTTGAAGCCGTTTTCGGTCGCTTTACGCCAGGAAGCGCGCTTCTCAGCAATCGCTTCTTTACGCAGGGCGTAGGAGATATCCAGACCGGAGTCACGCATGTTCAGGCCCTGGTTCAGACCCTGAGCGCCACAGCCGACGATGACCACTTTTTTACCCTGAAGGAAGCTCGCGCCGTCGGCGAATTCGTCGCGGCCCATAAAGCGACATTTACCCAGCTGTGCCAGCTGCTGGCGCAGGTTCAGTGTATTAAAGTAGTTAGCCATGATGGTGTACTCCGTGATGTTGTGTGTCGTTACTCTATGGATTTCGAGTTGCAGGAAGGCGGCAAGACAGCGATTCCCCAGGAGCTTACTCAAGTAAGTAACTGGGGTGAGCTGACGCAGCCAACGCGCCTGCAACTTGAAAGACGACGAGTATATTGTTCGGTTCGCTTTTGCGAGAATGAACCCACTATATGACAGGAAATTTATTGCGGAAATTGATATATTCACAACGTCACATTGCAATATCTGCAACGTCAAAATAAAGAGGTTCGCCGGTGGATTTACGCGATCTGAAAATGTTCCTGCATCTGGCGGAAAGCCGCCACTTTGGCCGCAGCGCGCGGGCGATGCACGTCAGCCCCTCCACGCTCTCCAGGCAGATTCAGCGGCTGGAAGAAGATCTCGGGCAGCCGCTGTTTGTGCGCGATAACCGCACGGTCACGCTGACTGAAGCCGGTGAAGAGCTGCGGGTGTTTGCCCAGCAGACGCTGTTGCAATACCAGCAGTTACGCCACACCCTTGACCAGCAGGGGCCGTCGCTGTCCGGCGAACTGCATATTTTCTGCTCGGTAACTGCCGCATACAGCCATCTGCCACCCATTCTCGATCGTTTCCGCGCCGAGCATCCATCGGTGGAAATTAAGCTCACCACCGGCGACGCCGCCGATGCGATGGACAAAGTGGTCACCGGTGAGGCCGATCTGGCGATTGCCGGTAAGCCCGAAACGCTGCCCGGCGCGGTGGCGTTCTCGATGCTGGAGAATCTGACGGTGGTGCTGATCGCCCCGGCGCTGCCCTGCCCGGTGCGTAGTCAGGTTTCGGTCGAAAAGCCAGACTGGTCGACGGTGCCGTTTATCATGGCCGATCAGGGTCCGGTACGCCGCCGCATCGAGCTGTGGTTCCGCCGTCACAAAATCAGCAACCCATCGATTTACGCCACGGTGGGTGGCCACGAAGCGATGGTTTCAATGGTGGCGCTGGGCTGCGGCGTAGCGCTGCTGCCGGAAGTGGTGCTGGAAAACAGCCCGGAGCCAGTACGTAATCGCGTGATGATTTTAGAACGCAGTGACGAAAAAACACCGTTCGAGCTGGGGGTCTGCGCGCCGAAAAAGCGGCTGCATGAACCACTGATCGATGCGTTCTGGAAAATTGTTCTGGAGCGTAAATCCGCCGAGTAGCGCCAGCGTCAGGCCTAAAATCAGTGGTAGATTCAGTATTGGCGCTCCTTTTCTGTATAATGTCCCGTGCCATAATAGATGTGGGGGGCTTGTTAACCATCACGTTTAGCAAGCCAGAACAGACGGTGTCATTGCGCACTTGACAGCGAAAATACAAACTTAATTAGCCATCATTATGATAATCAAACCAAAAATTCGTGGATTCATCTGTACAACGACCCATCCGACTGGCTGCAAAGTCAATGTGGAAAAACAGATCGATTATGTGAAGAAAAACGGGAAAATCGCTAACGGCCCTTCCCGCGTGCTGGTCATCGGTGCTTCCACCGGTTACGGCCTTGCTTCCAGAATTTCCGCCGCGTTCGGCAGCGGTGCCGCCACTATCGGCGTATTTTTCGAAAAACCGGGCACGGACACCAAACCAGGTTCCGCGGGCTGGTATAACTCGGCGGCTTTTGATGAAGCAGCCAAGCGTGAAGGTCTGTATTCCAAAAGCATCAACGGCGACGCGTTTTCCGATGAGTGCCGCGACGAAGTGATCAAACTGATCAAAGAAGACCTGGGTCAGATTGACCTGGTGGTTTACTCACTGGCTTCCCCGGTGCGTAAAATGCCGAAAACCGGTGAAGTCGTCCGTTCTGCGCTGAAGCCAATCGGTGAGGTTTACACCTCTAAAGCGATCGATACCAACAAAGATCAGATCATCACCGCCAGCATTGAGCCGGCAACCGAAGAAGAAGTTCAGAACACCGTTACCGTGATGGGCGGCGAAGACTGGGAACTGTGGATGGGCGCGCTGAGTGAAGCAGGCGTGCTGGCTGACGGCGTGAAAACTGTAGCCTACTCCTACATCGGTACCGACCTGACCTGGCCAATCTACTGGCACGGCGCGCTGGGCAAAGCGAAAGAAGACCTCGATCGCGCGGCGGGTGAACTGCGTAACCAGCTGGCGCCGCTGAACGGTTCCGCTAACGTTGCCGTACTGAAATCCGTCATCACCCAGGCATCTTCTGCGATTCCGGTAATGCCGCTGTACATCTCCATGGTGTTCAAGTTGATGAAAGCGCAGGGGATTCACGAAGGTTGTATCGAGCAGATCAACCGTCTGATGACCACCAGCCTGTATGGCGACAAAGTGGCGCTTGATAATAACCAGCGTATCCGTATGGATGACTGGGAATTGCGTGACGACATTCAGCAGGCATGCCGCGATCTGTGGCCGCTGATCACCACCGAAAACCTGGCGCAAGAAACTGACTATGCAGGCTACAAGCAGGAATTCCTGAACCTGTTCGGTTTTGCCCTCGACGGTGTGGATTACGATGCTGACGTGAATACCGAAGTCGAATTCGACGTCATCACGCTGTAATCTGCTGATAAAGTAGCAAAAAGGGTTCATGTAAAAACATGAACCCTTTTTTAATGGCTGCCGCTAACCTGCCAGGAAGAACCTGAACGCCGGGTTATGCGTTTCATCGTGGCAGTCATAGCCCAGTTCATTCAGCCGCGTTTCGAAATCAGGCTCGTGTTCGCCCAGCTCAAACGCCGCCAGTACGCGACCATAATCGGTGCCGTGACTGCGATAGTGGAACAATGAAATATTCCAGTGCGTCCCCAGGGTATGCAGGAATTTGAGCAGCGCTCCCGGAGATTCCGGGAATTCAAAGCTGTAGAGCCGCTCCTGTAAGGGTTTCGACGGACGCCCGCCAACCATATAGCGCACGTGCAGCTTCGCCATTTCATCGTCGGACAGATCCACCACGCTATAGCCTCCCTCGCTGAGCAACTGGAGGATTTCCTTACGCTCTTCCAGCCCACGGCTCAGGCGTACGCCGACAAAAATGCAGGCGTCTTTCGCATCAGCAAAACGGTAGTTAAACTCGGTCACCGAACGGCCACCCAACAGTTGGCAAAACTTCAGGAAGCTGCCCTTTTCTTCCGGAATGGTTACTGCCAGTAAGGCTTCACGCTGTTCCCCCAGCTCGCAGCGTTCGGAAACGTAGCGCAGGCCGTGGAAGTTAACGTTAGCGCCGGAAAGAACATGCGCCAGACGCTCGCCGCGAATATTATGCTGGGCGATGTATTTTTTCATCCCCGCAAGCGCCAGCGCCCCGGAAGGCTCCGCCACCGCGCGCACGTCTTCGAACAGGTCTTTCATTGCCGCGCAGATAGCATCGCTATCGACGGTGATGATGTCGTCGAGATATTCCTGACACAGGCGGAAGGTCTCATCGCCAATACGTTTCACCGCCACGCCTTCGGCAAAGAGACCCACACGCGGCAGATCCACCGGATGGCCCGCATCCAACGCCGCTTTCAGGCAGGCGGAATCTTCGGCTTCCACGGCAATCACTTTGATTTGCGGCATCAGCTGTTTTATCAGCACCGCCACGCCCGCCGCCAAACCACCGCCGCCAACTGGCACAAAAACGCGGTCAAGGTGAGCATCCTGCTGAAGTAACTCCAGCGCCAGCGTGCCCTGCCCTGCAATCACCATCGGATGATCGAACGGCGGAACCCAGGTAAAACCCTGCTGCTGCGACAATTCAATCGCTTTGGCTTTGGCCTCATCAAAATTCGCGCCGTGCAGCAATACTTCACCGCCGAAGCCGCGAACGGCATCGACTTTGATATCGGCGGTAGCCGTTGGCATGACAATCAGTGCCTTCACACCTAATCGCGCAGAAGAGAACGCGACGCCCTGGGCATGATTACCAGCCGACGCGGTGATGACACCATGCGCTTTTTGCTCTTCGCTCAGGCCCGCCATCATGGCATAGGCTCCGCGCAGCTTAAAGCTGTGAACGGGTTGACGGTCTTCGCGCTTCACCAGAATCACGTTATCGAGGCGCGAAGAGAGTTTTTCCATTTTTTGTAGCGGCGTTACTTGCGCCGCTTCATAAACAGGTGCTCGCAGTACCGCTCTGAGATACTCGGCGCCTTCTGGCGCGCCGGAAAGGGGTTGAGAATCCGCCATGGTCATTATCCCCCGAGTTTCGACTTATCGCGCACCGCGCCTTTGTCGGCGCTGGTAGCCAGGCTGGCGTAGGCGCGCAGTGCAAAGGAGACCTGACGCTGACGATCTTTTGGCGTCCAGGCTTTGTCACCGCGTGCTTCCTGCGCTTCACGGCGCGCAGCGATTTCCGCATCACTCAGTTGCAGTTGAATGCCACGATTCGGGATATCGATGGCAATCATGTCGCCGTCTTCGATAATCGCAATATTACCGCCGCTTGCCGCTTCCGGAGAAACGTGACCAATGGAAAGCCCCGAAGTACCGCCGGAGAATCGACCATCGGTTATCAGCGCACAGGCCTTGCCGAGGCCCATCGATTTCAGGAAGGTGGTTGGGTAGAGCATTTCCTGCATGCCCGGCCCGCCTTTCGGCCCTTCGTAGCGAATGACAACCACGTCGCCAGCTACCACTTTACCGCCGAGGATTGCTTCAACCGCATCGTCCTGGCTTTCATACACTTTTGCCGGGCCGGTGAACTTCAGGATGCTGTCATCCACGCCTGCGGTTTTTACGATACAGCCGTTTTCCGCGAAATTACCGTACAGAACTGCCAGTCCGCCGTCTTTGCTATAAGCGTGCTCCAGCGAGCGAATGCACCCTTCAGCGCGGTCATCATCCAGGGAGTCCCAACGGCAGTCCTGTGAGAACGCCTGGGTGGTACGGATGCCGGCCGGGCCTGCGCGGAACATTGTTTTCACCGCGTCGTCTTTGGTCAGCATAACGTCATATTGATCAAGCGTTTGCGGCAAAGTCAGTCCCAGCACGTTTTTCACGTCGCGGTTCAGCAGCCCGGCTCTGTCCAGCTCGCCTAAAATGCCCAATACGCCGCCTGCACGGTGCACGTCTTCCATATGGTATTTCTGCGTACTCGGCGCAACTTTACACAGCTGCGGGACTTTGCGGGACAGCTTATCAATATCACTCATGGTGAAGTCGATTTCCGCTTCCTGCGCGGCCGCCAGCAGGTGCAGAACGGTGTTGGTGGATCCGCCCATGGCGATATCCAGCGTCATAGCGTTCTCAAACGCCGCCTTGCTGGCAATGTTGCGCGGCAGGGCAGAAGCGTCATCCTGCTCGTAGTAGCGTTTGGTCAGCTCGACGATACGTTTACCCGCGTTGAGGAACAGTTCTTTGCGGTCGGCGTGAGTCGCCAACAGCGAACCATTACCCGGCTGCGACAGACCCAGCGCTTCGGTCAGGCAGTTCATCGAGTTGGCGGTGAACATCCCGGAACACGAGCCGCAGGTCGGACAGGCGGAACGCTCAACCTGCTCACTTTGCGAGTCGGAGACTTTCGGGTCAGCGCCCTGAATCATGGCATCAACCAGGTCGAGCTTGATGATTTGATCAGAAAGCTTGGTTTTCCCGGCTTCCATCGGGCCGCCGGAAACAAAGATCACCGGAATATTCAGGCGCAAAGAGGCCATTAACATACCGGGGGTGATTTTGTCGCAGTTGGAAATGCAGACCATCGCATCGGCGCAGTGGGCGTTAACCATATACTCCACTGAATCGGCGATCAGCTCGCGCGACGGCAGTGAATACAGCATGCCGCCATGACCCATGGCGATACCATCATCCACAGCAATGGTGTTGAACTCTTTCGCCACGCCGCCTGAGGCTTCGATTTGTTCGGCAACCAGCTTACCGAGATCGCGCAGGTGGACATGACCCGGCACAAACTGGGTAAAGGAGTTCACCACAGCGATAATCGGTTTACCGAAGTCATCATCGGTCATCCCGGTGGCGCGCCACAGCGCGCGGGCACCCGCCATATTGCGGCCGTGAGTGGTGGTGGCAGAACGATACTTAGGCATGCTTGATTAACTCCCGTCTGTCTTTCCCCTGCATACTTCACGCCGCAGGTGCGTTGGCTACCTCGCTCACCCCAGTCACTTACTAAAGTAAGCTCCAGGGGACTCGCTGCGTTGCCGTCTTCCTGCAACGTGAATTATTTGGGGAAATATTAATTTTGTTATTGGTTTACTGAATCCAACCAGCCGTATTTATCTTCCGTTTCACCGGTAAAGAGGCCGAAGAAGGCCTGCTGGATGCGTTTGGTGACCGGACCGCAGCGGCCTTCGCCCACCTGGATACCATCGACGCTGCGTACTGGGGTGATTTCGGCTGCGGTACCGGACATGAACACTTCGTCGGCCAGATACAGAGATTCTCGAGACAGCACCTGCTCACGCACTTCGATATCGAGATCTTTCGCCAGCTTAATAATCGCGTCACGGGTGATACCCGGTAGCGCGGAAGAGGTAAACGGCGGGGTAAACAGAATGCCGTCTTTTACTTCAAACAGGTTTTCGCCCGCGCCTTCGGAGATGTAGCCATTCACGTCCAGCGCAATGCCTTCCTGATAGCCATGACGACGCGCTTCGCTGCCCACCAGCAGCGAAGACAGGTAGTTACCACCAGCTTTAGCAGCGGTAGGGATAGTGTTCGGCGCAACGCGGTTCCAGGAAGAAACCATCGCGTCGATCCCCTGCTCCAGCGCTTCAGCACCGAGGTAAGCCCCCCACGGGAACGCAGCGATAATCACATCGGTGGTGTATCCCGCTGGCGGGTTAACGCCCATCCCCACGTCGCCAACAAACACCAGCGGACGGATATAGGCGCTGGTCAGATTGTTTTTACGAATCACCTCACGGCAAGCTTCCATCAGCTCATCAACGCTCTGAGAAACCGGAAAACGATAGATCTTGGCTGAATCACGCAGACGCTGCATGTGTTCGCGATGACGGAACACCACCGGCCCTTTGTGAGAATCGTAGCAACGGATGCCTTCAAATACAGAAGTACCGTAATGCAGCGCGTGGGACATCACGTGAACCTTCGCGTCTTCCCAACGAATCATCTCGCCATTAGACCAAATGTAATCAGCTTTTTTCGTCGTCATTTTTCTTCCTTTTGCGCTCAGGCGCGGATTTGTTGTGATGTGGTTGTGCTCTGGCAGATAGCGACATGTGCAACGTCTACCAGTTTACTTAACTGACTAAACAGTAAGTCGACCGACCGGGGGCTGGCAACGGTCAATTCGATATTTATATTCTGCGCATCGCTGGCGGCTTCCATATTCATGGAGCACACCTGAAAACCACGATGGCGTACCACGCGTAAAACGCGTTCTAACGTTTCCGGATTGAAGCGAGCCTCAACGGCGACCTGATGTTGCATCATGATAATTTCTCCAGCATTTCTGAGTTGCTGGCGCCAGGTGGCACCAGAGGCCAGACATTCTCAAGTTCGTCGATTGAGACATGAAGCAGGTATGGCCCCTCGCTGTTCAGCATGGTGTCGAGTGCCGCTTCAACCTGGTCTTTACGGGTGATGTGTTGACCAGGTATGCCGAAGGCGCTGGCCAACATGAGGAAATCGGGGTTATCGGTAAGAGTGGTTTCGCTATAACGTTCCTGGAAAAACAGCTGCTGCCATTGTCGCACCATGCCTAACCGCTGGTTGTCGAGTAAAACTATCTTCAGCGGCAACTGCTTACGTTTTACGGTGCCCAGCTCCTGCACATTCATCATGAAGGAGCCGTCACCGGAGATACAGATTACCGTATCGTTAGGGCGAGCAACCTGCGCACCAACCGCAGCAGGCAGGCCAAAGCCCATCGTACCCAGACCGCTCGACGTGATGAAATTTTCCGGGCGGGTGTAGGTCATATGCTGGGCCGACCACATCTGATGCTGGCCAACATCCGTGGTCACTACGCTGTCCGCTGGTTTGCGATCGGACAACTGCTTTAACAACAATGGCGCATAGATAGCTTCACCTGGATGATCATAGCGCCAGGTATGTTCTGAGCGCAGTTCTGCACTGTGCTGACGCCATGCATCAATCTTCAGCGATTGCTGCAATGCCGGCAGTAGAGAATTTAAATCACCCTGCAGGGCGACGTGCGCCTGGCGCAGTTTGTTCATTTCCGCCGGGTCGATATCCATGTGGATAACGCTGGCGTTCGGTGCGAAGGTATTCAGCTTCCCGGTCACCCGGTCATCAAAACGCGCGCCCACTGCAATCAGTAAATCACACTCTTGCACGGCGAAATTTGCCGCTTTAGTGCCATGCATTCCCAACATGCCCAAATAGTACTGGTAGTCAGCATTTACTGCGCCCAGACCTTTCAGCGTACAGGCGACTGGCATTTGGGTTACGGCGATAAACTCACGCAGGGCCGGGACCGCCTGCGCCATACCAACGCCGCCACCGACGTACAGGATCGGTTTCTGCGCCTGCGCGAGCATTTTACGCGCCTGTTCAACGTCAGCTTGCGGGAAAGCCTCAACGTTTTCGACGGTCGTAAAATACGGCTCCAGCGTACCGCTGGCTAATTGGATGTCTTTCGGGATATCAACCAGAACCGGCCCCGGACGACCGGAATTCGCCACGGCGAAAGCCTCAGCCATGATGCGCGGCAGCTCTTCCAGCGACTGCACCAGGAAACTGTGTTTGGTGCAGGACAGCGACATCCCCAGAACGTCCACTTCCTGGAACGCATCCGTTCCGATAAAAGGTGATGCCACCTGACCGGTGATCGCTACAACAGGAACAGAATCTAACAGCGCATCAGCAAGGCCCGTGATCAGGTTGGTAGCACCAGGACCGGAAGTTGCGATACAAACGCCGGTTTTACCGGTCGCACGGGCATAGCCAATCGCCGCCATCGCTGCGCCCTGCTCGTGTCGGCACAACAGGTGCTCTACGCCGCCGTCATACAATGCATCGTAAACCGGCATAATTGCGCCACCGGGATAACCAAAGACGGTTTGAACCCCTTGTGCACGCAACGCATGTACCACCCACTGTGCCCCATTCATAGTTACATCCCCGCCGTAAATCTTGAGAAACAGAATTTTATGCTACCGTTCACTTTCTGCTCCTCGTGTATGTTTTTAAGGTCAAAAAAAACCCCCGGACCTTTCGGTGCGGGGGTCTTAGTTCGTTAAGGCTTGTTTTCTAAGCCTTTCCTCGTCCAAGTGCAGCCCCGCACGGTGGGATAATAATCACCACCACGCTAATCACGACCAGGCTAATCACTCGTAGAAGGGCTGTCATTTTTGTATTTTCTTGCATCTTGTTCGAAGGAATACCTAAAGAGTTACCATAGAATTTGCAAATGACACAAGATATTTTTTTATTCGTTTTTCTGACGCCGTTAACGGTTTAGATAAATACCATTGTTTTTTATACAAAAAATCAAAAATGAAAATATTTCACGTTTCAGGCGATTGTCGACATCCCAATCCCCAATAAAAACGCCATTCCAAAGCATTTGCGGCCCTCATTCCAGGCTAAATGCAAGCAACTATCTGTTGCACAAAAATACGGGAATCAGCATTTAAAAACCGCAATTACATTAAATCTTGCCGCGATGTATTGCGACATAATGATTCCATCAGGAGGGATTATGTCACTATCGATTGTTCACACACGCGCCGCGCTGGGCGTGAATGCGCCAGCCATTACTATCGAGGTGCATATCAGCAACGGATTGCCTGGCTTAACCATGGTGGGGCTACCCGAAACGACGGTGAAAGAGGCACGCGACCGGGTACGTAGTGCGATTATAAATAGCGGTTATGAATTTCCGGCGAAGAAAATAACCATAAACCTCGCTCCGGCCGATCTTCCGAAAGAAGGGGGGAGATATGATTTACCTATCGCTGTTGCGCTTCTGGCCGCTTCTGAGCAGCTTACAGCCCACAATCTCGATACCTACGAGCTGGTAGGGGAATTAGCGCTTACAGGCGCATTACGCGGCGTTCCCGGCGCGATATCAAGCGCAACCGAAGCCATTCGTGCAGGCAGGCGAATTATTGTCGCCAAAGAGAACGCCGCTGAAGTTGGACTCATACATGGCGAAGGATGCCTGATCGCCGAACACCTGCAGACCGTATGCGCATTTCTTGAAGGTAAGCACGATTTAGATAAGCCCTCATCCGCAGATTTTACGCCCAACGCATTAGTCGATGATCTGAGCGATGTTATTGGCCAGGAACAGGGTAAACGGGGGCTGGAGCTTACCGCAGCTGGCGGTCACAACCTCTTGCTTATCGGCCCGCCGGGCACAGGCAAGACCATGCTCGCCAGCCGCCTCAGAGGGCTGCTCCCGCCACTTAGCAATGATGAAGCACTGGAAAGCGCCGCGATACTCAGTCTGGTTAATTCAGACACAATACAAAAACAGTGGAAGCAACGCCCTTTTCGTTCGCCGCATCACAGTGCTTCATTGACCGCTATGGTCGGTGGAGGCTCAATTCCTGCGCCAGGCGAAATCTCTCTGGCGCATAACGGCATACTGTTTCTGGATGAACTACCCGAGTTTGAGCGACGCACGCTGGATGCGCTGCGCGAACCCATCGAGTCCGGGCAGATCCATCTCTCCCGCACCAGAGCAAAAATAACCTACCCCGCGCGCTTTCAACTCATAGCTGCGATGAATCCAAGCCCGACAGGCCATTATCAGGGAAACCATAACCGCTGTACCCCGGAACAGACGCTGCGTTACCTCAATCGATTGTCAGGTCCATTTCTTGACCGCTTCGATCTCTCCCTCGAAATTCCCTTACCACCGCCTGGCATACTCAGCCAGAGCGCAGTAAAAGGGGAAGATAGCGCCACGGTGAAGCAACGCGTTATGGCAGCACGAGAGCGTCAGTATCAGCGGCAAAATAAGTTAAACGCGCATCTGGGTAGTCAGGATATCCATAAATACTGCGTACTGCGCAGCGACGATGCGCAGTGGCTTGAAGAAACGCTCGCACATCTCGGATTGTCTATCCGCGCCTGGCTGCGCCTGATAAAGGTCGCACGAACAATTGCGGATATCGAACAATGTGATCACATCTCTCGCCAACACTTACAGGAAGCCGTTGGGTACCGGGCGATAGACAGATTACTCATTCATTTGCAGAAACTACTGACATAAAAAAAGGGCTTTCGCCCTTTTTATTAATCATCAGATTCGGTGTAGTCTTCTGCACCTTCCACCTGAGGTTTCCCACCAGACAGCGTGTGGAAACGTTTTGGACGCTTAATACGCGTCATGTACTTAGACCACACACGTTCAGCTTCGGTAACCGGCTCACGTTCGCCACGACATACCGCAACAAACAGTTTTTCTTCTTCAGTTACCGGCTCACGCTTGCCCAGATCCAGCTCGTTGAAAGCATAACCGTGACGCTCAAGCAGTTGTGCTTCTTTAATGGTGAAATCACCATGACGGGAGAATCCGCGGGGATAATATTTATTATCGAAATATCGATTAGTCGTCGTAAAGCTTTCCGCCATCCTGCACGCTCCTAATTCTTTGGCCGAGCTATTTATGGCGCGGAGTATTAGTTACGCTTGACAGAGCGTCAAACAAAAGATTTAAATCATAACGACAAATAATTTTATGGAGCGAGTTGTGGATACGGAATTGTTAAAAACTTTCCTGGAAGTTAGCCGGACACGCCATTTTGGCAGGGCTGCTGAAGCGCTCTATCTGACCCAATCAGCGGTTAGTTTCCGGATAAGACAACTGGAAAATCAATTGGGTGTAAACCTGTTCACCCGGCACAGAAACAATATCCGTTTAACCGCTGCAGGTGAAAAATTATTGCCTTACGCTGAAACGTTGATGAATACGTGGCAAGCCGCACGTAAGGAAGTCGCGAATACCTCGCGGCATAACGAGTTTTCTATCGGTGCCAGCGCCTCTCTTTGGGAGTGCATGCTTAATGACTGGTTGAGGCGTTTGTATCAATCTCAGGAGCCACAGTCCAGCCTGCAGTTTGAAGCGAGGATCGCTCAGCGCCAGTCGTTAGTAAAACAGCTTCATGAACGACAGCTTGATCTACTGATTACGACCGAAACACCCAAAATGGACGAATTTAGCAGCCAACTGTTGGGGTATTTCACGCTGGCGCTCTATTGCAGCTCTCCTTCACAAACCAAAGATGAATTGAATTATCTACGCCTGGAATGGGGACCCGATTTTCAACAACACGAAGCGGGATTGATTGCGGGAGATGAAGTGCCGGTACTCACCACCAGTTCGGCAGAATTGGCCAGGCAGCAACTTTCAGTGATTAAGGGCTTTAGCTGGCTTCCCGTGCACTGGGCCAAAACCAAAAGCGATCTCCATACGGTTACCGACAGTACAACGCTTTCACGCCCTTTATATGCAGTTTGGCTACAAAACAGCGATAAACATGGACTGATTTGCGATCTGCTGAGAACGAATATTCTGGAAGATTAAATAAATACGGGCAAGGATGCCGGGAATAAAACAGCAGGAAGGCACAGATCAAATTGCAGGTAAAAAAAAATCCTTAGCAAAAATGCTAAGGATTGTTTCTGGCAGGGGCGGAGAGACTCGAACTCGCGACACCCGGTTTTGGAGACCGGTGCTCTACCAACTGAGCTACGCCCCTAAATTTTCTTATCATTAAGCCTGCTTGATAGCAGGCTTAATTTTCTAATAAGTGGCGGAACGGACGGGACTCGAACCCGCGACCCCCTGCGTGACAGGCAGGTATTCTAACCAACTGAACTACCG
>NZ_JAOWDR010000040.1:0-106272 GCF_030334525.1 Citrobacter sp. Ce119
TAGCTCAGCTGGATAGAGTACTCGGCTACGAACCGAGCGGTCGGAGGTTCGAATCCTCCCGGATGCACCATCTTCTCCGAAATAACTGTGAAACTGTTTTTTCATGGTCTGCGAGATAATCGCCAGCACCATCTTCCCCTTTTCGAATCATTTCCTCATACTCCCGGAACACCCCTTAATTCGCTGTCAGCGACAAAATCAATCAATTACGATAAAATAACGTCTGGTCAATCGGCTTGTGAGAAGACGATGTACGAACGTTATGCGGGTTTGATTTTTGATATGGATGGCACCATCCTGGATACCGAGCCTACGCACCGTAAGGCGTGGCATGAGGTATTGGGGCATTATGGGCTACGTTTTGATGAACAAGCCATGGTCGCCCTCAATGGCTCCCCAACGTGGCGTATTGCCCAGTCGGTAATTGAGTTGAATCATGCCGATCTTGACCCACATGCCCTGGCACGTGAAAAAACCGATAAGGTGAGAAGCATGCTGCTGGATAGCGTCCAACCTTTGCCATTGGTTGACGTCGTGAAGGCCTGGCATGGTCGCCGTCCTATGTCGGTAGGTACGGGGAGTGAAAGCGCGATTGCAGAGGCTCTGCTCGCTCATCTTGGGCTGCGTCGCTATTTTGATGCTGTAGTCGCAGCCGATCACGTTCAACGCCATAAACCTGCTCCTGATACGTTTTTGCTCTGTGCTGAACGTATGGGCGTTGTTCCGGCGCGCTGTGTGGTGTTTGAAGATGCTGATTTTGGACTGCAGGCGGCGCGTGCCGCGGGAATGGATGCTGTGGATGTCCGGTTATTGTGAGTGATGGACTATCGCTCCTGTCACTGTTTGCCAGCAGTTTTCTCAGCGCTACGCTATTACCCGGTAATTCTGAGGTTGTTTTAGTTGCTTTGCTGGTTTCTGGGGTAAGTCATCCCTGGGTCTTAGTCTTAACAGCAACAATGGGTAATAGCCTTGGAGGGTTAACTAACGTTATCCTTGGGCGTTTCTTTCCATTGCGTAAAACATCGCGCTGGCAAGAAAAAGCCACTGGCTGGCTGCGGCGCTATGGCGCTGTCACACTATTATTAAGCTGGATGCCGGTTGTGGGCGATTTACTGTGCCTGTTAGCTGGATGGATGCGCATCTCGTGGGGCCCGGTACTCTTTTTCTTATGTCTTGGCAAGGCGCTGCGCTATGTTGTTGTCGCAGCGGTTACGACGCAAGGCATTATGTGGTGGCACTAATTGTGTTGTGAGATAGCCTACAGGGTAACCAATACCATTATGCTAATTAAAACGATTTTGACAGGCGGGAGGTCAATTTGATCCCGGACGTATCACAGGCGCTGGCCTGGCTGGAAAACCATCCTCAGGCGTTAAAGGGGATTCAACGTGGGCTGGAGCGCGAAACGCTGCGCGTTAATGCAGACGGGTCATTAGCAACGACAGGTCATCCTGAGGTGTTAGGCTCAGCGCTAACGCATAAATGGATAACCACTGACTTTGCCGAAGCGCTGCTGGAGTTTATTACGCCTCCTGGCGACGATATTGAGAAAATGCTCACGTTCATGCGCGATCTGCATCGTTATACCGCCAGAAATCTGGGCGACGAGCGTATGTGGCCATTGAGCATGCCTTGCTATATTGCCGAAGGCCAGGATATCGAACTGGCGCAGTACGGTACGTCGAATACTGGTCGTCTGAAAACGCTGTACCGTGAAGGCCTCAAAAACCGTTACGGCGCGTTGATGCAAACTATCTCTGGCGTACACTACAATTTCTCGCTGCCGATGGCTTTCTGGCAGGCGAAATGCGGCGTAACGGACGGTGAAGATGCGAAAGAGAAGATCTCCGCAGGTTACTTCCGCCTGATCCGCAACTACTACCGTTTTGGTTGGGTTATCCCGTATCTGTTTGGTGCCTCTCCGGCCATTTGTTCCTCCTTCCTGCAAGGAAAACCGACAACCCTGCCGTTTGAAAAAACCGACTGTGGGATGTATTACCTGCCATACGCGACGTCGCTGCGTCTGAGTGATTTAGGCTATACCAATAAGTCGCAAAGCAATCTCGGAATTACGTTTAACGATTTGCATGAGTATGTGGCAGGATTAAAGCGCGCGATTAAAACTCCTTCCGAGGAGTACGCGGCGATCGGTCTGGAGAAGGATGGTAAGCGTCTGCAAATCAACAGCAACGTTCTGCAGATTGAAAATGAGCTGTATGCGCCTATTCGCCCGAAACGTGTCACTCGTCGTGGTGAAACACCTTCTGACGCGCTTCTGCGCGGCGGTATTGAGTACATCGAGGTTCGCTCGCTGGATATCAACCCGTTCTCACCGATTGGCGTAGACGAGCAGCAGGTGCGCTTCCTCGATCTGTTTATGGTCTGGTGTGCGCTGGCCGATGCCCCGGAAATGAGCAGCGATGAATTGCTGTGTACGCGTAAAAACTGGAACCGTGTGATCCTCGAAGGGCGTAAGCCTGGGCTGACGCTAGGCATTGGCTGTGAAACAGCCCAGTTCCCGCTGCCGAAGGTAGGTAAAGATCTGTTCCGCGATCTGAAACGCGTGGCACAAACGCTGGACAGCATCGATGGGGGAGAGGAGTATCAGAAGGTCTGTGATGAACTGGTTGCCTGTTTTGACAATCCTGAACTGACTTTCTCTGCACGGATCCTTCGGTCTATGATTGATGAAGGCATCGGTGGCACGGGCAAAGCGCTGGGTGAGGCTTACCGAAATCTACTGCGTGAAGAGCCGTTAGAAATATTGCAGGAAGCTGAATTTATTGCTGAAACCGAGGCTTCAAAGCGTCGTCAGCAGGAGATCGAAGCGGCGGATACTGAGCCGTTTAGCGTGTGGCTGGAAAAGCACGCTTGATACAAAAGAAAAAGGCCACTCGGGAGTGGCCAAAATTTCATCTCTGAAAACAGGGATGATGATAACAAATGCGCGTCTTTCATATACTCAGACTCGCCCCGGAACAAAGAGTTCAGATTATTTTTAAAAAATTTATCGGAGGTGGCTAAATGCCGTTGTTAGATAGTTTTACTGTCGATCACACCCGGATGGAAGCTCCCGCGGTCCGGGTTGCAAAAACGATGAACACCCCGCATGGCGACGCAATCACCGTGTTTGATCTGCGTTTCTGCATTCCGAACAAAGAAGTGATGCCTGAGAAAGGTATCCATACGCTGGAACACCTGTTTGCAGGTTTTATGCGTAATCACCTCAACGGTAACGGCGTTGAGATTATCGATATCTCTCCGATGGGATGCCGCACCGGCTTTTACATGAGCCTGATTGGTACGCCGGACGAGCAGCGAGTTGCCGACGCGTGGAAAGCAGCGATGGCGGACGTGCTGAAAGTGCAGGATCAAAACCAGATCCCAGAACTGAACGTTTACCAGTGTGGTACGTATCAGATGCACTCGCTTAGCGAAGCGCAGGATATCGCTCGTCATATTCTGGAGCATGATGTGCGCGTTAACAGCAATGAAGAGCTGGCGCTGCCGAAAGAGAAACTGCAGGAACTGCATATTTAGTCTTACTAATTAGCTGTTTCAGTATTTAAATTAACCCCGGTTTGTAGCCGGGGTTTTTTATTGCTTAACATAATTTGTATTTATTATATTTGTGAAGAAAATACATCACGTATTAACTAAAGCATGGCCAGAGAAATAATAAAATGTGATCTGGTATACAGAAAGTTGCGGATGATTAACGATGCCAGACCGCATTGATCACATAAATTAAAAAACATAAATAATGAATAGAAAAACATAATGGAATGCACCAGATATCCGGGTAATAACAAGACTCTTTTAATAGCCGGTGGATGAGGTTTTTATCAAATCTTATCTGGTATACATTTAACTTTAGGGATAAAAAATGAAGGTGAAATATTTAGCGCTAGTGGTCGGCGCTTGCTTTTCGCATAACCTTTGGGCAGCGAATACCGCTATTGAGCAGCGTCTTGCCGAACTGGAGCAGCGTGTGATTAATGCCGAGCAGCGGGCCGCAGATGCTGAATCGCAAATTCGCTCGCTGAGACAGCAGCAGGTAGCTGCAGCGCCGACGGTGCAAGTACAGTCTGCTGAACCCTCCGCCTCTACGGAAAATCCACCCAAGTTAACGCTATCCGGTTTTAGCGATATCAAGTTCTATGGCGACGTTGAGTTTAATATGGATGCGGCAAGCCGCTCTGGTAGTCTGACATCAACCAGAACTTCGGCAAATAAAGATTGGGCGCCAGGAACGAATGAACGTTGGGATATCAACGGGCGTCTACTATTAGGGTTTGATGGCTACCAACGACTGAACAACGGTAATTTCGCCGGATTCTCAGTTCAGCCGCTGGCAGACCTGACCGGAAAAATGAATCTCGATGATGCAGTGTTCTTTTTTGGTCAGGAAAAAGACTGGCAAATTAAGGTCGGACGTTTTGAAGCGTACGATATGTTCCCGCTGAATCAGGATACGTTTATTGAATATTCAGGTAATACGGCGAATGATCTTTACAGTGATGGCTATGGCTATATTTATATGATGAAAGAGGGGCGTGGACGTAGCGACAGCGGCGGTAATTTCCTGATCAGTAAAACCATCGATAACTGGTATTTTGAAGTGAATACATTGATGGAAAATGGCAGTACGCTCTATACCGAGAAGCAGTACCACGGGATGGACTTAACCAATGATAAAAACGTGGCCTATGTGCGTCCGGTGATAGCCTGGCAAAGCGGACGCTTCTCGACGGCGGTGGCGATGGAAAGTAACGTCGTCAACAACGCCTATGGCTATTATGAGAATGGGAAGTGGATCGATCAGTCCGATCGTACAGGCTATGGTTTTACTATGACCTGGGATGGTCAGAAAACCGATCCAGAAGATGGTGCGGTGATAAACCTGAACACCGCCTATATGGATGCGACCGACGAGACCGATTTTACCGCCGGGGTGAATGCGTTGTGGCACCGGTTTGAGCTGGGTTATATCTATGCGCATAACAACATTGACGCCTTCAACGCCACTAATCTTGAAGCCGTTTGCGAGGAAGATTGTTGGATAACCGATCCTGGCAGTTATGATATTCACACCATTCATGCCTCATATCTGTTCCCCAACGTACTGGATATGAAAAACTTTAACATCTACCTCGGTGCCTATGCCTCATGGGTTGAGGCCGATCCGAATAATGGCGATAACAGCGAAGATGCACGCTACGGCGGGCGCCTGAGATTTAAATATTACTTCTGATCGCGAGTCTAATAAAAAAGGGATCCGCAGATCCCTTTTATCAGAAGCTTAGTGTGCGCCGCCGCCACCACCGCCTGCGCCGAAGGGCGGTTTGGCAAACCACACCAGGCCAAGCAAAACCAGGAAGATCCCCGCCGACATCCAGAAGATTTCGTTGGCGGAAATAATCAGACCCTGATTGGTGATCTGCTGAGCTATCCAGCCTGACGCCTGCTGCTGCGTCATCCCTAAATCCTGCAGCTTATCGTACATGGCCTGCGCATTTGGGTTGTAGGGGTTTACGGATTCCGTTAACTGCGCATGGTGCAGCGACTCGCGGTTCGTCCACATCGTTGTCGTAATCGACGTGCCGATAGAACCTGCCAGCGTTCGCGTAAAGTTCGACAAACTTGATGCTGCGGCCAGACGCTCAGGCGGTAAGCCGGACAGCGTGATGGTCGTCAGTGGCATAAAGAAGCAGGCTACCGCGAACCCCTGAATAAACTGCGGCCAGGCTGATGCGCCAAAGTCCATACCCGGTTCGAACGTCCACGCACGCCAGTAGAAACAGACGGCATACATAATAAAACTGAACGTCACCAACCTACGCATATCCAGCTTGTGCGCAAAGCGGCCGATAATTGGCGACAGGATCACCGGAATGATCCCTACCGGCGCGGACGCCAGACCGGCCCAGGTTGCCGTATAGCCGTAAACCTCCTGCAATAGCTGCGGCAGCAGGACGATTGCGCCGAAGTAGAGCATATAGGCCAGGCTGATACACAGGCAGCCGATGGTAAAATTGCGCGACTTAAACAGCGAGAGATCGACGATGGGGTGCTCGTCGGTAAGCTCCCAGACGATCAGGAAGCTGATAGCGACAACCGCGACCACCGTCAGGATGATAATCTCCTGCGAGGCGAACCAGTCCAGCTCTTTGCCGCGGTCGAGCATAATCTGCAAACTGCCGATACCGATGACCAGCAGAGCCAGACCAATGGCGTCGATGCGCCGCTGCTCGGTTTTGGTTTCCCTACCGCGCAGGGTTTGCAGGGTCATCAATACCACCGCAGCACCGATTGGCACGTTGATGAAAAATATCCAGCCCCAGTGATAGTTGTCGCTGATATAGCCCCCAAGAATAGGGCCACATATCGGAGCAACAATTACCGTCATCGACCATAGCGCGAGGGCGATGGAACGCTTGGCGGGAGGATAGTTATTCAGCAGCAGGCTCTGTGACAGAGGAATTAATGGACCGGCGACAATCCCTTGTATCACGCGGAAGAAAATGAGCATATTCAGGCTGGTGGACATCCCACATGCCCAGGACGCAATGACGAAGGCAATTGTGGACCACATGAAGAGCCTGACTTCGCCAAAGCGCTTTGCCAGCCAGCCGGTGATCGGAATAGAGATAGCGTTCGCCACCCCGAAAGAGGTGATCACCCAGGTTCCCTGGCTCAGCGAAGAGCCCAGGTTCCCGGCGATAGTGGGGATCGCCACGTTAGCAATGGTGGAGTCCAGCACCTGCATGAATGTCGCCAGGGACAGCGCGATCGTCATAATGACGAGCTGCGCGCCTTCCAGCGGTTTTTGCTGTTGCATCACACGCACCTTTAATTAGCCCGCGTTGGCCCGCACGATCTCTTCGATCATCTTATTGACCGGAGCAAGGTCGATTTCACGTGCATTACTTTCTGCTACCGGCGTGGTGCGAACCTGGCTTGCCAGAATCTGCCCGTCACGATTAGCGGTATCAACGGTTACCAGCGTAGACAAACCGATACGCAGCGGATGCTGCGCCAGTTGCTGCGCATCCAGTTCGATACGTACCGGCAGACGCTGGACGACTTTGATCCAGTTACCGGTCGCGTTTTGCGCTGGTAACAGGGAGAAGGCGCTGCCTGTACCCATATCCAGGCCGACTACTTTACCGGTGTATTTCACGTCATCGCCGTAAATATCACTGATAACGGTCGCCGGTTGGCCGATACGCATGTGCGCGAGCTGTGTTTCTTTAAAGTTAGCATCCACCCACAGATTAGTGGCCGGAACAACTGCCATCAGCGGCGTGGTTGGGCTAATTTGCGCGCCAGGCTGCACGGCACGACGGGAAACATAGCCGGTCATTGGACTGACAATTTTAGTACGTTCCAGTGCCAGCCAGGCATTGCGCACTTCAGTGGCAGCCTGTTGCACGGCGGGCTGGTCTTCCAGCTTGCTACCCAGAATCATCGCCTGGTTAGCATTATATTGTTGAATTGCGACATCAAGCTGGGCCTGCGCGCTGGCGACAGCATCACGCGCATGTTGCAGTTCTTCGCGGCCAATCAGGTTGGCGTTGCCCAGTGGAACACGGCGATTAAAGTCGCTTTGCGCCTGCGCCAGTGCGGTTCTCTGCACTTCAATGCTGGCCTGCAACTGCTTGCTGTTGATCATCAACTGGTGCGTCTGACGCACGCTGGAAGCCAGCGCAGTTTTGGCTTTTTCAAATGCCTGTTTTGCGTCCGTCTGATCAAGGGTGACCAGTACATCGCCTTGTTTTACAAAGTCAGTGTTATCAGCCCAGACTTTCGTCACGCTGCCTGATACCTGCGCCATGATTTGAACCTGGTTCCCTGCCACGTACGCATCGTCTGTCTCTTCGACATGACGCAGTACTAAAAACCAATAAATCCCATATGCCACGGCAATGATAATAAAGAGCAAGGTCAGAAGGAGCAGCGTACTTTTACGTTTGCCATTCTTCTTGACCGGTTGCTGCGGGGTTTGAGTCTCCGCATTTGCGCTCATGTTGTTCTCCACGATCTTCTTTTTTTCACATCGGCTGAGCCGACCTGTTTATCAGACAGGCCAGCAGTGTGCGTGCTGGCCTGTCGGTTTTTTCATTTATAAATCTGGATTTCTGAGCGAGTCGGCGCCTTAGCGCAGCGCTTCTAACACCGCACCATCCTGCTCCATCTGATCAAGACGGGTCAGAAGTTTACGGGTAATTTGCTCGAGCTGATCTTTTTCGGTGGTGCTGAGAGACGACCAGAGCTGATGCAGGCAGTTGTGCTGAGGCGGTAATACCTCTTGCAAAAATGCATGGCCTTTCTCGGTCAATTGCAGATGCAGACAGCGGCGATCGTTATCGCTTTCGCGACGTTCGATCCAGCCACGTTTTTCTAACTCATCCGCGATGCGGGTAGCGTTAGTGCGTGACGAGCCGAGCGCGCAACTCAGTTCAGAGGGCTGAATACTGTGGTTTTCCTGAGACTCCAGCGTAATCAACGCCATAAACAACGTCTCGTTAATCCCTTGAGCTTTCAGCATCTTATTGCGGTTTTCCAGCAGCTTGCCCTGCATGTGCATGCAGAGACGAGTCAGAAGCACTTCCTGATAAGGGAACTCTTCGTAGCGGCTGGCGCGAAATTTTAGCATTTGTTCAATGGGCGTAAACGAACTATCCATTTGGGTATAACCTCATTAATTTCAGCCGATATAGTAACGACAGTGACAAATAAAGTAAATGTATTATTTATTTAAATTGATTTCTTTTATCTATAAGCCAACCAGCATTTTCCAGGCTAATCCGTAGCCCAGAGCACTCAGTAAGGTTGGAATGATGATGCTGCGGGTCTTATAGAAGCTTGCGCCCAGTATGACAAACCCCACCAGCGTCGGTACGAACCGACGAGCGTCGTGCATCACTTCTGGCGCGGTAGACACCACCAACAGGGCGCAAATTGATGCTATGCCAATGGTGTCGAGTAATATGCCCGTTGCGCCGCGCCTGGTCGGGCGAACATTACCCACTCGAAGGCGCAGCGGTAAATAGCGAAAGCAGTAGTTCACGCAGCCGACCAACAGGCCAAGCAGCAGGACCTCATAGCTCATCAGGACCCCCCTGCCAAAATGACTGGATGAGAGCCGTCAGGCATCCGCAGACAATGCCGGCAAGGATGGCGGCAGGAATGGAAAACAGCATAACGCCAGCCAGCGCCCCGGCTAGCGCCGCAGTGACGCAGAGCGCCTGCTGACGCTGGAAAGAGGCCAGTAGGAAGCTCATGAACAGCGCCGGGAGCATGAAGCCCAGCGCCGCCTCAACGGCCGGGTAATCCTTAAGTAAACCGCTGCCGGAAAACGCGCCGATCACTGTGCCAAATACCCAGGAGGCCCATGAGCATAGCGCAATGCCAATCATCCAGTTCTCACTCCAGCGCCGGTTATCCCGTACCAGCTTTGCGGTTGCGGCGGCAAAGACTTCATCGGTGAGGCCAAAGGCCCACAGCGCACTTTTGGGTTTGCTCAGTCGCTGGGCGATTCGGCTACGCAGGGAAGGGCCGTACAAAACATGGCGTACATCCATGGCCATGACGGTCAGAGCGGCAACCCACAGAGAACTGCCTGCAGCGAGCATCGTGGTGATGACAAACTGGCTGGCTCCCGCATAGATAATGCAGGAGAAAAAGACGCTTTCAACGGGAGAAAAGCCAAGGCGAGTGGCATTGAGACCAAATGCAAAAGCGACCGGAATATAGCTAATGACTATTGGCAGGCTGTCTTTGAATCCTTCAGTTAGCGTTGCAGAACTGGGTTCAGACTGGGGTATAGGGCTTTCCATAGGGTTATAGGTTTCATTACCGAAATTAATATAACTTGGTTCAATGAGTTATAACCTTAGCAGACTGATGGGCTCCTTAACACCCTGTGGAGCCCAATCAGCGGTAAACATGCACTATACGCTTAATTTACGGCTTCCTGACGGTGAAAACCTCGCCACCAGACCAACAGATTGAGTAGGGCAACGGTCGTACCGGCCAGACAAACGCCAGCCCACCCGGCATGCTGCCAGGCGGAGGCTGAAATCAGCGACCCTGCCGCTCCGCCAATAAAATAGCTGGTCATGTATCCGGCGGTCAGGCGATTACGCGCGTCCGGATGAGTGCGATAGATAACCGTCTGGTTGGTGATATGTACGCCCTGAACGGTGAGATCCAGCACCAGAATGCCGATAATCAGCATGGGGACGGAAGCGTGCCCAAACCAAATAGCTAGCCAGGAGAGCAGCAGCAATAACAGCCCAAGGGTGGTGGTCAGGTGAGATTTACCTTTATCGGCAAAACCGCCCGCCGGACGCGCGCCTAACGCCCCGGCGGCTCCCGCCAGGCCAAACAGACCAATCATGCCTTCTGAATAGTTAAACGGCGGTGCGGCGAGCAAAAACGCCATTGATGTCCAGAGGATACTGAAATTGGCAAAGGTCAGACAGCCCAGCATCGCGCGGGTACGCAGCAGTTTATCGTGGATAAACAGGCTGAATACCGAACCCAGAAGTTGCGGGTAGTTAAGATGCGTTTCTGATTTCATCTTCGGCAGACCGCGCCACAGCGCAATCGCCATCAGCGCCATTAATACCGATGCCACCCAAAACACGGTGCGCCAGCCGCCCAAATTGGCCAGTAATCCCGCTACGGTGCGCGCCAGCAGAATGCCCAACAGCAGGCCGCTCATAATCGTGCCGACGACTTTACCGCGCTTGTCTGGCGTGGCAAGTGTCGCCGCCAGCGGAACTAAAATCTGTGCGACTACCGAGAACAACCCGGTCAGGGCGGTGCCGAGGATCAGCATGCCCAGCGACTGGCTGCTGGCGGTAATCAGCATGCCGCCTGCCGCTAACAGCGTCATGGAGACGATCAGCATCCGACGTTCGAACATATCGCCAAGCGGGACTAAAAACAGCAGGCCAGCGGCATAGCCGAGTTGGGCCGCGGTGACGATAAACCCTGCGGTACTGGCAGATAGTGAAAAGTTACGGGCGATGGTGTCGAGCAACGGCTGAGCATAATAGTTACTGGCGACGGCAAGGCCGGTGGCGATAGACATTAACAGGATCAGCGAAGGGCTAAGTCCCTGAGTGGTTTTCGTCATTGTTTTCAACTGAGTAATGGGTTGCAGAAAACAATCATAACGGAAGTGATTAACTGTTGCTGATTTGTTGGGTGATGGATTGTGCGGTTTAGGGGGGATAGAGGGAAACAGGCCGGATAAGCGTTAGCGTATCCGGCATTCAGTCGATGTTATTTCTGCGCGGCCAGCGCTTCGTTCACCCAGCCGTCAAACTGCTGCTGGTGGGCTTTGATCCAGCCGTCAACGTGACCCTGCACGTCGGCTTCAGACGCTTTACCGTCATGCATCATCGCGTTCTGCGCGTTGATATCCGCCAGCGGCAGCTTCATGATGGCAAACAGTTTCGCTGCAGCCGGGTTTTTCTCCGCCCAGGCTTTATTGGCGACAATATGCATCGTGTTCACCGGGAAGCCGTAGTTGGCGCCGTTTGGCAGCTTGGTATCAATATCTTTCTGCTCGCCTGGCAGGGAAGAGAACGGTACCTGCAGCCAGACCACATCTTTACCCGGCTTCATGACGTCGCTGACCCAGTACGGTGTCCAGGTGTAGTAAAGAATGGGTTTGCCTTCTTTAAAGCGGGTAATGGTGTCAGCCATCATCGCCGCATAGTTACCGTGGCTGACCTCGACGGTTTTTTCCAGATCGAAAGCTTTGTTCTGGTGGTTGATTACGGCTTCACAACCCCAGCCCGGTGAACAGCCCATCATATCGGCTTTTCCGTCACCGTTAGTGTCAAAGATTTTGGCGATCTTCGGATCTTTTAACTGAGCGATGTTAGTGATTTTGTACTGCTCAGCGGTTTTTTTGTCGATCAGATAACCCTGTGCGGCACCCGTAACGAATACCCCCTCGCGATAAAACTTTTTGTCTCCGCCCGCAGCGGCGTACATATCATCATGCAGCGGCTGCCAGTTCACGGCGGTAAAAGTTGCATCGCCAGAGGCAATGGAGGTATAGCCGACGTTGTAATCAACTTCGCTTGTTTTGTTAACGGTGTAACCCAGCTTCTCCAGCGCGCGGGCAACAAGCTGCGTCTGGAAGGATTCTTCAGAGATTGTGCTCTGAATTGGCTGTACGGTGATGCCTTTGCCCGGCAGGTCGGCAGCGAAAGTGCTGGTGGAGACAAGGGTGGCAAACGCTGTGGCAATAATTATTTTCTGTCGCATCGTTGTTCCTTATTACACTTCATCCTTCAAGCTGCCTCTTTGTTGGCTGCACTCATGCACCCCAGTCACGTACTACTTGTACGCTCCTGGGGATACATTCGTTTGCCGCCGCGATGCAACTTGAATGATTTTGTGTAAGTTAATGAATTGTAGGCCCGGTAAGCAATGCGCCACCGGGCAACGGGTGAATTATTTCGTGAAAGGGCGAGTGATAAGCCCAACGGGACCAGTGGTGTACCAGCGACGGTTGCCACGACTACGCGAGTCGCGACCAACGGCCTGCGTCAGGCGATCCAGGATGATGGCGAGGATTACAATCCCAACCCCACCGACGGTGGCAAGCCCCATATCCAGACGACCGATTCCACGCAGCACCATCTGACCCAGCCCGCCGACGGCGATCATCGACGCGATGACGACCATTGAAAGCGCCAGCATCAGCGTCTGGTTGACCCCGGCCATAATAGTGGGCATCGCCAGCGGGAGCTGCACTTTAAACAGCATCTGACGCGGGCTGGCGCCAAACGAACGCGAGGCTTCAATCAGATCGGCTGGCACCTGGTTAATCCCCAGAATGGTCAGACGTACGATTGGCGGCAGGGCGAAGATAATCGTCACCACCACGCCTGGGACGTTACCAATACCGAACAGCATGACAATCGGCACCAGATAGACGAACGCTGGGGTAGTTTGCATGGCGTCCAGCAGCGGGCGAACAATTTTTGCCGCCCGCGGACTGCGTGCTAACCAGATCCCCATCGGCAGACCAATCACTACGCAGAACAGCAGAGCGGTCAGTACCAGCGCCAGGGTTATCATGGCCTGCGACCACGCACCGATGGCACCGATGGCAATCAAGGAAATCAGCGTAGCAACGCCCATTCCGACACCGGATATCTGCCAGGCAATCAGGGCGAACAGGATAATCGCCACGGGCGCTGGCATACCTAACAGAAGCTGCTGGAAGCCGTTGAGAATGTAATCCACCGGAACACGAATGCCCTGGAAGACCGGACGGAAATGGGTAACAACCCAGTCGATCCCTTCGGTGACCCAACTATCCAGCGGGATCAGTGTTTTATGGAACGGATCCATAATATTGAAATGTTCTGGCGCCGGCGCAGGGGCGCTGGTCAGCCAGTCTGCGCTACCGCCGTCAGTGGGCGCACCAGATGGCGTGCTCCAGGCATCGGCAGTTTGTGCGGCGCTGTCGGCCGCTGGTGTGGTATCCCACGGATTAGTTTGATCAGCCATTGTTTACCCCCTCACGATCTAAAGCCTGTAACAGCATGCGTTTTGAAATGACGCCCACATACTGCTGTTCCTCATCAACAACCGGCACCGCGCACGGGGCCTGGCCGACATGAGAAAGCAACTCGCTGAGAGGAGTTTGTGCATCTACGGCTAACGGCTCATCGATCAATGCCGCTTCAATACCTTGCGCCTGACTTAACGCTGTTTTTAAGGAGTCGATTGAAACAACGCCAACGAATTTATTGCCGCGTTCGATCACGTAACCATATTCGCGATCTTTGTCCTGCAATAATTGCAGCGCTGAACGTGGACCCACCCCGGGCGTTTTACGAATTAAACCTTCGGGGCTACGGCGTGAAATATCTTTCGCACTGAAGACCTGGCTAATATCAACGCCACGGAAGAAGGTGCGTACATAATCATTGGCTGGATTATTCAGGATTTCATCCGGCGTGCCGACCTGGACCACTTCACCGTTTTGCATAATGGCAATTCTGTCGCCAATACGCATAGCTTCGTCGAGGTCATGCGATATAAAGACCACGGTGCGTTGATGTTTCGCCTGTAGTTTTACCAGTTCATCCTGCATCTCAGTACGAATTAATGGATCGAGGGCTGAGAAGGCCTCATCCATTAATAAGATGTCAGGGTTTATGGCTAATGCACGGGCGAGGCCCACACGCTGGCGCATTCCCCCGGAAAGTTCATCCGGGTATCCGTGAGCATAATTCTCCAGACCAACCTGACGTAGCGCATCTAACGCTTTTTCACGACGTTCATCCGCGCCGACACCGGCTAATTCCATGCCGAATGCCGTATTGTCCAGCACCGTCATGTGCGGCATCAGGGCAAAGGACTGGAACACCATCGCAATCTTTTTTCTGCGCACCTCGCGAAGCTCGGCATCGGATATGCGGGCGATGTCTACGCCGTCAATCAATACCTGTCCGCGGGTGGGTTCAATCAGGCGATTGAGAAGGCGTACCATTGTGGATTTACCCGAACCGGATAATCCCATGATGACAAATATCTCGCCTTCTTCAATGGCCAGACTGGCGTTCTTTACGCCAAGCGATAGCCCTGTTTTATCCAGAATCTGCTCTTTTGAAAGTCCTTTTTCAATATATTTGAAGGCTCTCTGGGGATGCTCTCCAAATATCTTATAGAGATTTTTAACTTCTAATTTAATTGCCATGCAATAGAATGATTCCTGTTATTTGTTTATATCGATATATTACCTGATGGAAATAGTGACCTTTTTCTACCCTAACATACTGAGAATCTGAGACAACCCTGAATTTGGTTGTGGCATGAATATTGCCGAAGGCCAGGCGGCGGGACTTCCCGTGATATAAGGGCTGAGCGCGAATGCGGGCGGGTTAATATTTTTTGTAAATGCCAATGAAAAATCGCCTGAATTGCTGGAATGCAGGCGAATAATGCGTCTGATATTGAGTGTAGATCACACAATTATATTTGCACGACAAAAGTGTGATCCTGTTAAAATATTTCCGCGAAAAATGTACGGTATTTCCCGCAGAAATGATTGCTAGAAATTCCAGTCGTCGTCTTCGGTTTCGACCGCTTTTCCCATCACATAGGATGAGCCAGAACCCGAGAAGAAATCGTGGTTTTCGTCAGCGTTGGGCGACAGCGCGGCAAGGATTGCCGGGTTAACCTCGGCCATTTCAGGTGGAAATAGCGCCTCATACCCCAAATTCATCAATGCCTTATTGGCGTTGTAGCAAAGGAAGGCTTTGACGTCATCCACCCAGCCTGTTTCTGCATACAATTCTTCCGTATAGCGCGCTTCGTTATCATACAATTCCATCAGTAGATCGAAGGCAAAGTTCTTTAACTCCTCGCGTGCGGACTCGGAAATATGCTCCAGACCTTTTTGATATTTATAACCAATGTAATACCCATGAACGGCCTCATCACGAATAATCAGGCGAATAAGATCGGCTGTATTGGTCAATTTGCCGCGGCTGGAAAAATACATCGGTAACCAGAAGCCGGAATAGAACAGGAAGGATTCCAGAAACACGCTGGCAATTTTCTTCTTCAACGGTTCGTCGCTGGCGTAATGTGCCAAAACGATCTGCGCCTTGCGCTGGAGTGGGGTATTTTCTTCACTCCAGGCGTAAGCTGTATCCACATCTTTGGTCTGGCAAAGGGTGGAGAAAATAGAGCTGTATGAACGGGCGTGTACCGCTTCCATAAAGCTGATATTCGACAGCACCGCCTCTTCATGCGGCGTTAACGAATCGGCCATTAACGCGGGTGCTCCGGCAACATTCTGAATGGTGTCGAGCAGCGTCAGCCCGGTAAAAACGCGGATGGTCAACTGCTGTTCGGCGGCGTTCAACGTTTGCCAGGCCGGGATGTCATTGGAGAGCGGGACCTTTTCCGGTAGCCAGAAGTTACTGGTCAGGCGGTTCCATACCTCGAGATCTTTATCATCCTCAATCTTGTTCCAGTTGATGGCGCTCACGCGGGATAATGTCATTTTCTCCTCCTTACAGCGCGCATGACACGCAACCTTCGATTTCGGTTCCTTCCAGCGCCAGTTGACGTAGTCGGATGTAGTACAGCGATTTGATGCCCTTACGCCAGGCGTAAATCTGCGCTTTGTTGATATCGCGCGTGGTGGCGGTATCGGGGAAAAAGAGCGTCAGTGAAAGCCCCTGATCGACATGGCGCGTTGCTTCCGCGTAGGTATCAATGATTTTTTGTGGACCAATCTCGTAGGCATCCTGATACAAGGCCAGATTCTCATTGGTCATAAACGGGGCAGGGTAGTAAACGCGCCCGGTTTTACCCTCTTTGCGAATCTCCACTTTCGACACGATCGGGTGAATGCTTGACGTGGCATGATTGATGTAGGAGATAGAACCGGTGGGCGGCACCGCCTGTAAATTCTGATTATAAATGCCGTAGCGCATCACATCTTCTCGCAGCTGCGACCACATTTCGCGCGTTGGCAGCGTAAGGCCGCTGGCAGCAAACAGTGTGCGTACCTTGTCGGTTTTTGGCTGCCAGTCGCCCTGCAGATACTGACTAAAATACTCGCCGCTGGCGTAGCGGGATTGTCTGAATCCGGCAAAGGTTTGACCGCGCTCGCGGGCGATCTTCATTGACGTATTCAGCGCATGCCAGGTGATGGTATAGAAATAGAGATTGGTAAAATCCAGCCCTTCCGGCGAACCATAGGCGATCCCTTCCCGTGCCAGATACCCGTGCAGATTCATCTGCCCAAGACCAATCGCGTGCGACGCGCTGTTCCCGGCTTCGATCGAAGGCACGCTGCGGATGTGGCTCATGTCCGAAACGGCGGTTAAACCGCGAACCGCCGTTTCCACTGTACGACCAAAGTCCGGTGAATCCATGGTATGGGCAATGTTCAACGAGCCGAGATTGCAGGAGATATCATGCCCGGTCTGTGCGTAATTGAGGTTTTCATCGTAGGTGGAGGCGCTGTTAACCTGCAAAATCTCCGAGCACAGGTTGCTCATATTGATCCGACCGGCAATCGGGTTGGCGCGATTCACCGTGTCTTCAAACATGATGTAAGGGTAGCCAGACTCAAACTGGATCTCTGCCAGCCGCTGGAAGAAATCGCGGGCGTTAATGTATTTTTTGTGTACGCGTTGGTCAGCAACCAGTTCGTCATACCGCTCGCTCACGGCGATATCACCGAATGGTTTGCCGTAAATTCGTTCTACGTCATACGGTGAAAACAGCGCCATCCGGGCGTTTTCTTTCGCCAACTGGAAGGTGACGTCCGGGATCACCACGCCAAGCGAGAGCGTTTTGATGCGAATTTTTTCGTCGGCATTTTCACGTTTGGTATCAAGAAAACGCAAAATATCCGGATGGTGCGCGTGCAGATACACTGCCCCCGCGCCCTGACGCGCCCCGAGTTGATTCGCATAAGAAAACGCATCTTCCAGCATTTTCATTACCGGGATCACGCCGGAGGACTGGTTCTCAATGCGCTTAATGGGCGCACCTGCCTCGCGCAGGTTAGAGAGCAAAAATGCCACGCCGCCGCCGCGTTTAGAGAGCTGTAGCGCCGAGTTTACCGCCCGACCAATTGACTCCATATTGTCTTCGATGCGTAACAGGAAGCAGGAGACCAGCTCGCCGCGTTGCTGTTTACCGCAGTTTAAGAAGGTTGGCGTGGCGGGTTGAAAGCGCCCGGAGAGCATTTCATCAGCCAGTTGCATTGCGAGCGCTTCATCGCCCTGCGCCAGCGTGAGCGCCACCATCGTGACCCGATCCTCAAAGTCTTCGAGATAGCGCTTACCGTCGAACGTTTTCAGCGTATAGCTGGTGTAGAACTTCCATGCGCCGAGGAACGTCTGGAAACGGAATCCGCTGGCGTGGGCGTGGGTGAATAGCTTCAGCACGAACGCGCGATTGTAGCGGGCTAACACGCTGGCATCGTAATAGCCTTCATCTACCAATGTGTCCAGGCGCTCCTGCTGGCTGGCAAAAGCCACCGAGTTGGGGCGGACGTGGGCGGCAAAGAAAGCCTCCACCGCCTGATGGTCTTTGTCGAACTGAATGCGTCCGGCTTTATCGTACAGATTCAGCATGGCATTCAGGGCATGGTAATCCAGCGTTGGCTGCATTACGCGTTCTGCGGTTGTCGTTGCCAAAATTCGCTCACTCCTTTCCGAACGTTGTCGATATCGCTTTGGGTGCCCATCAGCTCAAAGCGATAGAGCCACGGCACGCCGCATTTTTGTGAGATGACATCACCCGCGCGACCATAAGCATCCCCGAAATTGCGATTACCGGAGGCGATCACTCCACGGATTAACGCCCGGTTGTGCGTATCGTTTAAAAAGCGGATCACCTGTCTTGGGACCGCGCCAGCCGTACCGCCGCCGCCGTAGGATGGCACGATTAATATGTAAGGTTCGTCTACCCGGATCCGCTCGCGTTCGTTAAGCGGAATGCGGATGGCAGTCAGCCCCAGACGCTGGATAAAGCGGTGCGTATTTTCGGAGCTGCTGGAGAAGTAGACGAGCTGGCTCATGCGCTGGCCACTTGGGGTTCCGGGCGCAGACGGTTGATCATGTCCGGGCGAAATCCTGACCAACTGGCTTCCCCTGCGACCACGACCGGTAACTGGCGAAAGCCTTGCTCGCGCAGGCTATCAGCCAGATCGGGCTGTAAATCGACGTTCACCATCTCGAAGTCAAACCCGCGGCTTTCCATCGCCCGCCTGGTGGCGTGACACTGAACACAGTTGTTGCGAGTGTAAATAACAATGCGCATGATTCGTATTTCCGTTTGTAAATAAAAGATCGACGCGATAGAGGGCGTCGGGTTGTGTGCGTCTTGATACAGAGGATACTAGATGTAGTTTTAAAAAGATTCAACCATACAAGATATGGTAATTTTAGATTAATGAGGGCCGGGTGAGGAGCGTGACGGGGGAAGTGATATGTATCATCGCAGGTTGCTGGATGGCGGCACGTCGCGTCTAATCCGGCCTACAGGAAAGGACTTCCCAGGCCGGATAAGACATTTATGCTGTCATTCGGTAGCGCAGAATCACATACGCATCCCCACCGCCAGACGGTTAAAGCAGTTCATCAGGCTAATGGCAAACGTCAGGTCGCTAATTTCTTTCGCGCTAAAATGGGCGAGCAGCGGCAGATAAACGTCATCTTCGGCATGCGTACTGGCGATATGGGTGACGGATTCAGCCCACGCCAGCGCCGCACGTTCCTTTTCGCTGAAGTGGTGACTCACCCGCCAGCCTGCCAGTGCGTCCAGTTTGGCCTGCGCAACACCGGATTTACGCAGCGCCTTACTGTGCATTTCCAGGCAAAAGGCGCAGCCATTGATTTGCGAGACCCGTAAGTAAATCAGTTCCGTCAGCGTAGGATCCAGCGCGCAGTTTTCCAGCGCTTTGCTTGCCTGAACCAGGGCGTTATAGATTTCAGGACTGAGTTCATAATAGGGCTGGCGTAACATTGTCATGGTATTTCTCCTCGTTTGGCTGACCCGCAATGTAGCACTATAATGGACTGCTAAAGAGAGCCATATTGTTGCAAAAAAAGCAGACCATAAATGCCGCGCTATCAGCAAATCGCCCGTCAGTTAAAAAACGCAATTGAGAACGGTGAACTCAAGCCAGGTACCAGATTACCTTCCAGTTGGACCTGGGCCCAGGAGCTGGGCGTATCACGCTCGACGGTGGAAAACGCCTATGCAGAGCTGGTGGCGCAGGGCTGGCTTGCGCGACGCGGACAAGCAGGAACGTTTGTCAGTGAACAACTGCGGCCTCAAAGCGCGCCAGCATCACCTGCCATCTTCGCCGGAGAAAAACCCAGACCGCAGCTTTTTCAGATGGGATTACCCGCACTCGATCTCTTCCCGCGCGACGTCTGGGCGCGGGTAATGGGGCGGCGTTTACGCACCCAAACGCGTTTTGATCTGGCGGTGGGCGATGTTTGCGGCGAACGGGTATTACGTCAGGCGATTGTTGATTACCTGCGCGTTTCACGCAGTATTGAATGCCAGCCGGAACAGGTTTTTATTACTTCAGGTTACGCAGCATCAATGACGTTAATTCTGCGCGCTTTGTCTCAACCCGGTGAGGGGATGTGGGTCGAAGATCCTGGCTTTCCGCTGATTCGCCCCGTGGTCGCTCAGGAACGCATTGAGCTGATGCCGGTGGCGGTTGATGCTGATGGTCTGGACGTCTGCGCTGGGATCCGCGATTTCCCGCAGGCGCGTTTTGTACTGCTCACGCCCGCACACCAAAGCCCGCTGGGCGTGGCCTTGTCATTAGACCGTCGCCACCGGTTGCTGGAATGGGCGACTCGCGCGCAGGCGTGGGTAATCGAAGATGACTACGACAGCGAATTTCGCTACCACGGTAAACCGTTGCCGCCGCTAAAAAGTCTGGATGCGCCCCAGCGGGTGATTTATGCCGGAACGTTCAGCAAATCTCTGTTTCCGGCTTTGCGCACGGCATGGCTGGTGGTGCCTCTGACCCAGGTCGAACATTTTCGTCAGCAGGCGGCGCTAACGGCCTGTAGCGTTCCGGTTTTATGGCAGCAAACGCTGGCGGATTTTATGCAAGACGGCCACTTCTGGCGACACTTAAAACGCATGCGTCAGCATTACGCCTTGCGACGACAATGGATGGAAAACGCCCTGACCGAACAAGGATTTAGCGTCATTCCTCAGAAAGGTGGGATTCAACTGGTAATGAGTGTAGACGGAGATGATGTTGCGCTGGTGCGCAAAGCGAATCAGGCTGGACTGGCGGTTCAGGCGTTAAGCCGCTGGCGAATAACTTCAGCAGGAAAGGGAGGAATATTGCTGTCGTTTACCAACATTAGCTCACTGGAAATGGCGCAGCAGGCGGCATATCAGCTGCGGCTGGCGCTGGCCTGAATCAGCACGGTTCTTAAGATATTCGTCCCACCATCGCCACTCGTTTATGGACTTTTCTGAAAGCGTTGCTAATGCTGAATCAGGTAAGGTAAGCCCGCAGTAAAAGATAACGAGGAAAAGAATATGTATTTACGACCAGATGAGGTGGCGCGCGTACTTGAAAAAGTGGGCTTTACCGTTGATGTTGTGACGCAGAAAACGTACGGCTATCGTCGTGGCGAAAATTATGTGTACGTTAACCGTGAAGCACGTATGGGACGTACCGCATTAGTCATCCATCCCACGCTAAAAGAGCGCAGCTCTTCGCTGGCGGAACCTGCTACGGATATTAAAACCTGCGATCACTACCAGCAATTCCCGCTGTATTTAGCCGGAGAGACCCATGAACATTATGGTATTCCACACGGCTTTAGTTCACGAATTGCACTTGAGCGCTATCTGAGTGGGTTGTTTGGCGACGTTAGCTCAAACTAATAATGCGACTGGCAGGGCCAGTCGCAAAGAATCGTATCAAGCTTTAGCCTGGTGATAGCTGCTGACCTTAAACAGGCGGCGGCAATAATCAAGAAAGTAGCCATAGACAGCGCCCATCAGCATTGACACCACGATGTTCGAACTTACTGCAGCCGTAATCTGGTGCCAGTCTGCGCCAACCGTTAACAGAATAATCACATATACCGGCGACTGGAAGGTGACGTAAGCCAACACGTCTGCCAGGTTTTTCCCCCATCCTGCCTGCGTGGCTTTCCGCGCCGCACGCATAAATAAATCGCGGTACATGCCGTAAGGCCATGCGATCAGGATGTTGACGGGGATAGCCACCAGTCTGGAGTACAGTGACTGTTCGAAGCTCATTCCTGAAAGGAATATTTCGATCAACATGTTCACGACAGAACAATAAACAACCATCGCGAACGTGTCTGCTACTGCATGACGCAAGCGTGACTGCGGAGAGAACATGTTAATGCTCCTTGTAAAAAGGGAAAAAAAGGTTTTGAATGCCTTCTTGCTAGTGATTTGTCTTGCTGCTTTCGCGTTTGAATAGGATATCTGTCTGGATAATAACTGGCAACTAGCTTAAAATTTTTATTTATAACCTTTTTGTCGATAAAATGCTCTGCAGTGGTCTGTTTTTTGTTCGTTTTGGTATTTTCGTTGCTGTGTTAATTAAAGGTATTTTAGATCAATGGGTTATAGGAATTTGTTTTTCTGAATTTTTTGCGCTCCTTTTCTGAATGTTGACCAATGTGCAATATGTAGACGAGTTGTCCCGTGCGATGCCGTGGTCTGTTTCTCAAGTGACGTGCAGAGATAGCTTGCAGGTATATTCCTGGCAGCTATCCGGTAATGGAATATATTGCATGGACGATAGCAAAATAGATGCTATAAATACCAGGGTTGGCTATTTGTTTAATAACTCTCGAAGAAATTAGACTGGAAATATAATAAGCAGTTGCATACAATATTTAGCGTAATACTGTTTTTACGTTAAAGAGGTTTTGTTAATATGAGTTCAATGTTAAAAAACTTAAATAATATCCGCTCGCTGCGTGCAATGGCTCGTGAATTTTCCGTTGATGTACTGGAAGATATGCTTGAAAAATTCAGGGTAGTGACCAAAGAACGGCGCGATGAAGAAGAACAACTGCAGCGCCAACGTGCAGAACAGCAGGAAAAAATTAGTGCCTTGCTGGCGCAGATGCAGGCAGATGGGATCAGTCCGGAAGAGCTGTTGAGCATAACGCCTGCGACGGCACGTTCAGTTAAAAAACGTCAGCCACGCCCGGCGAAATATCGTTTTACCGATTTCAATGGTGAAACGCAAACATGGACCGGACAAGGTCGCACACCGAAGCCAATTGCTCAGGCGTTAGCTGCCGGTAAATCTCTTGATGACTTTTTGATCTAATTACGACGGCGGTGAGGGTGCCCTCACCGCTTATTTTCAGCAAACGCCGAAATCACCTTCTTCGGTATATCGCGTCACATCAGCTGCTTTCAGCGTAAATTTATCACCGCTTTCATTACTGGCTTGTACCGCCACAATTTGATCGCCATTGACTTCGATAACTTTCAGTTTGGGTCCGCCCATGCGCGGTTGAACCAGATCGCCAGGTTGAAACATATTGCTCTCCTTTATTTATCGCAGAACTCACCATAGATCACGTCATTCAACGGGTACAGCGCTGTTTCAATGATTACCGCTTAATGAGTACGTCGGTTCCAGGGCATGATATTCAGTACTCGCGCCATGCCGCAAAAGCCGGTCACGCCAGCGAGAATCAGCCCGGCACCAACAAAACCGCTCAGCAGGAAGAACGCGCTGTTAACGGCGTAACCCAGAATGACGCCAAGTAAAGCAAGGCTGCCTGCGGCTATCTGTACCTGACGCATCAGTGGTAACGGTTGTGAACTGTCTTTCGCCACCGGCAAACCAGCGGCTTTCCAGCCATCAATTCCGCCTTCCAGCAACCAGACCTGCGCAGGCGCGGCAATGGCGCTCAGTTTTGTCGCTGCGTTTTGTGTACGTTTGCCGGACTGGCAGTGAAAAATTACCTGACCGGCGCGTAAATTCTCAGGCAGCACTCCGTGCTCAAGCGTGGGTAACGGCACCAGATGCGCCTCAGGAATATGCTCGTACAGATACTCATCAGCATCGCGGATATCAATCAGTTTTGCACCTTGTGCGAGGCGCGTCTGCGCCTCGCGCGGGGAAATCGTCCCAATGGTCATGATGGCTCCTTATGGGCAATACAGTGTTTTTAATGTGGCGATCAGCGAATTCACGGCCGCATTTTTAATGGAGTAGAGGATGCGCTGGGCATCGCGCTGGCTGTCTATCAGACCTTCTTCGCGCATACGCGCCAGATGCTGGGAGGTGGCGGAAGGGCTCAGTCCGGTAGCGCGGGCTAACTCGCCTGCGCTGGTACCGGGCGAACCGCAGAGCATGCACAAAATCAGCAACCTTTTCGGGTTACTCATCGCTTTGAGCAGAGCGGCAGCCTGTTCCGCGCTGGCCTGGAGTTGTTCAAGTTCTGTCATATGTATTTAAGCATAGTCTAAATTAAGTAAATTCTAAAATAAAAAGCCAACGTACGCCAGCGTAAAGAGCGTAAAAGAGGGTAAAACAGCAGGGCGAGACGGACGGAGTTAGCTACACTGATTAATCTTAGAGATAAAATCTCTTTTTAAACAATGATTAACTTTTTGCTTGTAGGGAGTGTGTATGGGTTTCTGGAGAATCGTTTTTACTATTATTCTGCCCCCGCTTGGCGTGCTGCTGGGGAAAGGATTCGGCTGGGCATTTATCCTCAATATCGTTCTGACGCTGCTGGGCTACATCCCCGGTTTGATCCACGCCTTCTGGATACAGACGCGTAACTAATCCTCCTTCTGCTACGGCGCTTTGGCGCCGTTTTCTTTGCGCCTCGTTCTCCTCTGCTACACTTTTGGGTGTTGATTGTTAATAACCGAGGTGGATATGGGACTTTTCAATTTTGTAAAAGATGCGGGTGAAAAACTGTGGGATGCGGTCACTGGAAACCATGACACAGCCGATCTGGCAAAAAAGGTGCAGGAACACCTGAATAAAACCGGCATCCCGGATGCGGATAAAGTGAACGTGCAAATTAACGAAGGCAAAGCCACCGTTTCTGGCGATGGTTTAAGTCAGGAAGCGAAAGAAAAAATCCTGATTGCGATCGGTAATATCTCCGGTATCGCCAGTGTAGACGATCAGGTTAAAACCGCTGCGCCCGCGAGTGAAAGCCAGTTTTATACCGTAAAATCTGGGGATACCCTGAGCGCTATTGCCAAACAGGTTTACGGTAATGCCAACCTGTATAACCAGATATTTGAAGCGAATAAACCGATGTTGAAAAGCCCGGATAAAATCTATCCTGGGCAGGTTTTACGTATTCCGGAACAGTAATATTATTCAGGCTTATTCCGTCAGTAATTTGCCGGACATCGCCTGTTGAATAATCGGAATTGGCGTCAGCAGGTGCTGGCGCATTAATTCGCTGGCGCGCGCGGTATCGCGTGCCAGAATTGCTTCGGTCAGCGTCTTGTGTTGATCGTGTTTATCTTCCAGCATTTCAACTGACAACACCGTTTTACGCAGCCAGATAAACCGGTAGCGCGCCGCCAGAGAGAATAGACGTTCGCGCATTTGCAACAAGTATTGTGAACCGCAGCCGGCGACAATCGCCGAGTGAAACGCCTGATGGCGCTGATCCCACTCGTCGAGCATCTGTTCACTGGCGTCAATGGCTTCAAGTTTGCTGAGCATATGCGCCCGCGCCAGAATTTCAGCTTCCCAGGCGTCATCGCCGCGTTCAATCGCCAGCGCGACCAGCATGGCTTCCATATTGGCGCGGGCATCGAAAATATCGAGCAACTCTTGTTCTGACATCGGGGCGACACGATACCCTTTCTGATTAACCACCGTCACCAGCCGCTCCGCAACCAGCTGCGAAAGCGCTTCACGCAGCGGTCCCACGCCAAGATCGTAGCGCGAGGTCAGCAGACTCATACGCAGTTTTTCATCAGGCTGATAAACACCGCGAATAATGTCGTTCTTCAGCCAGCGGTATCCATCAATGGCCGTCGGTTGGGGAATGGCGGTCATGTCTTACTCCTGAACGGATCCCCGGCCTGCGCCGGGAACAGGTTTAATGCGTATTTTGCAACGGTGCTTTTTGCCACGATAGCAGTTTTTTCCAGCGTGACATAATGGGCACGGTACAAATAATTCCTATGGCTAACAACCCGGTAGAGATAACTTCCAACTGTTGTGCTGGCCGAAATAACATGACTACCAGTACAAAGATAATAAACGCGATGACCAGCCAGGTAAGCCACGGATAGAGCCACATTTTCAGTTTAATTTCGCCGCCTTGCGCCAGTAGGATTTTGCGCATCCGTAGTTGTGAAATCGCAATCACCAGATACACCAGCAGCGCGATGGCGCCGGAGCTGTCGATCAGGAATTTAAACACCTTGGCTGGGGCGTAATAGTTGACCACCACGGTGAGGAACGCGGCCCCCGTAGACAGCAATACCGCCACATAAGGCGTTTTACTGCGGTTTGTTTTACCCATAAAGGCGGGCGCATCGCCACGACGGCTCAGGGAGTAGAGCATACGCGAGGACGTATACAGCGCGGAGTTCAGACAGCTGGTCACCGACAGCAAAATAACGCAGTCCATGATCAGTTTCGCGTGCGGGATATGCAGTAACTCCAATACCGAGCGGTACGAACCCACTTCTTTCAGTCCCGGCATATTCCATGGGATCAGTGCCACCACCACGAAAATGGAGCACAAATAGAAGATGGAGATACGCCAGATAACTGAGTTGGTGGCGCGGACGATATGTTTGTCCGGTGTGTCGGACTCGGCGGCGGCGATGGTGACAATCTCCGCCCCCATAAAGGAGAACATGGTGATTAGCATCGCACTGAGCACTGCGCCAAAACCGTTGGGCATAAAGCCGCCCTGATCCCACAAGCGTGAAACGCCGCTGACGTCAGCATAAGGGTAGAAACCGCTAATTGCCGCCGCACCGAGGGTAATAAACGCCAGAATGGCAATCACTTTGCACAGCGCCAGCCAGAATTCGAACTCACCGTAATTTTTGACGCTCAGCAAATTACTGCCGGTTAATGCCAGCGTGATAACCAGAGAAAACAGCCAGACAGGAATGCCCGGCACCCAGGAGTGTAGAATGATGGCGGCGATATTCGCCTCCAGCGGGATAACCAACACCCAGAACCACCAGTACAGCCAGCCGATGGTATAACCTGCCCACGGACCGATGGCCTTATCGGCATAGGTGGAAAAGGAACCGGTATCTGGGGTGGCGACGGCCATTTCGGCCAGCATGCGCATAATCATCACCACCAGCAACCCGGCGAAAAGATAGGCTAATAATACCGCGGGGCCGGCTTCTGCAATCGCCACGCTTGAACCAACAAACAAACTTGCGCCGATAACCCCGGCAATAGACAGCATGGTGACGTGGCGTGATTTCAGCCCGCCCCCTAAATCATGTGATTGTGACACTTGCCCCATCTTTTAAACCTCTCGAAAGTATTTCACTTGGGAGAGCACCCCGGCATTCCCGCGCCGGGGCACGCGTATTATTGTTATTGACCCTGTTTGCCGGATGGCGGCTCCGCCTTATCCGGCTTAAAATTCCCCGTTCGGATACAGGGCTTAACCCTGCTTCGCCTCGGCAAAACACTGAGCGATAATGTCCAGCCCCTGGCGGATTTGCGCGTCTTCAATGGTCAGCGGAACCAGAATGCGCAGCACGTTGTAGTAAGGTCCGCAGGAGAGCAGGATCAGCCCTTTATCGCGTGCACGCGCCACCACTTCCGCAGTCAGTTTGGCGTCTGGCTTCGTGCGATCGCCGTCTTCAAACAGTTCGATAGCGATCATCGCGCCCAGTCCGCGCACATCGCCAATCTCGCGGTGGGTTTCCGCGATAGCCAGCAGGCCTTCGCGCAGGGTTTGTCCCAGCTCGTTGGCTTTTTGCAGCAGATTTTCCTGTTCGAAAATGTTCAGTACCGCCAGCGCGGCGGCGCAGGCAATCGGGTTACCGGCATAGGTACCGCCCAGCCCGCCCGGTGGGATAGCGTCCATCACTTCGGCGCGTCCGGTCACTCCGGCCAGCGGGAAGCCGCCGGCGATGGATTTGGCGAAGGTGGTAAGATCGGGGGCGACGCCCATCTGCTCCATAGCGAACAGCGTACCGGTACGGCCCGCTCCGCTCTGTACTTCATCGGCAATCAGCATGATCCCGTGCTCGTCACAAATGGCGCGCAGACGTTGCATAAATGCAGGTGAGGCAGCGTAGAAACCACCTTCGCCCTGGACGGGCTCAATCACGATGGCAGCAACATCTTCCGGTGCGGCATCGTTTTTGAAGATGCGGTGAATGCTGGCGATAGCATCGTCGTCACTGATGCCGTGCAGCGGGCACGGATATAGCGCGCGATACACGTGGCCTGGCATCAGCCCCATTCCGGCTGAGTAGGGATTGACTTTCCCGGTCAGCGACAGGGTGTAGTGCGTACGACCGTGGTAAGCGCCGCTGAAAGCGATCGTGCCGGTTCGCTTAGTGGCGGCGCGGGCGATTTTTACCGCGTTTTCCACCGCTTCGGAACCAGTCGTTACCAGCAGGGTTTTCTTGGCGAAATCACCCGGCACTTTCTTGTTCATAATTTCGCACAGCTCAAGGTAAGGCTCATAGGCCAGCACCTGGAAACAGGTATGGGACAGCTTTTTCAACTGCGCTTCTACCGCAGAGACGATCTGCGGGTGCAGGTGGCCGGTGTTCAGCACCGCGATACCGCCAGCAAAATCGAGGAATTCACGGCCTTCAACGTCCCACACCCGACAGTTTTCTGCCCGCTCGGCAAAAATTGGGTGGATCTGTCCAACGCCACGGGGAACGGCGTTGCTGCGACGTTGCATAAGTTCTTTGTTGGTGCTCATCAGGTGTTCTCCAGTATTTATTTTATTAAAGGCCGATGCACATATATTTGATTTCTAAGTAGTCTTCGATGCCGTATTTCGATCCTTCACGGCCAAGACCGGAGGCTTTGATCCCACCAAACGGGGCGACTTCGTTGGAGATAATGCCGGTGTTAATCCCGACGATGCCGTACTCCAGCGCTTCGCCAACGCGGAAGACGCGGCTCAAATCACGGGCGTAGAAATAGGCGGCCAGACCAAACTCGGTGTCGTTGGCCTGAGCGATGACGTCAGCTTCGTCTTTAAAACGAAACAGCGGAGCCAGCGGGCCGAACGTTTCTTCTTTGGCGACCTTCGCGTTATCAGGCACATCCACCAGAATGGTGGGTTGGAAGAAGTTCCCGCCGAGCGCGTGAGGTTTACCGCCCGCGATAATGCGCGCGCCTTTATCCAGGGCATCGGCGATGTGTTCCTGCACTTTGGCTACCGCTTTCTCGTCGATCAGTGGTCCGGTGGTGACGTCAGGTTGCAGACCATCGCCGAGGCGCAGCTTGCTTACCGCCTGCTCAAGTTTTTCGGCAAAACGCTCATACACGCCGTCCTGCACGTACAGGCGGTTGGCGCAAACGCAGGTTTGCCCAGCGTTACGGAACTTCGACGCCAGCGCGCCTTCCACGGCTTTATCGAGATCGGCATCGTCAAAAACGATGAACGGCGCATTGCCGCCCAGTTCCAGCGACACCTTTTTGATGTCTTTGGCACATTGCTGCATTAGCTGACGGCCAATTTCGGTTGAGCCGGTAAATGACAGCTTGCGCACCAGCGGGTTGCCGGTCAGCTCGTTGCCGACCGCGCCCGCAGAACCGGTCACCACGCTGAAAACGCCTGCTGGGATCCCTGCGCGATTGGCAAGCTCTGCCAGCGCCAGTGCGGAGTAGGGGGTTTGGCTGGCGGGTTTAAGCACCATGGTGCAACCTGCCGCCAGCGCCGGGCCAGCTTTACGAGTGATCATCGCCGCCGGGAAGTTCCACGGTGTAATCGCGGCGGTAACGCCGATCGGCTGTTTGATGACGATCAGACGTTTATCAGCCTGATGGCCGGGGATCGTATCGCCATAAATGCGCTTACCTTCTTCGGCAAACCACTCAATAAATGAGGCGGCATAGGTGATTTCACCTTTGGCCTCTGCCAGCGGTTTACCCTGTTCCAGGGTCATCAGGCGGGCGAGATCGTCCTGATGCTCAATCATCAGGTTGAACCAGCGACGCAGGATGTTGGCCCGCTCTTTGGCGGTCAGCGCACGCCATGCGGGCAGAGCGCGGTTAGCAGCGTTGATCGCTTCGCGGGTTTCATCCGCCCCCATTTTCGGTACGCTGCCCAATTGCTGACCGTTGGCGGGGTTGGTCACCGCGAGGGTCTCGCCGCTGTTGGCGTCACACCAGTTGCCGTCGATCAATGCCTGCTGGCGGAATAAGGTTGGATCGTTAAGTTGCATAATTGCTTCCTGTCTTAATCGTGTTAACGGGTGAATGCGGCGTGTAATGTCTCAACGCTACGTGCCGCACGCAGCGTGCGTCCGGAATTACTCTGGTTCTCCAGTAGCGCATGAACTTTGCTGACAATATGCGCGCCGATAGGGATCGCCGACGTTGCCGCCGGAGAAGGGGCGTTACAGGTGTGAATTGAGCGTGGCGTGGTGACAAACAGGAAATCGTCTATTAGCTTGCCATCAGGTGACACCGCCTGCGCCCGCACGCCCGCAGGCCAGGGCTGCAGATCGTTCTGCGTCAGACTCGGGCAGTACTTTTGCACCAACCGCAGATAGCCGCTTTTGCACAGCGAATTCTTCATTTCGCCAAGCCCTGAACGCAGGTTGTTTTGCAGCACGCGGCGAATGCCGGAAGAACCGAGGATCTCCAGCGTATCGCTGAGCGAGAAGTCGCGTTTACGATAGCCTTCACGCTTAAATGCCAGTACCGCGTTGGGGCCCACGGTGACGCTGCCGTCAATCATCCGGGTCAGATGAACGCCGAGAAACGGCATCGCCGGGTCGGGGATGGGGTAGATCAGATGGTTAACTATCTGGTTGTGTTCTGACGCCAGGCGGAAATATTCGCCACGGAATGGACAGATGATAAAGCCGGGTTCAACGCCGAGCATTTTCACCAGTCGGTCCGCCATCAGACCAGAGCAGCTAATCAGCGTTGCCCCCTCAAATTCCTGCCCCTGGCGGGTATGGACGATCACGCCCGCAGCGTGCTCCTTTAGCGCGCTGACCTCGGCGTTGTAAATAATCTCGCCGCCTTTGGCCTGGAAAATCTTCGCCATCGCGGCGGTCACTTCACGGTAGCTGACGATCCCGCTCGACGGGACGAAAATGCCGCCCAGCCCGGTGATATTGGGTTCACGCTCACGTAGTTCCTGCGCATTCAGCCATTCGCGCTCCAGGCCGTTAGCGGCGGTGCGATCCCAAAGCGCCCGCATGCGCTCCATTTCCAGTGAGGAGGTGGCAACCAGCATTTTTCCGCAGACGTCGTAGCGGATGCCGTTTTGGTCGCAAAAGGCTTTTGTGGCGCGATTACCGGCCAGGCAAAATTGCGCCTTCAGGCTGCCGGGGGTGTAATAGACCCCGGCATGAATTACGCCGCTGTTATGGCCCGTCTGGTGGCAGGCCGGACCGGACTCTTTTTCCAGCAGCGCTATTCTGGCGTCCGGATAGACATCAATCAGTTGCATGGCGGTCGACATGCCGATAATACCGCCGCCAATAATCACAAAATCATACATCCGCTTTTTTCCTTCGCGCTTACTGATGAGTCTGGTAGTGGTTTGTCGCGTAAGCGAAATAACCACGTTGGCGCATCAGTTCGCGGCGCAGGTCAGGATGCGAGGTGAAGCGGTCACGACCATGCAGCCAGAACAGGTTGTTGATCAGCAGGAATTTACCCACTGGAACCGGAACGGAAATAATGCTCTTACTGGTTTCCAGCGCATCGGACAAATCGCTCAGCCAGACGCCTTCGTCATAGTCTTTAGGCTGGACGAACTGGTCGATGTAACGCATTACCGGACGCCCCTGCTGGTCAACGTCAAACACCGGATGGAACACTTCCTGGCTGACGTTTTTGCTCGGCGGCGCGGCAAAACGCATCGCGCGACGCGCCAGCGGATGGGTAAAGTAGTGATCCAGATGTTCCCAGTCGTCGAGGTGCAGCAGCAGCGAGTTACCACCGGTCATGTTCTGTTCGTCAATCTTCATCATCAGCACATAGTCGGTGATCTCTTCGAGGTAGGTTCCGTCGTTATGCAGCTCCATGACACGATGCGGCTGGCGCAGGTAGCTGTCTGAGTTATCGACGTTTTTCACCACAAAACGCGCATAATATTGCCCACTCATCGCATCAAAATTGGAGCGTCCGATCAGATGTGCCACCGCCGTCGCCAGCTTAACCATCTCTTCCGCCTGCGCGACATCATCTACGCCGACGGCATTGATCAACAGCGCGCCTTCGGCACGATCGAGCAACGTTTTCAGCAGCACAGGCTGCAACTGATTACCGCACAGATCATCGAGGATTTTGCCCACTTTGAAGCGCAGGAAGGATTTGTATTCCAGGGCCTGTACCGGCCACTGCGCAACGGCCTGGATAAATTGTTCAGTGGTCTCAGCGGAAAAAGTCAGCTCCAGTAGACGTGGGGACTGGGCTGATGGTTTCAGCGTGAAACCGCTGTAATGCTGGGCAGGATCTTCAGCGTTCTGTTTTACGGCAGTCAGTGCGTTCATCAAATCGTTCCTCTCAGTAGATTGTCAGGGAGATATGGCGCAGCTCGTTTCGTAGCCATAAATTAAAAATATCTACATTTTTGAAAAACGCGCACAGAATGAGCTTGTTTGTTTATTATTTGTGATCAAAAACAACAATTATTTAACATTGTAAAAGGTGAGGATTTAGAGGCTGGATGGATACTGAGTAGCTATTTCAGGGGCGAAAACCCCTGATTTTAAAGAGGAAGATAAGGTGTATTAATGTTCCAGAGCGATGGCGCAGACGTGTTCCACATGGGTCAGATCGTGGTATAAGTCGGGCAAGGTCATCTTTTGACGAATTACGATTTTGAGATTGACCTCAATTTTGCCCTTCTTGATATCCCTGATCGTGATGTTTTCGATAATGTTTTTCTGTTGATGAATGCGGGTTATCAGACTTTCAAGAGCGTCTCGTTCATCAAGAATAACCCGCACTTTAACTTTTCCGGGAAACTGGTTTCTGGTCTGTAAGAAAATTATGAATGGGCTTAGTTTGATCGCTAATAAAAATAAAGCCGTGGCAAAAACAGCATGCAAATAAAAACCGGCTCCGCAGGTAATTCCCACCCCTGCAGATGCCCAGACAATTGCCGCAGTAGTGAGACCAGAGATAGCATCGTCGTGTCGGTGCAGAATGACTCCCGCACCGAGAAAACCAACGCCGCTGATAATCTGCGCCGCCAGGCGCATAGGATCGCTACGGATATTCATCGAAATTTCAGCATAGTATTCAGCAGATTGTATTGATACGACAGTTAACACACAGCTGGCTACGGATAAAATAACGCAGGTTTTGAAGCCGACCGGTTTCCCTTTCGATTCTCTTTCCAGGCCAATAATGCCACCCAGAATAAATGCAATACTGATTTTGATGATCGTAGTTAAAGGCAACAATCCTTGCTCATTGATGATGGCGGCCAGATTATTCATGCAATTACCTTAATAAGAGAGTCTTTAACGATCAGGAGTTTGCTTTTTTCAATGTGAGGTCCGTTTTGCGTTTCGAAATATCGTCCCGGAAGAAAATCAGGAAGAATACGCTGACCACTGCAGCAACGCCTGCTGAAACTAGCCAGAATGTCTCCCATTGTGGCAACGCCTCTGGACCTTGTTCCGTCACGGTGTTGTTAAAGATTTGCCCGCATACGGTGGAAGCAAATAGCAGACCAACGCCGTTGGAGACGATAAATCGCAAGCTTTGGGCTTGTGCTTTAATCTCTGGCGCTGCTTTACGGTCAACATAAATGTCGCCCACGGTAAAGAAAAAGTCCCAGCAGAATCCTTGTAACATCAGGCCGATCAGCACAAACATCATGTTGGCATCCAGCGAGGCATTAGCAAATAATAGTGTGCGGATAATCCAGCAAACGGCGCCTAACATCAGCGTGATTTTGAAGCCAGCTTTCAGTAAGAAGAACGACAGCAGGAACATGAAAATGACTTCACAGGCGATGCCAACCTGCATCATTGAGGCGGCGTTATCGAATCCAAGCGCTTTTAAAAAGACCGGGATATAGGCGGAATAAGCCGTTTTAGGGATCATCAGGACAAAAATACTGAGCATCAAAACCGAGAAACTGCGGTCTTTGAAGAGCGCCAGAGCATCCAGACATAACAGATCGCGAAGCGTAAACACGCTTCCTTTTGCTTTCGGTGGGGTATTTGGCAACGTAAAACAGTACAGGCCGAGAACGACACCGGAAGCCGACGCGATATACCAGGTGATGGTATTTCCAGAATAACCCATTTCACCAATGATAAAGCCGATGACCATAAAGCCAAATGTGCCGAATACACGAATAAATGGGAAGTATTTTACCCCGTTAATGTGGCTGAAACTGATACTGTTCGCCAGCGCAGTTGTAGGATAAAACAGCAGACCAACCAGGAAAATCATGGTTAACGTCATACCTGTATTTTGCGCCTCAATAAATTGCGGAACAAACAACAGTACACCAGCATTAATTAAATGCAGGATCGCCATGACTTTTTGTGACGAAAAAAAGCGGTCGGCGACCATGCCAATAAATAGCGGGGAAAGAATAGTCGCCAGGCCAAGCAAAGCATAGGATGAGCCAATAATTGTCGCCATACCATAGGTGCTCAATACCAGCCCCATGGTCATATTCCAGGCACCCTGCATGAAATATTGTATGAACATCATAATCAACAGGCGTGGTGTTTTATTAAGGTCCATATTGCATATCCTTATTGGTTGATGCTCAGGTTAAGCCCGTCCCAGGCGACAAGAATGTTCTCTTTGTCGCATGCCGCAACGAGATCGTCGTGCAGCAGACCTCCGCTGTGTGAAATATGCGAGACGATAAGTTGGCTATTTTTCTCGAGGCAACCGAGTTCCGCAAGCCTGTCTCTGGCGGCGAAGACGGTTTCCAGGCTCATGTGGTTATTCGTACGATTATCACCATTAAAACCGTAGGTGCACTCCAGGACAGCCAGATCGATTTTTTTTCCTTTCAGCCACTGCCATGTGAGCTCAGGAAACCAGCCTGAATCATGTCCGTAAAAAATTGACTGGCCTTCTTTTTCGATAAACCAGGTATAACAAAGCTCCCACTTGGCATGGTTAGCCAGCAGCGGAGTGATGCGGTATCCGCGAGTTTCAACGGTCACGAAAGGAACCAGACAATGAAAAGCAAATCTTTCAGCGCTGTAGCCCGGTAACACTTCCGCGGCACCGTTAATTGCACGGTCATTACCAAAAATGTGCAACGGATGAGTAATTTCAAATCCATACCCTTCCATTCGGCTAAATAGATCGCCGACGTTGAAATGATCGGGATGAGTATGTGTGAACAATAGCGATCTGATCTCTGTTGCGTCCAGGCCATCTCGCAGCAGTTGTTGGCTGAATTCAGGCGCCACGTCAATGAGCAGTTCATCGTCGATAATCGCTGAAGAGTGTGTGCGTAAGTCTTTGCCTTTCCGAATGCGGGCTTGCTGGCAGTGCTCACAACGGCAAAAAGGATTGGGGATCCCTTCAGATGCAGCGGTTCCCAGAAAATGAATCTTCATGTTTCCCTCTTAATGACAAATGCGATCGTTGTTTTTTTAGGCAATAATGTAATAAAACGTAATTGGAACGTGTCAATTATGATTCCGGCGTTTTATATGAACAACGATCTTTTTCCTCAGAAGTGATCCTCTTCAAATATTATAAAATTTATACTTATATTTCATTGTGTTAATGTTTTTATGTTATGAGGATTGTCTATCAACAACATCAGGCTTTTTTATTATGACATGTTTATAAAATGCACTTTTTAATATTGTAACGTTCAAATTTAAGTGCTGAAGATAGTTTCCTGATGAGCGCCGTGCTAGCATCAAAGCATCAGGGGAAGGATGTAAAAATGCCAACTATCAAAGACATAGCAAGAATTGCCGGTGTGTCGCATGGAACTGTCTCGAATGTGCTCAATGGCAGAGGGAATGTAAGCGTCGAGAAGATTGAAGCGGTTCAACGTGCAGCCCGAGAAGTTGGCTATCAGTTGAATGCGCAGGCGCAATCGTTGAGAGCCAGCAAAAGTCAGGGAGTGGCACTGATTCTGCCCGACATCAATGCCGAACAGTACTTTCAACTCTATCGGGGATTGCATCAGGTTTGGCAGCCTTCATTAAGCGAACCGATTGACCTTTACCTGACCAACGATCTGCCCAATCTTGAGCTGGAGATTCTGCAAACGCTGGCGGCAAAGTCCTACCAGGCTGTTGTCTCGGTCAGTTGCCTGAATGACAGTCAGCCCTATTACGACTTGCTCAGGCTCTCCCCGGAAAATGTTCTGTTTGCATATCGCCAGCCTGTCGGCGCAGTTTGTTATTTTAGCCTTGACTATGTGACTGCAGGCGAAGAAACAGCGAGGAGGGCGCTGGCGCAGCAGCCGGGCCATATTGGTATATTCTGCGAACGTCTGGAATTTTCCCATAGCGCGAGCTTTACTCAGGCGATACAGGAAACCTGCCGGGAATTAAGTCCGCATACGAAGCTAACGATTTTACCTGCACATGCCAGTGAAGCTAACACCGTCGCTTTTGACTTTTTTCGCGGGGCAATTCCCGATCTGTTTATTGTCCAGGACTCTGAGAGAACGCGAGCACTGACGCAAGCAGCCTGGTTTGGTAGCTCCCAGTCCTGCCCGCCGATATTGCAACTGAGTGATAATCTTCCTGCATCCTTCGACGGGATCACAAGCTACCAGATGGATTATGGTCGCTTGGGGACAACTATTGCCTCCAGTATTCGCCTGCCCAAAAGTAAAGAAAAGCATCGTATTCTGACGAATTGCGGTTTTTCCTGGAATGGACAGTACGTGCCGCCGCCTGAAACCGAGGCGACGCTGAATATGTTAATTTTACCAAGTCCTTCGACTGATGCGTTGAAGAAATTGTTACCCCACTTTTATCGCCAGACCGGTATTAAGGTTAATCTGGCGGTTTATCCCTATGATGAAGTTTTTGAAATCCTTTCCCATCTTCATCTACATCCTTATTACGATTTATTGCGAATCGATATGGCGTGTTTTCCCTGGTTTGCTGAGAAAGCACTATTGCCGCTGGAATCCGTCTCTTCTGAGCTTCCGCTGCTGTTGGAAAATTTCTCTGAGCAAATTCAACAGCACTTCAGCATGGTGAATGGGACGGCATGGGCAATACCCTTTGATGCCAGTATGCAGCTTCTGTTTTATCGACGAGATCTGTTTGAAGACGCGACGATTAAACGGATGTTTTATGAAGCAACGGGAAAAGAGTTAACGCTGCCAGAGAGCTTTGCACAATTTGATGAGATAGCGGCTTTCTTTAGTCAGTTACATCAGCCAGAAAACAGACAGCGCCCGATGGGAACTGCGGTGACCCTGGGAAGCTCGGGGCTTATTGCTACCGAGTATCTGCTGCGTTACTACGCGCTCGGTGGGCGTTTAGTGCGTGAGGGCGAGCCGGTACAACTCGAGCCTTCACTTGCCGCAACTGCACTCGAACAATATCTACAACAGCTTTCTATCGCCGTGAATCTCCCCGGTGAGTGGTGGAGTGACGCGGTAAAACAGTTTGAGCGTGGAAATCTTGCCATGCTGATCATGTATCTCAATTTGTTTAATGATGTGGCGCACACGGCCATAGCGCCCACTATCGGCTATGCTCCCGTTCCAGGGCAACTTCCACAATTGGGGGGCGGTTCCATTGGAATGTCCCGCTACAGTAAAAAGAAAAAACAGGTTGAGCAGTTCTTTCATTGGCTTTATTCCGATGAAATTGCGCGTCATCTGGTTTTGCTGGGAGGAAATAGCGCCTGGTCTGGAATATGTCACGATCAAAACGTTCTCAATCTCTACCCGTGGTTTAATTTATTGAATGAAAAAGGCATGACGGGAATAAGGGAGTCTGAGGGAAGTAAAGGTGAACCTTTCAACCTGCGCCAGGCAGAGATTATTATCGGGCAAGGCGTGACGAATGCAATTAACGGCATTATGGATGTCACTGAGGCCGTGGAATATATCAATGCGCGAATAAGAAACGAAACGGGTGCCTGAGCCTGCCTCTTCCTGATGACGTAAGAGGCAGGGTAATGCTTTGTCAGTAACCGACTTTATAAATACGCCCGGTTTGGATGCCTTCCACACTGCGGCGATAGGCGTTGGCGACGGCGGCGGCGGGCACACTTTCAAAGCCCGGGAAGAAATCGTCGTAAGCTTCGGCGGACTCACTGAGCACGGTTGGGCTTATCAGGTTAATACGCTGACCACGCTCTAATTCGCAGGCCGCGGCGCGAACAAATCCTTCCAGACCGGCATTGATCGTTGCCGCATTCGCTCCCTGTGCGATGGGTTCATGGGCGATGATGCCGCTAATTAGCGTAATTGAGCCGCCATCATTGAGAAAATGCTGCCCGGTTAGTGCCAGACGAATCTGGCCTAACAGCTTATCCTGTAACCCCTGATTAAAGTCCTCATCGGTCATCGTCGACAGCGGCCCAAAGAACAGATTGCCGGTGGCGGAAATGATCGCATCTACCCGACCGACTTTTTCAAACAATGCCTCGACACTCTCCTGCGAGGTGATATCAACCTGGTAATCTCCCTGCGTGCGACCTACGCGGATCACCTCATGTTTACGGCTTAACGCTTCTGTGACTGCGCGCCCCACTGTGCCGCTGGCACCAATAATGACGATTTTCATAACCACCTCCGCAATAGTGTGAGCCGCTATTCTTTAATGAAAATGAAATCGGATAAACTGGCTAAAAGTTAGATGATTACTAACCAGGGGTTTGTAATATGGATAAACTGCGCGGCATGGAAACGTTTATCGCCGTGGTGGAGAGCGGGAGCTTCACCGTTGCAGCAACGAGACTCGAAATGTCTGCGGTGATGGTGGGTAAATATATTACCCAACTGGAAGCGCAGCTTGGCACGCGTCTGCTGGAGCGTAATACGCGCCGCCAGAGCCTGACCGATGCCGGGCGAGTCTATTTTGAAGAAGCCCGCCGCGTGCTGGAGCAGGTGTCGATAGCCGAACGTTCGGTAGAGCGTTTGCGGCTGGCACCGGCGGGGACGCTACGCATTAGCGCGCCCACTTCTTTTGGCGCTTGCGTGATCTCGCCGCTGGCCGCTGCATTTTTACAGGCCTGGCCAGAGGTGCGCATTGAGCTGGATCTGACCAACCGGATGGTTGATCTGGTGAATGAAGGCGTTGACCTGGCAATCCGTATTGGCGATATCCATCAGACTGACGTGGTGGCAAAATACCTGTGTCCCTACCGTATGGCAATCTGTGCTTCGCCAGAATATCTTGCCCGCTATGGTACTCCCCGGACGCCCGCGGAACTGGTGGACCATCTGTGCCTGTCCCATACCGTGTGGACGGCTCGCAACGAGTGGATACTGCCTGGCGTGACGGGTGAGGTCAGATGGAAACGCGATGCGATCCTGCGCTGTAACGATGGCCACGGCCTGCGTATGGCGGCGGTCGCGGGGGCCGGACTGTTATTGCAACCGGAGGTGTTGCTGGCGCAAGAACTGGCTACGGGGAAATTGATTCGGGTGCTGGAAGGGTTTACGCCGCAGCCGCGGTCGATTCATCTTCTGTGGCGACAGGATTTGCGTCCTCTGCCCAAGCTCACAAGGTTTGTTGAGCACGTGCTGGAAGGAACGCGAAGTTTGCGTTGAAGATGAAAATGCCGGATGGCGCTACGCCATCCGGCTTAATACTAACCGATATCCACCTGCGGTTTGCTGTTACGTTTGCGGATCAGTCGCAGCACTGGCGGGACTACGATAACCAGTACCGCCAACACCAGCAGCACTTTCGCCACGCCGCTGGCCCACAGAATATCCATATTACCGTTACTGATAGACAGCGCCCGGCGCAGGTTCTGCTCCAGCATTTCCCCGAGAACGAAGCCTAAAATCAGCGGCGACATCGGGAAGTGCATTTTACGCAAAATGTAGCCCAGTACGCCGAGGGCGACCATCAGCACCAGATCGAAGGTGGTGCTATGGACGGCATACACGCCAACCGCGGAGACTGCCGCGATAGCCGGTACCAAAAACCACAGTGGGATGGTCAGCATACGGGTAAACAGGCCGATTAGCGGGATGTTCATTACCAGCAGCATCACGTTGGCAATCAGCAGCGCCGCAATCAGCCCCCAGACGATATCCGGTTGTTCGGTAAACATCGCCGGACCCGGTGTAATGTTGTACAGCGTCAGCGCGCCCATCATCACCGCCGTGGTGCCGGAGCCCGGTACGCCGAGCGTCAGCATCGGGATAAAAGAGCCGCAGGCCGAGGCGTTGTTGGCGGCTTCGGGGGCCGCCACGCCGCGAATATCACCCTTGCCAAAGCTGTCGCTGTTGCCGCTGAGCTTTTTCTCGGTCATGTAGGTGATTGCGCTGGCAATGGTCGCGCCAGCGCCAGGCAGAACGCCGACGAAAAAGCCAATCACCGATGAACGCAGGGTTGCGCCAACGCACTGCGCACCTTCTTTGGCGTTAAATAACATGCGGCCCGTTTTACGCACCAGCGTCTGGCCACTGCTGGTATGTTCCAGCATTAACAGTATTTCAGAGACGGAGAACAGCCCAATCACCACCACGATAAACTGCACACCGTCGGAGAGATGGACGCTGTCAAAGGTAAAGCGATAAACCCCGGTATTGGCGTCTACGCCGACGGTCGCAAGGCCGAGACCGATAAGCGCTGCCAGAAATGATTTCAGCGGATTTTGCGCCATCATACTGCCGAGGCAGGCAATAGCGAAAACCATTAAGGCGAAGTATTCCGCCGGACCGAAGGCCAGCGACCATTGGGCTAACGCTGGGGCAAACAGAATGATGCCGCCGATAGCGATAAGCGAACCAAAGAAAGAACTGACCGCCGAGATAGAGAGTGCGACGCCGCCGCGGCCTTGCTGCGCCATCGGATAGCCATCGAGCGCGGTCATAATCGCCGCCGCATCGCCGGGAACATTCAGCAGGATGGAGGAGATACGCCCGCCGTATTCACAACCAATGTAGACGGTCGCCAGCAGGATCAGCGCAGATTCTGCGGGCAGATGCAAAGCGAATGCCAGCGGCAGCAGGATCGCCACGCCGTTAATGGGCCCAAGTCCAGGCAGCAGTCCGACAATAGTACCGACAAAACAGCCAATCAGGGCGATGACCAGGTTTTCCGGTGTCATTGCCACCGCGAAACCCTGAGAAAGATAAATCCAGGTATCCATCGTTTCTCCGTTAACCCAGCCAGGCGCCGAGTGGTAAGGTGACGTCAAGCAGTCGGTCAAAGGCATACCACAGCAGAATGCCAAGCACCGCGCCGGAAATACCCGCAGCCGGGATGGTTGCGCCGAACAGCATGCCAATCACCACGGTGAGAATGGCGGTGGCGATGGGAAAACCGAGCCACTCAAAACCCCAGGCGTACATCAACAAAACAATCACCATCGTTAGCAGCTTTTGCAGCACGTGGCGACGAGGCCAACTGATGGTGTCCGGATGGCGCAACAGCAGCGCCACGGCGCAGACCAGCATCAGGCTGATAATGCCAAGCGGGAAGGGACGCGGCCCAACCGGTTCATAGCTGTATTCGCTGGTGATTTGCCAGGCCACGAACAGCCCGGCTATACAGAGCAACAGCCAGATACCTGCAAAAATACGATCGCTCATCATCTTTGCCTCTGTGCTTATTTCGCCAGACCGAAGGCTTTCGCCTGCTCACGATAATCCGTGACCTGCCTTTTTACGTACTCGTCGAGCTGCTTACCGCTCATGTTGAATTCAAACAGGCCGCGCAGATCGCGCTGCTTTTTAAATTCATCGGTCTGCTGGAGTTTGTTAAAGGCATCAACCCACCACTGATACTCGGCGTCGTTGACTTTGGGGCCCACGTAGAAGCCGCGAATGATGGGCCACACGAGGTCATAACCCTGCTCTTTGGCGGTTGGCACGTTAGCTAACTGACCCGGCAGACGTTCTTCCGAGAACACCGCGAGCACGCGAATTTTGTCGCCGCTGAGATAAGGCACCATTTCACTGAGATCGCCGGAAACCACCTGCACGTGATTGCCCATCAGCGCGGTAACCGGTTCGCCGCCGCCTTCAAAGGCGACGTAGCGCATCTTATGCGGATCAACGTTGGCTTTTTGCGCCAGCAGCGCCGACTTCATCCAGTCCTGGCTACCGATAGAGGCGCCTGCGCCAATGACCACGCTGTTGGGATCTTTCTCCATTGCCGTTAGCAGGTCTTTCAGCGTTTTCCACGGTGAGTCCTGGCGTACGGCAATCATGCCGTAGTCGGTGCCGACACTCGCCAGCCAGCGGACATCATCCACGCCGTAGCGACCAAACTTGCCCTGTGACAGATTCAGCAGTGAGCCGCCGGAGAAGGCCACTACGGTTCCCGCTTCAGCCGGGCGTTGAGCGACGATCGCGTTATAGGCCACGGCGCCAACGCCGCCGGGCATGTAGGTTACGCGCATCGGTTTTTCGATCGCGCCGGTTTCCATCATGCTCACCTGAATCAACTTACAGGTGAGATCGAAACCGCCGCCGGGTTTAGCAGGGGCGATACATTCCGTGCGCGATGGCGCTTGTTCGGCCAGTACAGAGGTACTCATCAGTAAAATGCTTGCAGTAAGGGTACGAAGTAACTGTTTTTTCATTGTTTATCCTCACGCCGGAAAACCGGAATTTCGGGTACGGAAGAAGATTTTTGTGATTATGTGAGCCGATGTGTAGCAGTTCGGTTGCGTGATTGTTAAAACATTAACCTTTCAATTCCCTTTCAATGCGGCAGAAACTTTACAGGATGTGATATGCGTCTCTTATTAGCGGAAGATAACCGTGAGTTAGCTCACTGGCTGGAGAAAGCGCTGGTGCAAAACGGTTTTGCCGTCGACTGCGTTTTTGATGGCCTGGCGGCCGACCATCTTTTACATAGTGAAACGTACGCGCTGGCGGTGCTGGACATCAATATGCCGGGGCTGGACGGCCTTGAAGTCGTTCAGCGGCTGCGTAAGCGAGGGCAGACGCTGCCTGTACTGCTGCTGACGGCGCGCAGCGCGGTGGCCGATCGAGTGAAGGGGTTGAACGTCGGGGCCGATGATTATCTGGCAAAACCGTTTGAAATCGAGGAACTGGATGCCCGACTGCGGGCCTTGCTACGCCGTAGCGCGGGGCAGGTGCAAGGTATACAGCAACTGGGGGAATTGGCCTTTCACGATGAAGGCTATTTTCTGTTGCAGGGGCAGCCCCTGGCGCTCACTCCGCGCGAACAGGCATTGCTGACGGTGCTGATGTACCGTCGATTACGACCGGTTTCGCGCCAGCAGTTGTTTGAACAGGTTTTCAGTCTGAGCGATGAGGTCAGTCCCGAAAGTATCGAGCTGTATATCCATCGCTTGCGTAAAAAACTACAGGGAAGCGATGTGCGTATCGCCACGTTGCGCGGCCTCGGCTATGTGCTGGAGCGTAGCGATGAAGTGGGCTAAACCCCAATCGTTGTATCTGCAACTGCTGATGTTTCTGGGCCTGCCGCTCATGTTGCTGTGGGGACTGTCTGCATTTAACAGCTATGTCAGCGCGCTACAGGCGGCGACGCAGGCATATGACCGAACGTTGCTTTCGTCCGCGAGGACTGTCTCCGAACGACTGGTGGTGCGCAATAAACAGCTGGAAGTAAATGTGCCGTGGGTGGTGCTGGACAGCTTCGAACTCAACATGAACGACAGGTTGTATTACAAGGTGGTCGATCCGATGGGGAAGGTTATCTCAGGTTATGACGATTTACCGGCGATGCCGCCTGCAACCTCGCGTACGCGGCTATATCCGGCGCTGGCGTGGTTTTATCACACTGAATATCGCGGCGAGGCCATTCGCGTGGCGCGTCTGCTGCAGTCCGTCAACGAGGGCGGTATTGCCGGCATGGCGGAGATTTATGTCGCTGAAACGCTGCAATCTCGGCGTTATCTGGCGCGACAGTTGCTGTTTTCCTCATGGGTTTCACAAGGTCTGCTGGTGCTGCTCACGCTGGTGCTGGTTGGCTGGCTGCTGCGTCGGGTGTTACGTCCGATGCGCCAGTTATCATCGTTGATGGTGCGTCGTGAGCCAGGCCTGTTGACGCCGTTGCCAGAGCTGCTGCCGTGGTCGGAAACCCGTCTGCTGATTGTGGCATTCAATCGTTATCTGGACCGACTTCGCGGCCTGATCTCTCGCCAGGAACGCTTCAGCGCGGATGCTTCACATCAGCTTAAAACGCCGCTGGCGGTGCTGAAAACCCAGGCCTCGGTGGCCCTCGCCAGCCAGCAGCCGCAGCAGTGGTATGAGAGTCTGCAAGCCATGAGCGCCACGCTGGATAACACCATTCAACTGACTGAAAGGCTGTTACAGCTGTCGGCGGTGAAGCGCAAAGAGCAAGGAGAAAGGCACTTCTCGCCGGTTAATTTGTATGAGGTGGTGCAAAGCAGCTGTTTTACCCGGCTGGCGCAGGCGCGTAGTAAAGGGATCGATCTGGGCTATGAAGGAGAGCAGGACGCGGTGTGGATTGAGGGGGATGAAGTTCTGCTCGGCGAACTGAGCGGAAATCTGCTGGATAACGCACTGAAATATACGCCGCCGCATGGTGTGGTGACTGCCCGATTGCTGCGAGAAGGAGAGGCGGTGGTGCTGGTGGTTGAAGATAGCGGGCCGGGTATTGATGAGCAGATGGTGCATCAGGCGCTGCTGCCGTTTCATCGTCTTGATAACGTCGGTAATGTTCCCGGTGCCGGGATCGGACTCGCGCTGGTCAACGATATTGCTCGTCTGCACCGCACGCACCCTCAGCTTTCACGGAGCGAAGCATTAGGCGGGTTAAGCGTGCGTGTGCGATTTTTAAGCGTAGCGAGCTGAAATACCTTTTTGATGATGCGAACGTTATTAATATAATTAAAAGTAATTAATTGTATTGTTATTGTAATTTTAAATTTCGCCGCGAGGCCGTGAATTATATTTTACTTGCGGTATTTAACAGCAATTCTGCGACAATTTAGCGTCAATCAAACTAAACTTTTGCGTTATTTATCATACATAAATCACTTTTTCATAGACCACGAATTGTTACCTGTCAATAGCAAAAGTGTTGTTAAAAGTCATCTTTTTTGCTGAATTGGCTAAAACTTTTCTTGACTCAATCCTCATCAAAATCATATAGATATGATTGTGCTCGGGATGTTTATCACAGTAAGAGACATTATTTTTTACATTTACTGACAATGTGCCATTGCGTTTTTTAGACTTGTGATATAATTAGCAACATAAATGAGAAAAAAACAATTAAAGATCAATAAATAATGGGCTGAGATATGCTTAAAAAATCGCTAAAGATTAGCAGCCAAGGATATCCAGTCTTTTTAAAACTGGTCGATTTCATTGTAATCAATGCGACGTTGGTTTTTAGCGCCCATCTGTTAGGTCTGGCGCCATTTAACACCATTGCCATTCTGAGTATTCTCTTCTCAGTCTTTTTCTTGCTGTTTGCTGAATACATAAAAATGTATCAACAAAAGATCAAGACGATCGGTTTACGTAATCAAAAACGGTTGGTTTTTTGTACGCTGTTGGCGATTTTTTTTAACGAACTGGTCAGCATGACGGTGGCTGAACCCGAATCACTCGGCTACCTCGACAAACTGCCTTCACCATTTTATTCAGCCATTATTTACTGGTACTTTATCCCATTACCTTTTCTTTATTACATTCGCTTTTTCATTTTTAAATATTCAACGAAAAAGAGTATGCGCGTGGCGATTATTGGTCTGACCGACAATGGCCTGGCTGCAGAAAACGCGTTAATGAATGAATACGCCAATATCACACTCGATCTGGCGTTTTACGATGAGCGCGCCTTATCCCGCTGCGGCGATATCGTAGATAAGGTGAAAAGCCCCTTCCGTGGCCCGGTGATCAATCTGGTTGAGGAAGCCCGGCAGGGAAATATAGACGAAATCTACATCGCCTTACCGATGGTCGCTTTACACCGTATTCGTCATTTTTTAGCGATGATGTCGGACACCACTGTAGACACCTATATTGTTCCTGACTTCTATACCTACAGTAACAACATGTCCAAGCTGCGCTCCATTCACAACCTGCAAACTATCGGAATCTTTAGTTCGCCGTTTGAAGGGGCGGGTTCATTTATCAAGCGGGCGGAAGATTTGGTGCTTGGCAGCATCATTATGGTGATGATTTCTTCGCTGATGTTGGCAATTGCCATTGGAATCAAACTCACTTCCCGCGGGCCGGTGTTTTTTAAACAAGATCGGTATGGTCTTAGCGGACAAAAAATTAAGGTCTGGAAGTTTCGCTCAATGCGCGTCATGGAGAACGCCGACACGGTTATTCAGGCTACGAAAAACGATCCACGGGTAACCAAATTCGGGAGCTTTTTACGCCGTACTTCGCTGGATGAACTGCCGCAATTTATCAACGTATTGCAGGGAAGTATGTCGATTGTCGGCCCCAGACCTCATGCGGTTACGCATAATGAGCAGTACCGCAAACAGGTCGAAAATTACATGATCCGCCATAAAGTTAAGCCTGGGATCACCGGGCTTGCGCAGATTAACGGTTTCCGCGGGGAAATCGATGCGCTTTATAAGATGGAAAAAAGGGTTCAGTACGATATTGAGTACATTCAAAACTGGTCGTTATGGCTGGATATAAAAATTATTATTAAAACTATTTTCAAAGGATTTGTCGGTAAGAATGCATACTAAATTACTCGTTATTACCGGAATCGTGATATCGCAGCCCGCATGGGCTGATTTAACACCGAAATCACACATTGGCTTTGCAGGGATCGACTTCCAGAGCAAGGTCGCTGTGGACTATGGTTATAATGATAACGTGACTTATCAGCCACATAGCTGCGATGCTATCGGTTCCTCGTTTCAGAGCGCGGCGCCCGTTCTGAGTATGAGCGGAGAACGCGGTCAGGATAAGTATTTGCTGATGTACTCCGGAGATTATCGTAATTACTCAAGCGATTCCGCGGATAACTATAACGACCATTTTTTTCGTTTTAACGGCGCCTGGCGGTATGGGCTCAAGCATGGCTTAACCCTCAATCTGGAGGATACGCTTGGGCATGAGTCCCGCGGTCGTGGTATCACCGAAGGTTTTCTCCCTGGGCAGTTCGAGCAGTATGGGATTAAATCTCCGCTGACGACGAATTTTATCAACAGTGAATTGCGCTACAGCTACGGCGCACCCGATGGGCGCGGAAAAGCGGAACTGGCGTTGTTGTACAAAAAACTGACCTTCGGCAATACGTCTGATGTCCAGGACAGTAGTGAAGATTTCTACAATTATATTCAGGAACAGGAATGGCACGAAAATAGCCTGGTGGCAGAAATTTTTGACCAATACACATCCAGAACGCGTTTTCGCTATAGCTTTATTACTAACCAGCGTCGCTATGATAACAACTCAGAAAAAGACACTAATGAGTATTATTTGCTGTATGGCCTGAAGTCGCAGTTGACGGGCAAAACCAATGTCGACATGAATATTTCATGGCTGTACAAGACATTTGAAAACAACGCAAACTCGCATGATTTTAATGGTCTAAACTGGGACATAAAAGGGGAGTGGAAACCGTTACAACAGTCTGTTTTCACGGTTCACTCGGCGCAAAGCATTAAAGACCCATCGGAAGTTGGGGGTTATATTTTAGTGACCCAGTATGGTCTTTCTTATCAACATTTCTGGTTAGGCAACCGTTTTTCTACCTTGCTGGATTACTCATACACTTCAGAAGACTATAAAAAACAGAATAAGGATCGGCATGATAAAGATGGGGTATTTAGCGTAACCATGAGCTATGACTACACGCCGTCAGTTAATTTTGAGATTAAATATCAAATAGATACATTGAATTCGAATAAGGATACTGATTCGTTTTATATCGGTCCCAACGACAATCAGGAAGTCATTAGAACGTTGGGTTATGATAATTCTATGATTATGCTTAAAGCTAAGGTTCAGATCTAAAATGAAAATAATAGAACTGTGCGCGGTTTTGCTATTCAGTATCCTGATGGTCGGATGCACAACGTCCAGCCCGAGATTAATGGACGATCCTGCTACTGTTCAGCAGGATTACCGACTTGGGGCAGGGGATACTGTCAATATCGCTGTTCATGGTCAACCCGATATGACGATGAGATTTATTTTGGATAAGAGTGGGGAGATCAATTTCCCGTTTGTTGGCGCTCTTAAATTAAAAGATAAAACTGTCGATCAAGTGACCAACGAATTAACTCAACGCCTGACCGGAGATTATTTTACAACTCCGATGGTGACGGTGAGTATTGCCGAGTTCCGTAAATATTATGTTTCTGGCGAGGTGAAAAGTCCGAATGGATTCGCCTGGGAGCCAGGACTTACCGTCGAGAAATCTATTGCGCAGGCGGGCGGATTTACAGATCGTGCTGACCGAAAAGATATCAACATTCGTCTGTCAGGTAGCAATCAGCTGCTGGAGAATGTTGATTTAACGCACTCTGTTCATCCTGGGGATGTCGTGATTATTGGCATGGGGTTCTTCTGACGATGAAACTATCAATAGTGGAAAACGGCAAAAAACGAGAAAGCACGGTCGAATTCTCCCGCTTTGCCAAAGAGCTGAAAAAGAACGCCTGGAAAATCGCGCTGGCCGGTATTATAGCCGGGGTTGTGGCTTATCCGTTAATCAGCATGATGTCCTCAAAGTATGTTTCAACGGCGACGGTGCTGATCAAAGCGCAGGCCGATAACGTTTCTCCGTTTCCACAGGTTGATGGGTTCGATTCAACGCGCAGTGGTTACTACGAAACGCAATATGCGTTGATGCATTCGCGGATTGTGCTTGAGCAAGCCGTGCGCGATATGAAGCTGGATGAAAACCCGGAGTTTACCGGGGAAAAAGCCGGTGCTCAGGGGGCCGATAGCAGTGAAGGTCGGCAGCTGAGAATGGAGCAAGCGCTGAAAACGTTATCGAAAAACCTGAATGTCATCGGTATTCGCACGACGAATCTGGCTTCCATTACCTATGAATCAACTTCGCCTCAGGTTGCGGCTGATATTGCCAACGGCGTCGCGCAGGCTTTCATCAACTATACGGTGGAACAAAAGCGTCTGAAAGCAGAGAAAGCCCGCGAACTGAATTATGAAAAAATGGAAGAGATTCAGAAGTCGATAGCCAAGCAAAAAGAAGAGATGGACAGCTATCTGAAAAACGCCGGGCTGCTGACCTTCCGCGGTATTGATGGTTTTGAAACCGAACAGTTAAGTATCGTGACCAATCGCCTGGCCGATGCGACCCAGCGTCGTGTTGCGGCTGAATCCGTCTATAACGAGGTGAACGGGGGAGGGAAGTCCGTTGAGAGCGTTATCTCACTGCCTTCAGTCTCTAACCACGCTCAGATCCAGGATTTGCGCATTGCGTTGATTCAGGCGCAGCGTACCTTGTCTGAACTACGCAAAGTGTATGGGCCAAAAAACCCCGCTATTTTAAAAGCCGAGGCTGATGTTCAGTCGATCCAAAGCCAGACCGGACGGGTGTTGGGAGAGCTGAAAGTCGGTTTGCGCCAGCAATATCTGGCGGCGCTGGCGGATGAAAAGAACTATCAGCAGCAGGTGGCGCAGCAGAAAGAGGTTTTCCAGAAAATGGCGTCTAAGCGGGATGCTTATAACAGCCAAAAACTGTCGTTAGATAAAATGGAAGACCTGTATAAATCGCTTTATCAGCGTACTCAGGAGCTATCGCTGTCCGGCGTGAGTGCCGATGCGGTGTTATACGACCCTGCCGTACCCGCGCTAAAACCGGCGAAACCGAATAAATCACTGCTGTTGGTGATGGTGGTCATGCTGGTGGTCGTGTTCAGCATCATGTATTTCATTGTCAAAGCGGCGATGGATAACTCAATCGCAACCCTGAGTCGCATGAAAAAACGGCTCAATGTTGCTCCGCTGGGTGAAATCCGTCGTTTTAGCGGAACGTCTGGGCGCGCGCAGGTGCGGGACATGATCATGAAGAACCCGCTAAATGCCGATATTGTGCACGGTATCCGTACCCGGATTATGCTGGATAATCGACCATTACAGACGCTCGCCGTGGCGTCGACGGAGCATGGCGATGGGCGTTCTTTGTTAGCGAATCTGTTAGCGAACTCCTTTAGCTTCGACCAGAAAACGCTGCTTATTGATGCGGATTTCTTTAACACTGGCGGGCTCTCTTCAGAGCTGGCATCAGCCACATCCGCAGGCGTAGCGGAACTGCTGCGCGGGGAGACTGAGCTTGAACAGGCGCGGATCACGCTCAGTGATAATCTCGACTTTATCCCGCACGGCAAGAGCACCATCTCTTCTTTACTGATGCTGTCGTCGGAGCACGTTGAACCCTTAATGCGCGAGCTGAAATCGCATTATCAGCGCATCATTATTGATGTTGCTGCTGTGAATCAGAGTCAGGATGTTCAACTGATCAAACGTGCCGTCGATGGGGTTGTTTTCATTGTGAAAGCCGGGGCCGGATCGGCGGGACAAATCGCCAACGCGCTGGATAAGATCGAGGAAAATAACGGTGTTGTGATTGGCGCGGTGCTCAATGCAGTTGAAGAAAAAGATCTTGAGACGCAAGAAGGTCTGCGTTCACTCAACTTCAGTACCGATCAACTGATGACGACGCCAGGCCGCGTATGAGTCTACTGAAGAGCGCTTCCACGATAGCCGGTTCATCAGTCATCTCGCAGTTGATTGGTGCGCTGTCTATCTGGTTGATTTCACACAAGTACGATATGGCTGAAGTGGGGCTTTATGCGCTCAACTACAGCATCGCCGTGGTGGGCGCTCAGGTATGTACCTTTGCATCGCAGCTTTTAATTCCAAAACAGCACGACGACGAACTGGTACAAAACGTTGTATTTTGCCTGCTCCAAAGCACGATCATTGCCTTACCGTACGCTGTGCTCACCGCGTGGCTGTTTCATCAGAACATCTTGTTCCTCTATCTGCTGACGCTGGCAACGGCATGGGTTTTAATCTCGGAAAACCTGTCGCTACGCACGGCCAATTTTCGTTTTCTGATTTTCCAGCGCATTTCTGTCTCGGTGGTGGTATTACTTTCGGTTCTGGCTACGCATCATGTGCAACTGTTTTATTGGTCATGGGCCTGTGCAACGATGGCGCTGACCATTAGCTGTATTTTGCACTCGTTTGATATTCGGGCGGTGGCGGCCCGACATCTGCGACCCGCCAGTAATTGGCATTTTTTCAAACAGAATATTCATCACATTACCAAAGTGGGCAGTGCGGAAGTGCTGGCGATGGCCAGCAGCAATTTGCCGGTTATGCTGATTAACTTTTGGTTCTCGGCGCTGACGGCGGGTTATTTTTCCGTGGTTAGCCGCTTTTGCCTGGCGCCGGTGGTGATCATTGGCAACGCGGTGCGCAATACTATTTTTTCCAAGTGGTCTATCGATTTCAGAAATAACACCTTTAATTATCAGGAATATACCAGGGTGCGGATGCTGCTGTTGGTGCTGGGTGTCATCTGTACCCTTGGGGTGTTTATTTTCTATCCGATAGTGATGCGTCTGGGCTTTAGCGAAGACTGGATTAACTCCATTGAAACGTCGCGCTACATGTTGCCCTATTTGTTCCCGGCACTGGCGATAAGCCCTCTGACGGTGATTGAACTTATTTTTGGCTCCCACCGCTATTTTCTGCGCATCCAACTGGAACAGCTGGCGATCGTGTTATTCGCTTTTGTCGTCATCCCCTATTTTTATAAAGATTATGCCACGTCGGTTATCCTGTTTTCTTCACTGACATTTATTCGCTACGCCTTCATTTATCTGAAAATGAATAAGCGAGCCAATCTCCTGAAAGATAAGCCGGTGATACTATGACGCTGAATACCGGATACTATTTGCAGGTTTATACCTTTGTCACGCTAATCCTGTGTGGTCTGGTGCAATACTTTACCGGCATGCAGTCGGTGCTGTGGATCCCCTTTTTCCTGACCCTGTTGATGGTGGGATTATTGGTGATGCAGACGCGTGATAGCTCGCTGCAACTGGATGCGCAGGAGACGATTGTCCTGGCGTTGTATTTCTCGTTCCTGGTGCTGGCTGGAACATCGACGCTGATTCAGGGCGGGATCACCGTCGCGATTGTGGCATTTAAAAACGAAATTGCATTGTCGCTGGTGATGATCTGTTTGCTGCTGGGATTTTGCCGGGAATCGCAGATTTATCGGGCAACGCGCTATCTGTATTGGGTGTTTTACGCGCAGATCCCGGTAATGATTTATCAGGTTTTACTGGTCGTTCCCCAGCGCGTCGCGGTGCGTGGTGAAGATGAGAAATGGGACTCCGTGGTTGGCACGTTTGGCGGAGACCCCATGGGGGGCGGTAACACTGCCGCGATGGGCCTGTTTTGCCTGTTGATTATGTTGTTAAAAGTCTCTGAGTATAAGCATGGGCTGACCTCGTTTAAGTCAATGGCGTTGCACATTGTTCTGGGGATCGGGCTTTGTATCATTGGCGAAGTGAAGTTCGTCATTCTGCTTTCGCCTCTGTTTCTGGCGTGGGTGTGGATCTCACCGAGCTACGTCAAAGACGTTAGTAAGGTCAATCTGAAGACGCTGTTGGTTATTGTGGCAGGCATGTTACTGCTGATTAGCCTGTCGATCGTGATCCTCGCGTACTATTATTCTTCCGCGTTTGGCGGCGATCCCTCGAAAAGCTCGCTAAGCATTTTCATCGACTCCTTAAGCTATATTTTTGACCCGAACTACATTATGTCTACCGGGGAGTTAGGGCGCTTTACGACGTTTTTGTTCTGGTTAAAAAATAACGATCTGTGGGGGCTTTCAGGAACGTTATTTGGTTACGGGCTCAACGCCACTAACAGCGGGAGTACGGTGTCGCCGGGCTTTTTGAATATCATCTATAACTTAATTCTCGACTCGACTTCCCTGAGTATGCTGCTGTGGGAAGTTGGGGTGATCGGCACGTTACTCTTTATTAGCTTATTCATTTATATCCTGAAAGTTTGTCAGCCAAAGCCATTACTGACGCTTGAACAACTGGACCAGCAGGACCTCCAGTTATTGAGCTTTGCACCGGCGTTTAACGCTTTTGCTATCAGTTGCTTAATTAGCTTACCTTACAGCCAGATACTGATGATTACACCGATGTTACAATTCCTGTTCTATTTATCACTAGGATCAAGTTTAGTGATTCGTCGAACCGTCCTTCTCTGTGTAGGGTAATTGTATGGACCAAAAACCGTTTATTTCAGTGAGTATTAAAACACTCAATGAATCTGAATGTATTGAGAAAACGATCGACAGTATTCGCCGACAGCTTGTTGATTATCCACATAAAATTATAGTGGCAGATAGTTTGTCAACGGATAACACCCAACAGCTCGCTATCGATAAAGGGGCGACCGTGGTGTCCTTAACTAACCCAGACGATCGCTGCTGCGGCGTCGGGCATCAGTTAGGTTACCTGTATAGTGAAGGGGAATATCTGCTACTGATGGATGGTGACATGGAGCTGGAAGAGGGCTTTGTGGATCAAGCAGTCGCATTTTTGCAGGCTGAGCCGGAATATGCAGGCGTCGCGGGAACCGTTGAAATGGACGATGCCGTTAACTATGAATTTAAATCGCGTAAGCAGCGTATTAATAAAATTTATCCGCTCGGGGATAGTGACCATTTAGGCGGTGGCGGGTTATATCGTCGATCTGCAATTGAAAAAATTGGTTATCTTACCAACCGTAATTTGCACGCTTATGAAGAAGCCGAACTGGGCCTGCGTTTGCTCGATGCGGGTTATAAACTGCGTCGTCTGAATATTCCGTATTTTATTCATACTTCCCATACTATGCCGACCTTTCAGATGCTCAAGCACCGCTGGAAAAGCGGATACTATCAGGCTCCGGGCGAGCTTTTACGTTGTGCCTGGGGAAAACCTTATTTCGGCAAAGCGTTAAAAATGGTCAGGAACGAGGCGATTTTTTCTGTTTATTTGATTGCTTTGTTCATTGCGGCGGTGACCTTCAATCTCGAACTTTTCGACATTGCATTTTTGCCGTTGCTTGCGTTTATTGTCCTGAAAACCGTGCAGAATCGATCGTTATTGAACGGATTGCAGAGCGTAATGAACCTGGCCGTGCTTTCTGCCGGATTGGTTAAAGGCTTGACTAAACCAGTACGCGATCCGTTGACTCCGCCTGACAGTAAAATCATTCATGAATAACTAAGGCTGGCGCAATGAAAGTTTTATTAGTGAATAAGTTTTTTTTCATTAAAGGCGGCGCGGAAACGGTTTATTTTCAAGAGCGCGATATGCTGAAACAGGCTGGTGTGCAGGTTATTGATTTCTCGATGCAGCATGAGAAAAATTTCCCTTCAGACTATGCGGATTATTTCGTCAGCAATGTGGACTATCACAAAGAAAGCAATCTGCTGGGTGGGCTCAAAACGGCGGTTAACTTTATTCATAATTCGCAGGCCTGCAAAAAGATGCTGGCGCTACTACAAAAAGAGCGTCCGGATATCGTCCACTTTCATAACATTTACCATCAGTTAACGCCGGCGTTAATTAAAGTTGCCCGCAATTTTGGCTGCAAAACGGTGCTGACCGCGCATGACTATAAGATAGTCTGTCCCGCCTATTCCATGCTGCGCGACGGCAAGGTGTGTGATTCCTGTATCACCGGAACGGTTTTTAATGCTTTCAGGTATCGTTGCCAGGAAGGGTCTGCCTCAAAAAGTCTTCTGCTCTCTTTGGAGGCGACCTGGCAGTATATTGCGCAAAATTACCAGGCTCTGGATGTGATCGTTTCGCCAAGCGTCTTTTTACGTGGGGTTTTACTGCGTACGCTGCCGAATTCGCGTATTGATGTCATCGTCAATGGCGTTGATGACAGCCGTCCCCTGGATGAGGTAAGCGACGAGGGTTATATGCTGTACTTCGGTCGCCTGAGCCGTGAAAAAGGTGTGGCAACGCTGTTGGCGGCGCATGAGAAAATGCAGAACAAAGCGCTGCTGAAAATTGTGGGTCACGGTCCGCTGCACGATGAGTTAGCCGCCAAATACCCGGACGTTGAGTTTTTAGGTTATGTGCAACAAGGGGAAGCCCTCGACAACCTTATTAAACATGCGCGGGCGGTGATCCTGCCTTCAGAATGCTATGAAAACTGTTCAATGGCGATATTAGAGGCGATGTCCTTAGGCAAGCCGGTTATCGGGTCGCGCATTGGCGGCATCCCCGAACAAATTCGTGACGGTATCGAAGGGATTTTATTTGAACCGGGCAATGCGCAGGAGTTAGCTAATGCGATGGATGCCCTGGCCGACTCGCCAGAGAAAGCGCGGGTCATGGGCTTACTTGGTCGTGCGCGGTTGAGTGAAAAATATGCGCTGAGTAAACATATGGATACCCTCCAGGCGCTCTATAAAGAACTGCTGAGCAGGCCATAGTATGAGTAAAAAAATAACGGTTTTTGGAACGCGTGGTATTCCCGATGTATTGGGCGGTGTAGAGACACACTGTCAGAATCTATATCCTGCCATTAAGCAGCAGTTCGACGTGGATATTTGCGTGATTGCTCGCTCGCCATATGTAAATTATAAACGATCGGTTTATAAGAAAGTCGAAACCTACGCGCTGTGGGCGCCCAAAAAGCGCTCGCTGGAAGCGATTGTCCATTCCGTTTTAGCGGCGTTTAGGACAAGTATCGACCATTCGGATATTGTGCATGTCCATGCTATTGGACCAGGCCTTGTGATCCCATTATTACGCGTGTTAGGGAAGAAGGTGGTTTTTACCCACCATGGGCCCGATTACGATCGGCAGAAATGGGGTTTCGTTGCCAAAAAAATATTGCTACTCGGTGAGCGTTGGGCGGTGAGATATGCCAACGAAGTGATTGTGATTTCTGACGTTATTAATCAACTGATCCAGAAAAAACATGGTCGCTATGATGCACATTTAATTCACAATGGCGTAAACGAGCCGCGATTGTTATCTGATCTGACCATCGACAATACGCTCTCCCGCTTTGGGCTGCAGCCGAAAAACTACTTCGTGGTGGTTGGGCGATTTGTGGAAGAAAAAGGGATGCATGATGCCATCGCCGCCTATCAGCGCAGCGGTTTGACCATGCCGTTAGTGTTAATTGGCGATGCGGATCATCCGACCGAATACAGCGTGCGCCTCAAAAAGCTTGCCGCGGACACGCCAGGCGTCGTGATGACCGGTTTCTTACGGGGTGATGAGCTGCAGGCGGTATTTTCGCAGGCCAGGCTGTTTGTGATGCCTTCATACCATGAAGGATTGCCCATTGCGCTACTGGAAGCGATGTCATTCTCTCTTCCTGCCGTCGTCAGTGATATTCCGGCTAATCTTGAAGTTCAACTGCCCGCCGAGGCCTATTTTAAGGTGGGGGATGTGGCCAGTCTGGCCGAGAAATTAACCCAGTGGGCGACAACCAATAGCGTGGACTATCGTGTATATTTACAAAACTACAATTGGCATGAAATCGCCAAAAAGACGGTTAACGTCTATCACTCCATTGATAAAGATATAGGTTAATTTTGACCAGTCCTCAAAATCGTCCTCCCGTCATCGAACGATTTTATTCTCATCTTGATGAGTCGATTGTTGAGGGGTTGACCCCTGAACAAAAGGAAGGGGTGGAAAATGCTATCCTGGCATCGACGCTGGCTTCGCGGCATCAGATCGATATTCGCCGAAGCTTTCCTTTTTTCAGTAAGCGTTATTATCTGGTTTTTTTGTTTGGCAGAGATTTACGCCGCCAGCACCGCCAGGAATCGACCCTGTCGAGAATGTTGCTCACTTTTTTGCTGCTGATTGCCGTGTTGTTCGTCACCTGCTGCGTATTGCTGACGCTGTATATGATCAAATCCGCGTTAGGTATTGATGTGTTCCAAAATTTTCATGTAGGTATCTGGGACTGGTGGTTAAGCCTGAAAGACCGCTAGCGTTAACAAACCTGTGGAGGGCGTCACTGCGATGAAGTGTAAATGGGTTTCTGCGCTGTTGTTGATGTCCTTTCCGTTGACGGTCATTTCCGCATTAACGACCGTTACCCCCAAAGCATTGACTGGCCCGCTGACCAATCCAGGGATTGGCGTGGCAAGTTTTCATCAGGGATACGGTGAAACGCTGGGGCTGGCTGATTATCCCAATACCGGGTTTGAGTACGAGCGGTTTTACTGGCGAGACCTGGAGCCCATTGAAGGTCAGTATAATTTTGCGCTGGTGGATGATGCCTTCAAATACGCGGCGGCGCATCGTCCCGCGATGAACGTTGGACTGCGGTTTATGGCGCTAGCTGACCCGGGGGATGGTACAAAAATTCCCGACTGGCTGATTAAAAAAGGCGTGAAAGGCACCTGGACGCCCGATAACAAAACATTTATTCCAGATTTAGACGACCCTCTGTTTATTGAGTACAGCCAGCGTCTGCTTAACGCATTCGGAAAACGCTACGACGGCAATGAGAATCTTGCGTTTGTGGATATCGGCATGGTGGGGGCATGGGGTGAATGGCATAACAGCAATTTCTCTAATCTGCAGCCACTGCTGGAACGGTACACCACCGCGCAGTTGGACCGCTACGTCGCAATGCATTTTTCTGCCTTCCCTTCGACGCCGAAAATTATGTTAATGAGCGGTGGGCAAAGCCTGGCGAATGCGGTGGCGCGCGGTGCGGGATGGCGGGCGGACTGCTGGGGCGATCTGCGCGTATTTTCAAACACCTGGAACCATATGGCTGATGATTATCCGCAGCGAATATTGGCCGCGCAGCAGAGTTATTCAGGGTTTAATGACGCCTGGAAACGTGCGCCGGTTAGTCTGGAAATCTGTTCATATATGCAGGACTGGAAGAATACCTTCCACTATACGCGCGCCGAAGTGCAGGGCATTTTTGACTGGGCGATCAAGCAGCACGCCAGCACTATTAACCTGAAATCGAGGGCGATTCCCAGCGATTATCGACCGATTGTTGACGATGCGCTGAGTAAACTAGGCTATCGGTTTCGCTTAGCGTCTCTAAGCCATGAATCCGTGTGGGACGGCGGACAAACGCTGACATTAAACAGCACGTGGTATAACGAAGGTATCGCCCCGATTTATCTGCCCTACACGCTGGCATTTCGTGTGGTGGATAACGCTAATAAAGTGGTGGCGCAGGGGAATGCGGCGGATGATATACGACGTTGGCTCCCGGGTGTTTATCAGGTCAGCTATGCCTTGCCCATGCCGGGAGGACTGGCGAAAGGGCAATACGCGATTGAGGTCGCGATGCTGGATAAATCCGGTGCGCCGAGAATTAACTTCGCCAACCAGGGTAAGCAGAGCAGCGGCTGGTATCGCGTATCAACGATAACGGCACGCTAACCCAGCACGGCAACGCGCCTGGCGGTCAGGCGCGTTGCCGCATACATCAGATGTGATACCCATTCGGGTTATTTTTTTGCCAGTTCCACGTGTCACGCATCATTTCATCAAGGTTATAGATGGCCTTCCAGCCTAACTCTTTGTATGCCAGTGACGGGTCAGACCAACATTCGGCAATGTCGCCAGGTCTTCTGTCGACAAACTGATAGCTTATTTTTGTCTGCGCCGCTTTTTCAAACGCCTCAATCAGATTAATTACGGAATAACCGACTCCGGTACCGAGATTAATCACCTTGTAGGCAGCGCCTTTGTTCTGGCAATCCAGTGCGGCTAAATGGCCGGTCGCTAAATCCATTACGTGGATATAATCACGCACGCCGGTGCCGTCGGGAGTGGGATAATCATTACCGTACACCGACACGGTTTCCAGCTTACCAATCGCGACCTGGGAGATGTACGGAACCAGGTTATTAGGGATACCGTTAGGATCTTCACCAATCCGACCCGATGGATGGGCGCCGACCGGGTTGAAATAGCGCAGGCAGGTAATGCGGAAATCGGGTTGCGCGCGTGAGAAGTCGGCCAGAATTTGTTCGACCATTAATTTAGAGGTGCCGTACGGATTGGTGGTTCCGCCCGTACGCGATTGCTCGCTCAGCGGTACGCTTTCCGGATTGCCATATACCGTAGCTGATGAGCTAAAAATGAATCGATTAACGCCTGCGGCCAGCATCTCATCCAGTAAAACCAGCGTACCGGTGACGTTGTTTTCATAGTAGGCGAGGGGGTCTTTTATCGACTCTGAAACCGATTTTAGCCCGGCAAAATGAATGACATCGGAGATGTTATGGTTGGCGAAAATATTTTTCAATGCCTGTCTGTCGAGAACATCGGCGATATAGACAATGGGTTCTCTTCCGGTGAGCTCCGCGACCCTGTCCAGCGAGATTCGGCTCGCATTCGCCAGATTATCGATGACTACGACATCATCGCCTCTTTCCAGTAGCGTTAACACAGTATGTGAACCAATATAACCTGCACCACCAGTGACAAGAATTGCCATACAGACTCCAGAAAAATGCTATCAAAATGGGCATTAATTCACGTCACTGCCCTGGAAGAAGGTTATGGGTGACGCCTCGTAAGATAATAGTTACGATACCTCACCATACACTTGTAAGATATTTTTTTAAGTATAGATAAAAAGCTGAATTTGTTTATTTTTGTATCATAAGCAATAAAGTTACTTGAGAAATTCAGCGTGTGAACACCGTCACTGTGGTTGATCGACGAGTTGATTTGTTCGATCAGATTCTCATCAAAATTAGCGTTATTCAGGGTGACTAATTCCTTGATGTAGATAGATTTTCCATAGGTTTCAGGCGTGCATTCCTGGGTGAGGAAATACATTTTGTTATCGACAAGATAAGGAGCGCCCGCTCCACGGTGATGAGGGTTGCTCACTTTCAAGGCAGGAGTAATTCGCTGCCACTGTCCGTAAAGATGCTCTGCTGAATGAATAATTATTTTATTATCCATGGTGGTGGACATCAGATAGCAGGTCTCATTCATTGAAAGAAAAATGTTATCGGTTACTTCGGTATCAGAGATTAGAACTTTAATTTGCTTCCAGCGAGCTGGAAATTCTACCGACTGAAACAGTATTACTTCTTTTCTTTCTGATGACTCAGGAATCATGAAGAGCTGATCGTTGATATTAATCAGGAAAGGAAATGACAAATGACACATCAGGTCGTCAAAACCTTCGAGCTTCACATCATCAATTTCAGTCAGTTCACGATCAAGAATGCGGCATCGGAGCGTGCCTTTCGAGTTGCGAAAGCTAAAAGCTTCATAAAAAACATAGAGTTTGTCGTCTTTTTCAATAAGAAAAGGATCGGCCTGAAACGTATATTTCTTTTTTAACTGCTGTGCGGCTGATTTACTTAATATTTCCAGCGTATTATTTGGGAATAAGTGTGTGCCGTGATCCTTAATAATCATGATATCCCACGACTCATGATAGAATAACATATTTATTATTCTTTTTATTTTTGCTTGCATTCGTACCGGCTCCTTTTATCGCCTGCACCATGTATGAACGGCCGTTTGCGACTCAGTGCATGAGACCTGCCGCAATGTTATATTAATGTGCGAAAACCGATGTGGGAACACCAGTGGCTATTTTAAAGCTAGTCGCAAGTGTGTTTTTTGTCTATAGCACAAAAGTAGGTAAAAGCTATCCAGAGCATCCTTGCTCCAGTGGATGATTTACTCGAAATGCACCTGCGGGTTATCTGCAAGAGAAACGTAGGTTTTGCTGTTTTTATCCAGTGTACGGATTTCACCGCTTTCGATGTCATAAACCCATCCGTGCAGACGAAGCGCGTTGTTTCGCAACCCAACCGCGACACAAGGATGCGTTTTAATGTTGTTGAGCTGTGCGATAACGTTCTCTTCCACCATGGCGTTAACTTTATCGATTGGGTTATCCCAGGTTTTCTTATCGACCACGGCTTTCGCGGCATCGGCATAGTGCAGCCAGTGAGCGACAGCAGGCATCGGATCCAGAGGCTGGCTATCGGCAATGGCTTTCATCGCGCCGCAGTTGGAGTGCCCGCAGATGACGATATCCGTCACGCCAAGTGCCACTACCGCGTATTCAATAGTCGCGGAAACGCCGCCTGGTTCCGGTCCAAAAGACGGTACGATATTCCCGGCGTTACGGATAACGAAAAGCTGTCCGGGCTCTTGCTGAGTAACGAGTTCTGGCACCAGACGGCTATCGGAACAGGAGATGAAAAGCGCTTTAGGATTCTGGCTGGACGCCAGGCTGCGAAAGAGTTCCTTACGTTGAGGGAAAATCTCTTTTTGGAAGTTGAGGAAGCCCTCAATGATATGTTGCATAGCAGTGTCTCTTTTCTCTGTTTAAGCAGGTTATGATGAAGATCACACTTTCCAGTTTAACACCAGCCGACGGAAGGGAAAGAGTTTATAGCAGTTCTGCAACATCTTTGGATAATTTTGCCCCACCGTAGTGGGGCGAATAGTTTGCTGTGCGTTATGCTCTCTGCCGTTTTTGGTACGCCGCTTTAAGCCGGTTCATCGCTTCTACCAGTACCGGGCGCGGGCACCCAACGTTGAGTCTCATGTGACCCTCGCCGCCGGGGCCATATTGCGCGCCGGGCGATAGACCAAGCTTTGCTTCATGCACAAAAAAAGCGTTTAGCTGTTCATCGCTAAGATTCATCTCTTGTGCGTTCAGAAACAGAAGATACGATGCGCCGCCATACACAATTGAGATTAAAGGGCAGTGCTGTTCAAGTTCACTTTTAACAAATGCCACATTATCGGCCAGGTAGGCTAATAATTTCTGGTGCCAGTCGCCGCAATGGGTAAAGGCGCTGTAAATGGCTGCCTGCTGTAAGGAATGCGTCTCGGCAAGGTAGCAGTTATCCAGGAAACCATAAAACTGATGGCGTAATTCATCATTTTTAATAATGGCTATTCCGCCCTGGATCGCAGCGGTATTGAAGGTCTTGCTGATAGAGGTCAGCACGATTGATTGGCTGCCTGCCGCTTCGTCGAGAGTAAAAAACGGCAGATGGCGCTTGCCAGGCAGCGTTAAATCACTGTGCACTTCATCAGACAGAATAATGACGCCAGCAAGCTTGCAATAGTGACTGACTTTTTCCAGCGTTTCTCGCGACCACACCATACCGCCCGGATTATGCGGCGAAGGGAAAAGAAACATTTTGCACTGCTTGAGCTTCTCGCTGAAATCATGCCAGTCAAATTCGTAATGACCGTCTTTTTCAATGAGGCGCGTTTGAATCAAATTCCTGCCGCTGGTTTTTACCAGATTAGGATAGGGGTCATATATTGGCGTACAGGTTAAAATATTATCGCCCGGACGGGTAAGCGCCATTAAAGAGAGTACGATAGTTTTTATGACACCGGGAATAAAATGTAACCAGTGCGCCTTGATGTCAGTATCATACTGTTGTTTATACCAATCGATAACGGACTCTTTCCATTGTGGATAATCCATGTTATAGCCTTGTACCGGTTGTGACACCACCGAACGCAACGTGCTCATGATTGGCTCTGGCGTTACAAAATCCATATCTGCAATCCACAGCGGTAATACATCGGTGGTACCGTACATCTGTTGTAATTGTCCGTATTTACGGCAATTCACATCCCTTGTGACAATATCATCAAACAAAGACATTGCTGACTCCTGGAAAGTCTCTGAAAATAATTTAAGCAACGCAATACAGCGAAGAATGTTTATGTATATCTAATAGATATAGTAATTAACCCTGGTGGTGGTTAATTTTAGCGATTAATAACCTATGACTTTTGCTCCACCATATGCTCTGTAGATTCGTTGGGTTCATATTTAGCAATGCCAATACCGGTTGCTGCCCACAACAAAGCAAAGATAACCCCGCTGTAGCAGAGGATTGCCCATGGCAAATAATCAAGCGTTGCCACGCCCAGCATCGTGGCGCAATAAACACCTGAGGCAGACCAGGGAATAATCGGTTCGACAACGGTTCCGGCATCTTCGGTAGTACGCGAAAGATTCTTTGTCGCAAGCCCTCGTTTTTTGTACTCCTCTTTAAAGGCATCACCACACAGCAGCAATGGCAAGGTCCCATTTGCCGTGCAGGCACAAATGGTGACCGTCGTTACAATTGTGGTAGCCACCAGGCGAAATGTGGATTTCACGCCTTTAGTAAGCGCGTTTATCACGGTGTGTAGAGAGCCTGTCGCACTCATTGCTCCGGCAAAGCTGAAGGCGCTGAAAACGGTAACGAAGCTGCTAAACATTGAAATGGCGCCGCCGCGTTCCAGTAAGCGAGAAACATCGGAAGACAGTGTTGGCAGATTGTCTCCGGTGAGCATCGCGAGCTTAAAGCCGCTGACCACGGATTCACCGACCGAAGAGGCGGTAAATTGCTGAAAGACTAATGCCAGAATCATTGAGACGATTGTGGATAAAAAGAGCATCGGGATTGGTGGTCTTTTTGATAGTGAGCCATACAAAACGATGATCGGCGGCAGCAGTAGCAGAATGTTGAAGTGATAAATCTGACCGATAGAGTTCATCAGGCTGGTGATATTTGCCGGCGCGCTGGACGAAGCATCAATGCCCATGCCCATATAGCTGTAAACAACGCAGCAAATAATAAAGCCCGGGCCGGTGGTCCACAGCAGATGGCCGATATGTGAGTACAGGTTTACCCCGGCAGCCAGCGCCGCCATGTTGGTTGAATCAGAAACCGGCGAGAGCTTATCACCAAACCAGCAGCCGGAGACAATAGCGCCAGCAGCAATCGGCAGCGAAACATTCAGGCCAATTGCTACGCCAATCATGGCAATCCCGACGGTGCCGATGGATCCCCAGGAAGTGCCGGTACATACTGAGATCAACGCTCCCAGCATAAATGCTGAAATATAGAAAAACTGCGGATTAATCCATTTCAGACCATAATAAATCATCATTGGAATAGTGCCTGACACCATCCAAGCGCCAATTAAGAAACCGATACTGGCAACAATTAATATAACAGGCAGCGCTTCAGATATTTTATTACAAATAGATTGTAGAATGTCATCCCACGTGTAGCCGTGCGCGATGGCGATAAACGAGGCGGTTGCCGTTCCCATCAGGATCATGGGTTCAGCACGAATATTAAAGATAAAATACCCGATGCTAATTCCGCCCAGCATGACAACCATCGGTAAAACTGACCAAAAGAAAGACAATGGCTTTCTGTTGTTAGCGGTGCAGCTATTTAATTCCATAATTCCATCCCAATCGTTAATGGTTGAACACGTCAAATAAATACCTGCTACAGGTCACTCATGTCTGAGTAACATAGTTGCCAGAGCTCATGGCTGAACCCTATTTTATTAACTGCAGCAGATTATCTGTTTTGACCTGCTATTCTGGTGCTTATATTTTGGTAGTAAGGTAAGAGAGAGTCTGGCGAATAAATTACCCCTCGGCATAAGGTGAATGATTTCGGCGTTGTTGGCTCAGTTTGCGATACTGCTGCGGCGGCATGCCGACGTATTTATGAAACGAGCTGTAAAAACGGCTGCTGGAGCGAAAACCTGCAATCGTCGCGATATCCAAAATTGTTTTATCCGTGTCGCTGAGTAAAGCCCGCACATGGTTGATGCGCATTGCGGTAATGTACTGTTTCATGGTTAGTTGCATCACCCGGTGAAAAATACCCATCGCGTAATTGGGGTTGAGCTTAACGTGTTCGGCAATAGCATCGACCGTGAGTTGTTTGTCGCAATTGGCGGCAATAAACTCCAGCATCTGGCTGACGTAAAATTGTGAATGCCGTGAAATGCTGTTTTTCTGGGTGCGTGACGTCTTGTTACCCAGTACCGGCTGCCAGCCAGCGAGGCTAAATCGCTTGAGCATCAGGGCGATTTCATCAATGGCTAACTGACGAATTTGCTCATTGTCGCTGTTGAGTTCACCCTGCCAACGCTGCACTTCAAATGCGCTCAACTGCTGCGAAACAAGCGAAGTGATCACCATTCCGTGCGTCACGTGGTTAATCAGTTCCCTGTCCAGCGGCCAGGACAAAAACAGATGCATCGGTAAGTTGAAGATGGCCATCTGTTTACAATGCCCGGCATCCGTCAACTGATGAGGTGTGCAGGCCCAGAACAGAGTGATAAATCCCTGTTTGCTCTTCACCACTTCGTCATTGAAAAGGTACTCCACATCGCCATCAAACGGCACATTCACCTCAACCTGACCATGCCAGTGGCTGTAGTTCATGGCCAGCGGCGCCCGCAGCTCGACGTCCATACGCTGATACTCAGAGTAGAGTGCCAGCGGACTTCGCGACTTTTTTTCATAGCTGCGACACATATGTGGGTCGAGCGGCAGCTGCGGGGTACTTTTTGCCATTATGGGTGGGTTCCTGAATAGTGGATCTGACCATGGGTAGCGCCAAAGCATGAACATAGCTTAACTGAAAAAAAACGCCGTTTTCTCTCCATTTTCGCGAAGTTATTCCCAAAAACTCAGATCCTGTGCCTGCCGCTTGCCGATCTGAGTTAACGGGAAAGGGGAGTTTTAATCTTAAAAACGGTCAGACATAGGAGGCTTTGTTTTACCTGCCGGATGGCGGCGCTGACGCCTTATCCGGCCAACTAAAGCTTGTAAGCCGTAGCCCTGATAAACGAAGCGTCATCAGGCTGTGCCGATCTCCAGCCCTGTTACAGCCTGTTTTTTGCTCTCATCCTGTCCCCTCAATCATGCGTTTTGGTATCCGATTTTACCCCTTGAACCCTAATCTCATGACCGCTGTCACATTTATAACCTGATTTATGAACGATCATGTTCAAAAATTATTTTTAGAGTGATAACGTCAGATTGTGCGAGGTTGATGTCCGCTTGTTACCCAGCTCATGCAATTTTTTATTGCATGAAAACAATTATTTAAAGAAATTCAGGGGGAGCAATGAGTGAAGCCAATTTAGACAGAGTAAGCCAACTGGATGTCCCGGAAGAACAGGGTGCCAGTAAGAAAACGATCCGCAAAGTTATGTTCGCCAGCATTTCAGGAACCGTTATTGAATGGTATGACTATTCGCTGTATGGAGCTGCTGCTGGACTGGTTATCAATAAACTCTATTTTCCGAATCTTTCGCCAACCATTGCCACGCTGGCCGCTTTTTTAACCTTTGCGGTCGGCTTTGTCTCTCGCCCTTTAGGTGGGGTAATTATTGCCCATATTGGCGATCGTTATGGACGTAAACCGGCCTTGATTTTTGCTGTGGTATTAATGGGCATCGCCACATTGGCGTTGGGACTGTTACCCACGTATCACCATATTGGTATTTGGGCGACAATTGCGCTGGTGGTTATCCGCCTGATGCAGGGATTTGGTTCGGGCGCGGAGCTTGCGGGGGCGCAAACCTTTGTTGCTGAATACGTACCGGTTAAACAGCGTGGTTTTTATACCTCGCTGATTAATGCCTCTACCGGGGTCGCTATTCTTCTTTCATCGCTGGCGTTTTTTCTGGTAACGCAATTGCCGGATGAGGCCTTTATGAGCTGGGGGTGGCGCGTTCCATTCTTGTTCTCCATTGTATTGTTTATTGTGGCTATTTATATCCGTAAACATCTGGATGAAACCCCTGAATATGTAAGATCAATGGAAAAAGCTGAAAGTAATAAGAAAACCCAGTCTGTCCCTATTAAAGCGTTGATCGTTAACAGCCCGAAAAACCTCATCTGCGGCTTCTTCAGCCTGGCAGGCCATCAGGCAAATGGGTATTTGCTCAGCGTTTTTAGTATCAGTTATCTGACTAATACGCTGGGGATGGCGAAATCTGAGGGTTTGATGGCGCTGATGATTGCCGTGACGGTCAATACCATTATGACGCCGATAATGGGAAAAATGGCCGATAAATATGGTACTACCGTGGTCTTCTCTTTTGGCGCGATTTTCCTCGGTGCTTTCGCTTTCCCATTATTTTGGTTTCTTGATAGCGGTAATATCGTGCTGGCAACCATCGGAATGTGTATTGCTTACGGTATTGGGCATGGCGCGACGTCTGGGGCGCAAGGCGCATTCCTTGCGAATCTCTTTCCAACTCAGTACCGCTACTCTGGTATCGCTTTATCACGGGAGCTTAACAGCGTTATTTTTGCCGGTTCGACCCCCGTTATTGCCGCAGCGCTTATCACCTTTGGCGATGGTGAGCCAACTCTTTTAATTTGCTATCTCATGTTTTGCAGTTTGTTGACTTTAGTGGCCGTACAAATGGCAAGGGGATTAAAAGAACATCATTAATGGACGTTCAGGGAATAGCGTAAAATTCACTAATGAGGTAAAGATGAAAATTATCATTGCAGAAAATAAAGATATTTTAGGTCAGAAAGCCGCTGAAGCAGGTATCCTTGCCATGCAACAAGCATTGGCTCAGAAAGAACACATTGCCATTATTCTTGCGACCGGTGCCAGCCAATTCCAAATGCTGGAAAATCTCATTCAGGCGGATATTGACTGGTCCCGAGTGACGATTTTCCATCTGGATGAATACATTGGTTTAAGTGACGATCATCCGGCAAGCTTTCGCCGCTATCTGCGTGAACGCGTAGTTGAAAAACTCCCTACATTGAAGCAGTTTGTCGGCGTTAATGGTTCTGCTGAAGATATCGATCTGGAGATTGACCGTCTGAACAGGTTGATCGGCGCACAGGCTATTGATGTTTGCTTCGCAGGTATTGGTGAAAATGGACATCTGGCCTTTAACGATCCGCCAGCTGATTTTACTACCACTGTTCCCTATTTACAGGTTGCACTGGATGATGCGTGCCGCCAGCAACAGTTAGGCGAAAAATGGTTTAGTTGCATAGAAGAGGTTCCGTCCAGGGCTATTTCAATGAGCATAAGCCAGATTATGTGCTCCCAAGTGCTGATCCTAAGTATCCCTGACAGCCGTAAAGCTCAGGCAGTAAAACAGGCCCTGCAAGGCCCTGTGATAAATACGGTTCCAGCCTCTATTGTTCAGCGTCATCCCGCATGCCAGATATTTCTGGATAATGAATCCGCATCGCTAATGACTGAACGGTAAGGGATGAAAGATGAAAGTCACTCCAGGTTTGTTTGATATACAGGTAAATGGGTTTGCCGGCATTGATTTCAATGATGAAAATATTGATGCCGAGATGCTGGACTCTGCGCTAGAAGCTATGCTGAAAACCGGCGTGACCTGCTGTCTGCCAACGCTGATCACAGCATCTAAAGCTGTATTGATGAAACGCTTTCAGGCGCTCGATAAAGCGGTTGCTAACAGTGAGCTCGGTGCGTTAATGGTTCCGGGATATCATCTGGAAGGACCTTTTCTGAACCCGGCAGACGGATATGCCGGGTGTCACCCTGCGGAAGATATGACGCCACCTGACCCCCAGTTCATTGCTGACCTCGAACACGGCCTTTCAAGACCGATTCTGCTGGTCACCTGCGCCCCTGAATTTGATGAAGGAGGGGAATTTGTGCGAGGGCTAGCGGCAAGGGGAAAACGCGTTGCAGTCGGACACTCCAGTATTGGTCATGCCCAGCTTCAGATAGCGGTCAGTGCAGGTATCAGTTTGTGCACACATCTGGGAAACGGTATTCCTCAGGAATTGGCAAAGTTGGATAACACATTACAGGCGCAATTGAGTTGCGATGCGTTACATGCCAGTTTTATTGCTGATGGATTACATATTCCGCCGTTTGCGCTCAAAAACCTGCTACGGGCGAAAACGGTGCCCCGTTCAATTTTGGTAACGGATGCGATGAGCGCTGCAGCCTGTGAACGCCCGGGGATGTACCCTTTTGCCGGGGCAATGGTCGAACGCGCTGAAGACGGTACGGTTCGCCAGCCAGGGGCAAGCAATTTGGCGGGTTCCAGCCTGACGTTGGACAGGGCGGTGCGTAATCTTGTGACCTGGCAACTTGTAGGCTTTGATGAGGCCGTCGCGATGGCGAGCGTTCACCCCATGCAATTTATGCAAAAAGCCATGGCGCACCACCAGTGTGCAAACCTGGAGAGCAGAATCATTTGGGATGAAAACAATACCGTTATTGAATGCCGCATTGGCACTGCCTTAAGCAGGTGCTTTCATTAAAAAACGGGGCAGCAATGCCCCTGTAACATTCTTACCGTCTTTTCCTTATCTAGTAATATCCCACAACGTTGTAACTCTTTGTTCCTGCTCATATGAAAAGGTAAATCAGGGTTGATCGATGCGTTGCCTTTCTGGATACTTCGTCAGGTAGCTCTGATGACAACATGTGCCTCTGCAGAGTTACTGTGGGGGAATGCGGCAAACTTCCCGGTCTGAACCCGAAACGTGTTAATAAGAGCATGAATAATAAACGCACAATAGACTTTCTTACCCATTTACCGATTACCCGCGGCTTGCTCAATGATAAGGAACGCGTGTTTCTTGCGGTTCTGAAGGGCGAGGTTAAAACCCGAAGTGAAGCCACGAAACGATTGAAGATTCGTTCAACGACGATCTCTGACTATGTGGCTGAACTTCTGGAGGCTCGCTTGTTAACGGAAGAACCCAGCGAGCATGTCGGACGAGGGAGGCCGTCATTGACGCTTGGCGTCAATGCCAACAGAGTGGTGACGATTGTTTTTCAGGTGATTAGTCAGTCAGTGCACACATTTATGGTCAACCTGGCGGCGCAGATTATTGCACATGAGCATACCGAGGCGCCTCCTGGCAGCGACAATAAGGCTCTGGAAGCTATTTTTCGTCATCTTTATAACGACATTATTGCCAGGCGACCTGAAGATGCAGAAATAGCAGGCATTGTCTTTTCGCTGGGTGGAGTTTTTGATCGGACCACGAATCGCTGGATCCACACCTCTCGCTGGCCCAGGATGCACAACCTGGATATCAGCGCTGTTTTTCCAAAAGAAAGCGACTCAATCACGCTTTCACGCACGCTGGACAATGAGCTATTGATTCATCTGCTCCAGCAAGATGAAAGTACATTGCTGTTACACTGGGGATACGGTGTTGGTTTTGCGTTTGGTCAGTCCGGGGACAATATTGTCGAAGGGGGGTATGCTTTTGGCGAAATTGGTCACTGGCATATCTCAGGACAAAATGCACCTTGCCACTGTGGACAAAAAGGGTGTCTGGAAACGGTTGCAGCGCTGTGGTCAATCGGACACGAAGTGCTCGGAAAAGAGTTTCAGGCGGGTGATGATGAAGAGAATATTGCTACTCTTCTGGCATCAAAGGATCTGGCAGATAACCCAGCAATACAGCAAGCGATTGATCAGATGACAACCGCAGCTTCAAACGTTTGTCGCGTATTCTTTCCTAAAAAGCTGATTGTTTCTGGCCCTTTCGTTAAAAATACCGGTATTTGGCAAGCGTTTTGCGCAGGGTTTGAGCAACAAAACAGCTTCTTTGGGCAGACGATCCAGCAATTGTCCGTTAGTCAGGTTAACCGCGATCTCGGTGTCTACGGTGCGGCGATACCCATACTCGAACAAGGGCTCGCAAAGCTGTTACAGTGAAGACGCATTTCTTCATGGCCCGATCTGAATTTGCTCGAGAATTGTGCGGAGTAGCTGAATAGCGCGCCAGATGTCATCCTCTGTGTCACCATCCCACTCAGGAATGGTGACCAGTTCGGATTTAAACTGTTTCATCAGGATGTGCGCATCAGCAATCTCATCCCGACCGCAGCCCGTAGCAATGCGCGATATCGATTCTGCGGACAGGCTGGAGTAAGGGGTGAACTCCTCACGCTCTGCGCTGATAAGCTTTTGTATTTTTCGCATGATACGTACGTGCTCAGAGTCTCTAAATCAACCGTTTAATTGAATTTTCCAGAGAAAATAATACAGGGTGTTCTAAACCGCAAAAATGAGAGGGTTTGTTGTTTTTATTTGCTATAACAGGAAAAACATAAATAACTTTATTTTTAGGGCAATATATATTTTTATATGGTTTAACACTTCGCTGTTTAATGGTCTGGCTTGTTGACAAATTCCCATGCGGTTTAATTTTCTGGGATAAGCCTTGTAAAATAGAAGAATATACGTCACGTAGTCCACTCTGTGATTTTTTTATACTCAGCGTACTGATTATTTTAACTTTTTCATTAAGAATGAGCCGTGATACATGAAAGGTTTGTCCTACATGTGTAGGAATATTCTCTTTGCTGCGTGTTAATGATTTGATGTCCGCTAAGTATCAAAGTTTAAATTTTGTAAACCAAAATGTTATTTTCATGATTTATTCACTTGAATTATGAAAAAATCATAAAATACGCGCATGGCTATGTTAGAATTTGCATCCTGAGTCTAATGATATATAAATCAATAATATTGCAGACTCACCTGCTCTATAGCCATCGCCTCTCTTTATTTATCGGGATTCTTAAACGCAATGAACGCGATAATCGTTGACGATCACCCATTGGCTCGCATAGCCATCCGCAACTTACTCGATACAAATGGTATTACCGTAACAACCGAGCTCGACTGCGGGGATCACGTGGTTCAAACCGTTGAAAAAACGAAACCGGAACTGCTGATTGTTGATGTGGATATACCGGGTATTAGCGGCATCGAAGTGCTGGAGCAGTTGAGAAAGCGGCACTATGCTGGTGTAATCATTATCATTTCAGCTAAAAATGAATATTTTTACGGTAAACGTAGCGCCGAATATGGTGCCAACGGATTTGTGAGTAAAAAAGAAGGTATGAATAATATTCTTGCCGCCATTGAAGCCGCTAAAAATGGTTACAGCTATTTCCCCTTTTCTCTTGAGCATTTTACGGGTTCATCTGTCAGCGAGCAGGATAAGCTTGATACATTGTCGACCCAGGAAATGAGAGTGTTGCGTTATATTCTCAACGGTATGGATTACAGCACAATTGCCAGCAAAATGAACATCAGCAATAAAACCGTAAGTACCTATAAAAGTCGTTTGATGGAGAAATTAGATTGCTCATCATTAATGGAAATATATGATTACGCGCAGAGAAATAAAATAGGATAGAGTAATGCTGGAACGCTTGTTTATTTTTTTGATGGTCATATTTACCATCGGGGTGTCTACGGATGTAAGCTCTGCCCGGCAAGTTGAGCTGAAAAGTAACTATAGTACCTCTGTACAAAATATCAGTCTGAACAGGGAAGAAACGAACTGGTTAGCGCATAAAAAAACCTTGGTTGTTGGCACCTGGTTACCGGAAGTCTCCCCCATTGTTTACCAAAATAGTGGGGAATATTACCGGGGAGTCAATGCGGATTATCTTGCGCTAATGCAAAAGAATCTCAATCTAAAAATTGTTATAAAGCAGTATGATAATGAGCAAGAAGCACTGGCCGCGCTCGCCAGTAACGATGTCGATACGCTGATAACCCAGCTTTCAAGGCGCCAGGATGTCGGCGGGAATTTATTGCGCACTTCGGCATTGCTGACAACGTGGCCGACGCTTGTGACCTCGCTAAAAAACACCATGCTGCCGCTGACCACGGACCATCAGGTTAGCGTCGCGTGTGTGCGTGATTGTCCTTTCCTTGATGTTATCCAGGATGCTTTTCCTGATGCTAAAGTCTCATTTTACGATGACGAATATCAGGCCATGGCGTCGGTTGTGAATGGTGATAGCCAATATTACATTGGTAACAATATCACCAGCAGTCATTGTATCTCCCGATATTTTTCACAATCACTGGTTATTACGCACTACTTTGATAAACAAGAGCAATATAATTATTTTGTGGTTAAGGAAGAACAGCCGGTATTAAGAAACATTCTTGATGGTTTCATTACATCAATCAGCAATGAAATTCATATGCAGGTCATGCAGAACTGGCTGAACCGCGGCAACCTGGCCTATCTGAATGCGCCGATTCCATTCACCGATCGGGAGAAAGCGTGGCTGAAGAAAAAACATACTATTCGTATTTTGATCAATCCAGATTACCCGCCCTATACGCTTGTTGATCGCAGTGGTGAATTACGCGGTATCCTTGGCGATTTGCTGAATATTATTCATCTGCAAACGGGGCTTGATTTTGAACCCGTTTTAGCTGATTCGAAAAGTGAACAGATGAAAAAAATAAGCGGCGAACAATGGGATATGTATCCCACCATCACCCTGACTAATCAAAATCAGCGTAATTCGACCTTTAGCGATCCGCTGATGAATGTCGCATTTGTGATTATCACTTCCCGCGAGGAAACGGCCGACTCGCTACTGAATAAACCGATCCGTATTGCGTTGCCCGCTGGACATGTGTTGGAAAGTGACCTGAGACAACGCTACCCCAAGGCCACTTGGGTGGATGCCGATACTGGTAGCGTCGCGATGACTATGCTCAGGGATGGCAAGGTTGACTCGGCAATCGCTACCGAATTGTCGGCAAGGTACATGGTCGATCATGACTACCAGAAAAATATGCACTTTTTTAGGCTTCCTGATATGCCGGGTGCCTCGGTAAGTTTTGCGGTCTCTCCTCACGAGCCCATGTTGAAGTCCGTAATGGATAAAGCGCTGCAGGCCATACCGCCACGTGAAATTTTGCAGATGACGGAGAAGTGGTCGAAAATTTCCAATACGCAGGTCGATATCTGGAGCCGATATAGCAAACAGTTCTATCAACTGGTGGTGTTTGCGCTGCTGCTGATAGCGATTAGCCTGATCTGGGGGATCTCACTTTCGCGTGAGGTCAATAAAAGAAAGCAATCGCAGCGTCTGCTGGAAGAGCAACTCCATCTTAAAGAAGCATTGTCTCAAGAGCTGGAGATCGAAAAGAACAAAGCAATTGAAGCGACCAAGGCCAAAAGTCGTTTTCTTGCGAGCATGAGCCATGAATTACGTACCCCTGTAAGCTCGATTGTGGGTTTTCTGGAATTACTGTCGAGTTCAGAACTCAGTCCGGCGCAGCGAAAGGAGGCGATTGCCCTTACCGGGGCGACGGCCCAGTCATTACTTGGGCTGATTGGTAAGATTCTGGACGTGGATAAGATTGAGTCTGGTAAATACCAGGTTGTTCCTCAATGGACGGATCTCTCGCAGCTCATTGAATTGCAGTGTCACTCTTTCGATGCTTTAGCCAGACAGAAAGGCATTACGCTTGCCTGCGTTAGCCAGTTGCCGGCGAACGAGCGGGTCTTTGTCGATCAGCAGGCTTTACGGCAAATTCTCACCAATCTGGTGGGTAATGCGCTGAAGTTTACCGAGCAGGGCAGTATTCACGTGACGGCCCGTTTGACGCCTGACGAGGAGAATCACGGCAACCTGACCATCGCTATTAGCGATACCGGTTGTGGGATTAGTGAAGAGGAGCAGGCTGGGCTATTTCATCGTTATGCTCAGGGGCGCAGCGGGCGTCAACAAACGGGTTCCGGTCTGGGGTTATTTATCTGCAAAGAGCTGGTGACGCTGATGGGCGGTACGCTTGAACTGATGAGCGTCCCGTCGCAAGGAACCACGTTTACCATCACGTTGCCGGTTGAGACTGCCCGACAGTCAGTTGTTCCGGATGGCGACACGCCAGGCGCTCTGTTGCCGCTACCGTGCCTGTCTATTTTAATAGCAGATGATAACCCGACCAATCGTCTGCTGCTTAAGCGACAGTTGAACGCCATTGGTTACAGCGTGGATGAAGCGTGTGATGGCGAGGAGGCCGAAGCCAAACTGGTTAAAAAATCATACGACCTGTTGATAACCGATGTGAATATGCCGAAGAAGGACGGGTTTGATCTCGCGGCTTCATTGCGTCGTCAGCAGCCTCATTTACAAATATGGGGGCTAACGGCCAGCGCGCTCCCGCAGTCACGCGATCGGTGTCTGCAAAATGGGATGAATTTGTGTCTGTTTAAGCCCGTGTCGATTAAGACGCTGACGCATGAACTGAGCAAAATCGAAACCGGTTATTCGTCTCCTTGTTCGATCCGACATCTGAAATTCAATGTTCTGACGGAAAATACCGGCGGCGATCGTGCATTAATGAATGAGATACTCGAAACATTTCGCGAGGCAACGCTCAGCGATTTACAGGCGGCCGGAAAAGCCGTTTTGCAAGATGAACCTCAGCTGTTTTTGCGGGCTCTTCACCGGTTACATGGTTCGGCGCAAATTCTGGGTATTACTGCTCTTCAGACGCTGTGTGAACCTTTTGAATCTATGCGACATGACTGTCTTCCTTTGGCTGTACGCCAGGAAGCATTACAGAAGATTGTTGCGGTCATGCGGGAAATTGAGATTGAGATCGACAGTCTGATTAGCCATTAACCCCCCCGATCGGGTAGCCGTAGCTGCCCGATCGGGAGAGAAAGTCCTGGTTCAACACTCCGTAGTGCTGAGTATTACTGGCCTGCGCCCAGCATCTCGCTATCGATAACAATGCCTTCTTCAGCACCCTTTAACACAAGGTTTGCCTCGTAGTATTTACCAGAAGACAGCAGTTTTTGTGCGCTGGCAACGGCTTTACGAGTCTGATTTAAAGGCATCAGGTATTGAGTCTGAAGTACGTTGATACCCGCCAACTGTAAGGTATCCACCGCACCTTTCCAGTCGCCTTTGGCCATTTTGCCATTCGCTGTATTGATAGCGGATTCTTTGGCCGGAGTGGCAATGTAGTCTTCTGACAGCGCGACAGTCGCGTTAATAATCACGTACTGATCGTCAATCATTTTGGCTTTAGGCGCAGTTTTTACAAATTTCGCCCAGTCGTGGCTGTCACCTGCCAGCAGGGAAGCGGCGTCGTCGGTTAATTTTTTAGCACTGTCAGGCTGTCCATGAAACAGGGCCAGACGGGCAAGCTGAATATCACGCATCGCATTTGCACCTTGCACCGCGACCTGCATAATATCGGCAGCTTCTTTTTGTACATTGGCTGTAGCGGTTTGTGCCGGAGTGGTAGTGGTCGCTGCCAGTACCGGAGCTGAACCCATCATGGTTGCAAGCAGACCCGCAAGAATAATCTTTTTCATTACTTTCTCCTGAATAAAGTTGGCATATGTCACCAAACGAAATAAGCATATTAAATAAATTAAAAGAGTGGAATCAGAGCCAGGAAAGAATAATGAGCGTTTAATCCTACAGGTGTCAGACGTCTGACGCGTGTAGGATTATACGGATAACGGCATTCCTTTTATCTTATATACGAACGCTGAGTGAAAGTCTTATCATTTCATTGTAAGTAATATGTATTAAGTGAGAATTACTCTTTAATTAACAGGTTACATTGCGTTTCTATGTAACGGAGGATGTATGTTTGTTTTTAATCAGCGTAGCCTGAAAGCGTTTAATGAAAAAACACTAACTCATTATAAGAGACACGCCACAATCATGGCGGTGCTGTTGTTGGTTTGTGGCATCTGCTGCTTAATCTATCCAATCGCTGCGGGTGTTTACTTAAGCTACGCAACAGGTTTTATGTTTCTGGTGTGTGGTTTCTATTCTATCTATAGCTTGTTTAGCTCTGGTAAAAAGCAGTTGAAAGCCAAATTTACCTATGCCTTTTTTGCTATCGCGTGGTTACTGCTGGGATACTGTTTCCTCGAGAATCCTGTGATAGGCATGAATTCATTGGCAATAGTTTTTTGCTGCCTGTTTATTCTTGGCGGTATTTTTCGTGTTGCTTCCGGTGTCAAAATGTTCCGCAGTCCGGGTTATGGATGGAATATTTTCATCGGTATTTTTGATCTGCTTATTGCAGCCGTGTGGCTGAATATGGATCCCGACAGGTCATATGTGTTTACCTCAATATTTATTGGCGTTGAGATGATCTTTAGTTCTTTAGCTTTTATCAGTCTGCGCAGAAATACGACGTTGGTAGAAACTGATAAACTCGCCGATAAAAATTAATGCTACCTCTGGAGTGCATTGTGAATATTAAATTGGTTGTTTCTGCAGTTATTCTTATGACTTCTGTTATGGCGCCGATGAGCCGTGCTTTTGCTACGCAGGCAACGGAAGCTGCGCCACAGGATATGACCTGTAAAGAATTCGTTGATATGAGTCAGCAATACAAGACGGCAATTGCCTTTGTGATTGTTAATAAAAATTCGGACTTTAAAGGTGATGATTATGTTCCACTGCATCAGGTGGAAACGGAAGCTGTACCGAAAATGGTTAAAATGTGTCATCAGCATCCGAATATAAAACTGGGTGAACTGGCTGTAAATCTGAAAGGTTCCGGTCTGCACTATTAATTAACCGTTTTGATAGCCTGGCATTAGTTAGAATTGACAACCTCTGTACCTACCCCAGTTGTTCCCCTACAAGAAAATACCCGTGTAATGTTTACCTTGCTAGCCACGAGAAACTCGCTGGATAGCAAGGCCCGCTAATGACCGTAGATCTGACAAACAAAGTCCTATCCCTGGGATAAGATCCCAGGGATAGGACAACAAGTCAGCGTCGGGCTTTAAATCGCGCCAGCATGTTTTCAACGAGAACAAAGAATAGCGGGACAAAATAGATAGCCAGCACGGTTGCGGCCAACATCCCACCGATAACCCCCGTACCGACGGCATTTTGCGCGCCAGAGCCTGCGCCGTCGCTTATTGCCAATGGAATAACCCCCAGGATGAAAGCCAGTGAGGTCATTAAAATAGGACGTAAGCGCATTTGCGCGGCCTCCACCGCGGCTTCAAGCGGTGCTTTTCCTTCGTTTTGCATAATCTCGACGGCGAACTCGACGATCAGAATGGCGTTTTTAGCCGACAGCCCCATGGTGGTGAGTAGCCCGACCTGGAAGTAAACATCATTGCTCAGACCGCGCAGATCGGTAGCCAGCAAAGCGCCGACCACCCCGATTGGCACAATCAGCATCACCGAGAAGGGTATCGACCAGCTTTCATACAGCGCCGCCAGTGCCAGAAACACGACGATTAGCGAAATGCCGTACAGCATTGGCGCCTGGTTTGTGGACAGCGCTTCCTGATAAGACAGACCTGTCCAGGCATAGCCAACGCCTGCGGGCAGTTTATTAATCAGCGACGCCATAAATTTCATTGCATCGCCGCTGCTTTTTCCTTCGACCGGCTGGCCCAGAATTTCCATTGCAGGCTGACCGTTGTAGCGTTCAAGGCGGGGGGAGCCGTAGGTCCACTCGGTGGATGAGTAAGCGGAAAGCGGCGTCATTGCGCCAGAGGCATTACGTACGTACCAGTGATTGATATTGTCCGGCAACATACGAAACGGCGTATCGGCCTGTACATACACTTTTTTAACGCGCCCCTGGTTCAGGAAGTCATTGACATAGCGACTACCAAACGCGGTGGAGATGGTCTGATTGATATCCGATAACGCAACGCCCATGGCTTCTGCCTTCCTGGCGTTGACGTGAATGCGGAACATCGGCGTATCTTCCAGACCGTTCGGACGCACCCCGTCAACCTCTCCTGACGACTGGCTGGCCAGCGCCAGAAGCTCGTTTCGGGCCTGCATCATTTTTTCATGCCCAAGGTTACCGTTATCCAGCAGCTCCATATCAAAGCCTGAAGCGGTCCCCAGTTCCGCGACTGCGGGTAAATTAAACGGATAAACAACGGCGTTATTAATGGTGCTTAAGGCCATCATCGCCCGTCGAATAATGGCGGTAACCGAGTTTTCCTCGCCAACGCGTTCTGACCAGGGCTTCAGGCTGATAAACGCCAGACCGTTGTTTTGCCCCTGACCGCTGAAGCCAAATCCGCCGACGGTGAAAACCGAAGCAACGTTTTTCTGTTCTTTCGTCAGATAGTAATCCGTTATTTCTCCGAGCACTTTGCTGGTGTTCACCATCGTTGAGCCGGAAGGTAATTGCGCCGTGGTCATGAATACCCCCTGATCTTCTTCAGGCAGAAAGGAGGTCGGGGTGCGTGAAAACAGCACGATCATGCCCGCGCCAATCACTAAATACACGACCATGTAACGGCCCGTGCAACGGAGAAGTTTACGGGTGCTGTCCGTGTAGTGCTGAGTACATTTCTCCATGAAGTGATTGAAACGGGTAAACAGAAAATGTGTGTTTACTTTTTCTCCCTCATGGGATTTCAACAGCATGGCGCAAAGTGCAGGCGTCAGGCTCATCGCCACAAACACCGACAGCAGCATCGAGGAGATTAAGGTGATAGAAAACTGGCGGAAAATCTCCCCCGTCGCCCCGCTCATAAATGCCATCGGCATAAATACAGCGGATAACACAACGGCAATACCGATCAGCGCTCTCTGGAGCTGGCCCATCGCTTTATGCGTCGCCGCTTTTGGTGACAAATGTTCTTCGGCAATAATGCGTTCTACGTTCTCAACCACCACGATAGCATCATCGACTAACAACCCTATCGCCAGCACCATGCCAAACATCGTGAGTGTATTAATCGAAAAACCGGCGACGTCGAGTATTGCAAAGGTGCCGAGGATAACTACCGGAACGGCGATTGTGGGGATAAGTGTTGCACGAAAACTCTGCAAAAACAGGTACATGACGAGGAATACCAGAATGATTGCCTCGATCAATGTATGAAAAACGCCCTGAATCGAAATCTCGATAAACGGCGTGGTGTCATAGGGATAAACGGTTTTCATACTGGGCGGAAACCAGGCCGATAATCTGTTCAGCTCTTGTTTGACCGCCTGGGACGTTTCCAGGGCATTGGCGCCAGCGGCAAGTTTAATCGCAATCCCGGCGGCGGGTTTGCCGTTGTAACGTGCAACCGTGGCATAATTTTCCGCACCCAGTTCAATGCGTGCGACATCGCGCAGCAGAACCTGGGAGCCATCTTGCTGGACTTTGAGGAAGATCTGGCCAAATTCATCAGTAGTTTGCAGGCGCGTCTGGACGATGATCGACGCATTTAGCTGCTGATCGGCTGACTGAGGCATGCCCCCCAGTTGCCCGCCGGATATCTGATTGTTCTGAACTTTGAGTTGGGTAATAACGTCTTGCGGAGTGAGGTTATACTTGTCGAGCTTTTGCGGATCCAACCAGATGCGCATGGCGTATTGCGAACCAAACAACTGTACGCTTCCCACCCCGGCAGTGCGGCTTAGCGGGTCTTTAATATTTGAAGCCACATAGTCGGCAATATCATATTGGCTGAGACTGTTATTATCAGAGATAAAGCCGGCGACCATTAAGATGTTGCTGCTGGATTTATCAACGCTTATCCCTTGCTGCTGTACCTCCTGCGGCAGGGAAGGCATCGCCAGCTGTAATTTATTCTGTACCTGAACCTGCGCAATATCGGGTGACGTACCCGTTTTGAAGGTCAGGATAATCGAGGCATTACCTGCCGCATCGCTGGTGGATGACATATACATCAGGCCATCAAGACCATTCATATTCTGTTCAATCACTTGCGTCACGGAGTCTTCAACGGTCTTTGCGTCTGCCCCTGGGTAAGCGGCGCTGATGGTGATGGTCGGGGGAGCAATTTGTGGATACTGGGCGACAGGCAGGTTCATTATCGCGATACCGCCCGTAAACATCATGATAATGGCGAGTACCCAGGCGAAAACCGGGCGCTCAATAAAAAAGTTGGCCATGAAGAAAGTGTCCTTAATGCCTGAAATATTACTGTTCAGTTACCGCGTCAGGTGTGTTCAGTTTTGAATGGAGGACCCGGGCTTTGATTCCCGGACGAATCCTTTGTAGTCCAGACACAATGACCCGATCGCCAGGGCCTAATCCCGCGGTCACTAGCCATTGATTGCCAACGGCCTTCACGGCGTTTATTTCACGCAGTTGCACCACGTTTTCCGGGTCAAGGATCAGCGCGGTGGCTTTTCCTTGTTCGTTATGCGTAATCCCTTGCTGGGGAACCATCAACACGTTCTGCTGACTGCCTTCGTCCAGCAGCGCCGTGACGTACATGCCGGGTAAAATTTCACCCTCAGGATTGGGAAATACGGCGCGCAGGGTCACCGAACCGGTGGTCTCATCAACGGCGGGATCGGAAAACTCAAGCGTACCGGTATGGCGATAGGGCTTGCCGTTTTCCAGCATCAGTTCAACCGGAATTTTGCCTTGTTGTTGGGCGATTTGGCCGTTGGCTTTCTCTTCTTTCAGGCGCAGGAAGTCTTGTACTGACTGGGTTAAATCAACATAAATCGGATCCAACCGTTGAACGGTGACCAGCGCATTTTCCTGATTGGCAGTGACCAGGGCACCCACGGTCACGGAGGATTTACCGCTGATGCCCTCAATTGGCGAGGTGACATTGGCATAGCGCAGGTTGATAGTGGCTTGCTCAAGCTCCGCTTTAGCAACGGCGACATTGGCCTGTGCTTCATTAAGCTGTGAGCGCGTCGTGTCGTAGTCCTGGCGGCTGACGTAATTGGATTTTATTAACGCTGACTGCCGATTTAATGTCAGACGTATGTTATTGGCCGTCGCCATTGCCTTAGCCAGCGCACCTTTGGCTGAATCCAGTCGCGCCTGCAGCGGGGCAGGATCAATTTGATACAGTGACTCTCCTTTGCTGACTTTATCTCCTTCAATAAAGTTGCGCTTTATGATGATCCCCCCAACCTGAGGGCGAATTTCGGCGATCTCAAATGAAACTGCGCGGCCCGGAAGTTCACTTTTAATATTCACTGAGGAGGGCGCTAAGGTAACAACGCCGACCTCGGGCGCCATGGCGGTGGTTTTTACTGCAGGTTTATTATCGCAGGCGGTGATGATGGCGCTACTAAAGAATAATGGTATCAACAGTAAGCATTTTCTGTTCATTGTAATCCCTGAATAATGTGAAAACACAAAGGTTCTTTTATTGCATGCAGGGTGGGGGAATTGTCGGTAAATAACAAAAGATGGTCAGGCATGAGAAGGATAAAGCCCATTTCTTCGCTAAAGAATTAGCGGTTAAAAATTATATGTAACAGGAAGAATACATGTTAAGCGAAGGATCTCATGAAGCTGGATGGCGCAATTAGATAAACGCGAGTTGATGTGGTGGGCGTTAGTTAGCGCCCGACTCCGGAATATATTAGCGCCATCTTACTACTGGGATTATTTCACTAGCTCCGGAGTTACCTGAGTTACTGTGTTGGCGTAGTAGGGGCCTCCCCACATGGGTTCAGGCCAGAACGCGCCATAGCCGTAATCCCACATATTATAGGTGGTGTTGACAGACTCAGTTAAATGCCAGACCTGAATACCCTGTAAATCAACTTTAACAAAGTTATACGGGACCTTGTTGATGAATCCTGATTCATCTCCTTGAATTGTTCCCAAAATAGTCACGAAATGGTTTCTGTAGTTTACCGGATCGAGAAAACCTTTCTGCTGGGCAAGAATTCGTCCCTGATAGCTCGCGTCTATTTGTGGCTTAGCAGAGTCGTTCAGTGGCAAAACGGCGATTTCCAGTAACGTATCCGTTTTGGTGTTAATCACATTGATGACTTTACCACCAAAGCGGGCCTGTTGACCGGTATATAATCCCGGCTGGTTATGCACGGAGATAAAGTTTTTTTGTATATCAGGTTGATTATTACCTTTGATATTCTCAGGAATGGAAGCACATGATGCCAGGGTGAAAGCAAGGGCAATAATCATCAACCCTTTTGTTTTTTTCATTTTTACTTTCCTGCTAAAAAAAGACAGGCCTATAGTAAACCTTTGCGTATTATTGTCAGCAAACGTGCTGTTGATTATCTAAAATTAATATAATTGTAGCTTATGGTAATAATAGACTGTGTTGTAGCTGGTCGCTGAATGAGGACTATATTTTCAACGACCATAAAAGCAACGCGTGCAATTGCTCTTGCGCCTCACGCTGGGGGTGTTAATAAAGCGGGCGATCAATTTGCTGACCGCTATTACCCGACGGAATGACCGCGTTCATTACTCCCGTCACCCAGACGGTAAGCCAGCGCCACCACTAGCGACTGCACCAGGCACAGCGTTGCTGACTGGGAGCGAAACGCGTCAACCTGTGCCTCCTTCACCACAAAGCAGAGATCGCTGAATGTTGCCAGCGGGCTTATCTGGCTGTCGGTAATGACAATCTGGCGCGCGCCTGCATTGGCCGCGGTTTCGCTGACCATCACCGTTTCTTCCGCATAGGGCGAGAAGCTGATCGACACGACGATATCACGCGCTTTGATGCGGTTAATCTGCTCGCGCAGCATCCCGCCCATTCCATCGAGCAAAATAGGGCGACACTCAAGATGGCTCAGGGCATAGGTGAGATAGGCCGCCACGCTAAACGAACGACGCAGACCGGCGATGTAGATGGTGTCGGCTTCAGCCAGTAATTGTACCGCGCGTTCCAGCATTTCTGGTTCGGCACGGGCTGCCAACTGCTGTAGGGCCTGAGTATTCGAACGGGCGAATTCCTGCAAGATATCGAGCGGCGTTTCCGGCACGGCTTCGCTTTCCATCTCACGGAACAGGCGTGCGCGGTCGCTGTAGCTGGCAGTTTCCTCCACCAGATTCATACGAAACAGCTGTTTCATTTCGTTAAAGCCGGTGAAATCAAAAGCATTGGCAAAGCGGATCAGCGTCGAGGGAGGCACTCCGGCACGTTCGGCAATGACGGCAACCGTATCAAAGGCCACGCTATTTGTATTATCCAGCACATAGCGGGACACCTGCTGCAGCCTTTTGCTCAGGCCATCGTAGCGATCGCGGATCTGCTGCTGCAGCTCGTTCAGGCTGGTTGCTGTCGTCATTTTACCTCCTGTTGCATAGTTTTATGATTCTAAACGCAAAACCGCGTCTTTGAAATGTCACGCATTCATCTGGCCGTAAAAACGAAACAAAAGCTCCAGTCTAATCGCTTGCTGAAACATTCTGCCAGTACACGTTAATCATGCGATTCCGCTTGTTAACATAAAAATCCATCCTTGATCACATTAATCATTATTTATTTTGTTTCAACTTAAAATGGAATGTTTGTTTCATATATAGTACACAGATAACGGCGTTCAGGTAACAATCACGTATCAACAGCGAGAGGTTAAGGATGGAGACAGTAGCGAATTTTATTCATGGCGAATGTGTCACCGGTTCAGGCCAGCGCGTTCAGGCGATCTTCAACCCGGCCACCGGCGAGCAGATCCGCCAGGTGGTGATGAGTTCGACACGGGAAACCGAACAGGCCATCGCGGCAGCGCACGACGCATTCCCCGGTTGGGCGCGGCATTCTCCGCTAAAACGTGCGCGAGTGATGTTCCGCTTTAAGGCGCTGCTGGAACAGAACATGGAAAGGTTGGCTCGCATCATCAGCGAAGAGCATGGCAAGGTGTTCTCTGACGCTGTCGGTGAACTGACGCGCGGCCTGGAAGTGGTGGAGTTTGCCTGTGGCATCCCGCATCTGCAAAAGGGCGAACACTCCGCCAACGTAGGGACCGGCGTCGATAGCCACTCTCTGATGCAACCGCTTGGGGTTTGCGTCGGGATCACGCCGTTTAACTTTCCGGCGATGGTGCCGATGTGGATGTTCCCCATCGCGCTGGCAACCGGAAATTCCTTCGTGCTGAAACCCTCCGAAAAAGATCCTTCTCTCGCGCTGGCGCTGGCGAAACTGCTGCAAGAGGCGGGATTACCGGACGGCGTGTTCAACGTGGTACAGGGAGATAAAGAGTCCGTTGACGTGCTGCTTACTGACCCGCGCGTGCAGGCCGTAAGCTTCGTCGGCTCAACGCCGATTGCGGAATATATTTATCAGACGGCCTCGGCTCACGGTAAGCGTTGCCAGGCGTTGGGTGGCGCTAAAAATCACTGTATTTTAATGCCGGATGCTGACATGGATATGGCAACCAACGCCATTATGGGCGCCGCTTACGGCGCGGCGGGTGAACGCTGCATGGCGCTTTCGGTTGTGCTGGCGGTGGGGGATAAAACCGCGGATGAGCTGTGCTCGCGACTGGAAAAACAGATTGCGGCGCTGCGCGTCGGACCGGGGCTTGATCAGACGCCGGAAAACGAAATGGGGCCGCTTATCTCCTCGGCGCACCGTAATAAAGTACTCGGATACATCGACAGCGGGGAATCACAGGGGGCCAGCCTGCGTGTGGATGGTCGGCGTTTTAGCGTTAAAGGCCATGAGCAGGGCTATTTTGTCGGGCCAACCCTGTTTGATAACGTCACGCCGGAAATGACCATCTATAAGGAAGAGATTTTCGGGCCGGTACTTTCTGTGGTGCGTGTAGCCGATTACAACAGCGCGGTGGAACTGATTAACCGCCATGAATATGGTAACGGCACGGCGATTTTCACGCGCGACGGCGGCTGCGCGCGTCGCTTCTGCGAAGAGGTGCAGGCGGGCATGGTGGGCGTAAACGTGCCTATTCCGGTGCCGATGGCGTTCCACAGCTTCGGCGGCTGGAAGCGTTCGATTTTTGGCGCGCTCAACGTGCATGGTAACGATGGCGTGCGCTTCTACACCCGCATGAAGACCGTCACCGCACGCTGGCCGGAGATGCTGCAGGACACTGGGGCCGCGTTCTCCATGCCAACGCTGGGCTGACAGGAGGGGTTATGCAAACCGAACGTATGACCATGGCTCAGGCGCTGGTCAAATTCCTTAATCAACAATATGTCTGTGTCGATGGTCATGAAATGCCCTTTGTTGAGGGCGTTGCCACCATCTTTGGTCACGGTAATGTGCTCGGTATCGGCCAGGCGCTGGAGCAGGAACCCGGTCATCTGCAGGTAATGCAGGGATGTAATGAGCAGGGAATTGCGCACATGGCGACCGGGTTCGCTAAACAGCATCGACGCCAGCGTATTTTTGCCGTGACGTCGTCGGTTGGACCGGGGGCGGCGAATATGGTGACCGCCGCGGCGACCGCGACGGCGAACCGTATTCCGCTGTTGCTGTTGCCAGGCGATGTCTACGCCAGCCGTCAGCCGGACCCGGTATTGCAGCAAATTGAGCAATTCCATGAGCTTGGCATCAGCACCAACGACTGCTTCAGACCGGTCTCGCGTTATTGGGATCGGATTAATCGCCCGGAGCAGTTAATGAGCGCGATGCTGAACGCGATGCGAACGCTCACTGACCCCGCAGACACTGGCGCAGTTACCCTCTGCCTGCCGCAGGATGTGCAGGGAGAAGCCTGGGACTATCCGCTGAGTTTCTTTGCGCGCCGCGTCCATCTGATCGAACGTCGCCCGCCCGACCCGCAGCGTCTGGCGATGGCGCGGGCGCTGATTGCCCGCAAACGCCGCCCGCTGGTGGTGTGCGGTGGCGGGGTACGATATTCCGGCGCGCATGAGGCGTTGCGTGCGTTTGTTGAAACGCTGCAACTACCGTTTGCTGAAACTCAGGCTGGAAAGGGGGCGCTGGTTAGTGACCACCCACTTAACCTCGGAGGCATTGGGGTAACCGGCGGGATGGCCGCCAACCAGCTTGCAACCCGGGCCGATCTGGTGATCGGCATCGGCACGCGACTCACCGACTTTACCACCGGTTCGAAAGCGCTGTTTTCCCATCCGGAGGTTGAGTTCCTGCTGCTGAACGTGGCGGAGTTTGACGCACTGAAGCTTGATGCCACCGCGCTTATCGCCGACGCCCGTACCGGGCTTACGGCATTAACTGAAACGCTGCAAGACTACCGTAGCGATTGGGGGGGCGAGATCGCACAGGCGCAGGCGGCCTGGCGTGATGAGTGCCAACGTTTATGGGATCGCGACTGGCGTCCTGACGATGTTCCCGAAGTGGCAGGGCATCTTGACGCCCAACTGGCGGAATATGGCGACACGCTCAACACGCGGTTGACCCAGACGCGGGTGCTGGGGCTTATCAATCAGCACATCGAAGATAACGCTATTGTCGTGGGCGCCGCCGGATCGCTGCCTGGCGATTTACAACGCATCTGGCAGGTCAAAACCCCGGACAGCTATCACCTGGAATACGGTTACTCCTGTATGGGCTATGAGATTGCGGCTGCTATTGGGGCCAGGCTGGCGAAGCCGCAGCAGCCGGTGTATGCCATGGTGGGGGATGGCTCATACATGATGCTGCATTCCGAACTACAAACTGCCGTTCAGGAAGGGATAAAAGTCACTATCCTGCTGTTTGATAACGCCAGCTTCGGGTGCATTAACAATCTGCAGATGGGGCACGGGATGGGGAGTTTCGGCACGGAAAACCGTCACCGCAACCCGCAAACCGGGAGGCTGGATGGGCCGCTGGTGAAAGTTGATTTTGCCCAGAATGCCGAGAGCTACGGCTGTCGTGCCTGGCGGGTGCATGATGAAAAAAGCCTGCTGGCGGCGCTGGAAGCCTCTCGTGCGCATCCTGGCCCGACGCTGCTGGATATTAAAGTCCTGCCGAAAACCATGACCCACGATTACGCCGCCTGGTGGCGAACCGGTGATGCGCAGGTGGCTGATTCACCGTCGGTGCGCAAAGCCGCTGAGCAGACGTTTGAACAGGTGAAAAACGCTCGTCAATACTGACGCTGGGTAATGCCGGATGTCGCTGCGCTTATCCGGCCTACAACTACTTCTAACCTGTAGGCCGGATAAGGCGTTTGCGCCGTCATCCGGCATGCTGCAACAACGAAATTTTCATTTCATTTTTCCTGCCCCTTCATCCTTCGCCTCCTTCCTGAACGGAAGGGGGCTAATTCCTTCATCTTTCCTGTCTTTATGTTGTGATATTGATAACAAATTTTATCTCGTTCATCTCAAAAGTGTTAACTTGCACTCAAAAACATAATTTTCACTATTTATAAAAATGAAATAAATGTTTTATTTAAGGGGGCGTTAGTTCATCGCATTCACCAACACCGGGAGCCGTTATGTTTAACATTGCTTTACTGGGCGCTGGCCGAATTGGCCAGGTACATGCAGCTAACATTGCCAGTCACAGTGCCACCACCCTCTGGTCCGTCGTCGACCCGAATCAGGAATTTGCCACCCGTCTTGCCACTCAGTACCAGGCTCGTCTGCAAAGCCTGAATGAGGCGATGGCGGATCCTAATGTTCACGCCGTACTGATCGCCTCCGCGACCGATACCCATGCGGATCTGATTGAACTGGCCGCTCGTCATGGCAAAGCCATCTTCTGTGAAAAGCCGGTCCACCTGGATCTGGCCCGTGTACGCGACTGTCTGAAAGTGGTCAAAGAGTACGACGTACCGTTGTTCATCGGCTTCAACCGCCGCTTCGATCCACAGTTCCGCCGTGTGAAAACGGATGCACTGGCCGGGCGTATCGGTAAGCCGGAATCGCTGCTGATAATCTCCCGCGATCCGTCGCCGCCGCCTGCGGAATATGTGCGCGTGTCCGGCGGTATGTTTCGCGATATGACCATCCACGATTTTGATATGGCGCGCTTTATCATGGGCGAAGAGCCGGTTTCTGTGTATGCCCAGGGCAGTAACCTGGTCGATCCGGCGATTGGCGAGGCGGGCGATATCGACACCGCGTTCATCGTACTGAAATATGCCTCCGGCGCGATGGCGACCATCGTCAACAGCCGCCGCTCCTCCTACGGCTACGACCAGCGCCTTGAGCTACACGGCTCTGAAGGGCTGCTGTGCGCGGGCAATATTCTCGAAAACCAGGTGCAACACTACGCGAAGACAGGCTGCACCAGCGCGTTACCTGAACACTTCTTCTTGCAGCGTTATAAATCGGCCTATGCCGCGGAATGGGAACACTTTGTTGCGGTTCTGCGCGGCGAAGCAGTCCCTGATTGCAGCGGGGACGATGGTGAGCGTGCGCTGTATCTGGCGGATAAAGCGCTGGAGTCACTGCATAGCCAACGTGAAGTTCTCCTCTGATTGTCACCACAACCTACCCTACACAGAGAGACATAATAATGAAAAAACTGATCTTAGCTGTCCTCATCGCCATGACATCCGGGGCAGCCATTGCTGAAAATGAGCAAATTGTTTTCAGTACGCCAAACCTGGCGATGCCATTTGAAGTTCACATGCAGCGTACGGCGGTGAAAGCCGCAAAAGAGATGGGCGTGAATTTACAGGTCCTGGACGGGCAAGGTAGCTCGCCAAAACAGGTCGCTGACCTGGAAAACGCCATCACCCGTGGCGCACAGGGTTTTATCGTTTCGCCGAACGATGTCAACGCGGTGTCCAGTGCGGTAGATGAAATTCAGGATGCGAAACTGCCCGTTGTTACCCTCGACCGCTCCGTTGACAGCCAGAAAAAAGTGCCGCACTTCGGCGCGAACAACTACAAAGGCGGCCAGGCGATTGGCGACTTTGTCAAAACCAAATTCCCTGACGGGGCGGACATCATTCTGCTGACCGGCCAGCCGGGCTCCTCCTCCAACATTGAACGTACTAAAGGCATTCGCGACAGCCTGAAGGCGGGCGGTGAAAAGTACAAGATTGTCGCCGATCAGACCGGAAACTGGATGCGTTCTGAAGGGATGCGCATTGTCGAAAGCGTGCTGCCTTCGCTGCCGAAACGTCCGCAGGTGATCCTCTCAGCTAACGACGATATGGCGCTGGGCGCGATTGAAGCATTGCAAGGACAAGGGCTGAAACCGGGTGAGGTTCTGGTTACGGGCTTCGATGCCGTGCCGGAAGCGCTGGCGCGCGTGCGCGAGGGCTGGCTGGCGGTGACGGCGGATCAGCGTCCGGGATTTGCGGTGAAAACGGCCATGACCCAGTTGGTGAATAACGTACGGGAGAAGACCGCGATAACCGGGGCTGACTATCCGCCAACGCTTATCACCAAAGAGAACCTGCAGCAGGCCGAGCGTATCGGCGAAGCTGGCAATTGATATGTCCGCAGCCGCCGCGCAAGTGGCGGCTCACTATGAGGAGGAGCAGACCGATGTCGCAACCCTTACTGAAAGTGACTGACCTGGCGAAAAGCTTTTCCGGCGTCTGGGCGCTGAGCAGCGCGCAACTGACCGTCGGAGCAGGCGAAATTCATGCGCTGTTAGGTGAGAACGGCGCCGGAAAATCGACTCTGCTAAAAGCGCTGGCGGGTGCGCAGCCGCAAACACGCGGGGATATCTGGTTTAACGGCGAAACGTTGCCGGTAGAGGACTCTCCGGTAGAGCGGCAGAACAAGGGCATTATCACTATTTATCAGGAATTTAATCTGCTGCCGAATATGACCGTCGCCGAGAATATGTTTCTCGGGCGTGAACCGCGCAAACGCAATCTGATTGTTGACGAAAAGGCGGTGAATCAGGAGGCGCAGGTAATTCTGGATTATCTGCAACTGAACGTTGCGCCAACCACGGCCGTGGCCCGACTGAGCGTGGCGCAGCAGCAAATGGTGGAAATTGCGCGGGCGCTGACGTTGAACGCAAAGCTCATCATCATGGACGAACCTTCCGCCGCGTTGAGCGACAGCGAAGTAGAAAGTCTGCACCGGGTGGTGCGGGAACTTAAAGGGCGTGGCGTGAGCATTATCTATGTGACCCATCGCCTGCATGAAGTGTTTCAACTCTGCGACCAGTTCACCGTTTTCCAGGATGGGCGTTTTACCGGAAGCGGTGCGGTTGCACAGACCACCGTAGAACAGCTGATCCGCCTGATGGTAGGGCGCGATGTGGCCTTTAATCGCCGCCCGGCCAGCGAAACTCACCATGAAGATAAACCTGTGCGTCTGGCGGTGAAGGGGCTTAGCCGCGAAAAACCACCGCTGGATCCGCATGGCATCGCGCTGCACGACATTAGCTTCCACGTGCATGCTGGCGAAGTATTAGGCATCGCCGGGCTGGTGGGTGCCGGGCGCACCGAAGTGGCCCGCTGCCTGTTTGGTGCCGACGGTTTTACTTCCGGCAGCTTTGAACTTGATGGCGTGCCCTATCAGCCGCGCGATCCGCTGTTTGCGCTGGATCAGGGGCTGGCGCTGGTACCTGAAGATCGTAAAAAAGAGGGCGCGGTGCTTGGGTTGTCGATCCGTGACAACCTGTCGCTCTCCAGCCTCTCGTCACTGCTGCACTGGCGCTGGTTTGTGAATACCCGTAAAGAGGATGCCCTGATCGAATCTTACCGCCAGGCGCTACAGATCAAAATGGTCAACAGCGCGCAGGAGGTACGCAAACTCTCCGGCGGGAACCAGCAAAAAGTGATCCTCGCGCGCTGCATGGCGCTTAATCCTCGGGTGTTGATCGTGGATGAACCGACGCGCGGCATCGATGTTGGCACCAAATCAGAAGTCCATCAGGTGCTGTTTGATATGGCGAAAAAGGGCGTGGCGGTGATCGTGATCTCCTCCGATCTGCCGGAAGTCATGGCGGTTTCCGATCGGATCATCACGCTGAGTGAGGGCCGGGTGACTGGCGAGATCCACGGTGACGACGCCAATGAAGAGCGGCTAATGACGATGATGGCCATCAACCACAACGCCCTGAATGCGGCATAACGGAGTGATTCATGACGCAGATTATTTCTAAAACGCAGGTTCCTGCCAAACGCGGCGGACGTCTTGATCCCATTGCCTTTTTTGAGCGCTTTGGGGTACTGATTTTCATGATCCTGCTGCTGATTTTCTTTCAGTTGCAGAACAGCAACTTTCTTTCTGAACGCAATATTTTCAACATCCTGACCGAAGTCTCCATCTACGGGATCATGGCTGTGGGGATGACGTTTGTCATTCTGACCGCTGGGATCGATCTGTCGGTGGGTTCCATCCTGGCGGTCTGTGCTATGACCGCCGCGTATGTGATTAAGGGCGACAACTTCACTACCGTTGACCCGAATGCCTGGGGCGGCATGAGCTGGCTGATTGGCCTTGGGATCTGTATGGCGATGGGGACCGCGATTGGTTTCCTGCATGGCCTCGGTGTGACCCGCCTGCGTCTGCCGCCGTTTATCGTCACCCTCGGTGGGATGACTATCTGGCGCGGCCTGACGCTGGTGATTAACGACGGCGCGCCGATTGCCGGTTTTGACGCGGGCTACCGCTGGTGGGGGCGAGGCGAACTGCTCGGTATCTCTATTCCAATCTGGATATTCGCGTTGGTGGCCGTAGGCGGTTATCTGGCGCTGCATAAAACCCGCTGGGGGCGCTTCGTGTACGCCATCGGCGGCAACCCGGAGGCGGCGCGTCTGGCAGGGGTCAACGTGAAGCGCGTGCTGGTGAGCGTCTACGTGTTAATTGGCTGTCTGGCAGGGTTGGCGGGCTTCATTCTCAGCGCGCGGTTGGGCAGTGCGGAAGCAGTGGCCGGGATCTCGTTCGAGCTGCGCGTCATCGCTTCGGTAGTCATTGGCGGCACCTCGCTGATGGGCGGCTACGGGCGTATCGGCGGCACCATTATCGGCTCGATCATCATGGGCATCCTGATTAACGGTCTGGTGCTGATGAATGTCTCGGCTTACTACCAACAAATTATTACCGGCTTAATTATCGTTCTGGCGGTGGCGTTCGATACCTACGCCAAGAGCCGTCGCGGCGCACTGTGAGGATCATGATGAAAGAGGTTCGTATTGGATTGATTGGCACCGGGTATATCGGCAAGGCGCATGCCATCGCCTATGCCCAGGCCCCGACGGTGTTTAACCTGCGCGGCAAATTGGTGCGTGAAATGGTGGCGGAGGTCTCGCCGGAGCTGGCGGCCGAGCGGGCGCAGGCGTTTGGCTTCAATCGCTCAACCGGAGACTGGCGTGCGCTGGTGGCCGACCCGGCAATTGATGTCGTTGATATCTGCTCACCCAACCATCTGCATAAAGAGATGGCGCTGGAAGCGATTCGCCATGGCAAGCATGTGTACTCAGAAAAGCCGCTGGCGCTGAACGCCCACGACGCGCGTGAAATGGTTGAGGCTGCACAGCGGGCAGGAGTGAAAACGCTGGTGGGGTTCAACTACATGAAGAACCCGACGGCGCAACTGGCGAAAGAGATTATTGCGCGCGGTGAGATTGGCGAGGTGATCCATTTCTACGGCACCCACAACGAAGACTACATGGCCGATCCGCTTGCGCCGATCCATTGGCACTGTTTTAAAGAGACCGCCGGACTTGGTGCGCTTGGCGATCTGGCGGCGCATATCGTCAATATGGCGCAGTACCTGGTGGGAGATATTCAGCAGGTCTGCGGCGACCTGAAGATTGTGGTGCCACAGCGTCCAGCGCAGGTTGGTTCCTCGCAAATGGTGACGGTAGAAAACGAAGATCAGGCTCACGCAATGGTGCGCTTCGCGGGCGGCGCGCAAGGGGTGATTGAAACCTCCCGCGTGGCTTGTGGCCGCAAGATGGGGTTGTCGTATGTGATTACCGGGACCAAAGGGACTATCAGTTTTACCCAGGAGCGTATGGCGGAGCTGAAGCTCTATCTGCATGACGATCCGGTCAACCGCCAGGGATTTCGTACTTTGCTGGTTGGCCCGGCACACCCGGACTACGGCGCATTTTGCATGGGGGCCGGGCATGGTATCGGTTTTAACGACCAGAAAACCGTGGAAGTACGCGACCTGGTGGACGGTATTGCCGCCGATGCGCCGCTGTGGCCGGACTTTGAAGAGGGCTGGAAGGTGTCGCGCGTGCTTGACGCTATCGCACTCTCGCACCAGGAAGGCCGCTGGCTGAATGTGAACGACATTGTCTGAAGAGGTATCAACGTGGAAAAGCAGTTTGATGTGATATGCATGGGCCGCGTGGCGGTTGACCTCTACAGTCAGCAAATTGGCGCGCGCCTGGAAGATGTGTCGAGCTTTGCCAAATATCTTGGCGGCTCGTCCGGCAATGTGGCTTACGGCACGGCACGCCAGGGATTGCGCTCCTCAATGCTGGCGCGGGTTGGCGACGAACATATGGGGCGTTTCCTGCGTGAAGAATTAAGCCAGGTAGGCTGCGATACCAGCCATCTGATCACCGATAAAGACCGCCTGACGGCGCTGGTGCTACTCGGCATTAAAGACCGGGACACCTTCCCACTGATTTTTTACCGTGATAACTGCGCGGATATGGCGATTACCGCCAGCGATGTTGATGAACAGTACATCGCTTCTGCTCGTTGTCTTGCCATCACCGGGACGCATCTCTCTCATCCACAAACCCGCGAGGCGGTGTTGACGGCGCTCGCTTACGCCCGGCGTCACGGCGTGCGTACGGCGCTGGATATCGACTATCGCCCGGTGCTGTGGGGGCTTACTTCCTTAGGCGACGGCGAAACACGTTTTATCGCCGCCGATCAGGTCACTCGCCAGTTACAGGAGGTGTTGCATCTTTTTGATGTGATTGTTGGCACTGAAGAGGAGTTTCATATCGCGGGCGGCAGTACCGATACGCTGCAGGCGCTGGCGCAGGTTCGCGGTGTGAGTCACGCGACGCTGGTCTGCAAGCGCGGTGCGCTCGGCTGCTCGGTGTATACCGACGCGATCCCGCCCCGGCTTGACGATGGCCTGACGGTGACAGGCGTGCGCGTAGAGGTGCTGAACGTGCTGGGGGCGGGGGATGCGTTTATGTCCGGTCTGCTGCGCGGCTATCTCAACGATGAGGGATGGGAGCAGGCATGCCGCTATGCCAACGCCTGCGGTGCGCTGGTGGTGTCGCGTCACGGCTGTGCGCCGGCGATGCCGAGCAAAGTTGAGCTTGATGATTATCTTTCTCGCGCTGCAGAGGTTCCACGTCCGGATCTCGATCCGCATCTCAACCATTTGCATCGCGTGACGACCCGTCGCCGCGCATGGCCGGAACTGTGCGTGATGGCCTTCGATCACCGCAGTCAGCTTGAAGAGATGGCGCTGCAGTGCGGCGCATCCCTGAAACGTATTCCGGCATTGAAACAGCTTATTTTGCAGGCCAGCCGTGAAGCGGCCAACAGCGCCGGGCTGGAGGGCAAGGCCGGGCTGCTGTGCGATGGTACGTTTGGTCAGGATGCGCTGAATTCGATAACCGGAGAGGGATGGTGGATCGGGCGCCCTATCGAACTGCCGGGATCGCGTCCGCTGGAGATGGAGCACGGCAATATAGGTTCGCAGCTCATCAGTTGGCCGCAGGAGCATGTGGTGAAGTGTCTGGTTTTTTTCCATCCGGAAGATGCCCACGCGCTGCGTCTGGAACAAGAACAGAAAATTACCGAAGTGTACCGCGCCTGTTGCCAGTCCGGGCATGAGCTGCTGTTGGAGGTGATTTTGCCCGCCAGTATGCCGCGCAGTGATGAACTGTATTTGCGCGCCATTTCCCGCTTCTACAACTTAGGTGTTTACCCGGACTGGTGGAAACTCCCGCCGCTCACTTCCGCTGGCTGGAGCTCGCTGAGTGAAATTATCGCGCGACGCGATCCGCACTGCCGTGGCGTGGTGATCCTCGGGCTGGATGCTCCGGCTGAGCAACTGCGTGCTGATTTCAAAGCGGCTGCGGGCCACGGGGTGGTGAAAGGGTTTGCTGTGGGACGCACGCTGTTCGGCGACGCTTCCCGCGCGTGGTTGAAACACGATATTGACGATGCGCAGCTGGTGGCGCGCATTAAAGATAACTACCTGCAGCTTATCGCCTGGTGGCGCGAGCGCGGACAAGCATAATTCAGGAGAAGATGATGACGGTACAATTAGGTATTAATCCACTGACATGGACGAATGACGATCTTCCTTCACTGGGCGCTGAGACGTCGCTTGATACGTGTCTGAGCGAGGGCAAAGAGGCCGGATTTGCCGGTTTCGAACTGGGCAATAAATTCCCGCGCGAGGCGCGACTGCTTGGCCCCATTTTACAGCGTCACGACCTGCAACTGGTTTCCGGTTGGTACTCCGGACGTCTGCTGGAACGCAGCGTGGAGGAGGAGATTGCCGCCGTGCAATCGCACCTGACGTTACTGCGCGAACTGGGCGCGAAGGTGCTGGTATTTGCCGAAGTCAGTGGCTGCATTCACGGCGAGCAGCAGACGCCGGTGCATCTGCGTCCGCGTTTCCCGCAGGCACGCTGGCAAGAATACGGTGAAAAACTCACCGAGTTTGCGCGCTACACCCAGCAGCAGGGAGTGCAAGTTGCTTATCACCATCATATGGGCACGGTGATTGAGTCTGCTGAGGATGTGGATAATCTGATGACGCATACCGGTGATGAGGTTGGGTTACTGCTCGACACCGGACATTTGACCTTCGCCGGGGCCGATCCGCTGGCGGTGGCGCGGCGCTGGGCATCGCGTATCAACCATGTTCACTGCAAAGACGTGCGCGCCGACGTGCTGGCGGATGTCAAAAATCGCAAAACCAGCTTCCTTGATGCGGTATTGAGCGGGGTCTTCACCGTACCGGGCGACGGCTGCGTTGACTATCCGCCGATCATGGCCTTGCTGAAGGAGAATCGGTATCAGGGTTGGTTAGTTGTGGAGGCGGAGCAGGATCCGGCCATCGCGCACCCGCTGACGTATGCGCGTCTGGGTTATAACAACCTTAGCCGTCTGGCGCGTGATGCCGGGCTTATCTGAGGAGGTGACATGTCACGTTTATTATCACGCTGGCAGCAGCCGGACGCGCAAGGGTGTACGCAGTCGGTGACGCCTGAAGGCGCTGGCTGGGGATATGTCGGGTTTAGAGCGTATGAACTGGAGGAAGGGCAGCAGTTGACGTTGCCCGCTGTCAGCGAAGAACGCTGTCTGGTACTGGTCGCTGGACGCGCGACCATCACCACGCCGGGCGCAACCTTTACGGATATCGGCGAGCGGATGAGCCCGTTTGAACGCATAAAACCGTGGGCGGTGTATGTCACTTCTGGCGAGGCAATACAGGTCCAGGCGGTGACCAGACTGGAGCTGGCAGTTTGCGCTGCACCAGGAAAAGGAACCTACCCGACGCGGCTGATTGCACCTAAGGATATCGATGGTGAAGCGCGCTGCAAAGGCCATAACCAGCGTTACGTGCATAACATCTTACCGGAAGATAAACCTGCTGATAGCTTGTTGGTGGTGGAGGTGTGGACCAATGAAGGCTGCACCAGTTCTTACCCAAGCCATAAGCATGACGCCGATAATCCTCCTCACGAAACGTATCTGGAAGAGACCTACTACCATCGGCTCAACCCGCCGCAGGGATTCTGTATGCAGCGGGTATACACCGACGACAGGTCGCTCGATGAGTGTATGGCGGTCTACAACCGCGACGTGGTGATGGTGCCAAAAGGGTACCACCCGGTGGCAACCCTGGCGGGATATGACAGCTACTACCTTAATGTGATGGCGGGTCCGGTACGCAAATGGATGTTTACCTGGGAAGACGATCACGCGTGGATTAACAGCGATTATCCGGTTGAGAGATAGGATGAAAGCGTGTGGCGACAGTGAATCGCCACACGTGGAGTCAGGGCCCGTGCGTTGCCGTGGCGCTACTCTGGTTCAGCAGTAGGAACAGGGTAAGAGGGGAAGTCGATGCTGGATGGCGGCTCACTCCTACAATTTACTGACGCAGACGTTTGTGGGCGAAAAGGTATTGCCTAACAGATAGGCATTATTCATTTTATACATTTGCGCACGTTTTCCGGGCGTGAACGGATCGTAGATATTATGGGTAAACATCTCATCCGACACATTATCCAGACTGTGTTTACTCATTTTCATGTCTTCCAAAAACACAACGCCTTTGTCTCCTATGCGGTAATTAAAACTGACGGAGCGTTGCAGGATAAGCCGATGTCCTGGACGGTTGTCTGCTGGTGGCGTCGTGGTAATAATTCCAGAAAAATCAAGGACGCCGGTGTTATCTTTTTGCAACTGGAGCATCAGGCTACCGTCGTATTTCCCGCCCCCGGGTAGTTCGGGGAGTGAGAGTGTTGAAACGCAATGCACGCTTATCCCCTGATTAACTGTAATGAGCGCAATTCCATTCGCGCTCAACAAGGCGCTGACGGCGACCAGAACGGCGGCTCCTGCAAGTAATATCTTAGTTTTATATTTAGTATTCATGGATATAAAGGTCCTTGCATCCAGCAAACTTTGTTTTTTCTACATTATTGAAAGTGCAGCGGGATAAAAATACACGACCTTTTTCGCCGTAGACGTACAGATCGTCAGGCTGGAAAATAAACAATGCGCCAGCCAGACACTTCAGGTGTAAATCAGCCATTTTTTGTGCTTTTTCAAGCTTTGCGGTCGCTACTTCTCGCGAGCTTTCAAAAACGGTATAGACCGGACAGAGGTCGATATTGCCAAGTTTATACAGGTGTACATCGGGAAGATTGGTTTTAGCGCTGTTAAACAATGTGTTGACTGGGTAAAGAAGCATGATTAAGGAGATGCCCCCGGCAGCTAACAACATCATTTTTACGCGTTTAGACAGGGAAGGCGTGGCTTTCGGCGGTGCAAGGGAAGTCACGGTAACTGAAGGCGGTTCTTCAATGGTGGCTACCAGCCCTTCAGCGATGAAAAAGCCGACCCGCGGCACGGTTTGAATAATCTCATGTTCACAACCGAGTTCCTGTAATCCTTTACGAATCAAAGAAATATATTGGCTTAACGAATTATTTGAGGCCTGCAGACCATTTTTGTCCCAGACATTGGTAAACATCTCTTCTCTCGAGACCACTTTTCCTTCCTGCTCGAGGAGATAGGTGAAGATCCTGTTTGCTGTAATAGACAGGGTAAGGGCGTTATCCGACGGATTCAGACTGGCCAAAACGCCATCATCAGTTCTGAATGTAACTTCATTGTTAATTAGATATTTCATTTTTTCATCATTAACAGAGTATTACTTAATTATAAACCATAGTGGTATTTCTTCTTCACTACAGGAGCGCGGGATGTTACAAGTCCGATGCAGGAGGCGGGGCGTTTCATTTTAGCATCGTAAAGAACACTCCCGGCATAAAAAACCATGAAATTACTCATTTTAAGTATAAATACCTGCTTCATTTTGATGAAATTATAAGAGCGCTACTATTTTCAGATAGACCACTATATTCATTCACCGGTTTGATAACTCCGTAATTCTGGGTCGCTAGTTGATTTACAAATTGTCGGTAGCTTAGTAGATGGCAATTTTTATAATGAGAAAACGATAAATTACTTAAGTAAAATAATCGAAAAATAGTATGGTATCAAGAGTCTTAAACAATAATTAGAAACGGGTTGAGATTTTTAACTTATTACGGTCAATTCCTGATGGTACAGATTTCCCGGAACTTGCTTATCGCGAAGTTGTGTTTTTTGATTGACTGTAACCCTCTTTCTCGCTTTCACAATTTAACTAACTCCAATGAGTTACGTTTATCAAATAAATCTTACAATGAGATTGCTCTTATAAGTTGTTTGTTATTTCAGAACTGTGCTGATAAGTAATTTTTTTACGGGGCGCGAAATAAATTAATATGCGTTTTACTTAATTTGAAATGTTTGTTAGTTGTATCAGAGATGGATTTGTCACATTACATTGTTTATGCAATTCATTAACACTCATCTGTTCGTTTTTTCAGCATCATCAAAATTTAAACCTATAATAAAATTGAATTATGGATAAATCATCTATAAATTGCGAATTTATCAGTATAAATAGATTGTTGGTTGGTGCGGCCATATCATTCGTCACGTACAAGTTGCTCAATGTTTCAGCGGGAAAATCTCCAGAGAAGAGGTACCTGACCGCTGGGTAATTACGAGCATCCCATAATGCTATGTGACCACGAATTTTACCAGGAAGGGTAATCGTGGAATTATTCGGAATGGTAATGATGAACAAGATCTTTAAAGTGGTATGGAGTGTTTCGCACTCGTGCGCTGTTGTTGTTTCTGAACTGGCAAAGCGTTGCAGCGCTTCTATAGAAACCAATAGCTCAGGTAGTATTGAATCTAAAACGCATAAATTCAATATTTCAAAAATAGCGCTAAGCATAATCGGTGCCGTACTGGCTACGCATTCCATATATGCTTTTGCCGCCGACTACGTCTTGCCAGATTACTTACCATCGACTAACGCTAATGGCGCAGGGCAACTTGTTGTCGGTGACGGTGAAACTATGAATATTATCACCGGTACCAAAGGATATGGCAGCATTGCCTCAGGTGCATCGGGCTTTAAAACGATGACGATTCAACAGGCAATGGATAATGGGTATATTTCGTCAGGGAGTGAAAATATAAACCTGACGCAGACGACTTTAGGTGGCCGAACCCACAGCATTCAATATGTTGACCCCATCACCGGGGCTTCGCGTACACTCCAGGTGTATGACAGCAATAATTTTGCAGCAAATAGCGTTGGCGATCTGACGACTTATCTGGGGGTCGGCGTCGGTGATGGGCAGTATGTGAACATGAAGCTGGCGACGGTGACATCAGGCGGTACGCTGGATGTGAATGTCGGTTCAACGGGAAGCGACTGGGCATCAAACCCGGCAAATATCTTCAATGCTGTCACGAAGGTCTCTGGAGTTTATAACGTTGAGAGCAGCGCCAGCGATACTAAAGACGCGGTACTGAATTACAATGCCAAAACTATCGTGCAAAGCGGTAGCGTTGGCAATGTCGCGAACAATGCCGGTAAAGATTATAACTTTGATACTGCAACCTACAACGGCACCTTCTCCAGCTCGCTTGGCGAGTATACGGTCAATAATCTGGATGATTTAAAAAACTACAATGATGCTCTGGTGAAAGCCGTAGAGGCTGGCCAACTTTCGCCCGCGGACTACGAGGCTGAGCTGCATAAAGCCTACACTACAGAACAGAAAAACATTCACTTTGACACCAATATCCCGGACGGCGATGCGGTGTTGCAGGCTGCAAATCGTGATGTGAACAGCTTTATTAAAGCGTCCGGGGCGCGCTCTGTCGTCAATATTTCTGCTGATGCCAATATTCAGGCGGTGTTCAGCGATACTTCCGTGGTGACGCTAACCGACGGAGCCACGCTCAATAACAACGGTACGCTGGGGGCTGCAGCCGGTGCATCCGGTGGTGATTATGTCGTTTCCGCGCGTGATAGCATCGTAAATAACAACGGGATTATTGACGCGGGAACCAGTCGTGATGTGAAAAATGCGTGGGTTGGCGCTCATACAGGGATTCTCGCGACCGGAACGACGAAGGTACAGAGCGACGGCGTTATCAACCTCGCCTCGCACCAGGATATCTATAACGCCTATGGCGTGCTGATGAATGACACGGCAACCTTTATTAATAACGGGGTAATGAATATTGCCACCGGAGGCGAGCCTGCGAAATCTTCCGATAGCGTCTATACCTACGGCGTATTTGTGCAGCGTAATGCTGTTGCTACCAATAACGGCACGATTTACATCGGACGTACTGCGCAAGCGGTAAAAGATGAGGCGACCAGCGAGGTTCAGGTCACTCTTCCGGCCATTGGTATGTATGTGAAGAGTGGGACCATCACTAACACCGGTAACATCACGATTGGCGAAAAAGTCGAGAATGCTGTTGCCATTCAGGCCAACGGTAGTACGTCTCCTGGCGCAATCAACGTTACCCAGGACGGCGTCATTGATATCAATGGCACCGGCTCTGCGCAAAATATTGGCTTGATGGGAATTAACGGTGCAAAAGGGCTGGTGAACAGCGGCACGATTAACCTCAATGGGTACAGTGCCAGCGGCATTGAGCTGCAGGGAGGGAGCCAGGCGCTGCATTCGGGCACGATAAATATCACCAATGGCAGCACAACGGACAATTCGTTAAAAAATATTGGCGCCTGGGTCGAAGGGGCCGGGTCTCAGCTTACGATGAGTGGGAGCGTGAACCTTGCCGCAGATAACGCCATTGGTCTGCACGTTCGTGACGGCGGTGTTATCGATATTACCAATACGGGCAATGTCTCATTTACCAGCGGCAAGAACCAAATTGGCTATTTTGTTTATGGTGCAGGTTCAAAAGTTAACGCTTCTTCTACTAATACGCAGGACGTCTCGACTGAAGGCTCAACGTTATATCGCATAGAGGGTGGCGCGACTTTTGATGGCAGCGGGTCGTCTGGTACGACAATGATGGCATCAGGCACAAACAGCACAATTCTGCAGGTGACCGGGGCGGGGAGCCATTTTGATTCCGGCTCGCAATCGCTGAGTATTACCGGGGACGGTGCGACCGGGATTAGGGTTGAAGGCGGAGCGGATGGGGTTATCACCAAAGACGCGGTGATCGTGAAACTTTCCGGTAAAGACACCACAGCCGGGATTGTTGATGGTAATTATTATGACTTGTCCGGGAATGTTGATGAGAGCCAGAAAGGCGACTCAACCCTGACCAGTTACGCCACGCTGAATACCAGCAATACGGCGGATGGCGCTTTCGGCTACATCGCTCGTAACGGCGGTACGCTCAACCATAAAGGTAAAATCGACTTTGATCAGGCGGGCAGCACAGGCGTGCTGGTTTCCGGCGGTACGTTGAATAACGACGGCGACATCAAGGTTAATGGCGTGGCGGTCAGCATTGAAGGCGCTGATTCCGTTGTGAACAACAATGCGACGGTTAGCGCGACGGATGGCACCGCAGCCTATCTCGTCGGCAATGATGCGTCATTAAGTTTGACGGGTTCGGGAGAAACCAAAGCATCAGGAGACGCGCACGGTATCTTGCTGGCCGCTGGCGCGCAAGGTCTGCTGGTCGATGGAGCCACTATCACCATGGACAGCACAGGTAAAGGCAGCGCCATTGAAAATGTCGCCAACATCGCGGGTATTCAGCTAAAAGATACAACCATCAGCGTGGGGAATGGTATCGGTATTCATACCGGGGCATCCCTGGCGCAGACCAACTCCGGAACGATTAACGTGACGGGGAGCGGTACGGGGATCTTGTTTGAAAATATCGACGGCAGCGAAACGAATCAAACGCTGGATATGTCTGACTCGCGCGCTCTGGTTATCAATGTTGAGCAGGCTGCGGGGAAAGGGATCGTCACCAATGCGTCAACTGACCTGAAAACGGGCGTCAGCGTTAACGTGCTCGACGCTAACGGTGGTGAAGCGTTGATTGTTGGTGGCACGACCAAAAATGTTGAACAGGCTGGTGAGCTGACGTCGAAATCGACCAGCCACGCGGTGGTGAATGTTGATAACGGTTCTCTGGAAACGTTTATCAATAAAGGCGTTATTAAAGCGCTGGATGCGTCGCAAAAAGCGGTAGAAATGCTCTCGGGGGCAGGCATCGCGTTTACTAACGCGGCGGGCGCCAGCATTGTTGGTCAGGTTAACCTGATGAGCGGTGATAACACCGTTATGCTGGAGTCTGGCAGTACCGCAACCGACATCCAGACGGGTAGTGGTAACGATCTGTACGTCCTGAAAGATGTCAAAGAGACAGAAACCTCGCTGTTTACCAGCCTTAATGGTGGTGACGGGGAGGATACACTTCAGTTGAATAACGCACAGTACATCCTTAATCGCACCGATGCTATTACCGGCATGGAGCATATCGATCTCACCGCGGGTTCAGTATTTACCGTTAATAATGTTGATTATGCGTTGGGTGATAGCCAAAACGATGCGATCGGTACGGGTTACAACATTGATGCGACCAGCACCTTGACGCTGAATTCTGACGCTGCGCTGGCCTTTAACAGCCATCTGGCGGGAACGGGAACGGTCGCCGTTGATGCCAGCGGTAATGCGTTTGATTTTACCAGCAACAATGCGGCTGATGGATTCAAGGGGACGCTGGCGCTGACGAACAGCACCTTTGAGCTGGCCGGATTAAATACCCTGGCGCTGAACCAGGCAACATTAAATATCGGCGAGGGGAACGTCACCCACGTGGGGTCTGGTGAGCAGAATATCGGCGGCGTGGCGTTTAACGGCGGTACCGTCAGCTTTGACGGTGTGACGCCGGGGCAGAGCAGTGCCGCAGGAACAATTCATGCTGGCGCGATGGATCTGTCCGGACGCGGAACCGTGCAGGTTGATACCGGCACGATTACCAACGATCGGCCGCTGGCTGATACCACGCTGTCACTCCTTGAACAGGACGATGCGCAGTCGCTGATCCAACTGGCGACATCAGATACTGCCGTCTCTGGCGGTGCGGGCAATCTGACGCTAACCGATAGCAATGGCAATATCATCAGCGATGGGATTGAAGCCGGCATCAGCCAAAATGGAGAGATTGTTGCGAACGGAACCTATGATTATCGCCTTACCGGCGGGGAAAACGATGATGGGTTGTACATTAGCTATGGTCTGACACAGGTCGAACTGCTGGCCCCCGGAGACAATGCACTGGTCCTGGATGCGAACGGTAAAGCCGGTAATGCCGCAGATCTCAGCGCCCGCGTGACCGGCACTGGCGATCTGGCGTTTGACAGCGCCAGAGGGCAGACGGTATCGCTGTCGAATATGGATAACGATTACACTGGTATCACCGATGTACGCAGCGGCAACCTGCTGATGAAAAACGATAATGTTCTGGGACAGACCAGCGAACTGCGTCTGGCCGCTGATACCGGTTTTGACATGAACGGTTATAGCCAGACTGTCGGTAAGCTGACGGCGGCGGCTGACTCACTGCTGAACATCAATGGCGGTAGCCTGACCCTGCAGCAGGGTGGCACAGCCGACGGGATATTGACCGGAAGCGGCGCGTTAAACATCAATGGCGACACGCTGACCATCACCGGTGAAAACAGCACGCTGACGGCAAAAACGACCATTGCAGAAGGCGCGCGCGTGCTGATGAACACGACGCTGGGCCTTGGCACCGGCGATATTGTGGCGGCGGGAACGCTGACGATGAGCAAGGCCGCAGGCGCGCTTTACAACAGCATCAGCGATGCCGGACGGGTTGAACTCAGCGAAAGCGATGTCGCGCTGGTGGGCAACAACAGCGCCTTTACGGGGCAATTTGCTGTGGATGCGGATTCCCGGCTCACCGTGTTTACTGCAGAAAATCTGGGCAGCGCAGAGGTGAGCAACGGCGGTTCACTGGTGCTGAACAGTAATACCGACTGGCAGCTTAATAACGAGGTTTATGGTAGCGGCGATGTGACCAAGCTGGGAGCCGGCTCCATTACCGTCGGCAATAACGCCGCCTGGACGGGCAAAACGGAGATTGAGCAGGGCGGCCTGGTACTGGGGGACGGCACATCTCCGGTCACGCTGGCCAGTAGCGAAGTCAACATTGCGGCTGCGGGGATGCTCTCGGGCACGGGGGGCGTTGCAGGTCATGTGAATAACGCCGGTGTGCTGCAGGTGGGAACCGGGACCGGCGACAACCTCCTGTTCACGGTGGGGGGCGACCTGGTTAACAGCGGTACCCTCGCAACCGGTGTGAATGGTCAGCAGGCCGGTAACCAGCTGGTGGTCAATGGCAATTATACGGGGAATGGTGGGCATCTTTCCCTGAACACCGCGCTGGGGGATGACAATTCCGTTACGGATAAGCTGGTGGTGAAAGGCGATACCAGTGGCACCACCTCCGTCAGCGTCACCAACGCCGGTGGGAAAGGGGCCGCCACGATTGATGGGATCGAAGTTATTCATGTTGATGGCGCATCGGACGGTGAGTTCACCCAGGCTGGCCGTATTGTGGCAGGGGCATATGACTACAGCCTTGGGCGCGGTCAGGATGAGAACAGCGGCAACTGGTATCTGACCAGCGGCAAAACCAATCCGGATCCCGAACCAAATCCGGATCCGGATCCCGATAAAGATCTGCGCCCGGAAGGCGGCAGCTACACGGCTAACCTGGCGGCAGCCAACAACATGTTCGTCACCCGTTTGTACGATCGCCTGGGCGAAACGCAGTATACCGATGCCCTGACCGGCGAGCAGAAAGTCACCAGTATGTGGATGCGCCACGTTGGCGGGCACAACAACTGGCGTGACGGCAGCGGCCAGCTGAAAACCCAGAGCAACCGTTATGTATTGCAGCTGGGAGGCGACATTGCGCAATGGAGCCAGAACGGACTTGACCGCTGGCACCTGGGCGTGATGGCGGGCTACGGGAACGACCACAGTAACACCCGGTCATCACGCACGGGTTATCGTTCCCGGGGTTCAGTCAATGGCTACAGCACCGGCGTGTATGCCACATGGTATGCCAATGACGCGTCGCATAACGGCGCCTGGCTGGACAGCTGGGCTCAGTACAGCTGGTTTGATAACAATGTTAAAGGCGATGACCTGCAGGGCGAGTCATATAAATCGAAAGGGGTGACCGCTTCGCTGGAAATGGGATATGCCCAGAAAATGGGCGAATTTTCCGGCAGTCAGGGCACGCTGAATGAATGGTACATCCAGCCTCAGGCGCAGGCGGTCTGGATGGGCGTGAAGGCGGACGATCATCAGGAAAGCAACGGCACCCGTATCACCAGCAACGGTAGCGGCAATGTACAGACCCGGCTGGGCCTGAAAACCTGGATTAAGAGCCATCATCAGATGGATAACGGTAAAGAGCGTGAATTCCAGCCGTTTGCCGAACTGAACTGGCTGCACAATTCACGTGATTTCAGTACGACCATGGACGGCGTGAATGTTCGTCAGGATGGGGCGAAAAATATCGCCGAGGTAAAAGTGGGTGTGGAAGGACAGGTGAGTCCGCGTCTTAATCTGTGGGGCAACATCGGGGTCCAGGCTGGCGACAAAGGCTATAACGACAGCGCTGCGATGGTCGGTGTGAAATGGAACTTCTAAGCTGATTCTGCCGGGCAAGTTCAGCCAGACTGGCGTATGTCAGTCTGGTTATTT
>NZ_JAOWDR010000041.1:0-278165 GCF_030334525.1 Citrobacter sp. Ce119
GAGGGGGGGGACTCGAACCCCCACATCCTAAGGACACTAACACCTGAAGCTAGCGCGTCTACCAATTCCGCCACCTTCGCCCAGTGCGAGCAATATCAACGTGGATTATGGTGCGAGGGGGGGGACTTGAACCCCCACGTCCGAAAGGACACTAACACCTGAAGCTAGCGCGTCTACCAATTCCGCCACCTTCGCATACCATCGACACTCAAAAAGTATCGTTACCACGGGGGCGAATTCTAGAGATTTTATGCAGGGCGTCAACAGTTAATTATCGAACTTAACGTGATTGCCGAAAAAAAAGGCGTTTCTTCGGGGTTTGGCGTTTTATCCAGGCCGGATAAGCGCTAGCGCTATCCGGCGTTGATCGGTGTCACGTCGGATGGCGGTGTAAACGCCTTATCCGGCCTGGATCGGTCAGGCTTTTTTCGCCTGGCGCGTCATAACGGTGCGATAGACCTTAAAGCGCCCGGTCTGCGCGATAACTTCGTGGAAGCCAAACACTTCATCCAGTACCTTCGGATAAGGCAGGAAGGCGTTCGCCACGATACGCAGCTCACCGCCGCTGTTGAGGTGGCGCACTGCGCCGCGAATCAGCGTCTGCGCGGCATCGAGGCTGGTCTGCATCCCATCGTGGAACGGTGGGTTGGAGATGATCATATCAAAGCGACCCGTCACGTCAGAAAAGACGTTACTGGCGATGACGTCACCTTCAATCCCGTTGGCGGCAAGCGTTGCGCGGCTGGCTTCAACCGCGACGGCGCTAACATCGCACAGGGTTAAGCGCACTTTTGGCGAGTGGCTGGCTAACGCGACGGAGAGTACGCCCGCGCCACAGCCGACATCCAGAACTTTGCCTTTGGTGTGTGGCGTCAGCGTGGAGAGCAGCAGTTGGCTGCCAACATCCAGGCCGTCGCGGCTGAATACGCCCGGCAGCGTTTTGATGGTCAGATTTTCGGTCTGGTATTCATCCCAGTATTTTTCGGCATCAAAGACCGGCTGTTTTTCCAGACGACCATGGTACAGGCCACAGCGACGCGCGCTGTCGACTTTGTTCAGCGGCGCGTATTCGGCCAGCATCTGCTCTGCGCTACGTACGCCGCTGCGGTTCTCACCCACCACAAAAATATCAGTACCTACCGGTAACAGCGAAAGAAGGTTCATCAACTGGAACTGGGCTTCCGGCTTATTCTTCGGCCAGTAGTAGATTAACGTATCGCTATCGCCGACGTCATCGGCCTGCGCGACGAGGCTGAAGCGAACGTTGTCGCCCATCTGGCGGTTAAGCACCTGCCAGTGGTGAAGCTGCTGAGTGTGCGCACGGCTGGCGGCGCTTTCAAAATGGGCAGGCAGGTCATCCTGCAAATCACCGGCAAACAGAATACGGCTTTGTTCGAAATCATCACTGTGGCGCAGCAAGACTTCACTTGCCGGGGTAAAAGCAGACATGGAGTGCTCCTTAAATTGTACAGCGGGGGATTATAGTTGTTTGATGGCGCGGATTCGACAAATTTGCTATATTTGCGCCCCTGATTACAGGAGTGTTTCGCTATGACATCCCGACGAGACTGGCAGTTACAGCAACTGGGCATTACGCAGTGGTCGTTGCGTCGTCCTGGCGCACTGCAGGGCGAGATCGCGATTTCAATTCCTGCGCATGTCCGTTTGGTGATGGTTGCTGCACAGTTACCCGCGCTAACCGAACCGTTGATGAGCGATATTTTACGCGCATTAACCGTCAGCCCGGATCAGGTTTTACAACTGACGCCTGACCGTGTCGCCATGCTGCCGCAGGGCAGCCGCTGTAATAGCTGGCGGCTGGGAACCGATGAGCCGCTGCTGCTGGAGGGCGCTCAGGTCGCGAGTCCTGCGTTTAATGAATTACGGGAAAACCCAGCGGCCCGCGCCGCGTTATGGCAACAAATCTGCGCATATGAACACGATTTCTTCCCTCGAGCCGACTGATTTACCTGCAGCATTTCAGATTGAAAAACGCGCCCACGCTTTTCCGTGGAGTGAAAAAACATTTGCCAGCAACCAGGGCGATCGCTACCTCAATTTTCAGTTGAGGGTTGGCGACGTGATGGCCGCCTTTGCGATTACGCAGGTCGTGCTGGATGAAGCTACGCTGTTCAATATCGCCGTTGATCCTGACTTTCAGCGCCGGGGCCTGGGGCGTGAGCTGCTGGAGCACCTGATCGATGAGCTGGAAAAGCGTGGCATTTTGACCCTGTGGCTTGAGGTGCGCGCCTCAAATGCTGCCGCTATCGCGCTATATGAAAGCCTGGGCTTTAATGAGGCAACGATCCGGCGCAATTACTATCCGACGGCCGATGGTCATGAAGATGCCATTATCATGGCATTACCAATCAGCATGTAAGACAAGGTGTAATGATGAAGAAGTGGGACTGGATTTTCTTTGATGCCGACGAAACGCTGTTTACGTTTGACTCGTTTACCGGCTTACAGCGGATGTTTCTCGACTATAGCATTACTTTTACCGCTGAAGATTTTCAGGACTACCAGGCTGTAAATAAACCGCTGTGGGTGGATTATCAAAACGGCGCGATTACCTCATTACAACTGCAGCATGCCCGTTTCCAGAGCTGGGCTGAACGCCTGAAGGTCGAGCCAGGCCAGCTTAACGACGCATTCATCAATGCGATGGCGGAAATCTGCTCGCCGTTGCCAGGGGCGGTTTCTCTGCTCAATGCGATTCGTGGTAAAGCGAAAATCGGCATCATTACTAACGGCTTTACGGCGTTGCAACAAATCCGCCTTGAGCGGACGGGGCTGCGCGACTATTTCGACCTGCTGGTGATTTCTGAGCAGGTTGGCGTGGCAAAACCCGATCCCCGTATTTTTGACCATGCGCTGGAGCAGGCGGGCAATCCTGACCGTTCCCGTGTGCTGATGGTGGGTGACACCGCAGAGTCCGATATTCTTGGCGGCATTAACGCTGGGCTATCCACCTGCTGGCTAAATACGCACCACCGCGAGCAGCCAGCGGGCATTCAGCCCACCTGGACCGTAGCGTCATTAAGCGAACTGGAGCAACTCCTGTGTAAACACTGATTGCCTCCCCCCCGTTGATGGGTAAAATAGCCGCAATTTTTCGTATTCAACTTGCACGGCCCGTTGCCGTGCTTACCTAAGAAGATTTGACTATGACGTTGTCTCCTTATTTGCAAGAGGTGGCCAAACGCCGCACTTTTGCCATTATTTCTCACCCGGATGCCGGTAAAACGACAATTACTGAAAAGGTACTGTTATTCGGACAGGCGATTCAGACCGCCGGTACGGTAAAAGGCCGTGGCTCCAGCCAGCATGCCAAATCTGACTGGATGGAAATGGAAAAGCAGCGTGGTATCTCGATTACCACCTCCGTAATGCAGTTCCCGTACCATGACTGCCTGGTCAACCTGCTGGATACCCCGGGGCACGAAGACTTCTCCGAAGATACTTACCGTACCCTGACGGCGGTGGACTGCTGCCTGATGGTTATTGACGCCGCAAAAGGCGTTGAGGACAGGACCCGTAAGCTGATGGAAGTTACCCGTCTGCGCGATACGCCAATCCTGACCTTTATGAACAAACTCGACCGTGACATCCGCGATCCGATGGAGCTGCTGGATGAAGTCGAGAACGAACTGAAAATCGGCTGTGCGCCGATCACCTGGCCGATTGGCTGCGGTAAGTTGTTCAAAGGCGTCTATCACTTATATAAAGACGAAACTTACCTGTACCAGACGGGTAAAGGCCATACCATTCAGGAAGTCCGCATTGTTAAAGGTCTGAACAACCCGGAACTTGATGCTGCCGTGGGCGAAGACCTGGCGCAGCAGTTGCGTGACGAACTGGAGCTGGTGCAGGGCGCGTCTAACGAATTCGACCATGAGCTGTTCCTCGCAGGCGAAATCACCCCGGTCTTCTTCGGTACCGCGCTGGGTAACTTCGGCGTTGACCATATGCTGGACGGTTTAGTGGAGTGGGCACCTGCGCCGATGCCGCGTAAAACCGACACCCGCGTCGTTGAGGCTTCCGAAGAGAAGTTCACCGGCTTCGTGTTTAAAATTCAGGCCAACATGGACCCGAAACACCGTGACCGCGTGGCGTTCATGCGCGTGGTGTCCGGTAAGTACGAGAAAGGCATGAAAATGCGCCAGGTGCGCATTGGTAAAGACGTGGTTATCTCCGATGCGCTGACCTTTATGGCCGGTGACCGTTCTCACGTGGAAGAAGCGTATCCGGGCGATATTCTTGGTCTGCACAACCACGGCACTATCCAGATTGGTGATACCTTCACCCAGGGCGAAATGATGAAGTTCACCGGTATTCCGAACTTCGCGCCGGAGCTGTTCCGTCGTATTCGCCTGAAGGATCCGCTGAAGCAGAAACAGCTGCTGAAAGGGCTGGTTCAGCTGTCAGAAGAGGGTGCAGTGCAGGTCTTCCGTCCGATCGCCAATAACGATTTGATCGTGGGCGCTGTCGGTGTGCTGCAGTTCGACGTGGTGGTTTCACGCCTGAAGAGCGAATACAACGTTGAAGCGATTTATGAGTCGGTCAACGTGGCGACTGCGCGCTGGGTAGAGTGTTCTGACGTGAAGAAATTCGAAGAATTCAAGCGTAAAAACGAAATTCAGCTGGCGCTGGATGGCGGCGATAACCTCACCTATATTGCGCCGACCATGGTTAACCTGAATCTCACCCAGGAACGTTACCCTGACGTTCAGTTCCGCAAAACGCGCGAACACTAATCGACCTTCCAGGGCACGGTATCCGCCGTGCCCTGCAACTTTCCCTGTCTTTTAAATCCCTTGCGGAATGTTCTTAAAACCTCTCATTTTTCTTTTGTTTGCCTGTTTTTTAGTCAATCTGGACTGCGATCACGAAATCCTGAACTATATTTAACAATGTGATGACATAAATGTCGGCGTTAAATGCTTTTTAGGCTGCCTGTTGCAGCTTCTATTGCTGATATTTATTCCACTTACAAGATTAGTTGCTGGCTCAAGCCCTATAACGGCAGAGCATAGCTTTTAGCAAACATACAGGAATACATCGATGACAATGACAGGACTTAAGATTTCTAAAACGCTGCTGGCCGTGATGCTGACTTCCGCTGTTGCAACGGGTTCTGCTTTTGCAGAAAACTCCACGACGGATAAAGCGCAATCCGGCGTCGAAAGTGCGGGGCAGAAAGTCGATAGCTCTATGAACAAAGTCGGTAATTTCATGGATGACAGCACCATCACCGCGAAAGTGAAAGCCGCGCTGGTGGACCACGATAGCATTAAGAGCACCGATATTTCCGTCAAAACCGATCAGAAGGTGGTGACGCTAAGCGGGTTTGTTGAAAGCCAGGCACAAGCCGAAGAGGCGGTGAAAGTGGCGAAAGGCGTAGAGGGTGTGACCTCCGTCAGCGACAAATTACACGTGCGTGATAGCAAAGATACTTCTGTAAAAGGCTATGCGGGCGATACGGCAATCACCAGTGAGGTAAAAGCCAAACTGTTGGCCGATGATATTGTCCCTTCCCGCAAAGTGAAGGTTGAAACCACCGATGGCGTGGTACAGCTTTCAGGAACCGTTGAATCACAGGCTCAAAGCGATCGCGCTGAGAGCATCGCCAAAGCAATTGATGGCGTGAAAAGCGTCAAAAACGATCTTAAAACTCACTAATTAGACTTAATTCGTCCTCCTGACGTTTGTCGGGAGGCGTGTTGTGCACCACACTGAAAATATCGCCGATGGGCAGCCTGAGTGCTCATATCAAGCGGTGACATTAACTATGGTAAAGGAGAAGCACATGTTTCGATGGGGCATCATATTTCTGGTTATCGCGTTAATTGCCGCTGCACTGGGTTTTGGTGGACTGGCGGGTACCGCTGCAGGCGCAGCGAAAATTGTTTTTGTGGTGGGGATCATTCTGTTTCTGGTCAGCCTGTTTACCGGGCGTAAACGACCCTAGTAAGTAAACCGTAAAGATATCTTGCTACTCAGCCAGTCCAGCGGACTGGCTTTTACGGTTTTAGCGGCAGGCATTTTGCGTTACTTTGTTCTCCTATTAAAAAAACAACAGGAAGGCAGAGGTGGGGCAGAGAATACCTGTCACGCTCGGTAATATCGCGCCGTTATCGTTACGTCCGTTTCAACCAGGCAGTATGGCGCTGGTGTGCGAAGGCGGGGGACAAAGAGGCATTTTCACCGCTGGCGTACTGGATGAATTCATGCGGGCGCAGTTCAATCCCTTTGATCTCTTCTACGGGACGTCCGCTGGCGCGCAAAACCTTTCAGCTTATCTCTGTAACCAGCCTGGTTACGGTCGTAAAGTCATCATGCGTTACACTACCCGACGTGAGTTTTTTGATCCGGTGCGCTTTGTGCGCGGGGGAAACTTAATCGATCTCGACTGGCTGGTGGATTCGACCGCCTCCCAGATGCCGCTGGCAATGGATAACGCCGAGCGCCTGTTTGCCGCAGGGAAAGCGTTTTATATGTGCGCCTGTCGGGGCGATGACTACACGCCGGGCTATTTTTCGCCGAATCGGCAAAATTGGCTCGATCTTATCCGTGCTTCCAGCGCGATTCCCGGATTCTACCGCACAGGAGTTGCGCTCGATGGCGTGAACTATCTTGATGGTGGCGTCAGCGACGCCATACCGGTGCAAGAGGCGGCGAAGCACGGAGCAAAAACGCTGGTGGTTATCCGCACAGTACCCTCGCAAATGTACTATACGCCACAGTGGTTCAAACGTATGGAACGCTGGCTGGGCGAAAGCAGTCTGCAACCGTTATTGAATCTGGTCCAGCACCATGAAGACAGCTATCGCGCGATCCAAAGTTTTATTGAGAAACCGCCGGGTAAACTGCGCATCTTTGAGATCTATCCACCCAAGCCGCTCCATAGTATGGCGTTGGGAAGCCGTATTCCGGCGCTGCGGGAAGATTACAAGACAGGACGCCTGTGTGGTCGTTACTTCCTGGCGACAGTCGGCAAACTGCTGGCGAAAAATGCACCGCTGCCTCGTCAGACGCCGAAGATTGTGGTGCCGGGGCCGGTGGTGGTTCCTCCCGCGCCGGTGGCCAACGACGCCCACGCGCCTGTGGTAGCCAATGCGCCTCAGGCGAACGACACGACGTTTGATAATGAGGATTTGGCGTGAGTTATCGTTTTATCGATACGCATTGTCATTTTGATTTCCCACCGTTTACCGGCGATGAATCTGCCAGCATTCAGCGCGCGGCTGACGTCGGCGTGCAAAGCATTATCGTTCCGGCTACCCAGGCGGCAAATTTTCCCCGCGTACTGGCGTTAGCGGAACATTATCCTTCATTGTTTGCTGCCCTGGGGCTGCACCCGATTGTCATTGAACAGCATGGTGATGATTGCCTGGAACAGTTGCAGCAGGCGCTGGATAAGCGTCCCAAAAAGCTGGTGGCAGTAGGCGAAATTGGGCTGGATCTGTATCGGGACGATCCGCAATTCGACAAGCAAGAGCGGCTGCTGGAAGCGCAGCTTAAGCTGGCGAAGCGTTACGAATTGCCGGTGATCCTGCATTCGCGGCGCACTCATGACAAGCTGGCGATGCACCTTAAACGCCATGCTTTGCCACGAACAGGCGTGGTGCATGGGTTTTCCGGAAGCGTGCAGCAGGCCGAACGCTTTGTGCAACTGGGGTACAAAATTGGCGTGGGCGGCACCATTACTTATCCGCGGGCCAGTAAAACCCGCGAGGTAATGGCGCAACTGCCGCTGGACTCGCTGCTGCTGGAAACCGACGCGCCGGATATGCCGCTCAACGGCTTTCAGGGACAGCCCAACCGCCCTGAGCAGGTAGTCAGAGTGTTTGACGTCTTATGCGAGCTGCGCCCGGAACCTGCAGATGTGATCGCTGACGCGCTGTATCGCAATACGACCGCGTTGTTTACTGTGTGATTGTTGCGTGCCGGATGCGACGCAAAAGCGTCTTATCCGGCCTACGGACTGACCTCATGTGTAGGCCGGATAAGGCATAGCCGCCATCCGGCATTTCACAGGTACAGCGCTGGGAAGATCATATTATTCACACCGCGTTCGCGTAGCCCTTGCGCCAGTTGCTCGACATCCTCCGGCGTTGCACTCGGCCAGTCTTTCGCTTCGCCATACACCCCGTGCGCATGAAAGGCATTCAGCCGTACCGGTACATCACCTGAACGCTTGATAAACGCCGCCAGCGCATCGATATGCTGCAGATAATCCACCTGACCAGGAATCACCAGCAGGCGCAGCTCCGCCAGTTTTCCCTGCCCGGACAAAAAGGTAATGCTCTGTTTAATCAGCGTGTTATCGCGGCCAGTTAGCTGTCGATGACACACGCTGTCCCAGGCTTTTAAATCAAGCATCACGCCGTCGCACACCGGCAACAATTTTTGCCAGCCGGTTTCGCTTAGCATGCCGTTGCTGTCTACCATGCAGGTCAGGTGTTGCAACAGTGGATCGGTTTTGATCGCGCTAAACAGCGCCACGATAAACGGTAGCTGGGTGGTTGCTTCGCCGCCGCTGACCGTAATTCCTTCAATAAACAGCACTGCCTTGCGAATATGCTCCAGCACCTCATCAACGCTCATGTTCTGCGCCATCGGCGTGGCCTGCTGGGGGCACAGGTGCAGGCAGGTATCGCACTGCTGACACACGTCGGACTGCCACCATACTTTCCCCGCGCTCAGGCTCAGCGCTTCATGCGGGCAATGCAGTACACACTCCCCGCAGTCGTTGCAGCGCCCCATCGTCCACGGGTTGTGGCAATTTTTACAGCGCAGATTACATCCTTGCAGAAACAGAGCCAGGCGACTGCCCGGCCCGTCGACGCAGGAGAAAGGAATCAGCCTACTTACTGAAGCGCATCTGCTGTTCATGGCTAATCACGCGAGGTTGTCGTTCCAGAATGCGCGTATTGCGCGCGGCTTCTTCACCAAGCCAGGTGGTGTTGGTGCGTGAACCTGCGGCACGATATTTTTCCAGATCCGACAGGCGGACCATATAGCCGGTGACGCGGACCAGATCGTTGCCGCTCACGTTGGCGGTAAACTCGCGCATTCCGGCTTTAAACGCCCCGAGGCACAGTTGCACCAGCGCCTGAGGATTACGTTTGATGGTTTCATCCAGCGTGAGAATGTCGCTGATCCCGGCGTGATAAAACGCGTGATGCGGCGCGACGGTTTGCAGATGGGTGATCGGGTCCGGCTCATCGCCGTAGGGCAGACGCGCGCCCGGCGTGGTGCCGATGTCAGAACTGATCCCTGACTGCGCATGCAGCATCGCACGCTGATTCCAGCCATATTTCACCGGGGTGCTTTCGACAAACTCCGCCAGTTGGGCGCTGATACGATAGCCGAGCTGATTGGCGAACGCATCTTTGCCGTAGCGCGCGTTCTCCCCCGCCTTATCGCACAGCAGGTTCACCGCCTCCGCCAGGCCATACATGCCGAACATAGGCACAAAACGTTCGGGATCAATCAACCCTTCCTGCACGAGGAAGCTATTCTCAAAGAAATGTGATTTTTCATAAAGGAATTCACATCGTGAATCAATGATGGCGATTTGCTGTTGGCAATAGTGCGGTAGGGTGCGCGTAAAGAAGTCATCGACAGAGGTACTGCGCTCTGCGATGGCTTTCAGATTAAGCCTGACCAGCGTGCTTCCGCCTCCGGCGAGCGGCAACGAGTTGTAACAGCTGACGACGCCATACTGACCTTTTGTGAAAATTTTATCATTTTCAGGGCCGTTGGAAATGTGCGGCTTACTGCACTCGCAGATATTTTGCGCCACGTTGAGCAGCAGATCGTCAGGGGTAATTTGCGGATCATAAATAAATGTCAGATTAGGTGAAACCTGCTTTAGCTCTGCATCTGCACGTAAAATCGCTCGGGTGACTGGCGTATCGGCGGGGCCGATGTTGGCATGCATAAACGCGTCTGGCAGGGTTCTGTCGAGATAACGCCAGAAACGTTTTATTCGAATATCGATCTCTTCTTGTGTTAGAATTCTAACATATGGTTGCAACAGGGCGTCGAGCTGACCGAGATAGACCGGCATTGAGGTCACTGACGGAACGTGGTGGTACAGGATGGTGAGCAAGGACAACGCATCATCAAGATCGCTGGCACCTTCCAGCTCCAGCCACGATGAACCGTTGGCCAGAAAACGCGCATAGTCGGGTAAGACATAGCGCGGTTTGAACGGGGCGTGACCTTCGTACATATCGCAGATCACCCCGTCATCCAGCGCCTGGCGTGCCTCAGCAGGCAGTTGCGGATAAGGCAGCGCGTTTTCAGCCTCCAGCGCCAGAAAATGGCGTTTCTGCTCAGGGCTGAGCACCGGACTGGTCACGATTTGTTGGCAACGCTGTTGCAGCGCGAGTTCGCTTGAAGTGGGCATCGTTGATTCCTTTTTATCCCGAAGGTGTAACGCCATTGTAGAAAGCAACGCCACCACAACCTTTGATCCGGATGCGCCTGATGCCACCGCATCCCCTCAGGAAAGGTTATTTATTTGAAGTAGATCTCATTAGAGTAATGCAAATCTGTATGTGGTTTTCATTAACTGTGATGTATATCGAAGTGTAATAGCGAGCGGATGTTAGAATACTAACAAACTCGCAAGGTGAAATTTTATACGGCGATGCCGTTGGAGAATGTTATGACCGATTTAACAGCAAGCAGCCTGCGTGCACTGAAACTGATGGACCTGACCACCCTGAATGATGACGACACCAATGAAAAAGTGATCGCGCTGTGTCATCAGGCGAAGACCCCGGTTGGCAACACGGCAGCAATTTGCATCTATCCACGTTTCATTCCTGTTGCGCGTAAGACTCTGAAAGAGCAGGGCACGCCGGACATCCGTATTGCCACCGTCACCAACTTCCCGCACGGCAACGACGACATCGAGATTGCGCTGGCTGAAACCCGCGCGGCGATAGCCTACGGTGCAGATGAAGTTGACGTGGTGTTCCCGTATCGTGCGCTGATCGCGGGTAACGAGCAGGTTGGTTTTGATCTGGTTAAAGCCTGTAAAGACGCGTGCGCGGCGGCAAACGTGCTGCTGAAAGTGATCATCGAAACCGGTGAACTGAAAGAAGAAGCCCTGATTCGCAAAGCGTCTGAAATCTCCATCAAAGCCGGTGCTGATTTCATCAAAACCTCTACCGGTAAAGTGCCGGTCAATGCGACCCCTGAAAGCGCTCGCATCATGATGGAAGTGATCCGCGACATGGGTGTTTCTAAAACCGTAGGTTTCAAACCGGCTGGCGGCGTGCGTACTGCAGAAGATGCACAGCAGTTCCTGGCGATTGCCGACGAACTGTTTGGCGCTGACTGGGCTGATTCTCGTCACTATCGTTTTGGCGCATCCAGCCTGCTGGCGAGCCTGCTGAAAGCGCTGGGTCATGGCGACGGTAAGAGCGCAAGCAGCTACTAAGTTTGAATTGCCCATCGTAGGCCGGATAAGGCGCAGCCGCCATCCGGCATCAGTACGACTGCCGGGTGCGCGTTGCTTACCCGGCCTACAACGGCTTGGATTATTAAGAGTAATCATTCATTGCAGTGGGTTTTCCGCAGCATTTAACCTGATTAATCGGGGGTTACCGTGTTTCTCGCACAAGAAATTATTCGTAAAAAACGTGATGGTCACGCGCTGAGCGATGAAGAAATTCGTTTCTTTATCAATGGTATTCGCGACAACACCATCTCTGAAGGACAAATCGCCGCCCTGGCGATGACCATTTTCTTCCACGATATGACAATGCCTGAGCGAGTTTCGCTGACCATGGCAATGCGTGATTCAGGAACCGTGCTGGACTGGAAAAGCCTGCAGCTGAACGGCCCGATTGTGGATAAACACTCTACCGGCGGCGTAGGTGACGTAACGTCACTGATGTTAGGCCCGATGGTTGCTGCCTGTGGCGGCTATATTCCGATGATCTCCGGGCGTGGCCTGGGGCACACCGGCGGTACGCTCGATAAACTGGAAGCGATTCCTGGGTTTGATATCTTCCCGGACGACGCGCGTTTCCGTGAAATTATTAAAGACGTGGGTGTGGCGATTATTGGGCAAACCAGCTCGCTCGCACCGGCGGATAAACGTTTTTATGCCACCCGCGATATTACCGCGACCGTGGATTCCATCCCGCTGATTACCGGCTCCATCCTGGCGAAAAAGCTGGCGGAAGGGCTGGATGCGTTGGTGATGGATGTGAAAGTAGGCAGCGGCGCCTTTATGCCGACCTACGAGCTTTCTGAAGCCCTTGCCGAAGCGATTGTCGGCGTGGCGAACGGGGCGGGTGTACGTACCACCGCGCTGTTAACCGATATGAACCAGGTACTGGCCTCGAGCGCTGGTAACGCGGTAGAAGTCCGCGAAGCGGTGCAGTTCCTGACCGGTGAATACCGCAATCCACGTCTGTTAGACGTCACCATGGCGCTGTGCGTGGAAATGCTGATCTCCGGCAAACTGGCGAAAGATGACGCCGAAGCCCGTGCGAAATTGCAGGCGGTGTTGGATAACGGTAAAGCGGCAGAGATTTTTGGTCGCATGGTTGCGGCGCAGAAAGGACCGACCGATTTCGTCGAAAATTATGCGAAGTACCTGCCGACGGCAATGCTCAGCAAAGCGGTATATGCTGATACCGAAGGCTTTGTTAGCGCCATGGATACTCGTGCGCTGGGAATGGCGGTCGTTTCCATGGGCGGCGGTCGTCGTCAGGCTTCGGACACCATTGATTACAGCGTTGGCTTTAGCGACATGGCGCGTTTGGGCGACAGCGTAGATGGACAGCGTCCGCTGGCGGTGATCCACGCGAAAGATGAAGCCAGCTGGCAGGAAGCGGCGAAAGCGGTCAAAGCGGCAATCAGCCTTGACGATAAAGCGCCAGAAATTACACCGACAGTCTATCGTCGTATAACCGAATAATTGTATACTGATCTGATCGCTTTTTTGCGGCGCAAAAGGTACGGAGATTAATATGAAACGTGCATTTATTATGGTGCTGGACTCCTTTGGTATTGGTGCGACTGAAGATGCGGATCGCTTTGGCGACGTAGGCTCAGACACTATGGGACACATTGCAGAAGCCTGTGCGAAAGGTGAAGCTGACAATGGTCGCAAAGGCCCACTGACTCTGCCTAACCTGACCCGTCTGGGCCTGGTGAAAGCTCACGAAGGTTCTACCGGTAAAATTGCTGCTGGCATGGACGGTAACGCGGAAGTCATTGGCGCCTATGCATGGGCGCATGAACTCTCTTCCGGGAAAGATACACCGTCTGGTCACTGGGAAATCGCCGGTGTTCCGGTTCTGTTTGACTGGGGTTATTTCTCCGATCATGAAAACAGCTTCCCGCAGGAACTGCTGGATAAGCTGGTAAAACGTGCCAACCTGCCGGGCTACCTCGGCAACTGCCACTCTTCCGGTACCGTGATCCTGGATCAACTGGGTGAAGAGCATATGAAAACCGGCAAGCCGATTTTCTATACCTCCGCTGACTCCGTGTTCCAGATTGCCTGCCACGAAGAGACTTTTGGCCTGGATAAACTCTACGAGCTGTGCGAAATCGCTCGTGAGGAACTGACCGAAGGTGGTTACAACATCGGTCGTGTTATCGCACGTCCGTTTATCGGTGATAAAGCCGGTAACTTCCAGCGTACCGGTAACCGTCACGATCTGGCCGTTGAGCCGCCAGCACCGACCGTGCTGCAGAAACTGGTCGACGAGAAAGACGGTCACGTGGTTTCCGTCGGTAAAATCGCGGATATCTACGCTAACTGCGGCATCACTAAAAAAGTGAAAGCCACCGGTCTGGACGCGCTGTTCGACGCCACCATCAAAGAGATGAAAGAAGCCGGTGATAAGACCATCGTCTTCACCAACTTCGTTGATTTCGACTCTTCATGGGGACATCGTCGCGATATCGCCGGTTACGCAGCGGGTCTGGAACTGTTTGACCGCCGTCTGCCAGAGCTGATGGAGCTGGTAGGTGAAGATGACATTCTGATCCTGACCGCCGACCACGGCTGCGACCCGAGCTGGACCGGCACTGACCACACCCGTGAGCACATTCCGGTACTGGTCTACGGCCCGAAAGTTAAACCTGGCTCTTTAGGTCACCGTGAAACCTTCGCGGATATCGGTCAGACGCTGGCGAGCTACTTTGGTACGTCGCCGATGGACTACGGTAAAAACATGCTGTAATACCCGTTGTCTTTCGCGCTGTAGATGCGTTGACTTCATTCGCTCACCCCGGTCACATAGTGAATCTATGCTCCCGGGGATACACGAATTCGTCGCCTTCCTACAACGCGAAATCCTTAGGGTATTTGGATACGTTTTGTAGGCCTGATAAGGCGTAGTCGCCATCAGGCAATAACAACGAAATAAGGATAAAAAATGGCAACTCCACATATTAATGCAGAAATGGGTGATTTCGCTGACGTCGTATTGATGCCGGGCGACCCGCTGCGTGCAAAGCATATTGCTGAAACTTTCCTCGAAGATGTTCGTGAAGTGAATAACGTGCGCGGCATGTTAGGTTTCACCGGTACTTATAAAGGCCGTAAGATCTCCGTAATGGGTCACGGTATGGGTATCCCGTCCTGCTCCATCTACACCAAAGAGTTGATCACCGATTTCGGCGTGAAGAAAATCATTCGCGTAGGTTCCTGCGGCGCTGTGCGTATGGACGTTAAACTGCGTGACGTGGTTATCGGTATGGGTGCCTGCACCGACTCCAAAGTTAACCGTATCCGTTTTAAAGATCATGACTTCGCCGCTATTGCTGATTTCGACATGGTGCGTAACGCGGTTGATGCGGCAAAAGCGCTGGGCGTAGACGCGCGCGTGGGCAACCTGTTCTCCGCTGACCTGTTCTACTCTCCGGACGGCGAAATGTTCGACGTGATGGAAAAATACGGCGTGCTGGGTGTGGAAATGGAAGCGGCGGGTATCTACGGCGTCGCGGCTGAGTTTGGTGCGAAAGCTCTGACCATCTGCACCGTATCCGACCATATCCGTACTCACGAGCAAACCACTGCGGCTGAACGTCAGACGACCTTCAACGACATGATCAAAATCGCACTGGAATCCGTTCTGCTGGGCGATAAAGAGTAAGCGTTGTTTGCCCGGTGGCTCTGAGCTGACCGGGCTTACCATTCTTCTCGTAGGCCGGATAAGGCGTCGCCGCCATCCGGCATTTTCAGGCCAGTGCTTAACGCACCGCTCCGGCAATCCATGCCGACAGCTCGCGTAACTCTTTTTCTTGCTCCGGGAAATCAACCAGCAGCGCCTCGCACTCCTGTTGCAGCATATCAGCACGGTACAAGCATCCTTGCAGACGACCCGCCAGCGCTTCTAACGGCGCGGGATTGAGGCTGTCGGTAAACACCTGCGTACGGGTGATATGACCTTTTTCGACGTCGAAATGTAGCTCGACGCCGCCCCAGGTGAAACGCTCGTCAAGCAGGTGCGAGAATGCAGGTGCCTGACCAAAATTCCACTCCCAACTGCTCTGGCGGGCAAAGGTGTCGGCAAAGTTCGGCAGATCCGGCGTTTTATCCGGCGAGATAATTTCCGCTTCGACACGTTCGCCGTAGTGGGTAAAAAAGGCTTCCGTAATGGCCTGACAGACCTGTTGATGGGTAATGCCCGGCAACAGCTCCGTTAAATTCGCCACCCGCGAGCGAACCGAGGTGATGCCTTTGGCGGCAAGTTTCTTTTTATCGGGATTGAGATAGTTTGCCAGGCGGCTTAAATCCGCGTTCAACAGCAGCGTGCCGTGGTGGAATCCGCGATCTTTCGTTTCCCGATAAGCAGAGCCGGAAACCTTGCGATCGCCGTCCGGCGTTTTGACCACCAGATCGTTACGCCCGGAGGCGTCGGCCTCTACGCCCAGCGCGTTCAGAGCATTAAGGACAATCGCGGTGGAGATGGTTTTGTCGTACTCTGGCTTACCGGCCATAAAGGTAAAGCAAGTATTGCCTAAGTCATGGAATACCGCGCCGCCGCCGCTACTGCGACGGGCGAGCCGCACGTTGTCTTCCTCCATACGCCGGGTATTACACTCTTTCCACGGGTTTTGCGCCCGGCCAATCACCACCGTATCGGCGTTACGCCATAAGAACAAGACGCGCTGCGTGGCGGGCATCTGGCGAAAAATGCACTCTTCGACCGCGAGGTTAAACCACGGATCGTAAGAGTCTGAGATAAGCAGGCGTAATGTGGTCATGGTTGATTTCCCTTTATTTTACTGTTTTTACTCTTTTTTCTCGTTTTCTTCTTCCTGCACCGGTTTGTTGGCGGTCAGCAGGAAAGGGGATTGCTGCCAGCGGGTACGCTTACCTTGCAATAAGGTACGGGTCAGCACCACGCCGATTGCCAGCGACAGAAGCAGCATCAGGCGTAAGATGTTGGTGGTGTTATCCACCTGCTTGGCTTCGGTCGCGAGCGTGTGGGTATCCAGCGTCAGGCGTAGATAGCCCAGCGGACCATTTTTCCCCTGGATGGGTTCGACAATCTGCTGGTTAAAATATCCCCCGGCTTTTTTGCCGTCGAGCGCCAGCCGGTCACGAACATTGACGCTCTCACCGGTGCGCGTAATCAGGTCTCCCTGTTCGTCGTACACGCCAGCGTCCAGAATACGGCTACTCTCCGTCAGTTGCGTGAGCACCGCCTTAATGCGCTTTTCATCCGGCGTTTCGGTACGCATCAATGGGGCGACGTTTAACGCGACCTGGCGAGCCAGCGTGCGCGCCAGCTCTTCGAGCTGAGGATTACGCTGCTGCTGGTGGCTTTGACTAAACCAGGAAGCCCCCTGCATCAGAGCGACGAGCAGCGCAAGGCAGGACAATACAATCACTGCACGATGAAGTCGGAATTTCAGTTTTGTGCGAGCCATATTCCACCTGCTGAAAATTTGAGACTTAATGTTGCCAGAAGCGCTGGTTACAGGGTAGCCTCATGCGTTATTTTCCCCTGATGATTCCGACCCGAACGATTTTACAGGAGCTTTAATGCCTAACATTACCTGGTGCGATCTACCTGAAGATGTCTCTCTGTGGCCAGGTCTGCCCCTCTCTTTAAGCGGTGATGAAGTGATGCCGCTGGATTACCACGCGGGCCGTAGTGGCTGGCTGCTGTACGGTCGTGGGCTGGATAAGCAACGGTTAACGCAATACCAGAGTAAACTGGGCGCAGCGATGGTGATCGTGGCGGCGTGGTGCGTTGAAGATTATCAGGTGATTCGTCTGGCGGGCTCATTAACGCCACGCGCGGCAAAACTGGCGCATGACGCCAGACTGGATGTTGCACCGCTGGGTAAAATTCCACATCTGCGCACGCCGGGTTTACTGGTGATGGACATGGACTCGACGGCAATCCAGATCGAGTGTATTGATGAAATTGCTAAACTGGCCGGAACCGGCGAAATGGTTGCCGAAGTCACCGAACGCGCGATGCGTGGCGAACTGGACTTTACCGCCAGCCTGCGCAGCCGCGTGGCGACGCTGAAGGGCGCTGATGCCAATATTTTGCACCAGGTGCGCGAAACACTTCCGCTGATGCCTGGCCTGACTCAACTGGTGTTAAAACTGGAAACGCTCGGCTGGAAAGTGGCAATCGCCTCCGGCGGCTTTACCTTCTTTGCCGATTATCTGCGTAACAAACTGCGTCTGACGGCGGCTGTGGCAAACGAGCTGGAGATCATGGACGGTAAATTCACCGGCAATGTGATCGGTGATATCGTCGATGCGCAGTACAAAGCCAATACATTGACCCGACTGGCGCAGGAGTATGAGATCCCGATCGCGCAGACGGTAGCGATCGGCGACGGCGCCAACGACCTGCCGATGATCAAAACGGCCGGATTGGGTATTGCGTATCATGCCAAACCGAAAGTGAATGAAAAGACGGAAATTACTATCCGTCATGCTGACCTGATGGGCGTGTTCTGCATTCTCTCCGGCAGCATGAACCAGAAATAACGAGGTAAAACGTGGCAAAAGCTCCAAAACGCGCCTTTGTTTGTAATGAATGCGGGGCCGATTACCCGCGCTGGCAGGGGCAATGCAGCGCCTGCCAGGCCTGGAACACCATTACCGAGGTACGCCTTGCCGCGTCGCCGACGGTGGCGCGTAACGAGCGGCTCAGTGGCTATGCCGGGAATGCGGGCGTCGCAAAAGTGCAGAAGCTGTCTGACATCAGCCTTGAGGAACTGCCGCGTTTTTCCACCGGATTTAAAGAGTTTGACCGCGTGCTGGGCGGCGGGGTGGTACCCGGCAGCGCCATTCTGATTGGCGGTAACCCCGGCGCGGGGAAATCAACGCTGCTGCTGCAAACGCTGTGCAAGCTTGCTGAGCAGATGAAAACCCTGTACGTCACCGGCGAAGAGTCGCTGCAACAGGTAGCGATGCGCGCGCACCGGCTTGGCCTGCCGACGGCGAATCTGAACATGCTGTCAGAAACCAGTATCGAACAAATTTGCCTGATTGCCGAAGAAGAACAACCGAAACTGATGGTGATCGACTCCATTCAGGTGATGCACATGGCGGATATTCAGTCTTCGCCGGGCAGCGTGGCGCAGGTGCGCGAAACGGCGGCCTACCTGACGCGTTTTGCCAAAACGCGCGGCGTGGCGATTGTGATGGTTGGTCATGTCACCAAAGACGGATCGCTGGCCGGGCCGAAGGTGCTGGAGCACTGTATCGACTGCTCGGTGCTGCTCGACGGTGATGCCGATTCCCGCTTCCGTACACTGCGTAGCCATAAAAACCGCTTTGGCGCGGTGAATGAGCTGGGCGTCTTCGCCATGACGGAACAGGGGTTGCGTGAAGTCAGTAACCCTTCCGCTATCTTCTTAAGCCGTGGCGATGAAGTCACCTCCGGCAGTTCAGTGATGGTGGTCTGGGAAGGCACGCGTCCGCTGCTGGTAGAGATTCAGGCATTGGTCGATCACTCAATGATGGCGAACCCACGTCGCGTGGCGGTCGGTCTGGAACAGAACCGCCTGGCGATTCTGCTGGCGGTGCTGCATCGTCACGGCGGCTTGCAGATGGCGGATCAGGACGTGTTCGTCAACGTGGTCGGCGGCGTAAAAGTCACCGAAACCAGCGCCGACCTGGCGCTGCTGCTGGCAATGGTTTCCAGCCTGCGCGACAGGCCGTTGCCGCAGGACTTAGTGGTCTTTGGCGAAGTAGGACTGGCAGGCGAAATCCGTCCGGTACCCAGCGGCCAGGAGCGTATTTCGGAAGCGGCAAAGCACGGCTTTCGTCGGGCGATAGTTCCCGCCGCCAACGTGCCGAAAAAAGTACCGGAAGGGATGCAGGTCTTTGGCGTTAAAAAGCTTGCGGATGCGTTAAGCGTGTTTGACGACTTATAATCCTCTGTATGCAGTGATGTTGTATAATTTGCCGGATGGCGACGCAATGCGTCTTATCCGGCCTACGGATTGATGTTGTAGGCCTGATAAGCGAAGCGCCATCAGGCAGTGTTACGCGATTTTTCCAGCAGGAGGCTCTTGTGTCATCGTTCGACTATCTCAAAACCGCCATAAAGCAAAAAGGCTGTACCCTGCAACAGGTGGCGGATGCCAGTGGCATGACCAAGGGATACCTAAGCCAACTGCTGAATGCCAAAATCAAAAGCCCCAGTGCGCAAAAGCTGGAGGCATTGCACCGCTTTCTTGGGCTGGAGTTTCCACGCCAGCAGAAAAATATTGGTGTGGTATTCGGTAAGTTTTATCCGCTGCACACCGGTCATATCTATCTTATCCAGCGTGCATGTAGTCAGGTTGATGAACTGCATATCATCATGGGCTATGACGACACGCGCGATCGCAGCCTGTTTGAAGACAGCGCCATGTCGCAACAGCCTACGGTACCCGATCGCCTGCGCTGGCTGCTGCAAACCTTTAAGTATCAGAAAAATATCCGTATTCATGCCTTCAACGAAGAGGGCATGGAGCCGTATCCGCACGGTTGGGACGTGTGGAGCAACGGGATCAAAACGTTTATGCAGGAGAAAGGGATCCAGCCAAACTGGATCTACACTTCTGAAGAATCAGATGCCCCGCAGTATCTGGAACATCTGGGGATCGAAACCGTGCTGGTGGATCCCAAGCGAACGTTTATGAGCATCAGTGGCGGGCAAATTCGTGAGAACCCGTTTCGCTACTGGGAGTATATACCGACCGAAGTGAAGCCGTTTTTCGTACGTACTGTGGCGATCCTCGGCGGGGAGTCGAGCGGCAAATCGACGCTGGTGAACAAGCTCGCCAACATCTTTAACACCACCAGTGCGTGGGAATATGGGCGTGATTACGTTTTCTCCCATTTGGGCGGCGATGAGATGGCGTTGCAGTATTCCGACTACGATAAGATCGCCCTGGGACAAGCGCAATACATTGATTTTGCTGTTAAGTATGCCAATAAAGTGGCGTTCATCGACACCGATTTCGTGACCACTCAGGCCTTCTGTAAAAAGTATGAAGGGCGTGAACACCCGTTTGTGCAGGCGCTGATTGACGAGTATCGCTTTGACCTGGTGATCCTACTGGAAAACAACACCCCGTGGGTGGCGGATGGTTTGCGCAGCCTTGGTAGTTCGGTTGACAGAAAAGCGTTTCAGACGCTGCTGGTTGAGATGCTGCAGGAAAACAATATCAATTTTGTGCACGTTCAGGAGCCGGACTACGACGGTCGATTCCTGCGCTGCGTGGAGTTGGTGAAAGAGCTCATGGGCGAGCAGAGATAGTTTAAATGCCGGATGGCGCTGCGCTTATCCGGCCTACAAGTCGCACTAACCTCGTAGACCGGATACGGCGCTTAACGGTAATTACTTCGAAATACGCTTGTACTTAATACGCTTCGGCTCCAGCGCATCCGCGCCAAGCGTGCGTTTCTTGTACTCTTCGTATTCGGTAAAGTTACCTTCGAAGAACTCAACCTTACCTTCATCCTGGTAATCCAGAATGTGAGTCGCGATACGGTCAAGGAACCAACGGTCGTGCGAGATAACCATCGCGCAGCCCGGGAATTCCAGCAGGGCGTTTTCCAGCGCGCGCAGGGTTTCAATATCCAGGTCGTTGGTTGGTTCATCGAGCAGCAGCATGTTGCCGCCAACCTGCAGCAGCTTCGCCAGATGCAGACGACCACGCTCACCGCCGGACAGCTCGCCGACGCGTTTGCCCTGATCCACACCTTTGAAGTTGAAGCGGCCCACGTAGGCGCGGCTTGGCATTTCGGTATTGCCGATACGCATGATATCCAGCCCGCCGGAAACTTCTTCCCATACGGTTTTGCTGTTGTCCATCGCATCACGGAACTGGTCAACGGAGGCCAGTTTGACGGTTTCACCCAGCGTGATGGTGCCGCTGTCAGGCTGTTCCTGACCGGACATCATACGGAACAGGGTTGATTTACCCGCGCCGTTCGGACCGATGATGCCGACAATGGCGCCTTTCGGTACCGAGAAGCTCAGGTCGTCAATCAGCACACGATCGCCGTAGGATTTACGCAGATTGGTGACTTCAACGACTTTATCGCCCAGACGAGCTCCAGGTGGGATAAACAGTTCGTTGGTTTCGTTACGCTTCTGATATTCGGTGTTGTTCAGCTCTTCAAAGCGCGCCAGACGGGCTTTGCCCTTAGACTGACGGCCTTTAGCGCCCTGACGTACCCACTCCAGCTCTTTCTCAATGGATTTACGGCGAGCCGCTTCCTGAGAGGCTTCCTGGGCCAGACGCTGATCTTTCTGCTCCAGCCAGGAGGAGTAGTTGCCTTCCCACGGAATACCTTCACCACGGTCAAGCTCCAGAATCCAACCCGCTACGTTGTCGAGGAAGTAACGGTCGTGGGTGATCGCCACTACGGTGCCTTCGAAATCGTGCAGGAAGCGTTCCAGCCATGCCACGGATTCCGCATCCAGGTGGTTGGTCGGTTCGTCGAGCAGCAGCATGTCTGGTTTTTCCAGCAGCAGGCGGCACAGCGCGACGCGGCGGCGTTCACCACCGGAGAGATTCTCAATTTTAGCGTCCCAGTCCGGCAGACGCAGGGCGTCGGCGGCACGCTCAAGCTGCACGTTCAGGTTATGACCGTCATGGGCCTGAATAATCTCTTCAAACTTGCCCTGTTGCGCGGCCAGTTTGTCGAAGTCAGCGTCCGGCTCAGCGTACTTCGCGTACACTTCATCCAGGCCTTTCAGCGCGTTAACCACTTCTGCAACCGCTTCTTCAACGGATTCGCGAACGGTATGTTCCGGGTTCAGTTTCGGCTCCTGCGGCAGGTAACCGATTTTAATGCCAGGCTGTGGGCGAGCTTCACCTTCGATATCGGTATCAATGCCGGCCATGATGCGCAGCAGGGTAGATTTACCCGCGCCGTTCAGACCGAGTACACCGATTTTGGCGCCAGGGAAGAAGCTCAGTGAGATGTTTTTAAGAATATGACGTTTCGGCGGAACGACTTTGCCGACACGATGCATGGTATAAACGAATTGAGCCACGTGGACTTCGCCTCTTTTATAGTGATGAATAGAGTTTTCAAAGGCGAAGTGTAGCCTTTTTCATTGCTCAATCCCAGCCAGCAGATCTCACTCGCAACAAAAGTAAAAAAGTGTCCGTGACGTGGCGCATTCTGCAATGTCTGGTTAGCATGAATGAATTAAGCGGCATGATGCTGCACAGACGTAACATGAGAAGAGGAAGAGCTTGTGGACAAAGCCAATCAATTTACCTGGCGCCTGCTGGCGGCCAGCGTATGTCTGCTGACGGTCAGTCAAGTGGCGCGAGCCGATTCCCTGGATGAGCAGCGCAATCGCTATGCGCAAATTAAGCAGGCCTGGGATAACCGACAGATGGATGTAGTCGAGCAGATGATGCCCGGCCTGAAGAGCTATCCTCTGTATCCTTATCTGGAATATCGTCAGATTACGGACGATCTGATGAATCAGCCGACCATTACCGTCACCAATTTTGTGCGCGCCAACCCGACGCTGCCCCCAGCGCGTACTCTGCAATCACGTTTCGTGAATGAACTGGCGCGACGGGAAGACTGGCGTGGACTGCTGGCATTCAGTCCGGAAAAACCGGGTACCACGGAAGCGCAATGTAACTATTACTTTGCGAAATGGAGCACCGGGCAAACCGAAGAAGCCTGGCAGGGCGCGAAAGAACTGTGGTTGACCGGGAAAAGCCAGCCGAACGCTTGTGACAAATTATTCGGCGTATGGCGCGCCTCAGGCACCCAGGATCCGCTGGCGTATCTGGAACGTATTCGTCTGGCGATGAAAGCCGGGAATACCGGACTGGTCACCGCGTTGGCCGGACAGATGCCCGCGCAATATCAAACTATCGCTTCGGCGATCATTGCGCTGGCCAACGATCCAAATTCGGTGATGACCTTTGCTCGCACTACTGGCGCCACGGATTTCACCCGACAGATGGCAGCGGTGGCCTTTGCCAGCGTGGCGCGTCAGGATGTGGAGAATGCCCGCCTGATGATCCCGTCTCTGACACAAGCACAGCAGTTGAATGACGAGCAAACTCAGGAGCTGCGCGACATTGTTGCCTGGCGTTTGATGGGCAACGACGTCACCGACGAGCAGGCCAAATGGCGCGATGACGCCATTATGCGTTCGAATTCCACCTCGCTTGTGGAGCGCCGCGTGCGCATGGCGCTGGGAACTGGCGATCGTCGTGGCCTGAATACCTGGCTGGCGCGTCTGCCAATGGAAGCAAAAGAAAAAGATGAGTGGCGCTACTGGCAGGCGGATCTGCTGCTGGAGCGCGGACGTGAAGCGGAAGCCAAAGAGATCCTGCATCAGCTCATGCAGCAGCGCGGATTCTATCCGATGGTGGCGGCACAGCGTCTGGGCGAAGAGTATGAGTTGAAAGTGGATAAAGCCCCAGCCAACGTTGACTCAGCGTTAACTCAGGGCCCGGAAATGGCGCGCGTACGCGAGCTGATGTACTGGAACATGGATAATACCGCGCGCAGTGAATGGGCGAATCTGGTCACCAGCCGCACTAAGTCTGAGCAGGCTCAACTGGCGCGTTACGCGTTCAATAATCACTGGTGGGATCTGAGCGTGCAGGCGACGATCGCCGGTAAGCTGTGGGATCATCTGGAAGAGCGCTTCCCGCTGGCCTACAAGGATCTGTTTACCCGTTACACCAGCGGCAAGGATATTCAGCCGAGCTATGCGATGGCGATAGCGCGTCAGGAAAGCGCCTGGAACCCGAAAGTGAAATCGCCGGTCGGCGCCAGCGGACTGATGCAGATTATGCCAGGCACGGCGACGCATACGGTGAAAATGTTCTCGATTCCGGGTTACAGCAGCCCGAGCCAGCTACTGGATCCTGATACCAACATCAACATTGGTACCAGCTATTTGCAGTATGTTTACCAGCAATTCGGTAATAACCGCATTTTTGCGTCGGCGGCCTATAACGCCGGACCGGGGCGCGTTCGCACCTGGCTTGGCAATAGCGCGGGCCGGATTGATGCCGTCGCGTTTGTCGAGAGCATTCCATTCTCAGAGACGCGTGGTTACGTGAAGAACGTGTTGGCTTACGATGCGTACTACCGCTATTTCCTCGGTGATAAACCGGAGTTGATGAGCGACGCAGAATGGCAACGTCGTTACTGATCGCGTCGGTTGTGTTATGCTATCGTACTCGTTAAAGAGTACAAAAGGGGGAAGCACGCACGCTTCCCCCCGCAACGATGGCGATAACTTATGACTCAGCAATCACCCTATTCAGCAGAGATGGCAGAACAGCGTCACCAGGAGTGGTTACGTTTTGTCGATCTGCTTAAACACGCCTATGAACAAGATTTACACCTGCCCCTGCTCAATTTGATGTTAACGCCGGATGAGCGCGAAGCGTTGGGCACGCGTGTGCGTATCATTGAAGAGCTGCTGCGTGGCGAGATGAGCCAGCGCGAGCTTAAAAACGAGCTTGGAGCGGGGATCGCCACCATTACGCGGGGGTCGAACAGCCTCAAATCCGCACCGGTGGATCTGCGTCACTGGCTGGAGCTGGTGTTACTCAAAAACGGCTGATTCGTCGTAGGCCGGATAAGGCGAAGCCGCCATCCGGCAACATCGCCGCGAAATGCCTGATGGCGCTGTGCTTATCAGGCCTACAACGTAGCGCAAATCATTACCGATACACCGCGTTATGAAATGGGCTGAGCGCCAGAATCACTGCCTGGTGGTAGACGCTCGAGCGCGTCAGCTTACCCGCGGTAAAGACGCCGATTGCGCCCTCTTTACGGCCAATCTCATCAATACCCGTATAGTCCGACATCACCGGGCCGAGCGCTTCACCCTGGCGGACTCTGTCGAGAATGACAGCTGGCAATGGCAGTGTGGCTGAACGGGCTTCTCCACGCTGGATGCCGTTATCAATCACCACCCAACTGAAGGTGGCGTCATCGTCAATACCCGCTTCAATAGCGACCCAGAAATCAGCCTGCGGGTGCAGGCGGCGCGCGTTATCAACGCGATTTCGTGCGCCAGTGCGCGTTTCCTGGCTTCCGAAAGGTTGTTCCGGCACGCCACTCTCGACGGCGACGGGTTCAATATGGCAGGATCCTTCCCCGAAAATCTCTTCAAATGCCCGCAGAATTGCCTGAATTTTGGCAGGATTGGTGGTCGCAGAGATAACCTTGTGCATAATTAAGCTCAGTTTGAAAATTCATCGCAGAGTCTACTCAAAGTATGACGAGTATATAACGGAAAAAAAGCATGTTACAGGTATACCTTGTTCGCCATGGCGAAACGCAGTGGAACGCCGAGCGACGTATTCAAGGCCAGTCAGACAGCCCACTGACCGCTAAAGGTGAACAGCAAGCCATGCAGGTGGGAGAACGCGCCCGCTCGTTTGGAATTACGCATGTCATCAGTAGCGATTTAGGTCGTACACGACGCACCGCAGAAATCATCGCCCAGGCCTGTGGCTGTGATATCACCTATGATTCTCGTCTGCGTGAGCTGAATATGGGCGTGCTGGAGCAGCGTCATATCGATACGCTGACGCCGGAGGAAGAGGGCTGGCGTCGCCAGTTGGTGAACGGTACGGTGGATGGTCGTATTCCGGAAGGGGAATCGATGCAGGAGCTGAGCGATCGCGTCAACGCGGCGCTGGCATCCTGTCTGGAGCTGCCGCCGGGAAGTCGTCCACTGCTGGTCAGCCACGGTATCGCGCTGGGTTGCCTGGTGAGTACGATTTTGGGGTTACCGGCCTGGGCTGAACGTCGCCTGCGTCTGCGCAACTGTTCTATTTCTCGCGTCGATTACCAGGAAAGCTTATGGCTGGCGCCGGGATGGGTGGTTGAAACGGCAGGGGACATTTCTCATCTGGATGCCCCTGCGTTGGATGAACTGCAGCGCTAGCGGCGAATCGGAATCAGGAATTCGCAGCGCAGGTTGATCGGGCGATCTCCCGCTTTGGCATCTTCTGCCGGGTAGTATCGCTCGATATCTTGCCCTTTACGGCGCGTCAGGTTCAGCATCGGCATGCATGTGCCGTAGACTGTCAGGATAAACTCCTGCACGCCGGTCCCCAGCCCTTCATAGGTAAACATCACGTACTCGCCGCCCTGTAACAGGATAGGCTGCGCCGACGGCACATAGCCATTGGCTTGTTCCGGCGTCAGTGCCGTGGTGTAAAACACTTCCTGCTCGTCATCTTTTTCAATGCTAGGACGCGTTTCGTTCAGCCCGTACAGCACCGGCGGGATTGAAGGGGCATGAGCAAGGAAGTCGCGCCAGAACTGAATACGCATTTCATGCCGGAAATCTGAAATCTGTTCCAGCGAGCAGGAATAGCTTTGCGTGGTGCCAAGCAGTTGCGTATCTTCCAGCGTAACGAACTCGTGCGCAGGCATCGTAAATTCACCCAGTCGCATTGGCGGGCGAATACCGAACGCGCTCCATTCCGGGGAACGGCGATACAGCGCAGGCGTCTGGGAAAACTGTTTCTTGAACGCGCGGGTAAAGGTTTGTTGAGAGTCAAAGCGATATTGCAGCGCAATATCCAAAATTGGGCGCGCAGTCAGGCGCAGCGCCACTGCAGATTTTGATAAACGACGGGCGCGGATGTAGGCGCCAATAGCATGGCCCGTCACGTCCTTAAACATTCTCTGCAGGTGCCACTTGGAATAGCCTGCTTTTGCCGCCACATTGTCAAGCGACAAAGGCTGATCCAGATGACCTTCCAGCCAGATTAATAGGTCGCGAATAATGCCAGCCTGATCCATAAAATATCCTCATCCTTTCAACAACGAGTACCTGACGTCAGGTATGTGGATAATAGCATTTTTTGCTGTTTTAGCATTCAGTGTTTTTTTTGCTCATAAATGCTTTTTTCGGACATACGAAAGCGTGATTATTGTAATCCTGTGATCTGTATACGTTTTATCTTAAAATGTCGAATAATTACACAGAGTAACTTTTAAGAATGGTAACAATATGAAATATAAGAGCTTAATCATTTCCTCAATTCTGCTGATGTTGGCGCAGGTCGCCCACGCGGAGCAGATTGGATCTGTCGATACGGTTTTCAAAATGTTTGGGCCGGATCATAAAATTGTGGTCGAAGCGTTTGACGATCCGGATGTGACCAACGTGACGTGCTACGTGAGCCGGGCGAAGACCGGCGGCATCAAAGGTGGACTGGGGCTGGCGGAAGATACCTCCGATGCCGCCATCTCCTGCCAGCAGGTAGGGCCGGTAGAACTGAGCGACAGAATCAAGAACGGCAAAGCGCAGGGCGAAGTGGTGTTTAAAAAACGTACCTCGCTGGTGTTTAAATCCTTACAGGTCGTGCGTTTTTACGACGCGAAACGTAATGCGCTGGCCTATCTGGCCTATTCAGATAAAGTGGTCGATGGATCGCCCAAAAATGCCATCAGCGCGGTGCCCATCATGCCGTGGCGGCAATAACAAGGAAGCAAAATGCAACAGCCGTTGATCTGGTTAGTTGAGGATGAGCAGGGCATCGCCGATACGCTTATCTACATGCTGTCGCAGGAAGGTTTTAGCGTGGAAGCGTTTGAGCGCGGGTTACCGGTGCTGGAAAAATCTCGCCAGCGCTGTCCTGATGCGATCGTTCTGGATGTCGGTCTACCCGATATCAGCGGCTTTGAACTATGCCGACGTCTGCTGGAGCGTCATCCGGCGTTGCCGATCCTGTTTTTGACCGCGCGCAGCGATGAAGTGGATCGCCTGCTGGGGCTGGAAATCGGCGCGGATGACTATGTTGCCAAGCCTTTCTCTCCGCGCGAGGTGTGCGCCCGCGTGCGTACGCTCCTGCGGCGGGTGCAGAAATTCTCCGCTCCTTCATCAATGACGCGCTGTGGGGAGTTTGAGCTTAATGAACTGGCCGCGCAGATAACCTGGTTTGGCAGGCCGTTAAACCTGACGCGCTATGAGTTTCTGTTGCTGAAAACGCTGCTGATGTCGCCGGGGCGTATTTACTCTCGCCAGCAGTTGATGGATTTAGTCTGGGCCGATGCGCAGGATACCTTCGACAGAACGGTCGATACCCACATCAAAACGCTGCGCGCCAAGCTGCGGGCTATCAACCCCGAGTTTTCCCCTATCAATACGCATCGCGGTATGGGATACAGCCTGAGGAGCGTCTGATGCGCATTGGCATGCGTTTGCTGCTCGGCTATTTTCTGATAGTTGCCGTCGCCGCCTGGTTCGTTTTGTCGATCTTTGTGCAGGAAATTAAGCCAGGTGTTCGCCGGGCGACCGAAGGCACCTTGATTGATACCGCCACGCTGCTGGCCGCGCTGGCTCACGATGACTTGCTCTCTGACTCTCCCGCCAACGGCAAGCTGGCGCAGGCATTTTCGCAGCTGCATAACCGTCCATTCAGCGCCAATATCAGCGGCATTAACAAAGTTCGTAACGAATACCATGTCTACATGACCGACGCGCAGGGCAAGGTATTGTTTGATTCCGCCAACCAGGCCGTCGGTCAGGACTATTCCCGCTGGAACGACGTGTGGTTAACCCTGCGTGGGCAATATGGCGCCCGCAGTACGCCGCAAAACCCGAACGATCCGGAAAGTTCGGTGATGTACGTTGCCGCGCCGATCGTTGACGGCGGGCGTATTATCGGCGTGCTTAGCGTCGGTAAACCGAATGCGGCGATGGCGCCGGTGATTAAACGCAGTGAACGGCGGATGCTGTGGGCCAGCGCCGTATTACTGGGCATTGCCTTAGTGATTGGCGTCGGGATGGTATGGTGGATAAACCGCTCTATTGCCCGGCTGGCGCGCTATGCCGACTCCGTTACTGAGAATCGCCCCGTCCCACTGCCTGATTTAGGCAGCAGCGAGCTACGTAAACTGGCGCAGGCGCTGGAAAGTATGCGTCTGAAGCTTGAGGGCAAAAACTACATTGAGCAATATGTCTACGCGTTAACGCACGAGCTGAAAAGTCCGCTGGCGGCCATCCGTGGCGCAGCTGAAATTTTGCGCGAAGGTCCGCCGCCGAACGTGGTTGCGCGCTTTACCGATAATATTCTGACGCAAAATGCGCGCATGCAGGCGTTGGTCGAAACTCTGCTACGTCAGGCGCGACTGGAGAATCGACAGGACATAACGTTGATGGCGGTGGCAGTAGACGCGCTGTTTGCTCAGCTTAAAGAGGCACGCAGCGTGCAACTGGCGGCAAAAAACATCACGCTGACCATTATACCTTCATCGCTTAGCGTCGCCGCCGACCCTGCGTTACTGGAGCAGGCATTGGGGAATTTGCTCGACAACGCGATCGACTTCACGCCGCAGGACGGGACGATTACGCTGAGTTCGCATCAGCAGGAGGAGCGGGTCACGTTGCAGGTCATCGACAGTGGCAGCGGGATCCCCGACTTTGCGTTACCGCGTATTTTTGAGCGCTTTTACTCGCTGCCCCGTGAGAATGGGCATAAGAGCAGCGGTTTGGGGCTGGCGTTTGTCAGCGAAGTTGCGCGACTTCACGCAGGTACGGTGACATTGTCTAACCGACCGGAAGGGGGCGTACAGGCTCTGTTTACGCTTCACCGTCACTTCACATAACTTCAAATTCTCCGCACATAGCTGTTCTACCTTGCTGATATTGCAAAGGAGAACGCTATGTTTAAATCCCCCCTGTTTTGGAAAATCGTCACCTTAGGTGGCGCAATACTGCTGCTGTTAATTCCGCTGACGATGGTCAGGCAGATAATCGTTGAGCGATCGGATTATCGTGATGACGTCGAAGATGCTATCCGTCAGAGCACCAGCGGGCCGCAAAAGATGGTAGGGCCGCTGATTGCCGTTCCGGTGACAGAACTTTATACCTCGCTGGAGGAGGGCAAAGAGGTCCAGCGTAAACGCAGCTATATCCATTTCTGGCTGCCGGAGTCGTTGGTCGTTGAGGGGAATCAGAACGTAGAAGCGCGTAAAATCGGTATTTATGAAGGCCAGGTCTGGCACAACGATGTTTCGGTGAAGGCCGAGTTTAACGCCGAGCGCTTGAGCGATTTAAACCATCCCAACGTCAGCGTCGGCAAACCGTTTATTGTAGTTGGTGTGGGTGATGCGCGCGGGATTGGCGTGGTAAAAGCGCCACAGGTCAATGGCACGTCGCTGGTCGTTGAGCCGGGGACGGGGTTGGATGGACGTGCGCAGGGAATTCACATTCCGCTACCTGACGCGAGCTGGGCGGAGCAAAATCTGAGCCTGGTGTTGTCGCTCAATTTGAGCGGTACCGGCGATTTCTCCGTCGTACCGGTTGGGCGTAACAGTGAAATGACCTTAACCAGCAACTGGCCGCATCCCAACTTTCTTGGGGACTTTCTTCCGGCTAAGCGCGAAATCAGTGAATCAGGATTCAAGGCCCAGTGGCAAAGCAGCTGGTTTGCCAATAACCTCGGCGAGCGCTTTGATGGCGAAAAAATTGGCTGGGAGGGCATGCCTGCGTTTAGCGTCGCCGTCGCCACGCCAGCAGATCAGTATCAGTTAACGGACAGGGCAACAAAATATGCCATCCTGCTGATTGTGCTGACCTTTATGTCTTTCTTCGTGCTTGAGAGCATGACCAGTCTGCGTCTGCACCCGATGCAGTATCTGCTGGTGGGGTTATCGCTGGTGATGTTTTATCTGCTTCTGCTGGCGCTGTCAGAACACATTGGTTTTACGGCGGCGTGGATAACGGCAAGCCTGGTTGGCGCGTTAATGAACGGGGTGTATCTGCAGGCGATATTGCAGGGCTGGCGGAACAGTATTTTGTTCACCGTGGCGCTGCTGGCGCTGGATGGCGTGATGTGGGTGCTGCTGCGTTCACAGGATAGCTCTTTACTGCTGGGTACCGGCGTGCTGTTGTTTGCGCTGTGTGGGGTGATGTTCCTGACGCGTCATCTTGACTGGCACTCGCTGGCGCAGCCAAAACCAAAACCGTCAGAACTTCCGGCATCTCAGCCTGAGCAGAGTGACGCGTTTCGCTTATGGAAATAGACCCGTAGAGAAATGAAAAACGGCGCATAAAGCGCCGTTTTTTTTACCCATCAGAATTGAATTAATCCTGCAGGTCGCCGCAGAAACGGTAGCCTTCACCGTGAATGGTGGCGATGATTTCTGGCGTATCCGGCGTTGATTCGAAATGTTTACGAATGCGGCGGATCGTCACGTCAACGGTACGGTCATGCGGCTTCAGTTCGCGACCGGTCATTTTTTTCAGCAGTTCTGCGCGAGACTGGATTTTGCCCGGATTCTCACAGAAGTGAAGCATGGCACGGAATTCGCTGCGCGGCAGTTTATACTGCTCGCCGTCAGGACCAATCAGAGAGCGGCTGTTGATGTCCAGCTCCCAGCCATTGAACTTGTAGCTTTCGACGCTACGGCGTTCTTCGCTGACAGTACCAAGGTTCATGGTACGGGACAGCAGGTTACGAGCACGGATAGTCAGTTCGCGCGGGTTAAACGGCTTGGTGATGTAATCGTCTGCGCCGATTTCGAGGCCGAGAATTTTATCGACTTCGTTATCACGGCCCGTCAGGAACATCAGCGCAACGTTAGCTTGTTCGCGGAGTTCGCGCGCTAACAGCAGGCCATTTTTCCCAGGCAGATTGATATCCATAATCACAAGGTTGATGTCATATTCAGAGAGAATCTGATGCATTTCCGCGCCATCTGTCGCTTCGAATACATCATAGCCTTCTGCTTCGAAAATGCTTTTCAACGTGTTGCGTGTTACTAACTCGTCTTCAACGATAAGAATGTGCGGGGTCTGCATGTTTGCTACCTAAATTGCCAACTAAATCGAAACAGGAAGTACAAAAGTCCCTGACCTGCCTGATGCATGCCGTAAATTAACATGATCGGCGTAACATGACTAAAGTACGTAATTGCGTTCTTGATGCACTTTCCATCAACGTCAACAACATCATTAGCTTGGTCGTGGGTAGTTTCCCTCTGGACCCGACAGTGTCAAAAACGGCTGTCATCCTAACCATTTTAACAGCAACATAACAGGCTAAGACATGCCGGACACCCAATAAAACTACGCTTCGTTGACATATATCAAGTTCAATTGTAGCACGTTAACAGTTTGATGAAATCAACGTATCCAAATGTTTGCTTTCATCACAAAATTGCAATATTACAACTAGTTGCACGAGCAAATTAATAAATGTAATGAATCCAACCAGTGCGATCCATTTTAAATTAAATTATCATGGATAAACAGAGGGATATGCAACTTTTGTTAACATAAAAAGCAATAGTACAGCCTGGAAATAGTTTAGCATTTTTTAACGTATGTGAAATGCTTTTTCAGTGATTTCTGTTAAAAATATGTAAATTCGCGCAGCGTAATATGTTGACCTACGTCACATAATCCCTTGCAGACTGGCCAAAAAGAGTATCGAAATGCGTTTAACAATTATTCTGGTTGCCCCCGCCAGAGCGGAAAATATCGGCGCGGCTGCCCGCGCTATGAAGACTATGGGGTTCACCCAATTACGGATCGTTGACAGCGAAGCCCACCTGGAACCCGCTACGCGATGGGTTGCGCATGGTTCGGGCGATATTATTGATAATATTAACGTTTTTCCAACGTTAGCGGAGGCGCTCCACGACGTGGATTTTACCGTCGCGACCACCGCGCGCAGCCGGGCGAAGTTTCATTATTACGCCACGCCGGTCGAACTGGTTCCCCTGTTGCAGGAAAAATCAACGTGGATGGAACACGCCGCACTGGTTTTTGGTCGCGAGGATTCGGGGCTGACCAACGAAGAATTGGCTCTGGCGGATGTGCTCACCGGTGTACCTATGGTGGCTGACTATCCCTCACTCAATTTGGGACAGGCGGTGATGGTGTATTGCTATCAATTAGCAGGTTTAATACAACAACCGGCTAAAAATAGTGAGGTGACGGATGAGCTTCAGCTACAGGCATTGCGTGCGCGCGTTTTACGTTTATTAGCCACGCTGAACGTTTCTGACGACATCAAGCTGACGGACTGGCTGCAACAGCGAATGGGTCTGTTAGGGCAGCGAGACACGGCAATGTTGCACCGTTTTTTACATGATATAGAAAAAAACATCACAAAATAAAATTTCGAGTAGTTTTTGTTATGTGGTTTTTTATTCTGGCTTCAAGTGGGGAAAACATGCTGTTTTGGTTGAAAGTAAAAGGGCAAGCAGTCGCTCGTGAACAAGTTTCGGAATGTGATCAATTTAAAAATTTATTGACTTAGGTCAGCAGATACTTTAACCCTAAAAGAATACAGCACAGACAGATAATAATTACAGAGCACACAACATCATGAAACGCATCAGCATCACTATTACCACAACCATCACCATTACCACAGGTAACGGTGCGGGCTGACGCGTACAGGAAACACAAGAAAAAGCCCGCACCTAAACAGTGCGGGCTTTTTTTTCGACCAAAGGCAATGAGGTAAACCATGCGAGTGTTGAAGTTCGGCGGTACATCAGTGGCAAATGCAGAGCGCTTTCTGCGGGTTGCCGATATTTTGGAAAGCAATGCCAGACAGGGGCAGGTCGCGACCGTACTCTCTGCCCCCGCAAAAATTACCAACCATCTGGTGGCGATGATTGAAAAGACCATCGGTGGTCAGGATGCTTTAGCCAACATCAGCGACGCCGAACGCATTTTCTCTGAACTGCTGGTGGGTCTGGCCGCCGCACAGCCGGGTTTCCCGCTGGCTCCGCTCAAAGCCTTTGTTGAACAAGAATTTGCCCAGATTAAGCACGTCCTGCACGGTATCAGCCTGCTGGGACAGTGCCCGGACAGTATCAATGCCGCGCTTATCTGCCGTGGTGAAAAAATGTCGATCGCCATCATGGCAGGCCTGCTGGAAGCGCGCGGGCACAACGTGACGGTCATTGACCCGGTGGAGAAATTGCTGGCAGTAGGCCATTACCTCGAATCTACCGTTGATATCGCCGAATCCACGCGCCGTATTGCCGCCAGCCGTATTCCTGCTGACCATATGATTCTGATGGCCGGATTTACTGCCGGGAATGAGAAAGGTGAATTAGTGGTGCTGGGGCGTAATGGCTCTGACTACTCTGCCGCCGTACTGGCCGCCTGTTTGCGCGCTGATTGTTGTGAGATCTGGACCGATGTTGACGGCGTATATACCTGCGATCCGCGTCAGGTACCCGACGCCCGGCTGCTGAAGTCGATGTCTTATCAGGAAGCGATGGAGCTTTCTTACTTCGGCGCCAAAGTTCTGCACCCGCGCACCATTACCCCTATTGCTCAGTTCCAGATCCCGTGCCTGATTAAAAATACCGGTAATCCGCAAGCGCCCGGTACGTTGATCGGTGCCAGCAGTGATGACGACGATTTGCCGGTAAAAGGCATTTCTAACCTCAATAATATGGCGATGTTTAGCGTCTCCGGCCCTGGGATGAAAGGCATGGTGGGTATGGCGGCGCGCGTTTTCGCCGCGATGTCGCGTGCGGGCATCTCGGTCGTGCTGATCACCCAATCCTCTTCTGAATACAGCATCAGTTTCTGCGTCCCACAGGGCGACTGCGCGCGTGCGCAGCGCGCCATGCAGGATGAATTCTATCTCGAACTGAAAGAAGGCCTGCTGGAGCCGCTGGCGGTGACTGAGCGACTGGCTATCATCTCCGTCGTTGGCGATGGTATGCGCACGCTGCGCGGCATCTCGGCGAAATTCTTTGCCGCGCTGGCTCGTGCGAACATCAACATCGTGGCGATCGCCCAGGGGTCTTCTGAGCGTTCTATTTCGGTGGTAGTGAACAACGATGACGCGACCACCGGCGTACGCGTTACCCATCAGATGCTGTTCAACACCGACCAGGTGATTGAAGTGTTTGTGATTGGCGTAGGCGGAGTGGGCGGTGCGCTGCTGGAACAGCTTAAACGTCAGCAGACCTGGCTCAAAAAGAAGCATATCGATCTGCGTGTGTGCGGGGTGGCGAATTCGAAGGCTCTGCTGACCAACGTCCACGGTTTGAATCTGGAAAACTGGCAGACGGAGCTGGAAAGCGCGAAAGAGCCATTCAACCTTGGGCGCCTCATTCGTCTGGTGAAAGAATATCATCTGCTCAACCCGGTGATTGTCGACTGTACCTCAAGTCAGGCAGTGGCGGATCAGTATGCTGACTTTCTGCGCGAAGGCTTCCATGTGGTCACGCCGAACAAGAAGGCCAACACGTCGTCGATGGATTACTACCATCAGTTGCGTTTTGCCGCGGCGAAGTCGCGTCGTAAATTCCTGTACGACACCAACGTGGGCGCGGGCTTGCCGGTTATTGAAAACTTGCAAAATCTGCTCAGCGCGGGCGATGAACTGCAACGATTCTCAGGCATTCTTTCCGGTTCGCTGTCGTTTATTTTCGGCAAGCTGGATGAAGGCATGAGCTTCTCCCAGGCCACCACAATGGCGCGTGAACTGGGCTATACCGAACCCGATCCGCGTGACGATCTTTCCGGTACGGACGTGGCGCGTAAGCTGCTGATCCTGGCCCGTGAAACCGGTCGTGAGCTGGAGCTTTCTGACATTGTCATTGAGCCGGTCCTGCCAAAAGAGTTTGATGATTCTGGTGATGTTTCCGCGTTTATGGCGAAATTGTCGCAACTGGACGACGCCTTTGCCGCGCGCGTGGCGAAAGCCCGTGATGAGGGGAAAGTATTGCGCTATGTTGGCAATATTGAAGAGGACGGCGTTTGTCGCGTGAAAATTGATGCAGTGGACGGCAACGATCCGCTGTTCAAAGTGAAAAACGGTGAAAACGCGCTGGCATTCTATAGCCACTACTATCAGCCGTTACCGTTGGTTCTGCGCGGATACGGCGCGGGTAACGATGTGACGGCGGCGGGCGTCTTTGCCGACCTGCTACGCACCCTTTCATGGAAGTTAGGAGTCTGACATGGTGAGAGTTTATGCCCCGGCTTCCAGTGCCAATATGAGCGTCGGGTTTGATGTGCTCGGCGCGGCGGTAACCCCGGTGGACGGTTCGCTGTTGGGAGATGTGGTGTCCGTTGAAGCGGCCGACCATTTCAGCCTGAACAACCTCGGGCGCTTTGCCAACAAACTGCCGCCTGAGCCGCGAGAAAATATTGTCTACCAGTGCTGGGAGCGATTCTGTCAGGAGCTAGGTAAAAGCGTTCCGGTGGCAATGACGCTGGAAAAAAATATGCCAATTGGCTCCGGGTTAGGCTCCAGCGCCTGTTCCGTCGTGGCGGCGTTAGTCGCTATGAACGAACACTGCGGTAAGCCGCTCAACGATACGCGCCTGTTAGCGATAATGGGCGAGCTGGAAGGGCGTATCTCCGGCAGTATTCATTACGATAACGTCGCCCCGTGCTTTTTGGGCGGCATGCAGTTAATGATCGAAGAAAACGGCATTATCAGCCAGCAGGTGCCAGGCTTTGATGAGTGGCTGTGGGTACTGGCGTATCCGGGGATTAAAGTGTCAACGGCAGAAGCACGGGCGATTTTACCTGCGCAGTATCGCCGTCAGGACTGTATCGCCCACGGGCGACATCTGGCTGGATTTATTCATGCCTGCTATTCCCGTCAGCCTGGGCTTGCTGCGAAGCTGATGAAAGATGTCATTGCTGAGCCGTACCGTACCCGCTTGCTGCCAGGCTTTAGCCAGGCGCGTCAGGCGGTAGCGGAAATCGGCGCGCTGGCCAGCGGTATCTCCGGGTCGGGGCCGACGCTGTTTGCCTTGTGCGATAAGCCGGATACAGCGCAGCGCGTAGCAGATTGGCTGGGGAAAAATTATCTGCAAAATCAGGAAGGCTTTGTTCATATTTGCCGGTTGGACACGGCGGGCGCACGGGTACTGGGATAATCAATGAAACTGTATAATCTGAAAGATCACAACGAACAGGTCAGCTTTGCGCAGGCCGTCACGCAAGGGCTTGGCAAGAATCAGGGATTGTTTTTTCCGCACGATTTGCCGGAATTCAATCTGACTGAAGTTGATGAGATGCTGGACCTGGATTTCGTTAGCCGCAGCGCGAAGATCCTTTCCGCATTTATCGGGGATGAGATCCCTCAGGAAATTCTGGAAGAGCGCGTGCGCGCGGCGTTTGCCTTCCCGGCGCCGGTTGCTCAGGTTGCCGCGGATGTCGGCTGTCTGGAACTGTTCCACGGCCCAACGCTTGCATTTAAAGACTTTGGCGGTCGCTTTATGGCGCAGATGCTGACGCATATCAGCGGCGACAAACCGGTCACCATTCTGACGGCGACCTCCGGAGACACTGGGGCGGCGGTCGCACATGCCTTTTATGGCCTGAAAAATGTGCGCGTGGTAATCCTCTACCCCAACGGCAAGATCAGCCCATTACAGGAAAAACTGTTCTGTACGCTGGGCGGCAATATTGAAACCGTAGCAATTGATGGCGATTTTGATGCCTGCCAGGCGCTGGTGAAACAGGCGTTTGATGACGAAGAACTGAAGACGGCTCTGGGGCTGAACTCGGCTAACTCGATCAACATCAGCCGTCTGCTGGCGCAAATCTGTTATTACTTTGAGGCCGTGGCCCAACTGCCGCAAGAGGCGCGTAATCAACTGGTAATCTCCGTTCCCAGCGGTAACTTTGGCGATTTAACCGCCGGGCTGTTGGCGAAATCGCTGGGCTTGCCGGTGAAACGTTTTATTGCGGCGACCAACGTCAACGATACGGTTCCGCGTTTCCTTGCACAAGGTGAGTGGGCACCGAAAGCGACTCAGGCGACGTTGTCGAATGCGATGGATGTCAGCCAGCCGAACAACTGGCCGCGCGTGGAAGAACTGTTCCGCCGTAAAATCTGGCGCCTGAATGAGCTGGGTTATGCTGCCGTTGATGATGCTACGACGCAGGATACGATGCGTGAGCTGCATGAGATGGGGTACACCTCAGAACCGCATGCGGCGGTGGCGTACCGTGCGCTGCGCGACCAGTTGAACCCTGGCGAGTACGGCCTGTTCCTCGGTACTGCGCATCCGGCGAAGTTTAAAGAAAGCGTTGAAGAGATTCTTGACCTGAAGCTGGCTCTGCCAAAAGAGCTGGCGGAGCGCGCGGACCTGCCGCTGCTTTCTCATCACCTGCCTGCTGATTTTGCTGCGCTGCGTAAGCTGATGATGACTCGCGGTTAACGGTGGTGCCCGCTGGCGCTTTGCTTAGCGGGCCCCGCTATCCGGCATGTACGCTACTGCTCGTGGCGTTTAAACACCAGTTCGCCATTCCCTGACGCTTCTTCATCAAAGAAATAACCTTCGCTGTTAAAAGCGGTCAGTTGTTCTGGCTGCGTTAAGCGATTCTCAATAATGTAGCGACTCATCAGGCCGCGCGCTTTTTTGGCATAGAAGCTGATGACTTTGAACTTGCCGTTCTTCTCATCAAGGAAGACCGGTTTGATAAGCTCTGCGTTGAGCTTTTTCGGCTTCACGGATTTAAAATACTCATCCGAGGCGAGGTTAATCACCACGCTGTCGCCTTGCGCTTCAAGTGCTTCATTAAGTTTATCGGTGATGATATCTCCCCAGAACTGGTAGAGATCTTTACCCTTCGCATTGGCCAGGCGAATGCCCATTTCCAGACGGTAAGGCTGCATCAAATCCAGCGGACGCAAAACGCCGTAAAGCCCGGACAACATGCGTAAATGCTGCTGAGCGAAGTCGAAATCCGCCTCACTGAAGGTTTCAGCCTGCAGCCCGGTATACACGTCGCCTTTAAACGCCAGAATGGCCTGGCGCGCGTTTTCCGGCGTGAAGTCAGGCTGCCAGTCATGGAAACGCGTGGCATTCAGATCCGCCAGCTTGTCGCTAATCCCCATCAGCTTGCCAATCTGCGGGGCAGAGAGCTGGCGCGCCACGTGAATCAGCTGCTGGGAGTGATCCAGCAGTTCGGGCAACGTATGACGTGTCGTTGCCAGCGGACTTTGGTAGTCGAGCGTTTTTGCAGGTGAAATCAGAATCAGCATATCCAGTCCTTGCAGGAAATTTACTGCGACTTTAGCAAAAAAAACGACTGAATTGATCGATGGTTGCGATTGCCGCGCTATTCGCGCGGCGTTTCATCCCAGCTTTCGGGCGCAAGCTGTTGTCTGATATCAGGATAACGGCGCGGATCGAATTGCGGGCGCACCCCGAGTTTACGCTGGCGCAGATAGTCGCTGGCGATGGTATGTACAACTGGAGAAAGCAGCAAAATCGCCGTCAGGTTAGTGATGGCCATACAGGCCATAATGATGTCGGCCAATTGCCAGACCAGCGGGACACTGATTAACGTTCCGCCGACCACGGTGCTAACGGTGGCGATCCGTAATAGCCAGATGACGCGCATGTTGTCCATCTTCAGGAAAACCAGGTTATTTTCCGCGTAGATGTAGTTGGCGACGATAGAGCTAAAGGCAAACAGAATCACAATGAAAGCCACAAATCCGGCTCCCCATTCCCCCGTGAGCGTTACCATCGCTTTCTGAAGCAGTTGGATGCCTTCCATTGGCACATAGCTGGTGCCATTGCCTGCCAACAGAACGATCATCGCGCTGGCGGTACAGAGAATCAGCGTATCAACTAATACTCCGATCATTTGCACAATGCCTTGTGCCGCCGGATGCGGGGGCCAGGACGCTGCCGAGGCGGCGGCATTCGGGGTTGATCCCATCCCGGCCTCATTAGAAAACATACCGCGTTGAAAGCCGCTGGCAATGGCCTGGCTTAGCGTATACCCGGCGGCACCGGCCGCGGCCTCCTGCCAGCCGAAAGCGCTTTTTATAATGGTCATGATAATGCCGGGAAGCTGCCCGAAATGCCAAAGGCAGATGATGATACTGCAACCGACCCACAGCAGAGCCATCATCGGAACGAACCATTGCATCAGGCGGGCAACGCCTTTAATGCCGCCGACGATTGCCAGCAATGACACGATTGCCAGGGTGATACCGGAGAAGAGGGGAGGGATATCAAACGCAAAGGTTAGCGCACGAGAGACTGAATTTGCCTGAACGCTGTTAAAAATCAGCCCGTAGGCAATGAGTAAAAAGATGGCAAAAAGCACGCCCATCCAGCGCATGCCCAGCCCACGCGCCATATACCACGCAGGACCGCCGCGAAACTGTCCCTTGTTGTCGCGTTCTTTGTACAGTTGGGCAAGCGAGCACTCGGCAAATGACGTTGCCATGCCAATAACCGCCGAAACCCACATCCAGAAAACGGCTCCCGCGCCGCCGGCGGCAATCGCCAACGCCACGCCTGCCAGATTGCCGCTACCGATTCGTGCGGCAAGACTGGTGCATAAAGCCTGAAAGGAAGTTAAACCGCCCGGCTGCGGGCTGATGCTATTTTTAAGACTTTTGCCAAACTGGCGAATGTAGCGAAACTGAACGAACCCTGTACGCCAGGTGAACCAACATCCTGCGCCAAGCAGGAGGTAGATCATCACCGAACCCCAGAGTATTTCATTAATAAATGAGAAAAAATCAGGCATTAACATCCCTCTTGTTGATGCCGGTTAGCGCGAGGATTTCCGTGTAAGCGCTACCAATAATCGACCAGTATATACCTTGAAAGGTGATTGATTGCGGGAGTTTATCATAACAATCGTTATATCCTTAATTGCGCATCTCGGGCTTTGAGATGCGTAATCAGGGCTGAGCGGCTGGTCGGAGAATCCAGGCGGTTGCGCTGAGAGTGCGTCGTGCTATCATCAGGGAAGATCGGTTACATCCCCCTAACAAGCTGTTTAAAGAGAATCGCTATCATGACGGACAAATTGACCTCCCTTCGTCAGTTCACCACAGTAGTGGCCGACACCGGAGACATCGCGGCAATGAAGCTGTATCAGCCTCAGGATGCCACAACTAACCCTTCTCTCATTCTTAACGCAGCGCAGATCCCGGAATACCGCAAGCTGATTGATGACGCTGTAGCCTGGGCTAAGCAGCAGAGCAACGACCGTGCGCAGCAGGTCGTCGACGCGACCGACAAACTGGCAGTAAATATCGGTCTGGAGATCCTGAAACTGGTCCCGGGTCGTATCTCCACTGAAGTTGACGCTCGTCTGTCCTACGACACCGACGCGTCTATCGCAAAAGCAAAACGCCTGATCAAAATGTACAACGATGCTGGCATCAGCAACGATCGCATTCTGATCAAACTGGCTTCAACCTGGCAGGGCATCCGTGCCGCTGAGCAGTTGGAAAAAGAAGGCATCAACTGTAACCTGACTCTGCTGTTCTCCTTCGCGCAGGCGCGTGCATGTGCAGAAGCTGGCGTATACCTGATTTCTCCGTTCGTTGGCCGTATTCTTGACTGGTACAAAGCCAACACCGACAAAAAAGAGTATGCACCGGCAGAAGATCCGGGTGTGGTTTCCGTAACGGAAATCTACGAGTACTACAAACAACACGGTTACGAAACTGTGGTGATGGGTGCGAGCTTCCGTAACATTGGCGAAATCATTGAGCTGGCAGGCTGCGATCGTCTGACGATTGCACCGGCACTGCTGAAAGAGCTGGCGGAAAGCGAAGGCGCTATCGAACGTAAACTGTCCTTCTCCGGCGAAGTGAAAGCGCGCCCTGCACGCATCACTGAAGCTGAGTTCCTGTGGCAGCACAACCAGGATCCGATGGCTGTAGACAAACTGGCGGACGGTATCCGTAAGTTTGCTGTAGACCAGGGTAAACTGGAAAAAATGATCGGCGATCTGCTGTAATCATTAGCGCGTGGCCCTGATATGGGTCACGCTACCTCTTCTGAAACCTGTCTGTCCTTCCCTTCGCAGTGTATCATTCTGTTTAACGAGACTGTTTAAACGGAATAATCATGAATACTTTACGCATTGGCCTGGTTTCCATTTCTGACCGTGCTTCCAGCGGCGTTTACCAGGATAAAGGTATCCCGGCCCTTGAAGAGTGGCTGGCGTCTGCCCTTACCACCCCTTTTGAGCTGCAAACGCGGTTGATCCCGGATGAACAGGCGATCATCGAACAGACCTTATGCGAGCTGGTGGATGAAATGAGCTGTCATCTGGTACTGACTACCGGCGGAACGGGTCCGGCCCGTCGCGACGTGACGCCTGATGCCACGCTGGCCGTAGCCGACCGCCAGATGCCGGGCTTTGGCGAGCAGATGCGCCAGATAAGCCTGCATTTTGTGCCAACGGCTATTCTCTCCCGCCAGGTTGGCGTGATTCGCAAGCAGGCGCTGATCCTGAATCTGCCTGGACAGCCGAAGTCGATCAAAGAAACGCTGGAAGGTGTGAAAGATGCCGACGGTAAAGTTATCGTACCGGGTATTTTTGCAAGTGTACCGTATTGTATACAGTTGTTGGATGGGCCGTATGTGGAAACCGCACCGGCTGTTGTAGCATCTTTTCGTCCTAAAAGCGCAATTCGCGATACAAATCCCTGAAGGTGGCGCGATCGTGACATAAATGACGATGATAGTGGAGTATTGAATTGTTTACGATATAGTAATTTTTGCTTTACATATATCGACAGACAGATTCAATTACTCCACTGACTCATGGTTTGCTATGTCACAACACACTCGACCGCTGAATCGCCAGGATTATAAAACCCTTACGCTTGCTGCCCTCGGCGGTGCGCTTGAGTTTTATGATTTCATTATCTTCGTCTTCTTTGCCGCTGTTGTTGGCGAACTCTTCTTTCCGGCAGACATCCCTGAATGGCTACGCCAGGTGCAAACCTTCGGCATTTTTGCCGCCGGATATCTGGCGCGTCCGCTGGGTGGCATTATCATGGCGCACTTTGGCGATCTGGTCGGGCGCAAGAAAATGTTTACCCTGAGCATTTTGCTGATGGCGATACCAACGCTGGCGATTGGGCTATTGCCTACTTACGCCTCAATGGGGATCCTCGCGCCGCTGCTGTTACTGCTGATGCGCATTTTGCAAGGCGCTGCCATCGGCGGAGAAGTGCCGGGCGCGTGGGTGTTCGTGGCCGAGCACGTACCGGAGCGCCGCATCGGCATTGCCTGTGGCACGCTAACCGCCGGGCTGACGGTGGGAATTCTGCTGGGGTCGGTAGTTGCGACGCTGGTGAACACCAGCCTGACGCAGCAGGCGGTGCATGACTACGGCTGGCGTATTCCATTCCTGCTGGGGGGCGTGTTTGGGCTGGTGGCAATGTACCTGCGCCGCTGGCTGCAGGAGACGCCTATATTCCTCGAAATGCAGCAACGTAAAGCGCTGGCGCAAGAGCTACCGGTGAAGTCGGTGGTGAGCAAACATAAAAAAGCGGTGGTCATTTCCATGCTGCTGACCTGGCTGTTGTCGGCCGGGATTGTGGTGGTGATCCTGATGTCGCCAGTGTGGTTGCAGAAACAGTATGGCTTTGCGCCAGCGTTGACGTTACAAGCCAACAGTGTCGCGACTATTATGCTGTGCGTGGGTTGTCTGCTGGCCGGGTTTATTGTCGACCGGGTCGGCGCCAGCAAAACCTTTATTGTCGGCAGCCTGCTGTTGGCCTGTTCAAGCTGGTTTTTCTATCACCTGACCGGCAGCCATCCTCAGCACTTGTTCCTGTTGTATGGGCTGGTGGGGTTGTGCGTTGGCGTGGTGGGGGCTGTGCCTTATGTCATGGTTCGAGCGTTTCCGGCGGAAGTCCGCTTTACCGGAATATCCTTCTCTTACAACGTGTCGTACGCCATTTTTGGTGGTCTGACGCCAATCGCCGTGACGATGTTAATGAGCGTGTCGCCAATGGCTCCGGCCTGGTATGTGCTGGCGCTATCGCTGGTGGGGTTAGGTCTGGGAATTTGGCTGCGACAGGATATTTATCATCGCGATTCGAACGTGCAGGCAGAGTTACAGCGCTTGTAAGGAATATCCCCCCGTCAGGGGGGATAACGTCAGATTAGTGCGCTTCACCAATCGGCAGGATGGTACGGCCAAACTGTTCGTTCAGCACTTCACCCATCGCCAGGTAAATGGCGCTTGCGCCACACACTAAGCCAACCCAGCCAGCAACGTGAATGATCGCTTCGTTACCAGCAATGTTGCCAACGGCCAGCAGCGCGAACAGCACCGTCAGGCTCAGGAAGACAAACTGCAACGCACGAGCCGCTTTCAGCGTGCCGAAGAACATGAACAGAGTGAAGACGCCCCACAGACCCAGATACACGCCCAGGAACTGACCATTGGTTGCATCCGCCAGGCCCATTTTCGGCATGATCAGGATCGCAACCAGCGTCAGCCAGAACGAACCGTAGGAGGTAAAGGCGGTTAAACCGAAGGTGTTGCCTTTTTTATATTCCAGCAGACCGGCAAAAATTTGCGCGATACCGCCGTAGAAAATGCCCATCGCCAGAATAATAACGTCAAAGGCGAAGAAACCCGCGTTGTGCAGGTTAAGCAGAATGGTGGTCATGCCAAAGCCCATCAGGCCCAGCGGTGCCGGATTAGCCAACTTAGTGTTGCCCATAATTCCTCAAAATCATCATTGATTGAATGGTGAAATAGTTTCCCCGAATAACGATCGCAGTCTTCGGGGCGCGGCATGATAATCAGGGGAGAGGGCACTGTCTATGATCTAACGAAGGGAAAATGAATTATTTTCCCTGTGATGGGCATCACGCTTGCGCGTGGGCGATCATTCTGCGCAGGCAGGCGATTTGAAGTACCGCCGGAATCGTCACGCGATAGGCGCTGCCGCTCACCGCTTTAACTCCGTTTAATGCGGCGCCGACCGGGCCGCCAAGTCCGGCTCCACGCAGTAATCCGTGTCCGATGACGCTGACGGCGGCGTGTGTTCTTAGGATCTTGCTAAGCTGGCTGGAGAGCAGGTGAGATACACCTGTCGCCAGATGACGATCCTTCATTAATAGTGGCAAAAGTTCTTCCAGTTCAGAGACTTTTGCATCAACGGCCTGTAAAAAGGTCCGCTTGTGTTCCGCATCCATTTTTTGCCAGGCATTACGTAAAAAGTGTTCCAGCAGATATTGTTCAATTTCGAATGTGGACATCTCTTTGTCGGTTTTCAGCTTCAGACGCTTCGAAACATCCAGCAAAATCGCCCGATACAGTTTTCCATGGCCGCGGAGTTTATTGGCAATGCTGTCGCCGCCATAATGCTGAAGCTCGCCGGCAATCAGCTGCCAGTTGCGGCGATGTTGTTCCGGGTGTCCTTCCATCGATTTAAATAAATCGTTGTGGTTTAGTACGCTCGACAGACGGGCTTTCCCTTTTTCATTATGCGTGAGCAGGCGGGTAATATTGGCGAGTTGCTCCTCACTACAATGCTGAAGAAAGTCGAGGTCGTCGTCATTCAAATACGTGACATTCATGTTTTCTATGGCCTCTGAATAAAAGTGTGCGGAATTAGTCGTCGCCGATGATTTTCAGCGTCGCCATATCAGAGGAGTTCACCGTATGGCCGGAGAAGGTGATTTTTTTGACGCAGCGCTTATTGTCGTTGTCACTATTAATGTTGATCCAGTTGGTCGTTTGCCCTTCTTTGATGGAGGAAGGCACATTCAGACTTTGGCTGGACATGCGGGCAGCCTTGAAATAAACAGATGCGCCACTGAGCTGTAAATCACCATGATCGGCCGTGAGTTGAATGCGTTTCACCACGCGACAAACGGGAAGTTTTAGGGTCAGATCGTTGGTTTCGTTACGGGGCATGGCAATCATACCCAAAACTTTATGATCGTTAGCGTGCGCGGCGCTGCTCAGCAGCAGGCCCATAAACAGGCTGGCGGAAAGGGTTAACGAGGATTTCATGGGATTTCTCTTTGACGGCTGCAAAAGTGCGTGACTTCAGACCATCTTACCGCCGTCGGAAAAATGATTCATGCTCGTAATCTTTTCTTTTTATTACAATTTTTATGTGAATGGCTTTATTTATTTAATTGCTGGTGTGAATTAATTCTGGTTGGCAACTATTCATTTTTTATCTTTTAGCCTTTTTTCTGTGATTTTATTGCCACAAGGCTAAAAAAAATTTTCATTCCCCCCTTGATGAAGTGGGTTACGACCCCATCTTGTAGACAACCGCAGTGGTGAGTCTGAAAAAAACGATTCAGGGTAGTTGAAACCGCACGTTTCGCCCTTATTACAGATTCACAACCACATGATGACCGAATTTTTAGTGGAGACGTTTAGATGGGTAAAATTATTGGTATCGACCTGGGTACTACCAACTCTTGTGTAGCGATTATGGATGGCACTACTGCACGTGTGCTGGAGAACGCCGAGGGCGATCGCACCACGCCTTCTATCATTGCTTATACCCAGGATGGTGAAACTCTGGTTGGTCAGCCGGCTAAACGTCAGGCAGTGACAAACCCGCAAAACACCCTGTTTGCGATTAAACGCCTGATTGGCCGCCGCTTCCAGGACGAAGAAGTACAGCGTGATGAAGCCATCATGCCGTACAAAATCATCGGTGCTGACAACGGTGATGCATGGATTGACGTAAAAGGTCAGAAAATGGCACCGCCGCAGATTTCTGCTGAAGTGCTGAAAAAAATGAAGAAAACGGCTGAAGATTACCTGGGTGAACCGGTAACTGAAGCGGTTATCACCGTACCTGCATACTTTAACGATGCTCAGCGTCAGGCAACCAAAGACGCCGGTCGTATCGCAGGTCTGGAAGTCAAACGTATCATCAACGAACCGACAGCAGCCGCGCTGGCTTACGGCCTGGATAAAGAAGTCGGCAACCGTACTATCGCGGTTTATGACCTCGGTGGTGGTACTTTCGATATCTCTATTATCGAAATCGACGAAGTTGACGGCGAAAAAACCTTCGAAGTTCTGGCAACCAACGGTGATACCCACCTGGGCGGTGAAGACTTCGACAGCCGTATGATCAACTACCTGGTTGACGAATTTAAGAAAGATCAGGGTATCGACCTGCGTAACGACCCGCTGGCGATGCAGCGTCTGAAAGAAGCCGCTGAGAAAGCGAAGATCGAACTGTCTTCCGCTCAGCAGACCGACGTGAACCTGCCGTACATCACTGCAGACGCGACCGGTCCGAAACACATGAACATCAAAGTGACCCGTGCGAAACTGGAAAGCCTGGTTGAAGACCTGGTTAACCGTTCTATCGAGCCGCTGAAAGTCGCTCTGCAGGACGCTGGTCTGTCTGTTTCCGACGTTCAGGACGTTATCCTGGTCGGTGGTCAGACTCGTATGCCGATGGTACAGAAGAAAGTTGCTGAGTTCTTCGGTAAAGAGCCGCGTAAAGACGTTAACCCGGACGAAGCAGTGGCAATCGGTGCTGCCGTTCAGGGTGGTGTATTGACCGGTGATGTGAAAGACGTGCTGCTGCTGGACGTTACCCCGCTGTCTCTGGGTATCGAAACCATGGGTGGCGTAATGACTCCACTGATCGCGAAAAACACCACTATCCCGACCAAGCACAGCCAGGTGTTCTCTACCGCTGAAGACAACCAGTCTGCGGTAACCATCCACGTGCTGCAGGGTGAACGTAAACGTGCCGCTGATAACAAAGATCTGGGTCAATTTAACCTGGATGGTATCAGCCCGGCTCCGCGCGGTATGCCGCAGATCGAAGTGACTTTTGACATCGATGCCGACGGTATCCTGCACGTTTCCGCGAAAGACAAAAACAGCGGTAAAGAGCAGAAGATCACCATCAAGGCTTCTTCTGGTCTGAACGAAGAAGAAATTCAGAAAATGGTTCGCGAAGCAGAAGCGAACGCAGAATCTGACCGTAAGTTTGAAGAGCTGGTTCAGACCCGTAACCAGGGTGACCATCTGCTGCACAGCACTCGTAAGCAGGTTGAAGAAGCAGGCGACAAACTGCCGGCTGATGACAAAACTGCCATCGAGTCTGCACTGACCGCGCTGGAAACTTCTCTGAAAGGCGAAGACAAAGCAGATATCGAAGCGAAAATGCAGGCGCTGGCACAGGTTTCCCAGAAACTGATGGAAATCGCTCAGCAGCAGCACGCACAGCAGCAGGCTGGCGCAGCAGGCGCTGATGCTTCTGCAAACAACGCGAAAGATGACGACGTTGTCGACGCCGAGTTTGAAGAAGTGAAAGATAAAAAATAATCGCCCTTTGAACGGGTAATTACTGGCACGGGCGAAGAGGTTTCCTCTCCGCCCGTGCACGCATGTTAGGGGCAGATAAAAAGAGATGGCTAAGCAAGACTATTACGAGATTTTAGGCGTTTCCAAATCAGCGGAAGAGCGTGAAATCAAAAAGGCCTACAAGCGCCTGGCCATGAAATATCACCCGGACCGCAACCAGGGTGATAAAGAGGCCGAAGCCAAGTTTAAAGAGATCAAAGAAGCGTACGAGATCCTGACCGATGCGCAAAAACGTGCGGCTTACGATCAGTACGGCCATGCAGCGTTTGAGCAAGGCGGCATGGGCGGCGGCGGCGGTTTTGGCGGCGGGGCTGACTTCAGCGATATCTTTGGTGACGTGTTTGGCGATATCTTTGGCGGCGGTCGTGGTCGTCAGCGCGCCTCACGTGGTGCTGATTTACGTTACAACATGGATCTCACTCTGGAAGAAGCCGTGCGTGGCGTCACCAAAGAGATCCGTATTCCGACGCTGGAAGAGTGTGATGTCTGCCACGGCAGCGGTGCGAAGGCAGGGACTCAGCCGCAGACCTGTCCAACCTGTCACGGTTCCGGTCAGGTACAGATGCGTCAGGGCTTTTTTGCCGTACAGCAGACCTGTCCACACTGTCAGGGTCGCGGTACGTTGATTAAAGATCCGTGCAACAAATGCCACGGTCATGGTCGCGTTGAGAAAAGCAAAACGCTGTCCGTTAAGATCCCGGCAGGGGTTGATACCGGCGACCGTATTCGTTTAGCGGGTGAAGGTGAAGCCGGTGAACATGGTGCGCCAGCGGGTGATTTGTACGTTCAGGTGCAGGTAAAACAGCACCCAATTTTCGAACGTGAAGGCAATAACCTGTACTGCGAAGTACCGATTAACTTTGCGATGGCAGCGCTGGGCGGCGAAATTGAAGTCCCGACGCTGGACGGTCGCGTGAAGTTAAAAATTCCGGGCGAAACGCAAACTGGCAAACTTTTCCGCATGCGTGGAAAGGGCGTCAAGTCTGTACGCGGTGGCGCTCAGGGCGATCTGCTGTGCCGCGTGGTGGTTGAAACCCCAGTGGGCCTGAACGACAAGCAGAAACAACTGCTCAAAGATCTGCAGGACAGCTTTGGCGGCCCGACCGGCGAGCAAAACAGTCCGCGCTCTAAAAGCTTCTTCGATGGTGTGAAGAAGTTCTTCGACGATCTGACGCGCTAAGCTTCAGTGTTGAACTCCTCTGAACCTGGGCAAATAGCCCAGGTTTTTTTATCCTCAACGTAATGCCTAATTCGCTATCGATTTTCATGCCTTAATGCCGTGCATGAGAAATATCATTTCTCTTCTTTGATACGCTGTGCTGACAGATGATGCACTGTGATTTTTCTCATCTTGTTAATGCGCATAAACTCCAGCTGTAAACACTATTTCACCTATAAACTGGAGCGTTAATCATGGCTATTTCAAATCATTTAGCTACGTCTGAAGTTGTGCTGCTGGAACTGGAAGTGTTATTGACGGTAATTGCAATTGGCGCCTGGGGAGGTGTAGTCAGCTTTCTGCTGAGAAAAGAAAATAGAGAAAAACGAAGTATTTTCGATAAAATCAGGTATTGCTTAACACAGATGGTTATTTCGTGTTTTACCAGCTTCCTGTTGAGTGCTCTGGCGATTGAAAAAGAGCTCAGCTTTAATATGGTGTTATTGGCCGCTGGCCTTGGTGGTGTCTTTGCTGGACCCATTCTGAAGGTTCTTGGAGATAAGATAAAACGTATGCTTGATAATGCGAAAGCTTAAATATTCTTTTATTCTTTAAGCAGGCTCCTCCATGAGCCGGGGGATAACATAATTGAGTATGTTATGAGACTCGATTTTTCATCCAGCCATAAATAAATTCTTCATTTTGTTGGTTTTTCTCGGCGAGACTCAGATACCAGGCCCCCTGGCTACAATTTAGCGCTTTCACCAATACCTCCTCACCTTCTTTGCCACGTACGGTCAGGTAATATTGCAGCGTTGCCATGGTGTATGGGCCGATTTTTCCGTCCACGACAATATCCTGATAGCTTCTCTCTTCTCGGTTGAGAACATTTAACCAGCGCTGTAACCATAAAACAGGATGATGTTGTCCAATGTTGACTGCCGCATCACATAGCTCAAATGCAATAGATTCGGATAGGTTTGCAACATCTTTAAACCCTGGTTTAATCCAGTAATCCTCTTCGAGGATAGCGTAGGCTTCGCTGCGAGTTAAATCTCGCATATCATTCAAGAACCCATGTTTACGGGCGGTTGCCTCAGTAATTCCCCAGTTGGTTGCACCACCTTTGTCTTTCGGGTTATCAACATAACCCCCTTCCAGTATCAAAATGTTCTCCAGAGTCTTATTCATGATGCGTTTTCCCCAATTGGCCTACATATATCTGACAAGTGCGAATGAAATTGTGAGCAATAAAGTGATTAGAAATATTGCCTGTAATGTTTTATTTTTTATTGCTGGTGAGGTATAGCTGGTTGGGGTATCATTGAAAGTGATATTAATATCATCATTAATTTTTAATCCTTGGCGTGGCAACGTCGTGAACAATTCGTCCAAACCAATTTGTTTTAAATCACGACGTAACAGATAAAGCAGTTGGGTCAGGCTGGCGTCACTGATAAATTTCCCTTTTTGCCCCCAGACGGCTTCTGTGACCATCTCGCGCGTAATCAGATCTCGCTTTGCATTGCGAAGCAAAAAGCTTAAGCATTGTGCCCGCATATGCGTCATTTTTATTATCGTTTTATCTTGTAATGATGTGATTTCTCGTAATGACTCATTATAAATAATCGTATCGTTGATTTTATACTGTTTCATTAATTTATTGCGCCTCACTAACATAATAAGAAAATACAGGTTATCAGTATTTAATATGCCGCCTGTAAATCCACTCGTTGGTTAATATCAGACTTTAGGCTAGATTAAGTCCTGAGTGTTGAGAAATCATTTATTGTTAATTTAGATAAACAACAATTGTGATAATGTTTTTATCTTTTTTTATTACGGTTGATGTGCGTTTTTTGTACATGCATTTACGCTATGAATCTTGATGGCGAGTCTGATACTTATAAAGTAGGTAATTACAACAGTATTGTTTATTTATAACTTGTTATCTGGTAATTTTATTGTAATAAATTATCCCCGAAGGTAATCTGTTGCCGCGATAAAATTTTCATATTGATACAGGGATACGTGAATGGTTGTTGGAAAGAAACATTACCAAAATCTTGATTTCAACCTGATTAAAGTATTTGATGCTGTTATCACGGAGGGAAATGCAACCCGGGCAGCCCAAAAATTGGAGGTGACGCCAGCTGCGGTTTCTCATGCTCTTGTCAGGCTGCACACCATCTATGAAGAAGATCTCTTTATCAGAACCCGAGATGGTCTGGTGCCAACTGTGGCAGGAAAAGATTTGCACCAGGTGTTTCGGCAAGTTATTTCTGCTATCGATGCAACCCTCAATAGCCAACATCACGCCAAAGAAGATAATGAGATCATTATTTTAGGGGGTGATATTATTGAGAGTTACTACTTTTCTGTATTTAATGATTGTGATTTATTCAGTAATTATATTATTAACCACTACTCAGCCAGGAAAAATGAAAAAAACGCGTTAAGTACGATGCTGATAAAGGGACGGATCGATATTTCTTTTGGTCTCACAGCCATTGAACATCATTTGGTAGATGTTCATCTTATTGATTATATTGAAGACTATGTGTGCATATGTGGTAGTCATAATTTACTGTATGAGCTAGATGCACTGTCGCTGCATAATTTCTATGCCAGTAAACATGCAATGTATCATACGGATATCTTTACCCCAGCAGCGGCGGACGTGGTTGATTTATATGAGAACACAGTTTTTTGCAAAGGACGCAGGAATGCGGGTTATCATAGTGATTCATTAGTTGGGGTTTTTAATGTTGTGGAACGAAGCGATATGATTGCGCTGGTACCTTTAAATTATGCTTTGTATTTTCGTGATGTCAGAAATTACAAAGTGAAAATTATGCGACCACCCAGTGAGTTTTCATTTAAAAAAATGCCTGTCTATGCCTGCATATCTTTTAAAAGTGAGCGTTATCAAGTAGCAAAAGATTTTATTCTATTACTGCAATCTATTCTTGATAAAAATAAAATGTCATGACATATCCCTATGTCCATTATGAGATGCCTGTTATAGGTTCTAATGATTAACCCAGTGATTAATGAATGAATATGAATGCCAGAACGGAGAAAATAATTAACACAGTAATAAATAGTATGTTTTTACACAACCGCTGATGAAGCCATAATTTTTTCACCGGTTTATTGATAATGATGTCAGCATTAACTTTTACACCTTGCCTAGGGATGGTAGAGAAAAAATCATGCAGACCACATTCTCTGAGATCTCTACGCAATAAATATAGTAGCTGAGTCAGGTTTGCGTCGTTCATAAACTGGCAGCGTTCTCCCCATAGAGCCTGCGCAAGCTGTTTCTTGTGAATAACTTCCTCGTGTGAATTTTGGATCATATATCTTAGACATCTTACCCTCATACTTGTCATTATTAATCTATCTGAGCTTTTCAGATTTTTGATTTCATGAGTTTTATCATCATAAGTACATTGATTGTTGATTGTATATATGGTCATGATTCTATTTACCATTGGTTTCCTGTGGGTTCTGCATCGTAGGCGGAGATTTTGTATTCTTCAATAGATGAGAATTGTCTGCACTATGAATTATTTTAATATAGAGCGTTTAATCACGGTTTATGGCGGGAGTTGAGCGTAGTTAATATTCTGTTTTTAGTGGAAGTTGTAATAAAAAGCAATTGCTGTGCTTTTAGTTGTCGTTATTGATTGTGCCAACTTGCCTATACTCTCTATGGCAAATGACCGATATGAAATATTTTTAATAAATAGTCGATATCAAGAATAGGTTGATGTTCTGTTGAAACGACGCAGAGCTTCACAAACTCATGGCCAAGGCCAGGTGAGATTTGAAGCATGAGCTCGCGCATTGTCCTGCCAGGCACGTTGCCTGAGCAATGAAGATATCATCGTAAAAACCGATCTATTCATCATGAATAATCTAATTTTAACGAGCTTTTTGAGGGTGTAAGATAGTATTTACGAAGTATTCACCCAATAGAGAGAATAAAAGTGAAACATCTGCATCGTTTTTTTAGTAGTGACGCCTCGGGGGGCATCATTCTGATCATCGCTGCCGTGGTCGCTATGCTGATGGCAAATATCGGGGTGACCAGTGGATGGTACCACGCCTTTCTGGAAACGCCCGTTCAACTAAGGGTTGGTGCGCTTGAGATCAACAAAAATATGCTGCTGTGGATTAACGATGCGTTGATGGCAGTGTTTTTCCTGTTGATTGGTCTGGAAGTGAAGCGCGAGTTGATGCAAGGTTCACTGGCCAGCCTGCGTCAGGCGGCGTTTCCGATCATTGCCGCGATCGGGGGCATGATTGTCCCGGCGCTGCTGTATCTGGCATTCAACTATGCCGACCCTGTCACCCGTGAGGGGTGGGCTATCCCGGCGGCAACGGATATCGCTTTTGCATTAGGCGTGCTGGCGCTGTTGGGCAGTCGTGTTCCACTGGCGTTGAAAATTTTCCTGATGGCGCTGGCGATTATCGATGACCTCGGCGCTATCGTCATCATCGCGCTGTTCTATACCAGCGATCTCTCGCTGTTGTCGCTGGGCGTAGCCGCGTGCGCGATCCTCGTTCTGGCGGCATTGAATCTGTGCGGTGTAAGACGCACCGGTATTTATATTCTGGTTGGCGTAGTGTTGTGGACGGCCGTACTGAAGTCAGGCGTGCATGCGACGCTGGCGGGCGTGATCGTCGGCTTCTTCATTCCGTTGAAGGAAAAACACGGGCGTTCACCGGCGAAGCGACTGGAGCATGTTCTGCACCCGTGGGTGGCATACCTGATCCTGCCGCTGTTTGCCTTCGCTAACGCGGGCGTTTCACTGCAGGGCGTTACTGTTGATGGACTGACCTCGGTATTACCGCTGGGGATCATTGCCGGCCTGTTGATCGGCAAACCGCTGGGTATCAGCCTGTTTTGCTGGCTGGCGTTACGCCTTAAGGTGGCGCAATTGCCGGAGGGAACGAACTTCCAGCAAATTATGGCGGTCGGCATTCTGTGCGGCATTGGCTTTACGATGTCAATTTTCATCGCCAGCCTGGCGTTTGGGAACGTCGATCCTGAGCTGATTAACTGGGCGAAACTGGGGATCCTGATCGGTTCCTTGCTGTCGGCGGTAATAGGTTACTGCTGGTTACGCACCCGGTTGAACGCGTCAGCCTGACGGGATAATCCTTTTGTGACAATTTTCAGGGAGTGAGTATGTCTCATATAAACTACAACCACCTGTACTACTTTTGGCATGTCTATAAAGAAGGTTCGGTGGTTGGCGCTGCAGAAGCGCTTTATCTGACGCCGCAGACCATTACCGGACAGATTAAAGCGCTTGAGGAACGTTTGCAGGGAAAGCTGTTCAAGCGCAAGGGGCGTGGGCTGGAGCCAAGCGAGTTAGGCGAATTAGTTTTTCGGTATGCGGATAAGATGTTCACGTTAAGCCAGGAAATGCTGGATATCGTGAACTACCGCAAAGAGTCGAATTTACTGTTCGATGTCGGTGTGGCAGATGCGTTGTCCAAACAGCTGGTCAGCAGCGTGCTGGATGCCGCAGTTGTTGAAGATGAACAAATCCATTTGCGCTGTTTTGAATCAACGCACGAGATGCTGCTTGATCAGCTCAGCCAACATAAGCTGGATATGATCATCTCCGACTGCCCGATCGATTCAACGCAGCAGGAAGGGTTATTCTCTGTGCGGATTGGCGAATGCAGCGTGAGTTTTTGGTGCACCCAGCCGCTGCCTGAGAAACCATTCCCAGCTTGTCTGGAAGAGCGTCGATTGTTAATCCCCGGGCGTCGTTCGATGCTCGGGCGTAAGCTGCTGAACTGGATTAACTCACAAGGACTGAACGTTGAAATCCTCGGCGAGTTTGACGACGCCGCGCTGATGAAAGCGTTTGGCGCAACGCACAACGCTATATTTGTTGCGCCTACGCTCTATTCGCACAATTTCTATGCCGATGATTCTATTGTTGAAATTGGACGCGTAGAGAATGTGATGGAGGAGTATCACGCCATATTTGCGGAAAGAATGATCCAGCATCCGGCGGTGCAGCGTATTTGCAATGCGGACTACTCGGCATTATTTAAGCTGCAGTAAGCCAGAACGTCATAATCCTTCCGGCTGCGGTGGTTGCCCGCAGCCGGAATCAATCTACAGCCTTAACAAACCCCGGTACTGACCATCTTCGCGGATAAATACCGGTATTCTGTTCAGTGGTGCGGCATAGCGCAGCGTTTGCCCTCCAGAATAACTTTCGCCGGTCGCAAGATCCGTCCATGTTTCCCCTTCTGGTAGCCAAACGTCACGCTCGCGCATACCTTCATGCATGACCGGCGCAATCAGCAGGTCGGGGCCAAAACAGTATTGATCGGTAATCTCCCAACTTGTTGTCTGTTCTGGGAATTCAAAAAACAGGGTGCGCATTACCGGCGCATTGCGTTCGTGCGTTTCCGCCATTACCGCTTTGATGTACGGCTTTAACTTTTCACGCAACGTCAGACAGCCGGTCAACACTTCGCACACCTCTTCACCATAGCTCCACACTTCGTTCGCCGCACCGGTCGGACACTGGGCAATACCATCACGGTAAGGATGTTCTGGTAAAATCTGCGGATCGCGGTTGCCGTGCAGGCGCATCACCGGGCTAAAGACGCCCCACTGGAACCAGCGAATCAGCAACTCATGGAATTTGGGGTCGTGAATATTACCGCCATGAAAACCACCGATATCCGTTGTCCACCACGGTATCCCCGCGATCCCCATATTGAGTCCGGCGGCAAACTGATTGCGTAGCGATCGAAACGAAGAGTGAATATCACCGGACCAGACCAGCGCGCCATATTTCTGGCTGCCGGCCCAGGCGCAGCGCAGCAGGTTTATAACCTGGTCTTCGCCATCGGCTTTCATACCATCAAAAAAAGTTTTGGCGTACATTCGTGGGTAGATATTACCCACTTCCAGTACCGGCCCGGCGTAATAGCGATAGTTGTCGTAATCGTAAACGCTGAATTCAGGTTCGGCTTCATCTAGCCAGAAGAGCGTTACGCCTTTATCGTAATAGTTGCGCTTAGCTTTACCCCAGACGTAATCGCGCGCACCAGGATGGGTGGCGTCAAAAAACGTCGTGTTGCCGAGGAAATCCATATTGATCGGCAATCCGCGTTCCGTTTGCACCAGCCAGCCGTTTTCGCGCATCTCCCGATAGCTCTCGGTGCGATTATCCACCGTCGGCCAGACGGAGACCATCAGCTCAATACCCAGTGATTTTAGTTCGGCGATCATGGCGTCGGGATCGGGCCAGTCGCGCGGGTCAAACATCCAGTCACCCTGGTTAGGCCAGTGGAAGAAATCAATAACGATAACCGAGATGGGCAGGTTGCGTTGTTTATATTCGCGGGCGACCGCCAGCAGCTCTTCCTGGGTTCGATAGCGGAGTTTACACTGCCAGAAGCCCATGGCGTAATCCGGCATCATCGGCGGTGTGCCGGTAGCGAGCGCGTAAGCCTGGCTGATTTCCGCAGGGGTATCGCCAGCGGTGATCCAGTAGTCCAGTTGTTCGCTGACCTGAGCTTCCCATTCGGTTACGTTGTGAGCGAACGTTACGCGACCCACTGCCGGGTTGTTCCATAAAAATCCGTAGCCCAGGCTTGAGAGCATAAACGGTACAGAGGCCTGGGAGTTACGCTGTGCCAGTTCCAGAACGCATCCTTTGAGATCCAGATTGGCCTGCTGATACTGGCCCATGCCATAGATTTTTTCCCCTTCGGCGGCTTCGAAGCGGGCTTTAATCGAATATTTTCCTCCCGGAATAGGGCGGAACTCGCGCCCCTCCAGGTTTAGCGCGCTGACGTACTGCCCGTGTGAAGACTCGTCCTCGCCGATTTCACCCCGCAGACGCCAGAACTCCTGTAACAGAGGCTTATGCGGATGGCGGTAAAAGGAGACCTGTCCTTTTTGATTGACGATAGCGGTGATTTTACCGTTGGTCAGCGTCGCCTGGTGGTGCTCATAAACTATGTGGCAGAGGCTTTCTGCGACGGGCTCATTCAATGCCCAGTCTTCATTTCTCATTACCGCGAGATGACGACCGCTGCGTACGCGCAGACTGTTCTCGCCCCAGGGTTCAATCCACAAATAGCGATCGTTTTGCTGCCAGACCAGACGACGCAGATCATGTTGCACAAATGGCATGGTGGTGACTCCCGTATTTCGAGGGTGAAGGTAAGTTATTGGTTGATAGTTTCCAGATCGTGGCGAATCTTCTCTTCCATCGCTTCGTATTTACGGAAGAAAAGCAGGGGGATCGCCGCGAGAGCGAAGAGCAGGGCGGGCGCCCAGATAAAGGCCCAGGTAATTCCCTCCAGACCTGCAGCATTCTGGGCGTGGTTCGGAACATAGCCAAAACTGTTCATGATCCAAGCGGCGAATGCAGTACCCAAACCACTGCCCATCTTGATGCAAAAAGTACTGCCGAAGGCGATAAGAATGCCGGTAGCCTTGATACCCGTCTTCCATGCGCCGAAGTCGACGGCGAAGCCCAGCATGGCAAACGGCATTGAACAGGCGATACCGCTGCCTATATTGCCAAGAACCCAGGCGGCGATGAGGAAAGGAATGTTGTCCGCAGCCAGCCACATCATGACGCCGCCAAGCGTGGCGACCAGCAGACCACCTACCCATATCCAGGTTTTAGCGAGGTATTTGCTAATGAAAGGAATGGCGATGATAAACAGGATCTGAATTGTCGCCAGGCTGTTAATCAGCGGAACCAGATCTTTGCGGTCGAGGTTGTAGGTCAGATAGTAGACAATGGTCGTGGAGCGCTGTTGTAGGGCAATCCAGAAGATCAAATTTGCCAGCACCATTAAGATCCATGGCCAGTTACCTTTCATCGCCGCGAAGCTTTTTTTCATCGGCAATCTGGGTTCTTGCTGAATTTTATCCGCATCCATTTCGCGGATATTTTTAAAGGCGAAAAGCGTTAACGAACAGGATATGACGGCAAACAAAATTGCCGTATAAATAAAACCTGCATGGTCGTTTCCATTACCTAAAAATGCAACCAGGGGCAACGCAGTGGCATTCATTAATAACACCCCAATTTGCCCGCCGGTCATTCTCCAGGAATTTAATACCAGACGCTCCTTAGGGGACAGGGTCATCAAGGGTAATATTGCGCTGAGAGGTGTATTAAGTCCGGTAAATAGAATACTGGCGATCATGTAGGATATTGCTGCATAGATGGCTTTTCCTGTCATACTGATATCAGGAGACCAAAATGACAGCGCGCTAAATACACCAAAAGGCAGCGGTAACCATAAAAACCAGGGGCGGCATTTACCGTAACGCGAACGCGTTTTATCGATGATGATCCCCCAGATGGGGGCGTCTATGCCGTCTACAATACGCGCCAGCAGTAGGATAACCCCGGCTACGGCGAGGCTGATACCCGCAACATCGGTGTAGAAATATAAGATGTAGGTTGAACCGAAACAGTACAGCAGATTACCCGCCACATCCAAAGAGCCGTAGCTAATACGCTGCAGTAAAGATAATGATGCTGACCCGCAAGACTGGGTATCCTCAATAACAGAACTCATAATGATAACTCCGATATTGGTGCGATACGCCCAGAAAAACAGCTTTTACTTTCTAAGCAGTAGGGTGTTTTTTATTTTTTGTTGCCAGGAAACGTTCACCTTTGGATTGAAATAGTGGTTAATTGGTTTTGTGAAAAATAGTTAACCCAGGCATCGCGATCAATTATCAAATCTTACTTCAGGATTGCGTTTATTCGTTTTTGGCTAAGTTATTATGTCATTTGTTATGGTGGTCACAATTTCCCCTACAATGAAATTAAAAAAGTTAAACAGTGAAAGAAAATAACTTTCATGTCTCTGGTGGGACGGCTGGCTGACAGGAGAAACGGGCAGGAGTGGGAATGAACAAGTTCAGCAAATGAGGGGGCTGTCGAAGCGGGCTGCAAACGACAGACATAAAAAAACCCGCTTGCGCGGGTTTTTTCACAAAGCGACAACAAGCAGGCGATTAAGCCAGTTTGTTGATCTGTGCAGTCAGGTTTGCTTTATGACGTGCAGCTTTGTTTTTGTGGATCAGACCTTTAGCAGCCTGACGGTCCACGATTGGTTGCATTTCGTTAAATGCTTTCAGTGCAGTAGCTTTGTCGCCAGCTTCGATAGCTGCGTATACTTTCTTGATGAAAGTACGCATCATAGAGCGACGGCTAGCGTTGTGCTTGCGGGCCTTTTCAGACTGAACGGCGCGCTTCTTAGCTGATTTGATATTAGCCAAGGTCCAACTCCCAAATGTGTTCTATATGGACAATTCAAAGGCCGAGGAATATGCCCTTTTAGCCTTCTTTTGTCAATGGATTTGTGCAAATAAGCGCCGTTTAAATTGCAGCACTCGTTGCGTAGTGATGGCGCAGGATTCTACCAGCTTGCGTGGCGTGAATACAGCTTTTCCACGAGAAAAATTGCATTAGCGTGCCGTAGAAGGTCTGCAATTTGTTTCATAACAATGAAAACAATCCTCTTTCTGTTTCGTAGAAACAATCGCCGGTTAACGTTGACCGCGGTACAGGGTATACTTTCACGATTTTCACTGTTTTGAGCCAGACATGAAGCTGATACGAGGCATACATAATCTCAGTCAGGCCCCGCATGGGTGTGTGCTGACTATTGGTAATTTCGACGGCGTGCACCGTGGCCACCGCGCGTTGCTGCAGGGCTTACGGGAAGAAGGACGCAAACGCAATTTACCGGTGATGGTGATGATTTTCGAGCCGCAGCCGCTTGAGCTGTTTGCGACGGACAAGTCACCTGCGCGCCTCACCCGCCTGCGGGAAAAACTGCGTTATCTGGCAGAGTGCGGCGTTGATTACGTGCTGTGCGTGCGTTTTGACAGGCGCTTTGCGGCATTAACGGCGCAGACCTTCATCAGCGATCTGCTGGTTAAGCGCCTTGGTGTACAATTTCTTGCCGTTGGCGATGATTTCCGCTTTGGCGCTAGCCGTGCGGGCGATTTCTTGTTATTACAGGAAGCGGGCGCTGAGTATGGTTTTGATATCACCAGCACCCAAACCTTCTGTGAAGGCGGTGTGCGCATTAGCAGCACCGCGGTACGTCAGGCGCTGGCAGAAGATAACCTGCAACTGGCCGAAAGCCTGCTTGGGCATCCATTTACTATCTCAGGACGCGTCGTTCACGGTGATGAGTTAGGGCGCACCATTGGTTTTCCGACGGCAAATTTACCGCTTCGTCGCCAGGTTTCTCCGGTGAAAGGGGTTTATGCGGTTGAAGTTATGGGACTGGGTGACAAACCGTTGCCCGGCGTCGCCAATATCGGTACCCGCCCGACGGTAGCAGGGGTACGCCAACAGTTGGAAGTGCATCTATTGGACGTTGTAATGGACCTGTATGGTCGCCATATAGATGTAGTGCTGCGTAAAAAAATACGCAGCGAACAGCGATTTGCCTCGCTGGATGAACTAAAAGCGCAGATTGCGCGTGATGAGTTGACTGCCCGCGAATTTTTTGGGCTTACAAAACCGGCTTAATGCCTATACGAGTTTTAAATACGGAACCGAGAATCTGATGAGTGACTATAAATCAACCCTGAATTTGCCGGAAACAGGGTTCCCGATGCGCGGCGATCTCGCCAAGCGTGAACCGGGAATGCTGGCGCGTTGGACTGATGATGACCTGTACGGCATCATTCGTGCGGCCAAAAAAGGCAAAAAAACCTTCATTCTGCATGATGGCCCTCCTTATGCGAATGGCAGCATTCATATTGGTCACTCGGTTAACAAGATTCTGAAAGACATTATCGTGAAGTCCAAAGGACTCACGGGCTATGACTCGCCCTACGTTCCGGGCTGGGACTGCCACGGTCTGCCAATCGAGCTGAAAGTAGAGCAGGAATACGGCAAGCCGGGCGAGAAGTTCACCGCCGCGGAGTTCCGCGCCAAATGCCGTGAATACGCTGCTACGCAGGTTGACGGTCAGCGTAAAGACTTTATCCGTCTTGGCGTGCTGGGCGACTGGTCACATCCGTACCTGACCATGGACTTCAAAACTGAAGCCAACATCATTCGCGCGCTGGGTAAAATCATCGGCAACGGTCACCTGCACAAAGGTGCGAAGCCGGTGCACTGGTGCGTTGACTGCCGTTCCGCGCTGGCGGAAGCGGAAGTTGAGTATTATGACAAAACCTCCCCGTCCATCGACGTGGCGTTCCACGCTGCCGATCAGGACGCGGTGAAAGCGAAATTTGGTGTTTCTGACGTCAACGGCCCGATCTCGCTGGTTATCTGGACCACCACCCCGTGGACGTTACCCGCGAACCGCGCAATTTCTCTGGCGCCTGATTTTGACTATGCGCTGGTGCAGATTGACGGGCAGGCCGTGATTCTGGCGAAGGATCTGGTTGAAAGCGTCATGCAGCGTATTGGCGCGGCTGAATACACTGTTCTTGGCACGGTGAAAGGCGCTGAACTGGAACTGCTGCGCTTTACCCATCCGTTTATGGGCTTTGACGTGCCGGCAATTCTTGGCGATCACGTTACGCTGGATGCGGGTACCGGTGCGGTCCATACCGCTGGCGGTCACGGTCCGGATGACTACGTCATCAGCCAGAAATACGGTCTGGAAATCGCTAACCCGGTTGGCCCGGACGGCGCATACCTGGCGGGTACCTATCCGGAACTTGACGGTGTGAACGTCTTTAAAGCTAACGACAAAATTGTTGCGCTGCTGAGCGAAAAAGGCGCGCTACTGCACGTTGAGAAGATGCAGCATAGCTATCCGTGCTGCTGGCGCCACAAGTCGCCGATCATCTTCCGCGCGACGCCGCAGTGGTTCGTCAGCATGGATCAGAAAGGTCTGCGTGCGCAGTCGCTGAAAGAGATCAAAGGCGTGCAGTGGATCCCTGACTGGGGTCAGGCGCGTATTGAATCGATGGTTGCCAACCGTCCTGACTGGTGTATCTCCCGTCAGCGTACGTGGGGTGTGCCGATGTCTCTGTTTGTTCACAAAGACACTGAAGAGCTGCATCCGCGCGCTGTCGAACTGATGGAAGAAGTCGCCAAACGCGTTGAAGTTGACGGCATTCAGGCGTGGTGGGATCTCGATCCGAAAGATATCCTCGGCGACGAAGCTGACCAGTATGTCAAAGTCCCGGATACGCTGGACGTGTGGTTCGACTCTGGTTCAACCCACTCATCCGTCGTGGACGTGCGCCCTGAGTTTGCAGGCCATGCGGCCGATATGTATCTGGAAGGCTCTGACCAGCACCGCGGCTGGTTCATGTCCTCTCTGATGATCTCCACCGCCATGAAAGGCAAAGCACCTTATCGCCAGGTACTGACCCACGGTTTCACCGTTGATGGTCAGGGCCGTAAGATGTCCAAGTCTATCGGTAACACCGTTTCTCCGCAGGATGTGATGAACAAACTGGGCGCGGATATTTTGCGTCTGTGGGTCGCTTCAACCGACTATACCGGTGAAATGGCCGTTTCTGACGAAATCCTGAAACGTGCTGCCGACAGCTATCGTCGTATCCGTAACACCGCGCGCTTCCTGCTGGCGAACCTGAACGGGTTCGATCCGGTAAAAGATATGGTGAAACCGGAAGAGATGGTGGTACTGGACAGGTGGGCGGTAGGCTGTGCGCAAGCGGCGCAGGAAGAAATCCTGAAAGCTTACGAAGCCTATGACTTCCACGAAGTGGTACAGCGTCTGATGCGCTTCTGCTCTGTAGAAATGGGTTCGTTCTACCTCGACATCATCAAAGACCGTCAGTACACCGCGAAAGCGGACAGTGTGGCGCGTCGTAGCTGCCAGACTGCGCTGTTCCATATTGCAGAAGCGCTGGTTCGCTGGATGGCGCCGATCATGTCCTTCACCGCCGATGAAATCTGGGGCTACCTGCCGGGCGATCGTGAGAAGTACGTCTTTACCGGGGAATGGTACGAAGGTCTGTTTGGTTTAGGTGAAACCGAAGCGATGAATGACGCCTACTGGGACGAGCTGCTGAAAGTGCGCGGCGAAGTGAACAAGGTCATCGAGCAGGCGCGTGCGGATAAGAAAGTCGGTGGTTCTCTGGAGGCGGCAGTGACCCTGTACGCTGAACCAGAACTGGCGGCGAAACTGACCGCGCTGGGCGAAGAGTTGCGTTTTGTTCTGCTGACCTCCGGTGCGACGGTTGCGGATTATGCAGCGGCTCCTGCTGATGCTCAGCAGAGCGAACTGCTCAAAGGTCTGAAAATCGTTCTCGGCAAAGCCGAAGGTGAGAAATGCCCGCGCTGCTGGCATTACACTACCGACGTCGGCCAGGTGGCGGAACACGCAGAAATCTGCGGACGCTGTGTCAGCAACATCGCCGGTGATGGCGAACAACGTAAGTTTGCCTGATGAGTAAGCCTCTTTGTTCAACAGGACTACGCTGGCTGTGGCTGGTGGTAGTCGTGCTGATTATCGATTTAGGCAGCAAATACCTGATCCTCCAGAACTTTGCTCTGGGGGATACGGTGTCGCTGTTTCCGTCGCTTAATCTGCACTACGCGCGTAACTATGGTGCGGCGTTTAGCTTCTTAGCTGACAGCGGCGGCTGGCAACGTTGGTTCTTTGCCGGTATCGCTATTGGTATCTGCGTTATCCTGATGGTGATGATGTATCGCTCGAAGGCAACGCAGAAGCTAAACAACATCGCGTATGCATTAATCATTGGCGGTGCGCTGGGCAACCTGTTCGACCGCCTGTGGCACGGCTTCGTGGTTGATATGATTGACTTTTACGTCGGCGACTGGCATTTCGCGACATTCAATCTGGCCGATACAGCTATCTGTATCGGGGCGGCATTGATTGTTCTCGAAGGCTTCCTGCCGTCGAAAGAGAAAAAAGCCGCATAAAAAAATGCCGGATGGCGCTATGCTAATCCGGCTTACAATATACTGCGATCCTTGTAGGCCCGGTAAGCGTAGCGCCACCGGGCAAACAGGCGGCAGCAATTTTAAAGAGCAACCTGCATGTCTAAATCAGTACAGAGTAACAGTGCGGTGCTGGTGCACTTCACCCTTAAGCTCGACGATGGCTCCACCGCAGAGTCAACCCGCAATAACGGCAAGCCTGCGCTGTTTCGCCTGGGCGACGGTTCTCTGTCTGAAGGACTGGAACAACACCTGCTGGGGTTAAAAGAAGGTGATAAAACCACTTTTGCTCTGGAACCGGATGCCGCCTTTGGCGTGTCAAGCCCGGACTTAATTCAGTATTTCTCGCGTCGGGAATTTATGGACGCGGGTGAGCCAGAAATTGGCGCTATCATGCTCTTTACCGCAATGGACGGCAGTGAGATGCCTGGCGTGATCCGCGAAATTAACGGTGACTCGATCACGGTTGATTTCAACCATCCGCTGGCCGGGCATACCGTTCATTTTGATATTGAAGTGCTGGAAGTCGAACCGGCACTGGAGGCGTAAAATGCAGATCCTGTTGGCCAACCCGCGCGGTTTTTGCGCTGGTGTAGACCGCGCTATCAGCATTGTGGAAAACGCGCTGGCTATTTACGGCGCGCCGATTTATGTCCGTCATGAAGTGGTGCATAACCGCTATGTGGTGGATAGCCTGCGCGAGCGCGGTGCTATTTTTATCGAGCAAATCAGCGAAGTGCCGGATGGCGCGATCCTGATTTTCTCCGCTCATGGCGTATCTCAGGCGGTACGTAACGAGGCCAAAGGCCGTGACCTCACGGTTTTTGATGCGACCTGCCCGCTGGTAACGAAAGTGCATATGGAAGTTGCCCGCGCCAGCCGTCGCGGTGAAGAGTCGATTCTTATCGGCCACGCTGGTCACCCGGAAGTCGAAGGCACAATGGGCCAGTACAGCAACCCGCAAGGGGGAATGTATCTGGTTGAATCACCGGAAGATGTGCTGAAACTGGACGTCAAAAATGAAGGCAAATTATCCTTCATGACGCAGACCACGCTCTCCGTTGACGACACCTCTGACGTCATTGACGCGCTGCGCCAACGCTTCCCGAAAATTGTCGGGCCGCGCAAAGACGATATCTGTTATGCCACCACCAACCGTCAGGAAGCGGTTCGCGCGCTGGCGGAACAGGCTGATGTTGTGCTGGTGGTCGGCTCGAAAAACTCCTCTAACTCCAACCGTCTGGCTGAACTGGCCCAGCGAATGGGGAAAGCAGCGTATTTGATTGACGATGCGACCGACATCCAGGAAGCGTGGGTGAAAGAAGCTACGTGCGTAGGCGTGACGGCCGGAGCCTCGGCGCCGGATATCCTGGTGCAAAACGTGATTGCTCGCCTGCAAGAGCTTGGCGGTGGAGAAGCTATTCCGCTGGAAGGCCGTGAAGAAAACATTGTTTTCGAAGTACCGAAAGAGCTGCGTGTGGATGTTCGTGAAGTAGAGTAAGTCTTTCCGGTTACGATTATGAGAAGATGCCAGACTTAACGTCTGGCATTTTTTTATGGAGAAACCATGCGCTTACCGATCATTCTTGATACCGATCCCGGCATTGATGATGCCGCCGCTATTGCCGCCGCGCTGTTTGCCCCTGAGCTGGATCTGCAACTAATGACCACGGTAGCAGGCAATGTGTCGGTGGAAAAAACCACCCGTAATGCGTTGCAACTGCTGCACTTCTGGAATGCGGATGTTCCGCTGGCGCAGGGAGCATCGATGCCGCTGGTGCGACCGCTGCGTGATGCCGCTTCCGTACACGGCGAGTCCGGTATGGAAGGGTATGAGTTTGTCGAGCACGATCGCCAGGTGATGGCAAAACCCGCCTTCCAGGCGATTCGCGATGCGCTGATGCATGCCCCGCAGCCCGTGACGCTGGTGGCGATTGGCCCGCTGACCAACATTGCGTTGCTGCTGACCCATTATCCTGAATGCGTATTCAACATTCAGCGTCTGGTGATTATGGGGGGGTCAGCCGGGCGCGGGAACTTCACGCCAAACGCCGAGTTTAATATTGCTATCGATCCCGAGGCTGCCGCGAAAGTTTTCCAGAGCGGGCTGGAGATTGTGATGTGTGGGCTGGATGTCACTAATCAGGCCATGCTCGCCCCAGACTATCTGGCGACGTTGCCTCAGCTTAACCAGACGGGAAAAATGCTGCACGCGCTGTTTAGCCATTACCGTAGCGGCAGCATGAATACGGGGCTGCGAATGCACGACCTGTGCGCTATTGCCTGGCTGGTGCGCCCAGAACTGTTTACCCTGCAGCCGTGCTTCGTGGCGGTTGAAACCCAGGGCGAATATACCTCGGGTACGACGGTGGTGGATATTGAAGGGCGTTTGGGTCATCCGGCAAATGCCCAGGTCGCGCTGGGCCTTGACGTTGAGGGGTTCCAGCAGTGGGTGGCAGAGGTGCTGGCGCTGGCGCCATGAGGCTGTGATCCGGCCCGCAATATGCAAACAGAATTAGCAGGTTAATCGATTAATCTGCTAATCTTACCCTGTTGTTCTCCTCGGGCCGGAGACACATATGAACCTTTCTTTTATCCAGCCACCGCAGGTGGCGTGGGCAAGCGGCGCTTTGGCCGATGGCCCGTTATTGCGCAAATCCACCCGTATTCAGGATCTTACTCACGTTTTTGTCGATGAACGCGCCCGTCAGCAACTGGCTGGCGAGCAGGTCGTGTATGACGTTGAGATGCTGGATACATCTCCCGCAGATGGTGAACTCTACACCGGCGTTACTCATCTTTATCCTGGCCGGGTCGGCTGCGAATATTTTATGACCCGCGGGCATTTCCATGCGCGCCGCGAACAGGGGGAAGTCTATTTTGGCTTGCGTGGCACCGGTTTGCTGCTGTTGCAAACCGAACAGGGCGACGCGAGGCTGGAAAAGGTATTCGCCGGATCCGTCCATATTATCCCTGGCTTTACCGCACATCGGTTAATCAACACCGGGGAGGAGGTGCTGTCGGCGCTCGCCGTATGGCCGGGGATTGCGGGACATGATTATGCGGCGCTTGCCAGGGGCTTCAGAATAAGAGTCTTTGAAGAAAATAAGAGGGTTCAGGCGAAGGAGGTACAGAATGGCTGACTTAGCGCATTCTTACGGCCTCGATATGACGGTTCATCATTGCCCGCTTGGTTTTAGCTATGGGGATGAGGTTACCGGGCCGATGCCGGAAATTCGTCAACTCGATGACATCCGCGCCTCGCTGCGCGATCCATACTGTGAAGGGCCGCAAGAGGTGTATGCCATTGCGATGGATGTGGCGCGAATGCAGGATCGCGAAGAGTTGAAAAAGCGGATGCTGTTGTTTGGCGTGGTGACCTATGCGGCGGGACGGCTGGGGGAGGAGCCGGTGCGTAGTCAGGGACATATTCATCGTATCAGTCAGCACAGCGGCTGGTCCCCGCCGGAGCTTTACGAAATCTGGCAGGGAAAAGCGATAATCTATATGCAGGAGTATGTTGAGGACGACCCGGGCCGCTGTTTCGCTGTGATCGCTGAACCCGGTGAGAAAGTGCTGGTACCACCCGGTTGGGGACATGCGACCATATCCGCAGACCCGAATGTACCGTTAACTTTTGGCGCGTGGTGCGATCGTGAATATGGTTTTGAGTACGAGGCCGTTCGTGCGCATAAAGGGTTGGCGTGGTATCCGTTACTGCAGGGAAACAACGTTATCTGGCAGCATAATCCGCGTTACACTCCTGGACGACTGCAGGCCGTAACGCCCCGACAATATACCGAGCTTTCGATTACTTCCGCACCTGTTTACCAGCAATTCATCGAGGACCCGGCGCGTTTTCGATTTATCTCGCGCCCGGATAAGCACTCTGAGTTGTGGCAAAACTTTCATCCATAAAGAGCCGGGGCATAGCCCCGGTACTGATATTGCCGGATAAGCGGATGCGCCATCCGGCAAATGACAGGCTACCCTGCAAACAGGCCCGTGGCGACGCCGATGGCGGCCAGTATCAACAGTAAAATCATCGCCTTCACTGGCGACACACCACGTTTGGCCATCAGATACCAGGTGCCAAGCACAACAATCAGCGGCAGTAACTGTGGGAAGATACCGTCCAGCATTTGTTGAACGTGGATATTCACTCCATCTTTGGTAATAAATTCCAGCCCGGTACCCAGCTTAACGTAGCTTGCCGCCACGCCTCCCATAACAAACACGCCCAGCAGCGATAACGCTTCACGCAGACGGGCAGACTTGCTACTCACCAGCATTTCCACCGAGCCGGAACCCATCTTGTAGCCTTTCAGGAACAGGAACCACGAACCGGGAATGATGATAGCCAGCCAGGCAACAGTATAAAACAGCGGCCCCAGAATGTTCCCGCCGGCCGCCAGGGCCATACCGATGCTGAGCAAGATAGGGATCAACATGCCAGGGATCATTGAATCGCCGATCCCGGCAATAGGGCCCATCAGACCAACCTTCAGGGTATTGATGGTCTCCCCATCGATCGGCTCACCGTTCGCTTTTTTCTCTTCCAGCCCCAGCACCATGCCATTTACGATCGCGCCTATCTGGGGTTCCGTATTATAGAACGAGGCGTGGCGGCGCAGCATCTCAGTGCGCTGGGCTGCGTCGGGATAGAGCTTTTTCGCCACCGGGAGCATACTCAGGCAAAAGCCAAAAGATTCCAGACGTTCAAAGCTCATCGATGACAAGTTGTGCATCATCCATGCGCGCCAGCAGCGGCGAAGATCTTTACGTGTAAGTGTACGTTCTTCCATCAGAATTCATCCTCATCATCATCGGCTACCGACTTTGCATTCGAGGCCTGCGGCGGTTCCGGTTTGTAGTTGTAATGGATCAACGCCAGCAGCGAACCGACGATCACCAGCGCGACCATGTTGAGTTTTAAAAAGACGATGCAGACAAAACCGACGAGGAAGTAGATCAGCATGGTGTAGTTTTTGATGATCTGCTTGAGCAAAATCGCGATCCCGACGGCGGGTAAAATGCCGCCCAGTACGTTCATCGTCGACAGAACAATTTTCGGTAAACTGTCCATAAAACCGCTGATGTATTGTGCCCCGAAGTAGACTGCAATAAAGGTCGGTACAAAGCGCAGGACAAAGTTTGTCACCTGTGGCCAGATGGCGCTGTTCAGGTAAATGCCGCGTTCGTCGCCCCGTTCAAGCGCCACATCTGCCCGGTGATTCCAGAAGGAGTTCAGTACCATCATCGCGTTAAACAAAATGGTTCCGGCGATACCGATGGTGGCTGCCAGCGCGACCGCGACCTCAGGGCCTTTTCCGGAAAGGATCCCTAAAGCAATTGCCGGATAAGCCACAAAGTTGAGGTCGGCGGGCATCGAACCGCCGGGTGTAACCATCGCGATATACACCGCCTGAACCGCAACGCCAATCATGATCCCGGTTTTAATGTCGCCGAGGATAATCCCGACCAGCATTCCGGAAATCAGCGGGCGGGTGATCAGGTACCAGCCGCCGGTCAGTCCCAGCAGCCAGGGGCTGCTGAGGGCGCCGAGATAGCAAAGTATGCCAATCAACGTAGCTTCGATAATCATCGTGCGCTCCTTATTTCAGCTTCTGACGTGCGTCCTGCCAGCTGTAGCAACTGGCATCAGGAACCAGGCGAAACTCAACCAGGTGCCCATGCTGCGTCAGCCAGTCAAAGGCGGCAATTTCATCCCCGTTGACCGACTGATTCGGGCCGATGGTGGTGGTATCAGCACGGGCACTCATTGGACCCACATTAATCTTGCCGTTGGCATTTTTCAGGCTGATACCGGCTTCTTCAATGCGTTTGAGCGTCACGGGGGATTTGCCAATGACGAAATAACGCTTCTCGCTGGCAATGACTTTCGGCAGTTTTTCAATCGCGGTGGCCGTATCAAACAACCAGACTTTGGTGTCCTGCACTGCGCCTTTCATCACCGAAGAGAGCAGAGGGTCGGCCGCGACGGCGTCGTCTATCGCGACAATTCCGTCACAGGGCAGCTCTTTGGCCCAACGTGTCACGAGCTGCCCATGGATTACGCGGTCATCGATACGTACAAAAGAAATACTCATAGTGGTTTCCTTTAAAAATCGTCGGACTGAACGGATAAAACCGGGGCGGCTTTAATCAGCGTGGGTACCGTCAACGCCAACAGCTCGACGGCTGCGGTGTGAACGTCCGTTAAATGGCGGATCTCCTCGCTTTGTAACAGCATCGGGAAATTAACTCCCGCTACCACGGCAACGGGAGGAACCGTTTGTGCAGAAAACGCATGATGGCAGGCGACATTCCACGGCGTACCGCTTTGCATGTCACACAGCACCAGAACGCCGTCAGCGTCTTTCCCGGCACTTGCGAGGACCTGAGAGAACGTCTGTTTAAACCCTTCGATACCTGCCTGTTCGCTCAGCGTGACGGGATAAACATGTGGTAATTCTCCGTAAACCATACGACCGCTGGCGAGAAGCGCGTCCGCCAGGGGACCATGGGTGGCAACAATAACGTTAATCATGCGCTTATCCTCTGACCCAGGCCTTAATCGTGGCGAGCTGTTGTCCGATGCCTTTGCCAAACGGCGAAATGCGATACTCTCCAACGGCGGCTGGGATGATAAAGGTCTCTGCATAGTTGACGACAAACGGGGCAAACGCGCCGCTCGGGCTTTCGACAACGGCCTGCGCGCCTTCGACCAGGTTCAGGACGTTTACGCCGCCATGGGTATGGTGAGTGACCGGTGCCGTAAACCAGTGGCGACGCGTTTCGATAAATTCGCGTTCGTGCATTCCGGTTCTTTCTTCTCGCCAACCTTCTCCTTCAGCGAGGGGTTCAATACGGTTGACCAGGTTGTCGTGCACCCATTGCGTGTCACGCTGCCAGTCAATAACCTGCTGACCGTGATCCAGATGTACCGGGCGCGGTAAGCCGTCTAACCCTAAGCGACCCCAGTCCCACAGTTTGAAGGTGAAAATATACGGCGTTGCGCTGATCTCCAGCACCATGGTGCCTGCTCCCGAACAGTGAACGGTTCCGGCGGGGATCAGGAAGTGATCGTGTTTATGCGCAGGGATCTGATTCACGAATCGTTCATCATCAAACGTTTTTTCACCACGACCCGCGGCACGCAGATCGTCGAGCATATCCTGCGGCGCGATCCCGGTTTTGGTGCCGAGATACACCATGGCGTCCGGCTCGGCTTCGAGAATGTAATAGCTCTCATCCTGGGTATAGTGCATGCCAAACTGCTGCTGAATGTATTCGGTGAGCGGATGAACCTGAAAGCTCAAATTCTGACCGCCAATGGTGTCAAGAAAGTCAAAACGGATCGGGAATTCCGCGCCAAAGCGCGCATGGACTTTTTCGCCTAACAGGGGGCGGGGACAGGTCAACACCAGATCCTGAGAGGGGATCTCGATCCGCACGTTGCCAAAACGCAGTAACAGGCTGTTTTCCTCGGGCACGCAATCAAAACACCACGCGTAATTGGGGGCTGAGGGATCGAGATCGAAGCGTTGTTTCATCCATTGCCCGCCCCAGACGCCGGGGTCAAAGAAAGGGGCAACGCGAAACGGTTGTTGGGTGGTTTGTTGCAGACCGGCGCGTAGCGCGTCGCCGCTGACCATCGCAGGACTATTTTCTACCGTGGTATCGAGCAAATAATCGGCGCGTTTGAGTAACGGCGTTTTGTGTTTGTCGAAGACCCGCCATTCAATGAAAAAAGCACGTTTGTAACGACGAAGAATATCTTCATCCTGGTTTTCTGCCCCCCAGTTACCCAGCCCGTTATGGCGCATGCGTTGCTGAATTTCCCAGCGCGGAAGGTCAGCATAAACCAGCACGTCACCCGGGTGCGCCAATGCAGCGCCAGAGCCGTATACCACGACCAGTCCTTCACTAACGGCATCAATCTGTTGGCGGAGCTGGCTGAGTTTGTCGCTATCAAAAAATTCATCCAGGTGATGACAGGAAAGCACGCCGAATACGCGATCGTCGGTCAGGTTACGTGCCAGTAAATCATGCAGGGCCTGCTCATCGCGACGAGCGGATTCAATATTCAGTACCAGAGCGGTATCAAACGTCCTGATAAGCTGTTGCTCCAGCTCGTCAAGCCGCACGCCCGGATAGCAATCCACGATCAATACGGTTTTGGCTGCGCCAGAAACCCTGGTGTTAAGCACAGAATGGATTGACGACCAACCCTGCCAGGCGTGGTTGTCATAGCCCTGAACGTTAACCTCAGGGTATTTATTATAGGTTGTACGCATTTTCTTTCTCCGTGTTGGCTTATTTAAGATTAATCGATTAACCTTGTTTTCATAGTGTGGTTAACGCGATTAACCCGCCATAATCAGAATCCAGTGCGGTGAAATACGCGTTAGCGTGATGTGAATCACAGGTAAAAAGACAAGATTTCGGTTATTCGATTAACCTTCGTAATAAATCAGGAGAAGTCATGACAACAGTCACGTTGGCGCAGGTAGCTGAACGCGCGGGAGTCTCCACGGCAACCGTTTCAATGGTGTTGCGTAACCGGGGGCGCATTTCTCAGGCCACGCGTGACCGGGTGCTCAAAGCGCTGGATGATGCTGGGTACGTTTATAACCAAACTGCCGCCAACCTGCGTAACCGGAGCAGTAATCAGGTCGGATTGTTGTTACACGATATCACTAACCCTTTTTACGGTGAGATGACGGCAGGGCTAAGCCACGAGATGGAACGGCATGACCTGCTGTTGTTTCTGGCAAACAGCGAAGAGTCAGGAGAGCGGCAGCAAAAATTTGTTGATTCGCTGATGCGCAATAATGCCTGCGGCATGGTGCTCTGCGCGGCGCGCGAAACGCCGACATCCTTCTTTGAAGCGCTGAAAAGGCGCAATATTCCCGCCATCATGGTGGTCCGTCCCCTTAGCGATCCTGATTTTGATTTTGTGGGCACCGATAACTTTCTCGGTACGCAAATGGCGACCACCCATTTAGTCAAAATGGGGCACAAGAATATTGCGTTTATTGGCGGGAGCCCAAGTTCCGGCAGCCGGGCGCAGCGTATCGGCGGATTCACCAGCACATTGCTGGAGCATGGAATATCGCCGAACCCGCAATGGATAGTGGCGACGCAGGCCAGCCAAATTGACGGCGCAAAAGCGGCGGAGTCTCTTCTTCTGCGTTTCCCGCAAATTACCGCCGCCGTTTGCTATCAGGATATCGTGGCGCTTGGGGTCATGCAGGCATTGCGTAAGATGGGGCGTGAACCAGGACGCGATTTTGCGCTGGTGGGGTTCGATGACATCACCGAAGCGGCGCTGGTACAACCTGCGCTCACCACCGTGTCGGTGGCGGCAAAAGAGATAGGTCGTAAGGCTGGAGAGCTACTTTACAGTCGCATTCAGGGAAATGACGAACCACCGAAACGTATTATTCTGCCGCCTGCGCTGGTGGTCAGAGAATCATGTGGTTTTAGCTGATCGTCATGCCTTTTACTGATATCTCTGCCTGTTTATCATTAAATTCTAATTATCGACGTTTTCGGCTGGCGGCGCAGCGTTGCGCTGGTTAATCTGAAAACGATTTACGTAAAATTAACAAAAGAGAATAGCTATGCATGATGCACAAATCCGCGTTGCCATCGCGGGAGCCGGAGGACGCATGGGGCGTCAGTTGATTCAGGCCACTCTCGGCATGGATGGCGTACAACTCGGCGCGGCGCTGGAGCGCGAAGGTTCTTCCTTACTGGGAAGCGATGCTGGAGAGTTAGCGGGAGCCGGGAAAACGGGCGTTACCGTACAAAGTAGCCTTGAAGCGGTGAAAGATGATTTCGATGTTTTCATCGATTTTACCCGCCCGGAAGGCACGCTGGCGCATCTGGCGTTTTGCCGCCAGCACGGTAAAGGGATGGTGATTGGCACCACCGGCTTTGATGACGCAGGTAAACAGGCTATTCGCGATGCCGCGCAGGAGATTGCTATCGTTTTCGCCGCGAACTTTAGCGTTGGCGTCAATGTCATGCTTAAGCTGCTGGAGAAGGCGGCGAAAGTGATGGGTGATTACACCGATATTGAGATTATTGAAGCCCACCACCGCCATAAAGTGGATGCGCCGTCAGGCACTGCGCTGGCGATGGGCGAGGCGATTGCCGGGGCGCTGGATAAAGATTTAAAAGAGTGCGCGGTCTATTCGCGTGAAGGTTACACCGGCGAGCGCGTACCGGGCACGATCGGTTTTGCCACGGTGCGGGCGGGGGATATCGTCGGTGAGCATACCGCGATGTTTGCCGATATTGGCGAGCGTATAGAGATCACGCATAAAGCGTCCAGCCGTATGACCTTTGCCAATGGCGCAGTGCGATCGGCGATTTGGCTGAAATCAAAGTCAAATGGTCTTTTTGATATGAAAGATGTGCTTGATTTACGCAATTTATAGCTTTTATTACCCTTCGTGATGTGGTTATTGTAATCATAATTACTTGATTACATAGGGCAATATTTTATTGCCCTTTTATTTTTTGCTTTTGAGTGTGTTTTTTCTTTTAATCTAGCATTTGTCTGTATTTTGTTGGGTGATTCTGTTATCTCAATGTAAATTTTGACCAAATGGTCCACTTTTTTCTATCATACTTCATGTTTTTACACTCTTTGCCTGCCGCAAGCGTTTTCCACCCCGAGTTAGCTGATCTTTTTGCCTGTTAAATCGTGTGATTTATCCCAGTGGCGTAAAATAATAATAAAAAATGCCCTTTTGGGTAGACTTTTACGTGGGCTATCTCTAGAATGCCGCCGTTTGCCAGAAATCCATAGGTAAGCAAATTTGCATTGATTCACGAGGTGTTAATGAATTAATATGCAAATAAAGTGAGTGAATATTCTCTGGAGGGTGTTTTGATTAAGTCAGCGCTATTGGTTCTGGAAGACGGAACCCAGTTTCACGGTCGGGCCATAGGGGCAACAGGTTCGGCGGTTGGGGAAGTCGTTTTCAATACTTCAATGACCGGTTATCAAGAAATCCTCACTGATCCTTCCTATTCCCGCCAAATCGTCACTCTTACTTATCCTCATATCGGTAATGTCGGCACCAACGAAGCCGATGCAGAATCTTCTCAGGTACATGCGCAAGGCCTGGTCATCCGCGACCTGCCGCTGATTGCCAGCAACTTCCGCGATACTGAAGACCTCTCTTCTTACCTCAAACGCCATAACATTGTGGCGATTGCCGATATCGATACCCGTAAGCTGACGCGTTTGCTGCGTGAAAAGGGCGCACAAAACGGCTGCATCATCGCGGGCGATAACCCGGATGCGGCGCTGGCACTGGAAAAAGCGAAAGCCTTCCCGGGTCTGAACGGTATGGATCTGGCGAAAGAAGTGACCACCGCGGAGCCTTATAGCTGGACGCAGGGGAGCTGGACGCTGGCCGGTGACCTGCCGGAAGCTAAATCCGCCGATGAACTGCCGTTCCACGTTGTGGCTTACGATTTCGGCGCCAAACGTAACATTCTGCGTATGTTAGCGGACCGCGGCTGCCGCCTGACGGTGGTTCCGGCGAAGACCTCCGCAGAAGACGTGCTGGCGATGAATCCAGACGGCATTTTCCTGTCCAACGGCCCTGGCGACCCGGCGCCGTGCGACTACGCGATTACCGCGATTCAGAAATTCCTCGAAACCGATATTCCGGTATTTGGCATCTGCCTCGGCCATCAGCTGCTGGCGCTGGCGAGCGGTGCGAAGACCATTAAGATGAAGTTTGGCCACCACGGCGGCAACCATCCGGTAAAAGATATTGATAACAACACCGTGATGATCACCGCGCAGAACCACGGTTTTGCGGTCGATGAGGCTTCCATGCCTGCCAACCTGCGCGTGACCCACAAGTCACTGTTCGACGGCACCCTGCAGGGGATTCATCGTACCGACAAACCGGCGTTCAGCTTCCAGGGTCACCCTGAAGCGAGCCCTGGCCCGCACGATGCCGCACCGCTGTTCGATCACTTCATCGAACTTGTAGAGCAATACCGTAAGACCGCTAAATAATCAGGAGCTGAGAAGACAATGCCAAAACGTACAGACATAAAAAGCATCCTGATCCTCGGCGCGGGTCCGATTGTTATCGGTCAGGCGTGTGAGTTTGACTACTCCGGCGCGCAGGCGTGTAAAGCGCTGCGTGAAGAGGGTTACCGCGTTATTCTGGTGAACTCCAACCCGGCAACCATCATGACCGACCCGGAAATGGCCGATGCCACCTACATCGAGCCGATTCACTGGGAAGTGGTGCGTAAAATCATCGAAAAAGAGCGCCCGGACGCGGTGCTGCCAACTATGGGCGGTCAGACGGCGCTTAACTGCGCGCTGGAACTGGAACGTCAGGGCGTACTGGCTGAGTTCGGCGTGACCATGATTGGCGCGACGGCGGATGCCATTGATAAAGCGGAAGACCGTCGTCGCTTCGACATCGCGATGAAAAAAATTGGTCTTGATACCGCGCGTTCAGGCATCGCCCACACCATGGAAGAAGCGCTGGCGGTTGCCGCTGACGTTGGCTTCCCGTGCATTATCCGCCCTAGCTTCACCATGGGCGGCACCGGCGGCGGTATCGCCTACAACCGCGAAGAGTTCGAAGAAATCTGCGAACGTGGTCTGGATCTTTCCCCAACCAACGAGCTGCTGATTGATGAATCGCTGATTGGCTGGAAAGAGTACGAGATGGAAGTGGTGCGTGATAAAAACGACAACTGCATCATCGTCTGCTCCATCGAAAACTTTGACGCAATGGGTATCCATACCGGTGACTCCATCACCGTAGCACCTGCCCAGACGCTGACCGACAAAGAATATCAAATCATGCGTAACGCCTCGATGGCGGTACTGCGTGAAATCGGCGTGGAAACCGGCGGTTCTAACGTCCAGTTTGCGGTAAACCCGAAAAACGGTCGCCTGATTGTCATCGAGATGAACCCGCGTGTATCCCGTTCTTCTGCGCTGGCATCTAAAGCCACCGGTTTCCCGATTGCGAAAGTCGCCGCCAAGCTGGCGGTGGGCTATACCCTCGACGAACTGATGAACGACATCACCGGCGGCCGTACTCCGGCTTCATTTGAGCCGTCCATCGACTACGTTGTGACCAAAATTCCACGCTTCAACTTCGAGAAATTCGTTGGCGCTAACGACCGTCTGACCACGCAGATGAAATCTGTCGGTGAAGTGATGGCGATTGGCCGCACCCAGCAGGAATCGCTGCAGAAAGCGCTGCGCGGTCTGGAAGTGGGCGCGACCGGCTTCGACCCGAAAGTAAGCCTCGACGATCCGGAAGCATTGACCAAAATCCGCCGCGAGCTGAAAGACGCGGGCGCTGAGCGTATCTGGTACATCGCCGATGCCTTCCGTGCGGGCCTGTCCATCGATGGCGTGTTCAACCTGACCAACATCGACCGCTGGTTCCTGGTGCAGATTGAAGAGCTGGTGCGTCTGGAAGAAAAAGTCACCGACCTTGGCATTAACGGCCTCGACGCTGACTTCCTGCGCGTACTGAAGCGTAAAGGCTTCGCTGATGCGCGTCTGGCGAAACTGGCCGGCGTACGCGAAGCGGAAATCCGCAAGCTGCGTGACCAATTTAATCTGCACCCGGTCTACAAGCGTGTGGATACCTGTGCGGCAGAATTTGCCACCGATACCGCCTACATGTACTCCACTTATGAAGATGAGTGTGAAGCGAATCCGTCCGTCGACCGCGACAAGATTATGGTGCTGGGCGGCGGTCCAAACCGTATCGGCCAGGGTATTGAGTTTGACTACTGCTGCGTACACGCCTCGCTGGCGCTGCGTGAAGACGGTTACGAGACCATTATGGTCAACTGTAACCCGGAAACGGTTTCTACCGACTACGACACTTCTGACCGCCTGTACTTCGAGCCGGTCACACTTGAAGACGTACTGGAAATCGTGCGCATCGAGAAGCCAAAAGGCGTCATCGTGCAATACGGCGGCCAGACCCCGCTGAAGCTGGCGCGCGCGCTGGAAGCGGCAGGCGTACCGGTTATCGGCACCAGTCCGGATGCTATCGACCGTGCGGAAGACCGCGAGCGTTTCCAGCAGGCGGTTGACCGTCTGAAGCTGAAACAACCGGCTAACGCTACCGTAACCGCCATTGAGATGGCCGTTGAGAAGGCGAAAGAGATTGGTTACCCGCTGGTGGTGCGCCCGTCCTACGTACTTGGCGGCCGCGCGATGGAAATCGTCTATGACGAAGCCGACCTGCGTCGCTACTTCCAGACTGCGGTCAGCGTTTCTAACGATGCGCCAGTGCTGCTGGACCGTTTCCTTGATGATGCAGTTGAAGTGGACGTGGATGCTATCTGCGACGGCGAAATGGTGCTGATTGGCGGCATCATGGAGCACATCGAACAGGCGGGCGTGCACTCTGGCGACTCCGCATGTTCTCTGCCAGCGTACACCCTGAGCCAGGAAATTCAGGATGTGATGCGCCAGCAGGTGCAGAAACTGGCCTTCGAGCTGCAGGTTCGCGGTCTGATGAACGTCCAGTTTGCCGTGAAGAATAACGAAGTTTATCTGATTGAAGTGAACCCGCGTGCGGCGCGTACCGTTCCGTTCGTCTCCAAGGCAACTGGCGTACCGCTGGCAAAAGTCGCGGCGCGCGTGATGGCCGGGAAAACGCTGGCACAGCAGGGCGTAACTAAAGAAGTTATCCCGCCTTACTACTCGGTGAAAGAAGTGGTGCTGCCGTTCAACAAATTCCCAGGCGTTGACCCGCTGTTAGGGCCAGAAATGCGCTCTACCGGGGAAGTGATGGGCGTGGGCCGCACCTTCGCGGAAGCGTTCGCCAAGGCACAACTGGGCAGTAGCTCCACCATGAAAAAGCAGGGTCGTGCGCTGCTCTCGGTTCGCGAAGGCGATAAAGAGCGCGTGGTTGACCTGGCGGCGAAGCTGCTGAAGTTTGGCTTCGAGCTTGATGCGACGCACGGGACCGCGATTGTGTTGGGCGAAGCGGGTATCAATCCACGTCTGGTGAACAAGGTGCATGAAGGCCGTCCGCACATTCAGGACCGTATCAAGAATGGCGAATATACTTACATCATCAACACCACCGAAGGTCGTCAGGCGATTGAAGACTCCAAGCTGATTCGCCGTAGCGCACTGCAGTATAAGGTGCATTATGACACTACCCTGAACGGTGGTTTCGCGACGGCGATGGCGCTAAATGCTGACGCTACCGAGAAGGTGACCTCGGTTCAGGAAATGCACGCGCAGATCAAAAAGGCATAAAAAAAGGGTCCGGTGATAATTGCGTTAACCGGACCAGCAATATAATTTTGAAAGGGTTTCTGTAAAGAAACCCTTTTTTATCTCGTGTAAGGTCATTCCTGGCCAAATGCGCTTTCATAACCACATTTTCAATGTAATAAGCACGATGTTGCTCACACTAATCAACATTCAAGTCGCATACTATCTTTTATATCCACAATTTTAATATGGCTTAGTTTTTATTAATTTGGACAGGCCGTAGCCAGATTTTTAATTTGTGAAATGGTGTGCTTATGTGTGAAAAATATGTTGAAAGACCGCTTTATTTGTTAATCGCTGACTGGATGATGGCTGAGGATCGTTGGATCACCGCAAAGGAAATTTCCCGCCATTTTGATATTGAACACTGCAAAGCAATTAATACGCTCTCTTATATTCTGTCGGAAGTGGGAGAAATTGTTTGTGAAGTTAAGATGATCCCTAATCAGATTGCGGGCCGTGGTTGCCAGTGCCAGCGTCTGGTGAAAGTCATCAGTATTGATTCTCACCTCTACAGACGATTGAATCACAATTTGCAGGAAAAAAAGGTGAGCATGGCGAAAACGCCGCGCCTGTCAGCGGTTCCTCCAACAGAGCTCAACCGTGAGCAGAAATGGCAGATGATGCTCTCCAAGAGTATGCGTCGCTAATTGTCAGTTTGCCTGATGGCGGCATAAACGGTGATTGACTCACAGGCCGGATAAGCGTGAGCGCATCCGGCATCAATTACTGTGCTGATTTTGGTTTCACGTCTGTCGTGCCTTTCAGGCGCGGCCGGTTTTCTTCGACCCGCGTTAAAGGCTGCGTTTCGTGTAGGCCTGTCTGGCAGCGGATAGCAAGGTCCTGATACTCTTTCGTGTTCAGCCGTTTCCAGTGAAGTTCCTGGTCCGTTACTTCGCGTAGAACGCGAACCGGTGAGCCAACCAGCATCTGCCTTGCCTCCCCCTGAAATCCGGCTTTGACAAAGCTCATGGCGGCGACAATGCTCTCTTCGCCAATCACCGCGCCGTCCATAATGACGCTGTTCATACCGATCAGCGCATCTCTGCCCACCACGCAACCGTGCAGGATCGCGCCATGGCCGATGTGTCCATTTTCATGCACGACGGTATCTGTGTCGCAGTAGCCATGCATGATGCAGCCATCCTGCAGATTAGCGCCTGCCTCCAGGATCAAGCGTCCATAGTCTCCGCGCAATGACGCGTGCGGACCAATATAAACTCCAGCCCCCACAATGACATCGCCAATCAGCACGGCGCTGGGATGGACAAAAGCATCCGGATGTACCACCGGAATCAAACCCTCAAAGGCGTAGTAGCTCATCGTTTTATCTCGGTTTTATGGCCGGATAAGCGAAGCGCTATCCGGCATTGGCACATTAACGACCTTTCCATACCGGATCGCGTTTTTCGGCAAACGCCTGCGGTCCTTCGAGCGCATCTTCCGAGTGCAGCACCGACGGATAGTGCTTTAGCACGCCGCTGCGGATGTAACGGTAGCCTTCTTCCACCGGCATTTCGCTGGTCGCACGGTAAATCTCTTTCAGTGCGGCAATAGCGAGCGGGGCGCTATTTACCAGCTGCTGCGCCAGTTCGCGTGCGCTATCCATCAGTTCGCTCTGGCTGACAACGCGGTTGACGATACCCCAGCGCAGCGCTTCTTCGGCGCTCATTCGCCTGCCGGTCATCACCATTTCGTTGACAATAGCCGGTGGCAACAGTTTAGGCAGACGCAGTACGCCGCCGCTGTCAGGCACGATCCCGAGCTTGGCTTCCGGCAGCGCGAAGCTGGCATTTTCCGCGCAGACGATAAAATCCGCCGCCAGCGCCAGCTCAAAACCACCGCCAAACGCATAACCGTTTACCGCGGCGATGACTGGTTTATCGAGGTCGAAAATTTCGGTTAAACCGGCGAAGCCGCCTGGGCCAAAATCGGCATCCGGCGCTTCACCTTCAGCCGCCGCTTTTAAATCCCAGCCCGCAGAAAAGAATTTCTCACCACCGCCGGTGATAATCGCTACGCGTAATTCCGGGTCGTCACGAAAATTAAGAAAAGCTTCCCCCATGGCAAAGCTGGTTTTCGCGTCGATGGCATTGGCTTTAGGCCGGTCGAGGGTAATTTCCAGGATCGAGCCGTTACGGGTCAGATGTAATGATTCACTCATAGTTCATCTCCAGATAAATAGGTTTCCCGGCAGGAGGAATTCCGGCCGGAAGGCTTATTTCAGATTTTTTTTGATTATTTTTCCTGAACAATTACGCGGCAGGTCGGCTCTTATCTCCATAAAAGAGGGAACCTTGAATTTCGCCATATTGTTTTCACAGAAGCTGAAGAACTCGGCTTCGCTTAATGTTTCACCTTCATTAAGGACGATAAACGCTTTGATGGCTTCATCACGGATCGAGTCTTTAATACCAACCACCACAATGTCCTGAATTTTCGGATGCGCAGAAATAATATTTTCCAGTTCGACGCAGGAGACATTTTCCCCGCCGCGTTTAATCATGTTGCAGCGCCTGTCGACGAAATAAAAAAAGCCGTCTGCATCCTGGTAACCTGAATCTCCGGTATGTAACCAGCCCTCAGGTTCCAGCGCTTTGGCGGTAGCCTCCGGCTGGGCGTAGTACTCTTTGAAGATTGTTTTGCCCGGCACGCCTTTAATGCAGATTTCGCCAATTTCTCCGGCGGGCAGGGGACGGTTGTGATCGTCACGGATTTCGGCTTCATAGCTAAAACCTACGCGACCAATAGAGGGCCAGCGCCGCTTGTCTCCGGGACGGTCGCCAATAATACCGACGATGGTTTCAGTCATGCCGTAGGAGGTCAGCAGCCTGACGCCAAAGCGTTCGGTAAAGGCGTCTTTTTCCTGCGCAGATAAATTGAGATAGAACATGACTTCGCGCAGGTGATGCTGTCTGTCGGTTGGTGCGGCAGGTTGTACCATCAGCGTTCTGATCATCATCGGAATGCATTCGGTGACCGTCGCCTGATATCTACGCACCTGATCCCAGAACGCTCTGGCGCTGTACTTCTCCAACAGCACAAAGGTGCTGCCTGCGGAGAATGCCGCCATAGCCGCCGTACACTGGCAGTCGATATGAAAAGCGGGCATCACCGTCATATAGACGTCATCATCGCGCAGAGCGATTTGCCAGGAAGTGTAGTAGCCTGCAAAACGCAGGTTGTAGTGGGTAATCACCACCCCTTTAGGCCGCGAGGTGGTGCCTGAGGTAAACAGAATTTCCGCCGTATCGTCAGTGGATAACGCGGGCGTATAGCACAGCGTGGTCGACTGGCTGGCCTGCAGTTGGGTAAAGTGGCTCACGCCGTCGTCAACCGGAAGCTGCTCGCCAATCAGACAGATATGATTCAGCGGAGTGGTATTTTCCAGCCGTATCTGGCGGTACATAGGATAAAACTGGGCGCTGGTGACCAGCATGCTCACCTGGCTGTTTTGCAGGATCCAGGCGCTTTCTTCGCCCAGTAAGCGGGCATTAATCGGCACCATAATGGCGCCAATTTTTGCCAGCCCAAACCAGCAAAAGATGAATTCCGGACAGTTATCCAGATGCAATGCGACCTTATCGCCCTTGCGGATCCCTAAGGAATGGAAAAGGTTTGCCGTGCGGTTAATCTCTTCATTGAGCGAGGCATAGCTAAACTGCCGAACGATTCCTTCGCAGGATTCGAAAATTAACGCCGTTTTATTTCCGTACACCCCGGCCAGGTCGTCCCACATCTGACGTAAGTTTTGTCCGCCAACGATATCCATATTGCTTTATCCACTGAAATCAGGCGTGAGCGCCAACCAACGAGCGGGTCAGCGCGTCGCGTTTATTCCTCAACTCTGGCCAGGCCTTTGCCGACCAGCTCATTTATGTCTGCTTCGCTATAACCGATGTTTTTCAGAATGGCGGCGGTATCCATGCCGTGTGATGGCATGCCACGCCAAATTTTCCCCGGGTTGTTTTTAAATTTCGGCATGATGTTCGGCCCTTTGCAGGTGCGACCGTCCATCGTCTGCCACTGAGTAATGGATTCACGGGCAACGTACTGCGGGTTGCCTTCCAGTTCCGGAATGGTCAGCACTTTCGCGCAGGCGATGTTCAGCTCAGCAAAGCGCGCCTGGACTTCGGCGATGGTGTGCGCTGCCAGCCAGACGTCCAGTTTCTCTTCCACGAGCGGGCCGTATGGGCATTCCACACGATGAATAAGCTGGGTGCCTTCCGGGACTTCCGGTGTGCCAAGAATGTGGGCGAGGCCAATATCCTTGAAGCACTCGTTGATTTGCGTGATGCCGACCAGTTCCATGACGATATAGCCATCGGCGCATTTATACAGGCCGCAGCCAGCGTAATACGGGTCTTTGCCTTTGGTCATGCGTGGGCAAATTTCGCCGCCGTTGAAGTAGTCCATCATGAAGTATTGCCCCATGCGCAGCATTACTTCGTACATGGCGATATCAATGCTTTCGCCTTTACCCGTTTCGCGTACTTTGTGCAGGGCCGCCAGCGCAGCCGTCGTTGCGGTCATCCCGGAGAAGTAATCGGCGGTGTACGGGAAGGCGGGCATTGGCTGATCAACGTCGCCGTTTTGAATCAGATAGCCGCTAAACGCCTGCGCGATGGTGTTATACGCCGGAAGATTGGTGTACTCCTCGGTACCATACTGGCCAAAGCCGGAAAGGTGGGCGATAACCAGCTTCGGGTTATGTTCCCACAGCACTTCATCGGTAATACCGCGGCGGGCAAAGGCCGGGCCTTTACTGGCTTCAATGAAAATATCGGTGGTTTCCATGAGCTTCAGAAACGCTTCCCGGCCTTCATCTTTGAAAATATTCAGCGACAGGGCGTGCAGGTTACGGCGTGAGAGCTGCGGATAGTTAGGCTGTACGCGGATAGTATCTGCCCATGCGACGTTTTCAATCCAGATAACCTCAGCGCCCCATTCGGCGAACATTTGTCCGGCGAACGGACCGGCAATTTCGATCCCTGAAAAAACGACGCGTACTCCGGCAAGTGGGCCAAAGGCTGGCATGGGTAAATGATGCATAATTTTTCTCCTGGCATTTATGGGTGTCCATGTAGGCCGGATAAGGCGCTCGCGCCGCCATCCGGCATTGATTGCCTGATGGCGACGCTAAAGCGTCTTATCAGGCCTACAGGTTGCGTCGTTCTAGCGGTATTGCTTGAGTACCGCACGACCCAACGTCAGGATCTGCATTTCGTCAGAACCACCAGAAACACGGTCAACGCGCAGGTCGCGCCAGAAGCGCGTGATGCGATGGTTGCCCGCGATACCTACTCCGCCCAACACCTGCATGGCGGTATCGACCACTTCAAACGCGGCATTGGCGCAGAAGTATTTGCACATTGCCGCGTCGCCTGAAGTAATGGTGCCGTTATCCGCTTTCCATGCGGCTTCCAGCAGCATGTTTTTCATGGAATTCAGTTTGATCGCCATGTGCGCGAACTTCTCCTGAATCAGCTGGAAACGGCCGATAGTTTCGCCAAACTGTACGCGCTGATTGGCGTAGCGCGCCGCATCTTCAAAAGCGCACATTGCCGTACCGTAGTTGGTCAGCGCGACGAGGAAGCGTTCATGGTCAAACTCTTCTTTCACGCGGTTGAAGCCATTACCTTCCCGACCGAACATGTCTTTCTCGTCCAGTTCAACGTCGTCAAAGGTGATTTCACAGCAGCTGTCCATGCGCAGACCGAGTTTCTCCAGCTTGTTGACCTTGATACCCGCTTTGCTCATGTCAACGAACCACTCGGTGTAAACAGGTTTATCCGGCGATGCGCCATCCCTCGCCATCACCACGATGTACGGGGTATAGGCGCTGCTGGTGATAAAGCACTTACTGCCATTAAGATAAACCTTACCATTTTTACGTGTATAAGTGGTTTTCAGGCTACCAACATCCGATCCCGCTCCCGGTTCGGTGATGGCAGAGTTCCACATCTGCTTACCCGTTCCCTGGAACGCCATGATTTTATCGATTTGCTCCTGAGTCCCTTCACGCAGGAACGTGTTAAAACCGCCCGGCAACTGGTACAGCACATAGGTTGGCGCGCCCAGGCGTCCGAGCTCCATCCAGACGGCGGCGACGGTGACAAAACCCGCTTCCAGTCCACCGTGTTCTTCCGGAATCAACAGGCTATCAATGCCCATATCCGCCAGCGCTTTTACAAAACGCTCAGGGTAGACGCTGTCGCGATCGCACTCGGCAAAATAAGCTTCCCAGTTCTCACTGGCCATCAGTTCACGAATACCAGCGACAAACAGTTCCTGCTCGTCATTTAAGTTGAAATCCATCTTTCAGCCTCTTGATCAATTGGGTTAATAAGAATTACTTGTCTTTCCAGTGCACTTTGGCGTCTTTAATAAAGGACAGCGTCACCATGATGTTGACGAAGAACAGCGGACATCCTCCGGCGATAATCGCGGTCTGTATCGGCTTCAGCCCGCCCAGCGCCAACAGAACGATACCGATGATGCCGACCAGAATGGACCAGCCGATACGCACTAACAGCGGCGGTTCTTCGCCGTCGCGAACTTCGCGACAGGTGGACATCGCCAGGGTGTAAGAGCAGGCGTTAATCAGCGTTACGGTGGCAATGAAGCAGAGGATGAAGAAGCCCCACATGGTGGCGGTGCTAAGCGGTAAAGCTGCCCAGGTTTCGATAATGGCGCGCGCCACGCCGTGTTGTTCAATCAGCTGCGGGATGTTGAGAATGTTTTTATCCATCAGCAGCAGCGTGTTGCTGCCAAGGACAGTCCACAGGATCCAGGTCGAAGCAGTCAGGCCCAGTACCATCCCGAAGCACAGTTCACGTACGGTACGACCGCGAGAAATACGCGCCAGGAAGATACTCATCTGGATGGCGTAGATGACCCACCACGCCCAGTAGAAGACGGTCCAGCCCTGCGGGAAACCGCCTTTGCCGATGGCATCGGTGTAGAACAGCATGCGTGGCAGATACATCAGCAGCATGCCGACCGAGTCGGTGAAGTAGTTCATGATGAAGCTGGCGCCGCTGACGATAAACACCCAGCCCAGCATCAGGAAGCTCAGGTAGCTACGCACGTCGCTGGCGATTTTGACTCCCTTTTGCAGCCCACAGGCCACGCAAATAGCGTTCAATATGATCCAGCAGGTAATGATGATGGCGTCGAGTTGCAGCGTATGCGGAATACCGAACAGCCATTGCATACACTCGGTGACCAGCGGCGTCGCCAGACCGAGGCTGGTACCCATCGCAAAGATCAGCGCCACCAGGTAGAAGTTATCGACGATCGTACCGAACAGCCCTTTCGCATGCTTTTCGCCCACCAGCGGCACCAGCGTGGAGCTGGGGCGGATGACGTCCATCTTGCGCACAAAGAAGAAGTAGGCGAAGGCTACGGAGAGGAAGCTATAGGTTGCCCACGGCAGAGGTCCCCAGTGGAACAGGCTGTACGCCAGGCCCAGTTCCTTTGCGCCCGTGGAGTTAGGGGCGAGGGCAAACGGCGGGGTGGAGATGTAGTAGTAGATCTCGATGGAACCCCAGAACAGCACCGCGGCGGATGTACAGGAAGCGAACATCATAAAAATCCAGCTGGCGGTACTAAACTCGGGTTTTTCGTCGCCTAATTTCTTTTTCGAATACGGGCCAAAGACCAACCAGAACCAGCCGAAGAGCATGACGACCATATACCATTCAAATGCCCAACCCCAGACGTTGGTGACATAACTGAATACCGCATTAATAACGACGTTAGCCGCGTCCAGATCTCTTACTGTTAGCCAACAAAGTATTCCGACTATTATTAATGGCGGAAAAAAAACCTTCGGTTCAATTCCCGATTTTCTCTTTTCATTTTTCATAAGTGAATTCCAGTGTGAAAACGAAATTTATTTAGCGTGCCCGTGCATGATCGTTTGTTTATTTATTATTAATGATTTGTTGATAACTTTTTAACCTCTGGGAGCGCCTCAGTGAGTAACTCATAATGGGTATTCATTTCCGGCTATTCCGTTATCACGGTCACACTTTTTTATGCTGGCTATTTTGTTGGTTTTTTCTTGTTTTTTCTTTATTAATTATATAGTTAGTGTTGATTTTTTAACTTTTTTAAGTGACTGGCGTTCAATATTGTTGAACCAGTAAACAATATTGAAAATTTTCGTGTTTGACATGATTCTTTCAATATTGGTGAGGCATGTAACACTATTGAAAGTTACGAATTTCAATGTGTGACATTTTCAATATTGGTGATTAATGTTTTATTTCCGAATTAAAGAGCGTGATATCTGTATTTAACACCGCCGATATAAATACGTTTCCTTCATGATTTCTGGAGATGCAATGAAGATAATTACTTGCTACAAATGCGTACCTGATGAACAGGATATTGTGATTAATAATGCTGATGGTTCTCTCGATTTCAGCAAAGCAGATGGCAAAATCAGCCAATACGATCTGAATGCGATCGAAACGGCCTGTCAGTTGAAACAACTGGCAGGAGAGGCCCAGGTTGTCGCCATGAGCGTTGGCGGCAAAGCGCTGACTAATGCAAAAGGGCGCAAAGATGTGCTCTCCCGTGGCCCGGATGAACTGATTGTTGTTATCGACGATCAATTCGAGCAGGCGCTGCCGCAACAAACGGCCAGCGCGCTGGCTGCCGCGGCGCAAAAGTCAGGTTTCGATCTGCTTATTTGCGGTGACGGTTCTTCCGATCTTTATGCTCAGCAGGTTGGTCTGCTGGTGGGCGAAGCGCTGAACGTTCCGGCGATTAACGGCGTGAGTAAAATCCTCTCGCTTACCGACAGCACGTTGACGGTAGAGCGTGAACTGGAAGATGAAGTTGAAACGCTAAGCATCCCGCTCCCGGCGGTGATCGCAGTTTCTACGGATATCAACACCCCACAAATCCCTTCTATGAAAGCCATCCTTGGCGCAGCGAAAAAACCGGTTCAGGTCTGGTCGCCTGCAGACATTGGGTTGAACAGCGCGCAGGCGTATTCCGAACAACAGGTTGCTGCGCCGAAGCAGCGCGAGCGTCAGCGCGTTGTCATTGAAGGCGACGGTGAAGAACAGATTGCCGCGTTTGTCGAGAATCTTCGCAAAATCATTTAATTATCAGGGGATGTTATGAACAAATTTTCCAGTATCTGGGTATTCAGCGATACCCCTTCTCGTCTGCCGGAACTGATGAATGGTGCGCAGGCTTTAGGTGAAAAAGTTAACACGTTTGTGCTCAGCGATGAGGACGGCGCGACGGCATGCCATTTAGGCGCGGAACATGTCTGGCTGCTCAGCGGCAAACCCGAAGACCGTATGGTTGAAGACTACGCCGATGTGATGGCCGAGACCATTCGTCAGCACAGCGAGGACGGCGCGGTGCTGCTGCCGAATACGCGTCGGGGCAAGCTGCTAGCGGCAAAGCTGGGCTTTCGCTTGTCGGCTGCGGTCTCAAATGACGCCAGCGCAGTTGCAGTGCAGGACGGAAAAGCGGCGGTCAAACATATGGTCTACGGCGGCCTGGCGATGGGAGCAGAAACAATCGCCTCACCGTTTGCCGTGATCACGCTCAGCAGCGGAACATTTGATGCGCAGCAACCGGATACCGCCCGCAGCGGCGAGGTGCACACCGTGCAGTGGCAGGCTCCGGCCATTGCCGTGACGCGTACAGCCACTCAGGCGCGTCAGAGCAACAGCGTCGATCTCGACAAAGCCCGTCTGGTGGTCAGCGTGGGGCGCGGTATCGGCAGTAAAGAAAATATCTCGCTGGCAGAAGCGCTGTGCCAGACGATTGGCGCTGAGCTGGCATGTTCCCGCCCGGTGGCGGAAAACGAGAAGTGGATGGAGCATGAACGCTACGTCGGCATCTCCAACCTGATGCTTAAGCCTGAACTGTATCTGGCCGTGGGGATCTCCGGGCAGATCCAACATATGGTCGGCGCCAACGGCGCACAGACGATTTTCGCCATCAACAAAGACAAAAATGCACCGATTTTCCAGTATGCAGATTATGGCATCGTTGGCGATGCGCTGAAGATCCTGCCTGCGCTGACGGCTGCCTTAGCGCGTTAAACCATTCGGGCAGGATGCGAAGGTATCCTGCCGCTGACAGGAGTACGTATGTCCGAAGATATCTTTGATGCCATCATCGTGGGTGCAGGTCTGGCGGGTTCGGTTGCGGCGCTGGTGCTGGCTCGGGAAGGCGCACAGGTGCTGGTTATCGAGCGCGGCAATTCTGCTGGCGCGAAGAATGTCACCGGTGGGCGCATGTATGCGCATAGCCTGGAGCGCATCATTCCCGGTTTTGCTGAGCAAGCTCCCATTGAACGCATCATCACCCACGAAAAACTCGCCTTTATGACCGACAAAGGGGCGATGACCATCGATTACTGCAATGGTGAAGAGGCCGCATCGTCGCAGGTTTCTTATTCCGTCTTACGCAGTAAATTTGACGCCTGGCTGATGGAGCAGGCCGAAGAGGCGGGCGCTCAGCTCATCACCGGTATTCGCGTGGATAACGTTGTGCAGCGCGAGGGTAAAGTCGTGGGCGTGGAAGCCGACGGCGATATTCTGGAAGCTAAAGTGGTGATCCTCGCCGACGGGGTGAATTCTCTGCTGGCTGAAAAGCTGGGTATGGCAAAGCGCGTGGAGGCATCGCATGTTGCCGTCGGCGTAAAAGAGCTGATCGAACTGCCAAAATCGGTAATTGAAGATCGTTTCCAGTTACAGGGGAATGAAGGCGCAGCCTGCCTGTTTGCCGGTTCGCCAACCGATGGATTGATGGGCGGTGGCTTTCTTTATACGAATGAAACGACCCTTTCTCTGGGACTGGTCTGCGGCCTTCATCATCTGAAAGACGCGAAAAAATCGGTCCCGCAAATGCTGGAAGATTTCAAACAGCATCCGGCAGTAGCCCCGCTGATCGCCGGTGGCAAGCTGGTGGAATATGCCGCGCATGTTGTTCCGGAAGCCGGTATCAATATGCAGCCAGAACTGGTGGGTGACGGCGTCCTGATTGCCGGTGATGCTGCCGGAATGTGTATGAACCTCGGCTTTACCATCCGCGGTATGGATCTCGCCATATCCGCAGGCGAAGCGGCGGCGAAAACGGTGCTCTCCGCAATGAAGCGCGATGATTTTAGCAAGCAGTCGTTGGGCGAATATCGTCAGCATCTCGACGAGGGTCCGATGCGCGATATGCGCATGTATCAGAAGCTTCCCGCTTTCCTTGATAACCCACGCATGTTTACCGCCTATCCTGAAATGGCGGTCAGTATCGCGCGCGACCTGTTCACCGTGGATGGTTCCGCTCCGGTGCCAATGCGCAAAAAAATCCTGCGCCATGCGAAGAAAGTGGGCTTCATCAACCTGATGAAAGATGGCCTGAAAGGAGTGACCGTATTATGACATCTCCCGTCAATGTGGACGTCAAACTGGGCGTCAATAAGTTCAATGTGGATGAAGACAGCCCGCATATCATTCTCAAAACCGAACCTGATAAACAGGCGCTGGAAGTGCTGATTAAGGCCTGTCCGGCTGGACTGTATAAAAAGCAGGACGACGGCAGTGTGCGTTTTGATTACGCCGGGTGCCTGGAGTGCGGAACGTGCCGCATTCTCGGACTTGATACCGCGCTGGAAAAGTGGGAATACCCGCGCGGAACCTTTGGCGTGGAATTTCGCTACGGCTAATAAGTACGAGGTTGTGCCCCCGTAGGCCGGATAAGATGCGGTAGCATCGCCATCCGGCAATCATGTGGCGCCAATGCCGGATGGCGGCGTAAACGCCTTATCCGGCCTACAGATGACGCTTTGCCCGTGTTGAAACAGGAAGTCGCTATGCAGCAGCCCAGGAACTTTGATGACATCAAATTTACCTCTATTCACCGCCGGATAATGCTGTGGGGAAGCGGTGGGCCGTTTCTGGATGGTTATGTGCTGGTGATGATTGGCGTGGCGCTGGAACAGCTCACGCCAGCATTGAAACTGGACGCACAGTGGATTGGTCTGCTGGGCGCTGGCACGCTCGCCGGTCTGTTTGTGGGGACGTCGCTGTTTGGCTACATTTCCGATAAGGTCGGGCGGCGCAAAATGTTCATCATCGATATTATCGCCATTGGCGTGATATCGGCGGCAACCATGTTTGTCTCCTCGCCCGTTGAGCTGTTGGTGATGCGCGTGCTAATCGGCATTGTGATTGGTGCTGATTACCCGATCGCTACCTCGATGATTACCGAGTTCTCTAATACTCGCCAGCGCGCTTTTTCCATCGGTTTTATCGCTGCGATGTGGTATGTCGGCGCCACCTGTGCCGACCTGGTCGGTTACTGTTTGTATGATGTTGAGGGTGGATGGCGCTGGATGTTGGGCAGCGCGGTGATCCCTTGCATTTTGATCCTGATTGGACGTTTCGATCTTCCTGAATCCCCGCGCTGGCTGCTGCGTAAAGGGCGGGTGAAAGAGTGCGAGGAGATGATGATCAAACTGTTCGGCGAACCGGTGGTGTTCGACGAAGAAGCGCCGCAGGAGACGCGCTTCTTACAGCTGTTTAATCGCCGTCATTTCCCGTTTGTTCTGTTTGTCGCCGTTATCTGGACCTGTCAGGTGATCCCGATGTTCGCCATCTATACCTTCGGTCCGCAGATTGTTGGGCTGCTGGGGCTTGGTGCCGGGAAAAGCGCCGCGTTGGGCAATGTGGTGATAAGCCTGTGCTTTATGCTGGGGTGCATTCCTCCCATGTTCTGGCTCAATAGCGCGGGCCGCCGACCGCTGTTGATTGGCAGCTTTATTATGATGACGCTGGCGCTGGCCGTGCTGGGGTTAATCCCTGATATGGGGGCGTGGCTGGTGGTGCTGGCGTTTGCCGTATACGCGTTTTTCTCGGGGGGACCAGGAAACCTGCAGTGGCTATACCCGAACGAACTGTTTCCTACCGATATTCGCGCGTCTGCCGTCGGGGTGATAATGTCGTTAAGCCGCATCGGCACTATTGTTTCAACCTGGGCCCTGCCGGTATTCATTAGCAAATACGGCATCAGTAATGTCATGCTGATGGGGGCGGGAATTTCGCTGATTGGCCTGCTGGTGTCGATTGCTTTCGCGCCGGAAACGCGGGGGCTGACGCTGGCGCAAACCAGTCAAATGACGATTCGCAGTAAGCCCGTGACCAGGACAGGCTATTAGGAGTGTTCTGTATTTTTCCTGCAACTCAGTCAGTTAGCCTACAGTTAATTGGGTATTTTACTGAAAACAACTGAAAAGCAGGGAGAACACCATGCAAAAACATATCCTGATCACGTCTATTTTTACCGCAGCAGCACTGTTTACCGTAGCCGGTTGTTCCTCAAACCAGGCGGTTAAAACCACCGATGGCAAAACAATCGTCACTGACGGCAAACCGCAAGTCGATGATGATACCGGCCTGGTATCGTACAAAAATGCGCAAACGGGTAAGACGGAGCAGATTAACCGCGACCAGGTTAAAGATATGAGCGAGCTGGACAACTAACTCAGATTTTTCCATTTATCTACTCAATAATATTGACTGTTAGCCTGTGGATTAACTGACTAAACTCACTGTTATTACAATAATGCAGTGAAACAGGCTAATCATGATCCTCATCATTTATGCGCATCCCTATCCGCAGCACTCGCATGCGAATAAGCGGATGCTTGAACAGGCAAGGACGCTGGAGGGCGTGGAGATCCGCTCGCTCTACCAGCTCTACCCCGACTTCAATATCGATATTGCCGCTGAACAGGATGCGCTGTCGCGCGCTGATTTGATAATCTGGCAGCATCCGATGCAGTGGTATAGCACACCTCCGTTACTCAAGCTTTGGATGGATAAGGTCCTTTCGCACGGTTGGGCGTACGGTCACGGTGGAACTGCGCTCCACGGCAAGCATTTGCTATGGGCAGTGACCACCGGCGGCGGTGAAAACCACTTTGATATTGGCTCCCATCCTGGATTTGATGTGCTCTCCCAGCCCTTACAGGCAACGGCGCTTTATTGTGGCCTCAAATGGCTGCCGCCGTTTGCGATGCACTGTACGTTTATCTGCGATGATGAAACCCTGCAGGCGCAGGCGCGTCATTACAAACAACGTCTGCTGGAGTGGCAGGAGGTTCATCATGGATAGCCATACGCTGATACAGGCGCTGATTTATCTCGGCTCGGCGGCACTGATTGTCCCCATCGCCGTGCGGCTGGGGCTGGGGTCGGTGCTGGGGTATCTTATCGCCGGATGTATTATCGGACCCTGGGGTCTGAGGCTGGTGACGGACGCCGAATCAATCCTGCATTTTGCGGAGATCGGCGTGGTGCTGATGCTGTTTGTTATCGGCCTGGAGCTGGATCCGCAACGTTTGTGGAAACTGAGAGCCTCGGTGTTCGGCGGCGGCGCGCTGCAGATGGTGGTTTGCGGTGGTCTGATTGGTTTGTTCTGTATGTTCCTTGGCCTGCGCTGGCAGGTAGCGGAACTGATCGGCATGACGCTGGCGCTTTCCTCCACGGCCATCGCTATGCAGGCGATGAATGAACGTAACCTGATGGTGTCGCAACTGGGGCGTAGCGCATTTGCCGTGCTGCTGTTCCAGGATATCGCCGCTATTCCACTGGTCGCGATGATCCCATTACTGGCGGCGAGCGGCGCATCAACAACGCTTGGGGCGTTTGCATTGTCTGCCCTTAAGGTGGCGGGCGCGCTGGTATTGGTGGTGGTGTTGGGGCGTTATGTGACACGTCCGGCCTTACGTTTTGTCGCCCGCTCGGGCCTGCGGGAAGTGTTCAGTGCCGTTGCGCTGTTCCTCGTGTTTGGCTTCGGTCTGCTGTTGGAAGAGGTTGGACTGTCGATGGCGATGGGGGCATTCCTGGCCGGTGTGCTGCTGGCGAGCTCTGAGTATCGCCACGCGCTGGAAAGCGATATTGAGCCGTTTAAAGGGTTGTTGCTGGGACTGTTCTTTATCGGCGTGGGGATGTCTATCGACTTTGGTACGCTGATTGATAATCCCTTGCGTATTATCATCCTGCTGGTCGGTTTCCTGGTTATCAAAACCGTCATGCTGTGGCTGATAGCGAAACCGTTGCAGGTGCCGAATAAGCAACGTCGCTGGTTTGCCGTATTATTAGGGCAGGGCAGTGAATTTGCCTTCGTGGTGTTTGGCGCGGCGCAAATGGCAAACGTGCTTGACCCTGACTGGGCGAAATCTCTGACGCTGGCGGTGGCGCTGTCGATGGCGGCCACGCCGATTTTACTGGTGATTTTGACGCGTCTGGAAAAATCGGCGACCGGTGAAGAGCGGGAGGCCGATGAAATTGACGAGGAACAGCCGCGGGTGATCATCGCCGGGTTCGGGCGTTTTGGCCAGATAACCGGTCGTCTGTTGCTGTCGAGTGGGGTCAAAATGGTGGTTCTTGACCATGACCCGGACCATATCGAAACGCTGCGTAAATTCGGCATGAAGGTATTCTATGGCGATGCGACCCGGATGGATCTGCTCGAGTCTGCCGGGGCGGCTAAAGCCGAAGTCATTATTAACGCTATTGACGATCCGCAAACCAGCCTGCAACTGACCGAAATGGTGAAGGAGCATTTCCCGCATCTGCAAATTATTGCCCGTGCGCGCGACGTGGATCATTACATCCGGCTGCGCCAGGCGGGCGTGGATATGCCGGAACGTGAAACCTTTGAAGGCGCACTGAAGACCGGACGCCTGGCACTGGAAGGGCTCGGGCTTGGCCGCTATGAAGCGCGAGAGCGGGCCGACGTATTCCGCCGCTTCAATACGCTGATGGTTGAGGAGATGGTGAAAGGGGAAAATGACGCGACTTCCCGCGCGGCGGTTTATAAACGCACCAGCGCAATGCTGAGTGAAATTATTGCGGAAGATCGTCAGCACTTATCGTTGATTCAACGCCATGGCTGGCAAGGCACGGATGAAGGTAAGCATACGGGCGACGTCGCCGATGAGCCGGAAGTGAAACCGTCAGCATAGGGTAAAAAATGTGATGTTCTGCAAACTTTACTGCTAATTGGCTGTTTTTGAACTACTGTAATGCTGGCGTACCACCTTAAATAGGTCGGTTCGCCAGCAGAACGGAAAATTTTCATGCTCATCCTCTTTCCGCCAGTCGACGAAAGATTGCGCTTTCCGTATAGTGGCGACAATTTTTTTGTATCCGGGAAACATTCAATGATCAGTCTGATTGCGGCGTTAGCGGTAGATCGCGTCATCGGTATGGAAAACGCCATGCCGTGGAACCTACCTGCCGATCTCGCCTGGTTTAAACGTAATACCTTAAATAAGCCGGTTGTCATGGGACGCCACACCTGGGAATCCATCGGGCGACCGTTGCCAGGGCGTAAAAATATCGTCATCAGCAGCAAGCCAGGCACCGACGATCGCGTGCAGTGGGTGAAGTCTGTTGATGAAGCGATTGCGGCCTGCGGCGATGAACCTGAAATTATGGTGATTGGCGGTGGACGTGTGTATGAGCAGTTCCTGCCGAAAGCGCAGAAACTGTATCTGACGCACATCGATGCGGAAGTTGAAGGGGATACGCATTTCCCGGACTACGAACCGGATGACTGGGAATCGGTGTTCAGTGAATTCCACGATGCCGACGCGCAAAACTCCCACAGCTACTGCTTCGAGATTCTGGAGCGTCGTTAATTTGGGTGCCTGATGGCAGATTCGTAGGCCGGATAAGGTGCGAGCACCGCATCCGGCAGACGACTATCAGGCGTTGACCGCCTCGCCGGGATCCAGATTCAAATGGCGATTTGATGGCTGCACGAAGTACTGTTTGTCTTCCCAACGCAGACAGGTGAGATCGCCTCCCCAGCAACACCCCGTATCCAGCGCGTAAATACCTTCTGGCGTGCCTTTGCCCTCCAGCGATGCCCAGTGCCCGAAAGCAATGCTATAGGCTTCACTGACAGGGCCTGGAATGGCAAACCACGGCTTCAGCGGGGCTGGCGCATCTTCTGGCGACTCTTTGCTGTACATATCCAACTGACCATTGGGAAAGCAGTAACGCATGCGGGTAAACGCATTGGTAATAAAACGCAGGCGGGCCAGACCGGTCAGTTCCGGGGTCCAGTTGTTTGGCATGTCGCCATACATCGCATCCAGGAAGAAGGGATACGAATCGCTCGACAATACGGCTTCAACATCGCGAGCACAGTCCTTCGCCGTCTGCAGGTCCCACTGTGGGGTAATCCCTGCGTGCGCCATCACCAGTTTCTTCTCTTCATCTACCTGCAACAGCGGCTGGCGGCGGAGCCAGTTAAGCAATGCATCAGCATCCGGTGCTTCAAGCAGCGGCGTAAGCCGATCTTTTGGTTTATTCCGACTGATGCCGGCAAACACGGCCAGCAGGTGTAAATCGTGATTGCCGAGGACTAACCGTACGCTGTCGCCCAGCGATTTAACGTAGCGTAAAACGTCTAACGACCCTGGCCCACGGGCGACCAGATCGCCGGTGAGCCATAAGGTGTCTTGTTCTGGATTAAAGTCTACCTGGTGCAGCAAGGCTACCAGTTCATCGTAACAACCGTGAACGTCGCCAATGAGGTATGTTGCCATAGCTATTGTTTTAATGAATGAGTGTAGGAACGGCGAGTCGGAACACGGGAATGTCGATGGTAAAGGCGATTCCTTGCTCATCAATCATTTCGTAATGACCCTGCATGGTGCCCAGCGGCGTTTCAATCACTGCACCGCTGGTGTACTGGTACTCTTCGCCAGGTTCGATGTGGGGCTGAACGCCAACCACACCTTCGCCCTGAACTTCGGTTTCGCGACCATGACCATTGGTGATCAGCCAATAACGCCCCAACAGCTGCACAGGCGCTCGCCCCAAATTGCGGATAGTCACGGTATAAGCAAAAACGTAACGTTCATCATCAGGTGAGGATTGCGCCTCAATGTAGACGCTTTGTACCTGAATGCACACTCGGGGCGAATTGATCATGTTTAACTCTCCTTCGATGGCGCGTTTTCTGACAGATAGTTAGCCATCCGGCAGTATTGCGCGACAGAGATATTTTCCGCTCGCATCGCCGGATCAATGCCCAGCTCTGTCAGTACTTCAACGCTAAACAGGTTACCGAGGCTGTTACGCACCGTTTTACGGCGCTGATTAAACGCTTCGGTGGTAATACGGCTCAGCACACGGACATCTTTAACCGGGTACGGCATTGTCGCGTGAGGGACCAGACGCACGACGGCGGAATCGACTTTAGGCGCAGGCGTAAATGCAGATGGCGGCACTTCAAGTACCGGGATCACATTGCAGTAATACTGCGCCATGACGCTTAATCGACCATACGCTTTACTGTTTGGCCCTGCAACCAGACGATTGACCACCTCTTTTTGCAACATGAAATGCATGTCGGCAATGGCATCAGTATAGGTAAAAAGATGGAACATCAGCGGCGTGGAGATGTTGTACGGCAGGTTGCCGAATACGCGCAGCGGCTGACCCATCGTTTGTGCCAGTTCGCCAAAGTTCATAGTCATGGCATCTTGCTGATAAATCGTCAGCTTTGGCCCTAAAAACGGGTGTGTTTGCAAGCGCGCGGCGAGATCGCGGTCCAGCTCAATGACCGTGAGCTTGTCCAGACGTTCGCCAACGGGTTCGGTCAATGCTGCCAGGCCCGGGCCGATTTCGACCATAGCCTGACCTTTCTGCGGGTTGATAGCAGAGACAATACTTTCGATCACAAATTGATCGTTGAGGAAGTTTTGCCCGAAACGTTTACGGGCTAAGTGGCCCTGATGGACTCGATTATTCATTAGTATTAACAATCATTTTGATGGCGAGATTAAGCGCCGTAATAAAACTGCCGACATCTGCTTGCCCACGACCCGCAAGTTCAAGTGCAGTGCCGTGATCGACGGATGTGCGAATAAAGGGCAGTCCCAGCGTGATATTCACACCGCGACCAAATCCCTGGTATTTTAGCACGGGGAGACCCTGATCGTGGTACATTGCCAGCACGGCATCCGCGTGGTCGAGATATTTGGGCTGAAACAGCGTATCTGCGGGCAGCGGACCGTTTAATTTCATCCCTTGCGCACGCAGTTCATCGAGTACCGGAATGAGGGTGTCTATCTCTTCCGTTCCCATATGACCGCCTTCACCGGCATGCGGGTTTAGACCGCACACCAGGATATGCGGATCGGCAATGCCGAATTTGGTGCGCAAATCATGATGCAAAATGCCGATCACTTCCTGAAGCAGGGCGGGCGTAATGGCGTCGGCAACGGCTCTGAGCGGCAAATGCGTGGTTGCCAGGGCAACGCGCAGCTCTTCCGTCGCCAGCATCATGACGACTTTCTTTGCCTGTGAGCGCTCTTCAAAAAACTCGGTATGCCCGGTAAACGGGACGCCTGCGTCATTGATTACACCCTTGTGAACCGGACCGGTGATCAGCGCCGCAAACTCACCTTGCAGACAGCCATCGCAGGCGCGAGCCAGCGTATCCACTACATATTGCCCGTTCTCTACCGCCAACTGACCCGCGACAACAGGTGCCCGCAGCGCAATCGGTAACAGCGTCAATGTGCCTGCTGATTGCGGTTTGGCTGGGATATCTGGAGAGTATGGGAGGAGTGAAAGCGGTAAACCGAGCATCGCTGCCCGGTCACTGAGGAGTGCTGCATCCGCACAGACAACGAGTTCTACAGGCCACTCGCGCTGGGCGAGCTGAACCACCAGGTCCGGGCCAATCCCGGCGGGTTCGCCGGGAGTGATAACAACGCGTTGAGTACGAGTCATTAGTTGCTCAGAACTTTAACGTAGGCGCTGGCGCGCTGTTCCTGCATCCAGGTTGCTGCTTCTTCCGAGAATTTACGGTTCATCAGCATACGGTAAGCTCTGTCTTTCTGCGCCGCGTCAGTTTTATCAACGTTACGCGTGTCCAGCAGTTCGATCAAATGCCAACCGAAAGAGGAGTGCACCGGGGCGCTCATCTGGCCTTTATTAAGTTTGGTCAGCGCATCGCGGAAAGCAGGGTCGAAAATGTCCGCTGCAGCCCAGCCCAGATCGCCGCCCTGGTTAGCAGAACCGGGATCCTGAGAAAACTCTTTAGCCGCTGCCGCGAAGGTAGTTTTACCGCTCTTAATATCTGCCGCGATTTGTTCCAGCTTCAGACGCGCCTGTTGATCGGTCATGATCGGCGACGGCTTAAGCAGAATGTGGCGGGCGTGAACTTCAGTCACGGAGATGCTCTGGCTTTGGCCACGCATGTCGTTCACTTTCAGGATGTGGAAGCCGACACCTGAACGAATTGGGCCGATGATATCGCCTTTTTTCGCGGTACTTAACGCCTGGGCGAAGATACCCGGCAGCTCCTGAATACGTCCCCAACCCATCTGGCCGCCTTTCAGCGCCTGTTGGTCGGCTGAATAAGTGATGGCCAGTTTGCCGAAATCGCTACCGTTACGCGCTTCATCAACAACCGAGCGCGCCTGGCTTTCAGCCGCGTTGACCTGGTCGGAAGTTGGGTTTTCCGGTAATGGGATCAGAATGTGGCTCAGGTTCAGCTCGGTGCTGGCATCGTTCTGGTTGCCGACCTGCTGTGCCAGGGCATCCACTTCCTGAGGCAGGATAGTGACGCGACGGCGAACTTCGTTATTACGCACTTCAGAGATGGTCATCTCTTTGCGGATCTGGCTACGATAGGTCGAATAACTTAAGCCATCTTGTGCCAGACGGCTGCGCATCTGATCCAGCGTCATGTTGTTCTGCTTGGCGATATTGGCGATAGCCTGATCCAACTGCTCGTCAGAGATTTTCACACCCATCTTCTGACCCATCTGCAGGAGGATTTGATCCATGATCAAACGTTCCAGGATCTGATGACGCAGCGTGGCATCGTCCGGTAACTGCTGACCAGCCTGACCTGCATTAAGTTTTACTGACTGCATTAAGCCATCGACGTCGCTTTCCAGAACGACGCCGTTATTGACGACGGCTGCGACTTTATCGACTACCTGTGGGGCAGCGAAACTGGTATTCGCGATCATGGCGATACCGAGAAGCAGCGTTTTCCAGTTCTTCATACTTTTTCCATTTCAATTAACCGCAATGCGGATTACGTTGTAAATCAATCAGATCATAAAGAGCTTTGATACGGCAAAATGTTCGAACGCAACATTTGGTTGGTGCCGAGACCGTAGTTGGAGCTCAGGCCGCGCAGTTCGATATTAAAGCCGATCGTGTTGTCATAAACTGCATGTTTCTGAGTGTCATCCCAACCGTTCAGCTTACGTTCGTAGCCGAAGCGAATGGCGTAACAGCAGGAGTTGTACTGTAGGCCCAGCATGGAGTCCGCTTCTTTGTTCACGTTGGTATCGAAGTAGTAAGCTCCGACAATCGACCAGCGATCGGCGATCGGGAAGCTTGCCACTGCGCCCACCTGCGAAATCCCGTTTTTATACTGCTCTGCCGTGGAGTAGTAAGACGGCAGAGTGGCCTGGATATACTCCGAACTGGCGTAACGGTAGTTCAGCTGCAGCATACGGTTTTCGTCGCGACGGTATTCGATACTGCTGCTGCTGGTTGCGACGCTGTCCAGACGCGTGTCGTACTGGATCCCACTGCGTAAACCCCAACGATCGGAGATGCGCCAGTAGGTGTCGCCCGCCCATACCAGTGAACCTGTTTTGTCGTCATTCTCCCATTTAATGTTGTCATCGCCGGTGCGAGACTCGGTGAAATAGTAGATTTGACCCACAGAAATATTAAAACGTTCAACGGCTGCGTCATCATAAACGCGAGATGTGACCCCGGTCGTCACCTGGTTGGCGGAAGCGATACGGTCAAGGCCTCCATAGGTACGATCACGGAACAGGCCGCTATAGTCAGCTTGCAGCAGGGACGAGTCATAGTTAAAAATATTACTTTGATCGCGATACGGGACGTACAGATACTGCGCGCGCGGCTCCAGCGTCTGGGTATAACCCGGCGCCAGCATCTGCATGTCACGCTCGAACACCATTTTGCCGTCAACTTTAAACTGCGGCATTACGCGGTTCACGGACTCTTCCAGAGAATTAGCCGCGTTAAGGGCGTTTAAATTATCGTTGGTAGGACTGTAACGATAATTGTTTCTTGTAAATGATTGATATTCGTTAATGTTACTTTGCTGATAGTGCGTTGCCAGCAGTTTCGCTTCGGTATTGATACTTCCCCAGTTATTCGACAGCGGTAAACTGATAGTTGGTTCAAGGTGTAAACGGGTAGCTTCCGGTCTGTTGTCATTGGTGTTAACAAAATGCACCGCCTGGCCATAAATGCGGGTATCAAACGGACCGACGTCATTGTGGTAATAGTTGACGTCTAACTGCGGCTGCGCAGAGTAGCTGTTACTGTTCTGTGCGTCGAAGACCTGGAACTGCTTGGTCGAAACCGTGGCGTCAAAGTTCTGTACCGCGTAGCCGACGCTGAATTTTTGCGTGGCGTAGCCGTCGGTACTGGAACCGTATTTGTTATCGAAATCATTAAAGTAGCTGGTGTCGCTGACCTTGGTATAGTCGACGTTGAATCGCCACACCTGGTCCATCACCCCAGCGTGTTGCCAGTAAAACAGCCAGCGACGTGAATTGTCATCTTTCGGATGTTCATCCTCGTACACTTTATCGGAGTTCAGATAGTCGAACTCCATCAGGCCAGTACCCGCCTGGGTGAGGTAACGGAATTCGTTCTCCCACATGATCCCGCCACGACGGTGCATATAATGCGGCGTGATGGTGGCGTCCATGTTGGGCGCAATGTTCCAGTAGTACGGCAGGTAGAACTCAAAATAGTTATTGGTAGAGTATTTTGCGTTCGGGATCAGGAAACCGGAACGGCGCTTATCACCAACGGGCAACTGTAAATAAGGACTGTAAAAGATCGGAACCGGACCCAGTTTAAAGCGGGCGTTCCAGATCTCCGCGACCTGTTCTTCACGGTCATGAATGACTTCGCTACCGACAACGCTCCAGGTATCGGAACCTGGCAGACAGGAGGTGAAGCTACCGTTTTCCAGAATGGTATAGCGGTTTTCCCCACGCTGCTTCATCAGGTCGGCTTTTCCGCGCCCCTGACGGCCTACCATCTGGTAATCACCTTCCCAGATGTTGGTATCTTTGGTATTCAGGTTAGACCAACCCTTCGGCCCCTTCAGAATAACCTGATTATCATCATAATGGACATTGCCCAGCGCATCGACGGTACGTACTGGCTCCGGTTGGCCATCGGCTTGCTTCTGATGAAGCTGCACTTCGTCTGCCTGCAGGCGGCTATTACCCTGTGCGATGTCCACGTTGCCGGTAAACACCGCGTCATCCGGGTAATTCCCTTTGGCGTTGTCGGCATTGATGGTGACGGGTAATTCATTGGTCTCGCCCTGTACCAGAGGACGGTCATAGCTTGGCACGCCCAGCATACACTGTGAGGCGAGATCGGCTGCCAGGCCCTGATGGCTATAGAGGGCGCTGGCAATCATGGTGGCCAGAAGAGTGGGAATACGTTTTTTCATACGTTGTATTTATTGTTCCATCATCAGTAGCGTCGCGCGTGACAAACGGTCACAGCCTAACTTATCTCATCTTCACTTCGCTAGTATTAATCCTGCCCATTTTATACCCGCCACCTTTCAAGCTGCATCGTCGTTGTCTTCCTCGTTCACCCCAGTCACTTACATGAGTAAGCTACAGGGGACTCACTACGTTGCCGCCTTGCTGCAACTCGAAATCCAACGGGTATAGCGTTTGTGGTGTTAGGCACGGCATTGAATGACAGGTATGATAATGCAAATTATAGGCGATGTCCCACAATTGACCGCAGCCGCAAATCGGTAAAAGCACCTTATATTGTGGGACATAGCCTGGCTGAGAGCATAAAGGTTTGGGGAGTCTATGCAGTATTGGGGAAAGATAATTGGTGTAGCCGTGGCCTTAATGATGGGCGGCGGCTTCTGGGGTGTGGTTCTGGGCCTGTTAGTTGGCCACATGTTCGACAAAGCCCGCATGCGCAAAATGGCGTGGTTTGCCAACCAACGTGAACGCCAGGCGCTGTTTTTTGCCACCACCTTTGAGGTGATGGGGCATCTGACCAAATCCAAAGGTCGCGTCACGGAAGCCGATATTCATATCGCCAGCCAATTGATGGATCGGATGAATTTGCACGGAGATTCGCGCACCGCCGCGCAACACGCCTTCCGGGTGGGAAAATCAGACAATTACCCATTACGTGAAAAGATGCGTCAGTTTCGCAGCGTCTGTTTTGGTCGATTCGATCTGATCCGCATGTTTCTGGAGATTCAGATCCAGGCGGCATTTGCCGATGGGTCGTTGCATCCTAACGAGCGTGAAGTGCTGTATGTGATTGCTGAAGAGTTGGGGATCTCACGTACCCAATTTGATCAGTTCCTGCGCATGATGCAGGGCGGCGCGCAGTTTGGCGGCGGGTATCAACAGCAGTCCGGTGGCGGCGGTTGGCAGCAAGCGCAACGCGGCCCGACGCTGGAAGATGCCTGTAATGTACTGGGAGTGAAAGCGACCGATGATGCGACCACCATTAAGCGCGCATACCGTAAGCTGATGAGCGAGCACCATCCGGACAAACTGGTTGCGAAAGGCCTGCCGCCAGAAATGATGGAAATGGCGAAGCAAAAAGCGCAGGAAATTCAGAAGGCGTACGAGCTGATTAAGGATCAAAAAGGATTCAAGTGATTGAATTGCCGGATGCGGCTAGCGCCTTATCCGACCTACGTTAATGAATGTAGGCCGGGCAAGCGAAGCGCCCCCGGCATAAATTGGCTCAGAATTTAAAAATCCGCCGGGACTTTAAACGTCATACTGTTGCCGTATTCGGGATGCGTGATGGTTAACATCTCTGCGTGCAGCAGCAGGCGCGGTGCTAACGCCAGGGCTTGTGGCGGGGCGTAGAAGCGGTCGCCCAGGATCGGATGCCCTAATGCCAGCATATGCACACGCAGCTGGTGGGAGCGTCCGGTAATGGGTTTGAGCACAACCCGGGCGGTATTATCCGCCGCGAACTCCACCACCTCATACTCGGTCTGCGCCGATTTTCCGGTCTCATAACACACTTTCTGCTTTGGCCGGTTCGGCCAGTCGCAAATCAGCGGTAAATCAACCAGTCCCTCGGCAGGAGCGGGATGCCCCCACACGCGCGCAACATACTGTTTCTTCGGCTCACGTTCGCGAAACTGGCGCTTTAGTTCGCGCTCTGCCGCTTTCGTTAGCGCCACTACAATCACGCCGCTGGTGGCCATATCCAGACGATGTACGGATTCAGCCTGCGGATAATCGCGCTGAATGCGCGTCATCACGCTGTCTTTGTGCTCATCCAGACGGCCCGGCACGGACAACAAGCCGCTCGGTTTGTTGACCACCATAATGTGCTCATCCTGATACAGGATAACCAGCCAGGGTTCCTGCGGCGGATTATAGTTTTCCATCCCCATGTATGGCTCCGTTACTGATGCGTCACGACGATCAGGCGCAGGGCATCCAGACGCCAGCCTGCCTGATCCAGGCTTTCCATCACCTGTTGACGGTTGCTTTCAATTGCGCTGAGTTCGTCATCACGGATATTCGGGTTAACGGCGCGCAGCGCTTCCAGACGTGAGAGTTCTGCCGTCAGCTTCTCGTCCGCTTCTTTACGCGCCGCGTCGATCAACGCGCGGGCCGATTTTTCCACCTGCGCTTCGCCGAGTTGCAGAATGGCATGAACATCCTGCTGGACGGCGTTGACCAGTTTACTGCCGGTATGGCGGTTAACGGCGCTGAGCTGACGGTTAAAGGTTTCGAATTCAACCTGCGCGGCAAGGTTATTGCCGTTTTTGTCCAGCAGCATACGTACCGGCGTTGGCGGCAGGAAACGGTTTAACTGCAGCTGTTTCGGCGCTTGCGCTTCCACAACGTAGACCAGTTCAACCAGCAGAGTACCGACCGGTAACGCTTTGTTTTTCAACAACGAAATGGTGCTGCTACCGGTGTCGCCGGAGAGGATCAGATCCAGACCATTACGGATCAACGGATGTTCCCAGGTAATAAACTGCGCGTCTTCACGCGACAGAGCGACATCGCGCTCAAACGTAATGGTGCAACCATCTTCCGGCAGCCCAGGGAAATCTGGCACCAGCATATGATCGGACGGTGTGAGCACGATCAAATTGTCGCCACGGTCATCCTGATTAATACCAACGATATCAAACAGGTTCATCGCGAAGGCGATCAGACTGGTATCGTCGTCCTGCTCTTCAATACTTTCAGCAAGCCGCTGAGCTTTTTCGCCGCCGTTCGAATGGATCTCCAGCAGGCGATCGCGCCCTTGCTCCAGCTGTGCTTTCAGCGCGTCATGCTGTTCGCGGCAGGTCTTGATCAGATCGTCAAAGCCATCGGTGTTTTCTGGCTCAGCCAGGTAGCCGATCAGATTGTTATAGACTGTGTCATAGATGGTGCGTCCGGTCGGACAGGTGTGTTCGAACGCATCCAGACCTTCGTGGTACCAGCGCACCAGCACGGATTGCGCGGTTTTTTCCAGGTATGGAACGTGGATCTGGATATCATGCGCCTGACCAATACGGTCCAGACGACCAATACGCTGTTCCAGCAGGTCCGGGTTGAACGGCAGATCAAACATCACCAGATTGCTGGCGAACTGGAAGTTACGCCCCTCGGAGCCGATTTCAGAGCACAGCATCACCTGGGCGCCACTATCTTCTTCGCTAAACCAGGCCGCCGCGCGGTCACGTTCAATGATCGACATCCCTTCATGGAACACGGCGGCGCGGATACCTTCACGCTCGCGCAGTACCTGCTCCAGTTGAAGCGCGGTGGTGGCTTTCGCGCAGATGACCAGTACTTTTTGCGAGCGGTGGCTGGTCAGGTAGCCCATCAGCCATTCCACGCGTGGGTCAAAGTTCCACCAGGTGCCAGTGTCGCCTTCGAACTCCTGATAAATCTGTTCCGGGTAGAGCATGTCGCGCGCCCGGTCTTCCGCACTCTTACGCGCGCCCATAATGCCGGAGACCTTAATCGCCGTCTGGTATTGGGTTGGCAACGGTAATTTGATGGTATGCAGTTCGCGTTTCGGAAAGCCTTTCACACCGTTACGGGTATTACGGAACAGCACGCGGCTGGTACCGTGGCGGTCCATTAGCATCGAAACCAGTTCCTGGCGTGCGCTCTGGGCGTCTTCGCTGTCGCTGTTTGCCGCCTGCAATAACGGCTCAATGTCCTGTTCGCCAATCATGTCGCCTAACATGTTCAGCTCATTGTTGCTCAGCTTGTTGCCAGCCAGCAGCATGGCGACGGCGTCGGCGACCGGACGGTAGTTTTTCTGTTCTTCAACAAACTGGGCGAAATCGTGGAAACGGTTTGGATCCAGCAGGCGCAGGCGTGCAAAGTGGCTTTCCAGGCCCAGCTGTTCAGGCGTTGCGGTCAGCAACAGGATACCCGGCACGCGCTCTGCCAGTTGTTCAACGGCCATATATTCACGGCTGGGCGCGTCTTCGCTCCACACCAGGTGGTGGGCTTCATCGACGATCAGCAGATCCCATTCGGCGTCACACAGGTGCTCCAGACGCTGTTTACTGCGACGGGCAAAGTCCAGCGAACAGATAACCAACTGTTCGGTTTCAAACGGGTTGTAGGCGTCGTGCTGCGCCTCTGCATAACGCTCATCATCGAACAGCGCAAAGCGCAGGTTGAAACGGCGCAGCATTTCGACCAGCCACTGGTGCTGTAGCGTCTCCGGGACGATGATTAGCACGCGTTCTGCAGCGCCGGAAAGTAGCTGTTGATGCAATATCATCCCGGCTTCAATGGTTTTACCTAAACCAACTTCATCAGCCAGCAGAACGCGAGGAGCATGGCGGCGGCCAACATCATGGGCAATGTTGAGCTGGTGGGGGATAAGGCTGGTACGTTGACCACGCAAACCACTCCATGGCATACGGTACTGCTCGCTCTGAAATTTACGCGCGCGATAGCGCAGCGCAAAGCGATCCATACGGTCAATCTGACCGGCAAACAGGCGATCCTGCGGTTTGCTGAATACCAGTTTGCTGTCGAGCAGCACTTCACGCAGCGTTACACCGGTTTCTTCTGTATCAAGGCGGGTTCCGATATAGGCAAGCAGGCCGTTTTCTTCTTTTACTTCATCGACATGCAGTTGCCAGCCTTCATGGCTCGTTATCGTATCACCAGGATTGAACATCACGCGGGTCACGGGGGAATCACTGCGCGCATACAGACGGTTTTCGCCCGTCGATGAGAAAAGTAAAGTGACGGTTCGCGCATCCATGGCGACAACAGTACCAAGTCCCAATTCGCTTTCTGTATCGCTGATCCAGCGTTGACCAAGTGTAAAAGGCATATATGTTCGGCTCTATATCTTTAATTGCAGGCAATACTCGTCATTTTCCGGGCTAATCCCCGTTATTGAGAGCATACGACCCCGCTACCAGGCTAATAAATCAGTGGTAGTGGTGTTAAATGGGTCCAGGAATGGAAAGGGCGCTATGGTACTGGATGGCGGCGGTTTCGTCACGCGTCAAAATAACCCCAGTTGTCCTGTGAGTAGTGTAGCAAAATTATCGTCAATAAAGGGAAGAATTCCCTCGGCGACCGGCTGGATCTGACGGGTCAGATAATGCTCATAATCGAGAGCAGACTGCTGATAATCAACAGGTTCTGGACCATTAATCGTCCAGACATATTTAATCGTACCGCGATTCTGATACTGCGGTGGACGCCCCAGTTTGACATTCTGCTCATCGGCTAGCCGCGCAGCGCGCACGTGTGGCGGAACATTGCGCTGGTATTCGCTCAACGGGCGGCGCAGACGCTTACGGTACACCAGTTGTTCATCCAGTTCACCCGCCATCAGACGGTCGATAGTCTCGCGAACGAACTCCTGATAGGGCTGGTTACGAAAAATTCGCAGGTACAACTCCTGCTGAAACTGCTGGGCCAGCGGTGTCCAGTCGGTTCGTACCGTTTCCAGCCCCTTAAACACCATGCGCTGCTCAGCGCCCGCCTGAATCATCCCGGCGTAGCGTTTTTTGCTGCCGGTATCTGCACCGCGAATGGTTGGCATCAGAAAGCGACAAAAGTGGGTTTCAAATTCCAGTTCCAGCGCGCTGGTCAGGTTTTGTTGCTTTAGCGACTGCGCCCACCAGTCGTTGACATAGCTCACCAGCTCACAGCCAATCCGGGCGGCATCCTTTTCTGAGTGCGCCTTTTTAAGCCAGACAAAGGTCGAGTCGGTATCGCCATAGATAACGTCGTAACCCTGAGCTTCAATCAGCGCTTTGGTCTGGCGCATGATCGCGTGACCGCGCATGGTGATAGACGAGGCCAGCCTCGGGTCGAAAAAACGGCAGGCGGTGGTGCCAAGCACGCCGTAAAATGCGTTCATGATGATTTTCAGCGCCTGCGAGAGCGGTTTATTGCCATGGCGTTTGGCTTCATCGCGCCCATGCCAGATCTGGGTAACGATTTCCGGCAGGCAATGTTTTTCGCGTGAGAACCAGGCGTCAAGGAATCCTTCGGTGCTGTGCTCCGGATCCGGATGCGCCATCCCTTCAATAAGTCCCACCGGATCGATCAAAAATGTACGGATAATTGACGGATACAGACTTTTGTAATCCAGCACCAGTACGGAGTCGTACAAACCCGGGCGTGAGTCCATTACGTAGCCGCCGGGGCTGGCGTGCGCGGGAACCTCCCCCAGATTTGGCGCCACGTAACCCGCCCGATGCATTCGTGGCAGGTAGAGATGGCCGAAGGCGGCAACGGAGCCGCCGTGCCGGTCGACCGGCAGGCCATTGACCGTCGATCGTTCCAGTAGGAATGGCATGATCTCGGTTTTATGAAAAATACGCGTGACCAGTTCACAGTCTTTGAGATTATAGGTAGCGAGCGCGGGCTTATCCTGGGCAAACCGGCGATCGATTTCGTCCATCCTGTCCCAGGGATTATCAATTGACTTCCCTTCGCCCAGCAGCTCCTGCGATACCGTCTCCAGCGAAAATGACGAGAAATTCCAGAATGCGGATTTGAGCGCCTCGATGCCGTCGATAATCAGGCGGCCTTTAGCCTGTGCGAAAAACACGCCGTTTTTGAAGCCATGCTCGCGCCACTCCAGCTCGCTATGATCACGACCAAAACGCAGAGGAATACGGTAACGTTCGGCATGCTTTTGCAGGACGCGTAAATCGAATTGCACGACGTTCCAGCCGATTATCACATCGGGATCGTGACGGGCAATCCAGTCGTTAAGTTTTTCCAGCAACAGCGGGCGGCTTGCGACGTACTCGAGTTCAAAATCCAGCGCTGAGGCGTCGCCGTTTTCCGGGCCGAGCATGTAGACAATACGCTGCCCACAGCCTTCAAGACCGATACAGTAGAGTTCGCCGTGGCGCGTGGTTTCGATATCCAGCGATACCCATTTCAGCGGCGGTCGATAATCCGGGTTCGGCTTCAGCCGGGCATTAACCAGCGTGCCATTATGTCTGTCGCCTTCAACCCAAACAGGGGACGTGATAAAGCGCTCCATCAGATACCGCTCCGGCGGGCGCACGTCAGCCTCATAGACAGTAACCGCGTTTTCGCGCAGCAGTTTTTCCAGGCGCATAAGCTGGCGATGTGAGCGGCAATACAGGCCGGAAACGGACTGGCGGTGGAAGTCTTGCAACTGAAGCGGCGTCAGGCGATAGCCGTTTTCAGTGCGTAATAATGATGTTACGCGAGGAACCTGACTGCCAGGAATAAACGCCACCGACTCCTGAGGCGCGAGCGTGACTTGCAGTGGCCCGTCGTCTGTAGCCAGCCAGAATGAGACCTCAGTTCCCTGCGGGGTGTCCCGCCAGTGCCGGGTTAAAATAAAGCCTGCCTGCGCCACGCTACGTATCCATTAAAAAACCAGGCATTATTATAGCCTGGTTTACATGATTGTACTGTTATTTTGTACAGGTATGAGGCGTATAAGATGGTATCCGCTGTAGTAAACTGATTCCCTAAGTAAAAAGCGCGTTTGCAACCACCAGGATTGATAACGGGTTGAAGGCGTGGGCGATGACCAACTGTTAATTCCGTTATCTCTTGCAATTGTTTGTAATCGCAACATATGCAACGGATCGCTGACTAGCAATGCCGTTTGCCAGTGTTGATGCTTCAGTATTTTTTGCGCATAGCGGATGTTTTCGCGAGTTACCGTAGAACGTTCTTCAAGAAAAATGACGTTTGCAGGGATGCCTTGTGCCATTACATATTGACGGGCTATCGAGGCATCGGAAGTGGAAACCCCAGCGCTGTAACCGCCGGTGAGTACCAGTGCATTAACTAATTTATGTTGGTAAAGCCAGACAGCATGATCCAGTCTTGCCTGAAAGACCAGGGAAGGGCGGTCCCCGTTAACACCAGCACCTGCTACGATTGCGCAATCCGCCTTTCGCGTGTGATCTTCATGGCTGAACTGGTAAATGGAGAATGCGTTGTGAGCTATCACTGCGGTAAACATAGTGAAGGACAACGCGATTATGCGTTGAAATTTCATGGGTAATACCCGCGCACCGTTAAAAAAACGAACACTATTTTACCAGCATAACGGTCAATTGCGTAAAAGCTGTAGTTATATTTTATTTGTGAATATGGTTAATTAAAGTAACGCTGGAAAGTTATTCTATTCACATGATTGAGACGTTTTTTTATGTTATTGTGATTCGGTTATGTATTTTTCATAAGTTGGAAGTCCGTATCAGGATTTTTGTGTCATTTTCGGAATTGTGCTCATCCGGTTTTGTTACATATCCCTCGGTTCAGAGAAAATTGTCCCTATTTTTATTTGTTTTTATTCATGGTTAGTGTAACTATTTTAATCGAAACATTCGGGTTGTCAGGTTGAATATAATATATTTATATGGCTTGCTATTGTCTGGATAAAAACGGATTTTCAGTTCGATTTCGTCGGGAATATCTCTCTGTATAATTTGATTTTTATCGCTTAATATAATTTTATTCATCTGATAGCTCGAGTGTTTTATATCAATAGCTTGGGTGTGTTGTATGATGGAGAGGTATTATGAATGTTTATACTCAGGCGTTACAGGTAGGATATGATCACTATCTCTTCGTGAATACTCAGTTATCTAATCCTACAATTAAGTCGGTAAGTCGATACATTGAGTATAGAACGTGGTCAGGGCAAATCTGGCGTACTGAGGTTATTGAACGAGGGAATGCTTTTTTTCACTGGCAAGGACATGACAGAATAAATGGGCATCGTGATACGGTTATTAATTATTTATTGAACGGACAACGCTGGCAATCAACAATTGCAGATTATATTTTCTTTCATTCACTGGATGGGGAGGATACTCTGGGACATTATGATAACGTGATTAAATACGTTTGTGCTAGTAATTGTATGTATCGCAGTTCGTTTGCAGAATATATAACGGAATAAAAAGAAAGCGCGCCACTCTTTCCGGGCGCGCTTGTATTAATTTCACTGCCCATAGTAGGCTTTTGCGCCGTGTTTGCGCAGGTAGTGTTTATCCAGCAGGGTTTGTTGCATATCCGGCAACTGTGGCGCGAGTTGACGGCAGAAGATCCCCATATAGGCGACTTCTTCCAGCACAATGGCGTTATGCACCGCATCCTCGGCATTTTTTCCCCAGGCAAACGGACCGTGAGAATGCACCAGCACGCCAGGCATCTGCGAAGCGTCAATGCCTTGTTTCTCAAAGGTTTCAACGATCACGTTACCGGTTTCCCACTCATATTCGCCGTTGATTTCGTCCTCGGTCATTTTCCGCGTACAGGGAATGGCGCCATAGAAATAGTCCGCATGGGTGGTGCCCGTGGCCGGAATCGACTGACCCGCCTGAGCCCAGATGGTTGCATGGCGTGAATGAGTATGAACAATACCGCCAATGGTTGGGAATGCCTGATACAGCAGACGGTGCGTCGGGGTATCGGAAGAGGGTTTCTTCGTACCTTCTACAACTTCACCGGTAGCGATACTGACGACGACCATATCTTCTGCGGTCATTACGCTGTAATCGACCCCGGAAGGTTTGATCACAAACACGCCGCGCTCGCGATCGACAGCGCTGACGTTCCCCCAGGTCAGGGTGACCAGATTGTGCTTAGGTAACGCCAGATTGGCTTCCAGTACCTGACGTTTGAGATCTTCTAACATGATGCTCTCCGATGAATCTTGCCGGATGACGCTACGCTTATCCGGCCTACAAATCGCACATTCCTGTAGGCCGGATAAGGTGTCTACGCCGCCAACCGGCAGTTGTTAACGTTTGAAGCCGTAATACACTTCGTTCCAGCGCAGCGCGTCCTTAAAGGCCGGCAGACGGGTATCGTTATCGATCACTGCGATCTCGATATCGTGCATTTCAGCGAACTGGCGCATATCGTTCAGATCCAGCGCGTGGCTGAAGACGGTGTGGTGCGCGCCACCGGCGAGGATCCAGGCTTCAGATGCGGTTGGCAGATCCGGCTGGGCCTTCCACAATGCGTTAGCCACCGGCAGTTTCGGCAGGGAGTGCGGCGTTTGCACCGTGTCGATGCAGTTAACCAGCAGGCGATAACGATCGCCGAGATCGATCAGGCTGGCAACCACTGCCGGGCCAGTTTTAGTGTTGAAGATCAGACGGGCAGGATCGTCTTTACCACCAATGCCGAGATGCTGTACGTCGAGGATCGGTTTCTCTTCCACCGCGATGGTCGGGCACACTTCCAGCATGTGCGAGCCGAGCACCAGATCGTTGCCTTTCTCGAAGTGGTAGGTGTAATCCTCCATAAATGAGGTGCCGCCCTGCAGACCGGTTGACATCACCTTCATGATGCGAAGCAGAGCGGCGGTTTTCCAGTCGCCTTCGCCCGCAAAGCCGTAGCCTTGTTGCATCAGACGCTGTACGGCCAGACCCGGGAGTTGTTTCAGGCCGTGCAAATCTTCAAATGTCGTCGTAAAGGCGTGGAATCCGCCCTGTTCCAGGAAGCGCTTCATCCCCAGCTCAATACGGGCCGCTTCCAGTACGTTTTGACGCTTTTCACCGTGGACTTGCGTCGCCGCCGTCATGGTGTAGGTGCTTTCATACTCATCGATTAGCGCGTTGATTTCGCCATCGCTAATTGCGTTCACTACCTGCACCAGATCGCCTACGGCCCAGGTATTTACCGAGAAGCCGAACTTGATCTGCGCAGCGACTTTATCGCCATCGGTGACCGCAACTTCGCGCATATTGTCGCCAAAACGGCAGACTTTCAGATGGCGGGTATCCTGTTTGGACACGGCCTGGCGCATCCAGGAGCCAATACGCTCGTGCGCTTGTTTATCCTGCCAGTGACCAGTGACCACGGCATGCTGCTGACGCATACGTGCGCCGATGAAACCGAACTCACGGCCGCCGTGCGCGGTCTGGTTCAGGTTCATAAAGTCCATATCAATGCTGTCCCACGGCAGGGCGGCGTTGAACTGGGTGTGGAACTGCATCAGCGGTTTGTTGAGGATAGTCAGACCATTAATCCACATTTTTGCCGGGGAGAAGGTATGCAGCCAGACCACCAGGCCTGCGCAGCGATCGTCATAGTTGGCATCACGACAGATAGCGGTAATTTCGTCAGGTGAAGTACCCAGCGGTTTTAATACCAGTTTGCAGGGCAGTTTAGCTTCAGTATTCAGTGCGTTAACAACGTGCTCGGCATGTTGGGTTACCTGACGCAGGGTTTCAGGGCCATACAGATGCTGGCTACCAATCACAAACCACACTTCATAGTTATCAAAAATCGTCATTGTCGTGTCCTTAATGTGTCAGGGTTGCCAGGTCAACCGGGGCTTGTTGCGCCGGAGCGGCAGTCGGAAGGTATTGTTGTTCAGCGCTTACTGCCCATTGCTGATAGCGGCGGTAAAGCTGTTCAAAACGTTGAGCCTGCTCTGGGCGAGGTTGCAGCGTGTTTTCCACGGCGCTCGCCATTTGTTGCTGCGCGGCTGGGATATCGGCGTGTACTTTCGCGGCAACGGCGGCGAAGATTGCCGCACCGAGCGCACAGCACTGGTCTGAAGCGACAATCTGCAGCGGACGGTTTAGCACGTCACAGCAGGCCTGCATGATGACCGGGTTCTTACGGGCGATACCGCCAAGCGCCATGACGTTGTTAACCGCAATGCCTTGTTCGGTGAAGCATTCCATGATGGCGCGTGCGCCAAAGGCTGTGGCGGCAATCAGACCACCGAACAGCGCCGGCGCGTCGGTTGCCAGATTCAGATCGGTAATTACGCCTTTCAGACGCTGATTGGCATTGGGCGTACGGCGACCGTTGAACCAGTCGAGCACTACCGGCAGATGATCAAGCGATGGATTTTTCGCCCAGGCCTCGGTTAGCGCTGGCAGCAGCTGTTTTTGGCTGGCTTTAATCTGGGACTGCAGCTCCGGGTGTTGCGCGGCAAGCTGTTCCAGCGGCCAGCTCAGCACGCGGCTAAACCAGGCATAAATATCGCCGAATGCAGACTGACCTGCCTCGAGGCCAATAAAATGCGGCACCACGCTGCCATCAACCTGGCCGCAAATGCCTTTCACCGCGCGCTCGCCGACGCTGTGCTTGTCGGCAATCAGAATGTCGCAGGTCGACGTGCCGATGACTTTCACCAGCGTATTGGGCTGTGCGCCCGCGCCGACCGCCCCCATATGGCAGTCAAAAGCGCCGCCGGCAATCACCACGCTTTCCGCTAACCCCAGACGCTGTGCCCACTCGGCGCACAGGGTGCCAACCGGCAGGTCGGCCGTGAAGGTATCGGTAAACATTGGGTATTGCAGATGGCGGTTGAGGATGGGGTCAAGTTCGTCAAAGAAGCTGGCTGGCGGCAGACCGCCCCAGCTTTCATGCCACAGGGATTTATGCCCGGCGCTGCAGCGACCGCGGCGAATATCCTGCGGGCGTACGGTGTTGGAGAGCAGGGCCGGAACCCAGTCGCACAGCTCAATCCACGAGACCGCAGCTTCGGCAACCGCGTGGTCCTGGCGAGTCACATGCAGGATTTTGGCCCAGAACCATTCGCTGGAATAAATACCGCCGATATAGCGGGAGTAATCGCTCTTGCCCGGCGTGTGGCACAGGCGGGTGATTTCTTCAGCTTCTTCTACTGAGGTGTGATCTTTCCACAGAACAAACATTGCATTTGGGTTTTCCGCGAACTCCGGACGCAGCGCCAGTACGTTGCCGTCGGCATCGATGGGGGCCGGGGTTGAACCGGTACTGTCAACGCCAATGCCGACCACTTCCGCGCGTTGTTCCGCGCTCAGTTTGGCCAGTACGGTTTTCAGCGCCGCTTCCATAGATTCAATGTAGTCGCGCGGATGATGGCGAAACTGGTTGTTCGGGCCGTCGCAATACTGCCCTTGCTGCCAACGTGGGTACCACTCTACGCTGGTGGCGATTTCTTCACCGGTGGCACATTCCACTGCCAATGCGCGTACTGAATCACTGCCAAAATCGAGGCCAATTGCAATCGCCATCGTCTTACTCCATCCAAAAATACGGGTATGGATAAACAGTAGTGAGTGGGGATAAAAACCGTCAGGCAGGATCCGCTAATCTTATGGACTAAAATGCTGTGGGATCACAAAGTGTGACGCTGTGCAAATAATCAATGTGGACATTTCTGCCGTAGTTATAGACACTTTTGTTAGCTGATTTTGACGTTGGCCCAGTACATGTTTTTTACAAATTGCTTTTCACAAGCGGGGTTGATGGTCCATTGCCGCAAACACTGCGGCACGCAGGGGCGATGCCGATGATGTCTGGCGTTATATGGACAAATTGTTTCTTAGCAGAATATAGGGAGTATTGAAATTATGGCTGAAACGCAAAACGATCCCTTGCTGCCAGGCTATTCGTTTAACGCGCATTTGGTGGCCGGATTAACCCCCATTGAGGCAAACGGGTACCTGGATTTTTTTATCGACAGACCGCTGGGGATGAAGGGTTATATCCTCAATCTCACCATCCGTGGCGAAGGGGTTATTAATAATCAGGGCAAGCAGTTTGTCTGCCGACCTGGTGATATTTTGCTGTTTCCACCTGGAGAAATTCACCATTATGGACGTCATCCTGACGCCAGCGAATGGTATCACCAGTGGGTTTACTTTCGCCCGCGCGCTTACTGGCAGGAGTGGCTGGCCTGGCCGGCCATTTTTGCCCAGACCGGTTTCTTTCGTCCGGATGAAGCGCATCAGCCGCATTTTAATGAACTGTTTGGGCAGATAATCAACGCCGGGCAGGGAGAAGGCCGCTATTCCGAACTGTTAGCGATTAATTTACTGGAGCAGTTATTGCTGCGACGGATGGAAGCTATTAACGAATCGCTGCACCCGCCCATGGACAACCGCGTACGCGATGCCTGCCAGTACATCAGCGATCACCTGGCGGACAGTAATTTTGACATCGCCAGCGTCGCGCAGCATGTCTGCCTGTCGCCTTCCCGCTTGTCGCATCTCTTCCGCCAACAGCTTGGAATTAGCGTATTAAGCTGGCGTGAGGATCAGCGCATCAGCCAGGCGAAGCTATTGCTGAGTACCACACGTATGCCGATCGCCACCGTCGGGCGCAATGTTGGCTTTGACGATCAGCTCTATTTTTCTCGTGTTTTCAAAAAATGTACCGGCGCCAGCCCGAGCGAGTTTCGCGCTGGATGTGAATAAAAAGTGAATGATGTGTCCTGAAAGTTGTCATAACTCGCAATCTATTCAGACAATTGATGGCTTGACGAAGTTGAGAAGGGTTATCAAAATCCCTGATTCGTAAATCTGACGGACACATTATGCAAGCATTGCTTGAACACTTTATTCTCCAGTCCGCCTTGTACTCTCTGATCGCCGTACTTCTGGTGGCCTTTTTGGAGTCGCTGGCGCTGGTTGGCCTGATTCTGCCCGGGACCGTGATGATGGCGGGGCTGGGGGCGCTGATTGGCAGCGGCGAACTGAACTTCTGGCATGCCTGTCTTGCGGGCATCATTGGTTGCCTGTTGGGGGACTGGATCTCCTTCTGGTTGGGTTGGCGCTTTAAAAAGCCGCTGCACCGTTGGTCGTTTATGAAAAAGAACAAGGCGTTGCTGGATAAAACCGAGCACGCGCTGCATCAGCACAGCATGTTTACTATTTTGGTGGGCCGTTTTGTCGGGCCGACGCGTCCGCTGGTGCCAATGGTGGCGGGCATGCTGGATCTGCCTGTCGCTAAATTTATCGTCCCGAACATTATTGGCTGCATCCTGTGGCCGCCGTTCTACTTCTTGCCGGGGATCCTGGCGGGGGCGGCAATTGATATTCCTTCTGATATGCAGAGCGGAGATTTCAAATGGTTGCTGCTGGGGACGGCGCTGCTGCTATGGGTGGGCGGTTGGCTGTGCTGGCGGCTGTGGCGCAGTGGTAAAGCGGCTGTCGATCGCTTAACTGCGTATTTCCCCCGCAGCCGTTTGCTGTATCTGGCGCCGTTGACGCTCGGGATCGGCGTGGTCGCGCTGGTGGCGTTACTGCGTCATCCGCTGATGCCGGTGTATATCGATATTCTGCGTAAGGTCGTGGGTTACTGACGAATCTTTTGCCGGATGGCGGCTTCGCCTTATCCGGCAACGCACTATGCTTTAATGCCCAGCAGCGCCGAGGCGCTGACCTGACCGCGTAATAACTCATCCGTTTCGCCCTGCCAGGCGATGCGCCCGTCGGCGACCACAACCGATCGGGGCGCAATTCGCGCCGCATCTTCTACGCTGTGAGAAACCATCAGCAATGTAAGCTGTTTCTCGCGACAGACCTCGGCGACCAGCGTTAACATCTCCTGGCGCAGCGCAGGATCGAGCGCAGAGAACGGTTCATCAAGCAGCAAAATGGGTTGTTCTCGCACCAGGCAACGTGCCAACGCCACGCGTTGTCGCTGTCCGCCGGAAAGTTCACCGGGGAGGCGCTCCAGCAGAGAGTCGATCCCCATTTGCTGGGCGATGTGGCGCATTTTCTCCCGCTGAAGCGCGTTCAGCTTCAATCCCGGATTAAGGCCCAGGCCAATGTTTTGCTGCACGCTCAGGTGGCTGAACAGGTTATTTTCCTGAAACAGCATGGAAACGGGGCGGCGTGAGGGCGGCGTGGCGGTGTGATCTTCACCTTCAATCATCATCGTGCCGCTGGCTGGCGTGAGAAAGCCGGCAATCAGATTCAGCAACGTACTTTTCCCGGCGCCGCTGGGCCCGAGCACCGCTACCTGCTCGCCGCGCGTGACCGACAGCGTAAAGCGCATGGGCAAATGGTGATAAAGCCATGTGATATCAATCAGTTTTAACATTTCGACCCGGCAATTTTTCAATAACGGTAAACAGCGTAAAGCACAGGATCAGCAGTAATAACGCCGTAACCGCGCCATCCTGACTGCGATAAGAGCCAATCTGCTGATATAAATAAAACGGCAGGGTGCGGAAATCCTCATTACCAAATAACGCCACCACGCCAAAATCGCCAATCGACAGCACGCAGGCAAAAGCCATCGCCTGCGCTAGCGGACGCTTCAGGGCGCGCAGTTCAACCACTTTCAGCCGCGACCATCCCTCTATTCCCAACGACTGGCACAACATACTGTAGCGCGCAGTGACGTCACGCATTGGGTTTTCCAGCACTTTCAGCGCGTAAGGGATCGCCATCAGCGCATTGGTAAAAATGACAATGCCGTCGGCAGATTCGGGGAGCCCAATAGTATTATTGAGCAGCAGAAAGAAGCCGGTAGCTAGCACGATACCCGGCATGGCGAGGATCATCATGCCGCTCAGCTCCAGCATTTGACCTGCCAGCACCTGCTGTCGGGCACGTAGTTCACGGCTGCTCCATAACAGCATCATGGTGAGTACAATGCACAACGCTCCTGCCGCCAGCGCAATGCGCAGCGAGGTTCCCAGCGCCTGCCACAGTACAGGTTGCCTAAGAACATCCAGCATATGGCGGTTAAAGCCATCGACAATCACCGCCAGCAGCGGCGGCAACAACAGCAGCAGGGCCAGAATAATCAGCAGAGCGTCTGTCAGGCGGCTGTGCAAACGATCGTCGGGATCGCGCCAGCCCTGAACCAGCGTGGTGCCGGGAGCAATAGCGCGGCTCAGACGTTGGCTGAGCAGTACCAGCGCTAAACAACAAACCATCTGGATCAACGCCAGCATGGCTGCACGACCGGGATCGTAATCAAAGTTAAGCGCCTGATAAATCGCCAGCTCGATGGTGGTGGCCTGCGGTCCGCCGCCCAGCGACAAAACGGTGGCGAAGCTGGCGAAACAGAGCATAAAGATGAGCGCCGCCACGGGAAGGATCTGACGGCGTAGCCATGGCCATTCAACAAAGCGGAAGAAATGCCAGCCGCGCATACCCAACTGAGCGGCTAACTGTCGTTGTTCGCCGGGAATATTTTCCAGTGATTGCAACAGCAGACGACTGGCCATCGGCAGATTGAAAAAGACGTGCGCCAGCAGAATGCCCTGTAAACCGTATGGCGAAAAGGTCCATTCCAGCCCCAATGTATGCCAGAGCGAGGCCAGCCAGCCCTGACGACCATAGACGCTAAGAATACCGAAGACCGCCACCAGCACTGGCAGGATTAGCGTCATCGCGCACAGGCGCAGCAGCGCCAGACGTCCAGGAAAACGACGACGATAGAGCGCTCTGGCCAGGAAAATCGCCGGGATGACCGACAGCACTGCGGATAAAAAAGCCTGCCAGAAAGAAAAGCGCACCACGTGCCACAGGTAGTCGTCCTGCCACAGCGAGAGCCATTCTCCCTGCGGGGCGTTAAACCACAGTGCCAGAAACGCGGCCAGGGCAACGGCCACCATCAGCGTGGCGGCGGTAAGCCCTGGAACCAGCCAGCCGGGAATTAACGGCTGACGGCGCGTTGCCATTCGCTAATCCATGCCTGGCGTTGAGCCGCAACCTGCTGCGGCGTAAATTCCAGCGCGGTGGCTGGTTTATTCAGTTGCTCGAATCCTGGCGGCAGGGCGACCTGCGTTACCGGATACATCCAGTTGCCGGTCGGAATCGCATTCTGAAATGCCGGAGACACCATAAACTTCAGGAATTTCTCGGCCAGTTCCGGCTGCTTGCTGGCCGCGGTACGGGCGGCGACTTCCACCTGCAAATAATGGCCCTCGCTAAAGTCGGCTGCGGCGTAGTTGCCTTTTTTCTCGGCGATGATGTGATAGGCCGGAGAGGTGGTGTAACTGAGCACCAGATCGCTTTCACCTTTCAGGAACAGGCCGTAGGCTTCGCTCCAGCCCTTGGTGACGGTGACGGTTTTGGCTGCCAGTTTCTGCAACGCCTCTGGCGCTTTATCGCCATAGACTTTCTGCATCCATAGCAGCAGACCCAGACCAGGCGTGCTGGTGCGCGGATCCTGATAAATGACGCGCCATTTCTGGTCGCTTTCTACCAGTTCTTTCAGACTTTTGGGCGGATTCTTCAGCTTGTTCTTATCGTAAACGAAGGCGAAATAGCCGTAGTCAAACGGAACGAAGGTATCGTTTTTCCAGCCGCCGGGCACGTTAACGGCGTCACCTGGTACACCGCTTTTGGCGAACAATTTGGTTTGCGTTGCGGCTTCCAGAAGGTTGTTATCCAGACCCAGCACGACGTCGGCTTTGCTGTTTTTTCCTTCCATGCGCAGGCGGTTAAGCAGTGAGACGCCATCTTCCAGCGCGACCAGTTTCAGCTCGCAGTTGCAGTCAGCTTCAAAGGCTTTTTTGATTGTCGGGCCTGGGCCCCAGTCAGCTGCGAACGAGTCGTAGGTGTAGACGGTCAGTACAGGTTTAGCGAAGGCAGGCGCTGCGCACAGCAGTAAAAGCGGAAGACATTTTTTAAACACTTTGCACCTCAAGAGTTGGGTGGCAAAGGACTTGAGGAACTGACTCAAATCCCTTCGCCGGCATTATCCGGATCAGGTTCGACGGGTATCTCTCAGCCCATACGCAGATCGAATGATTTTGTGTATGTTTTTTATTTAGCACCCCGTTGAGAACGGCGTTAGTGTAATGATTTTGTTGCTCAGCAGCAATTAAGGATCCGGCGGTGCAAACCACGCCGATTTAAAATCAAACCAGCCTAGAGTATTCATGCGTAGCCCGCGCATACTGCGCTGGCCCTGAATGATCAGCCAGTGGTGGATCAACGGCACAATGGCCTTTGTCGCGAGCATCTGTTGGCACCATGCCGCCAGGCTCATTTCACCGGTTCGCCAGCGGGCGGCATCGTTTTCCCAGTCCCGCGAGATACAGTTTTGCAGTAATGGGACTTCGCAGAGATGCGCGAACAACGAGAAGTCCAGCGGTAGGGTAAAGTTGGCGCTGTTGAGCCAGATATCACTGACTATTTCACCCGCATGCCATTGATCGTAGTCGATCTCCTGAATATTCAACTGTACCTGATGTTCCGCCAGCAGCGTTTTCATGATCTGCGCGATAATCCGGTGTTCGATGTGATCGCGATAGTAAGTGAGAGTCAGCGTTTCCAGTCCGGCTGGTTTTTCACCATGGCCGGGTCTGGCATGGTGCCAGCGGGGAAGCAAACCGTAGGCGGGGAACCACAGTCGCTGGTACTGTTCGTCGGCGTGGCAGATTAAATGGGTTGGCGAGAGAACGCGGCTAGCCCACTCGCGGACCTCCTGATTAGCGCCACGGTGGGTGCGCGTATCAAACAGCAGGTAGTAGCAGCCTTCTTCGAGCCGGCTCTCGATCGCCTTTTCATCCTCCGTGGGGCCTTTTAGCGTCAACCCGCCGCCAGGCTCTTCGCCGATGTCGGGCAGCACCCAAACGTTAACTTCGTCGATCAGCGCCCGGTAGCCAAAGTAATCATCAAATGCGTGAATCTTCAGTTGGTTATTGGTATTGCGAATCACCGCATATGGGCCAGTGCCAATCGGGTGACTGGAGAAGTTATTTAACGTTTCCCATTCTCGCGGCAGGATCATGGCGGGGACTTGCCCCAATAACCAGGGAAGCCAGCGGTCAGGCTGGGACAGATGGATATCCAACGTCCAGGCCGTGGGCGAGACGATTTGCGTGATGTGTGAGTACAGCGGCAGAGCGTTAATGCGCGTCAGCGAGGCGATGACATCTTCCATTTCCAGTTCGCGGCCATGATGGAAATGGATCCCCGGGCGCAGGAAAAATCGCCAGTGTAAAGGTGAAATCTGCTGCCAGTGATGGGCGATGTCCGCTTCCAGTTCCCCATTTTCCTCATTTACCCGTATTAGGGCGCTGAAGATTTGCCGGGCGATATGGGTTTCGGAGCGGCGCAATGCCGTACCCGGAAGCAGGTTGTGCATGGGACGATAATAGAGAACGCGCATGATGTGTCGACCCTGGCGAAAACTGCGGCCGAGGTGGGAAACCAGCATCTGCCGTACGGCCGTTTTGTCACCGACCAGTTGCACCAGTTGATCGATGCGATCCTGTTCCAGCAGGTCTTCTGCCCGCTGCTGCTGGAGCGCCAACCCGGTATAGAGGAATGTCAGGCGCGAGCGTTTACCTCGTCCAACTTCGGCTTCCCACGTTAACCAGCCGCGTTCCTGCATGGTATTAAGCAGCGTACGCATATGGCGGCGCGAGCAGCTCAGAAGCTCCGCCAGCTCGTTAAGCGTCGTGTCTTGCGTTTTGCCGTCGCAGCATTGCCACAGACGGATGAACTGTTGTTGCAAACGACCAGAAGACATAAAAGGGGAACTCCTGCGGAAAACTCAGCAATTTTATAATCCCTATATTAAGCCAATAATAAATTCCGATGAAGCGATGAGACAACGAAGGGGTCATCTATGCGTCAGTTCTGGTTGGAGTACTTTACCGCGACGGAAAAATCGTCCTGGTTGGCTTGCCTGAGCGCACCGCAGCGCTTAAAGATGCTCGAAGAGCTGATGCAGTGGGAGGTGACAGCCTGACTCCTGAATTGGGAATTGCAGACATCATGTGTGACTGAGTATTGGTGTAAAATCACCCGCCAGCAGATTTTTTCTGCTGGCTTTTTTCGTTTCAGCTGCGCTTAAAAGGAAAGATATGCTCTGGATTATGACCATGGGACGGCGCCTCAACGGCGTTTACGCGGCATTTATGCTGGTCGCTTTTATGATGGGCGTGGCGGGGGCATTACAGGCCCCCACGCTGAGCCTGTTCCTGAGCCGTGAAGTCGGGGCGCAGCCATTTTGGGTCGGGCTGTTTTACACCGTCAATGCGATTGTCGGGATCGTTGTCAGCCTGGGTCTCGCGAAACGATCCGACAGCCAGGGCGATCGGCGCAAGCTGATCATGTTCTGTTGCCTGATGGCAATTGGCAACGCGCTGCTGTTTGCGTTTAATCGCCACTATCTTACGCTGATCACCTGCGGTGTGCTGCTGGCCTCGCTGGCGAATACCGCGATGCCGCAGCTGTTTGCGCTGGCGCGAGAATATGCTGATAACTCCGCGCGTGAAGTGGTGATGTTTAGCTCGGTGATGCGTGCGCAGCTTTCACTGGCATGGGTGATTGGACCGCCGCTGGCCTTCATGCTGGCGCTGAATTACGGCTTTACGGCGATGTTTTCCATTGCCGCAGGGATTTTTGCCATTAGCCTGGTGCTGATTGCGCTGATACTGCCGTCCGTCGCGCGGGTGGAGCAGCCTGTAGATGTGCCGCTCGAACACACTGGCGGTTGGCAGGACAAAAATGTGCGCATGCTGTTTATTGCCTCCACGCTGATGTGGACCTGCAATACCATGTACATCATCGATATGCCGCTGTGGATAAGCCTTGAGCTGGGCTTGCCGGACAAGCTGGCCGGGATCCTGATGGGAACGGCGGCTGGGCTGGAAATTCCGGCGATGATTCTGGCGGGCTATTACGTGAAGCGCTTTGGTAAACGGCGAATGATGATCGCGGCAGTTGCGGCGGGCGTGCTGTTTTATCTGGGTTTAATCTTCTTTCACAGCCGTACGGCGCTGCTGGTGCTGCAACTGTTTAACGCGGTATTTATCGGTATTATCGCCGGGATAGGCATGCTGTGGTTTCAGGATTTGATGCCCGGACGAGCGGGGTCAGCGACCACACTATTTACTAACAGTATTTCAACGGGAGTCATCCTGGCGGGAGTGATTCAGGGAGCTGTTGCGCAAAGCTACGGCCACTTTGCCGTCTATTGGGTGATTGCGGCAATTTCTGTCGTTACGCTGGTGATGACCGGGCGGGTGAAGGACGTCTAATCATGTTGCCGGATGCGCTGCGCTTATCCGGCCTACAGTTGGAGTGCGTTTGTAGGCCGGATAAGCGCAGCGCATCCGGTATCGCAATGACTAGCGCATAAACGCTGGCTGCTTGTCTTCATACTCGGTGATGGCCGCTTCATGCTGCAGCGTCAGCCCGATGCTGTCCAGACCATTCAGCATGCAGTGGCGGCGGAAGTCGTCGATTTTAAAGCTGTAGGACTTATCGCCTGCTTTCACCACCTGCGCCTGGAGATCCACTTCAAATTTAATCCCCGGGTTGGCTAACACCAGCGCGAACAATTCATCTACCTGCGCGTCGCTCAGGGTCACCGGCAACAGTTGGTTATTGAAACTGTTGCCGTAGAAGATGTCGGCGAAGCTTGGCGCGATCACCACTTTAAAGCCGTAATCGGTCAGCGCCCATGGCGCATGTTCACGTGAAGAGCCGCAGCCAAAGTTTTCCCGTGCCAGCAGAATTGAGGCGCCTTTATATTCCGGGAAGTTCAGCACAAACTCTGGATTAGGCTGTTGCCCCTTTTCGTCCAGGAAACGCCAGTCGTTAAACAGATGTGCGCCAAAACCGGTGCGCGTAACCTTCTGCAAAAACTGTTTAGGAATAATTGCGTCGGTATCAACGTTGGCGGCATCCAGTGGGACAACCAGGCCGGTATGCTGGGTAAATTTCTCTGCCATGGTAGTTTCCTTATTTGATGCTGCGAATGTCGGCAAAATGACCGGTGACGGCGGCAGCGGCAGCCATGGCCGGACTGACTAAGTGCGTACGACCACCGCGGCCCTGACGACCTTCAAAGTTACGGTTGCTGGTGGATGCGCAACGCTCGCCAGGGTTCAGGCGGTCATTGTTCATGGCCAGGCACATGGAACAGCCAGGCAAACGCCATTCAAATCCTGCTTCGATGAAGATCTTGTCCAGACCTTCCGCTTCCGCCTGCGCTTTCACCGGACCAGAACCCGGCACTACCAGCGCCTGAACGCCAGGCGCGACTTTACGTCCTTTGGCGATTTCCGCCGCGGCACGTAAATCTTCAATACGCGAGTTGGTGCAGGAACCGATGAACACTTTATCGATAGCCACTTCAGTTAAAGGAATGCCCGGTTTCAGCCCCATATACGCCAGCGCTTTTTCAGCCGATGCGCGCTCAACGGGATCGGCAAATGAAGCCGGATCGGGAATATTATCGTTCACCGAGATGACCTGACCCGGGTTCGTACCCCAGGTGACCTGCGGCGCGATCTCTTCTGCCTGCAGAGTAACGACGGTATCAAACGTTGCATTGTCGTCGGTTTTCAGCGTTTTCCAGTACTCTACCGCGTGGGCGAAATCCTCGCCTTTCGGTGCGTGTAAACGACCCTGCACATAGTTAAAGGTCGTTTCATCCGGTGCGACCAGACCCGCTTTGGCGCCCATTTCAATGGCCATGTTGCACAGGGTCATGCGGCCTTCCATGCTCAGCGCGCGGATGGCTTCGCCGCAAAACTCAACGACGTGTCCGGTACCGCCTGCGCTACCGGTTTTACCGATAATCGCCAGTACGATATCTTTAGCGGTAATGCCAGCCGCTGCTTGACCGTTGACTTCAATCTTCATGGTTTTGGCGCGCCCCTGTTTCAGGGTCTGCGTTGCCAGAACGTGTTCAACCTCAGAGGTGCCAATACCAAAGGCCAGTGCGCCAAATGCGCCGTGTGTGGCGGTGTGGGAATCGCCGCAGACGATGGTCATACCCGGCAACGTTACGCCTTGCTCAGGTCCCATCACGTGGACGATACCCTGATACGGGTGGTTCAGGTCGTACAGTTCGACGCCAAATTCATTGCAGTTTTTGATCAATTCCTGCATCTGAATACGCGCCATTTCGCCGGAGGCGTTAATGTCTTTGGTCTGCGTGGAGACGTTGTGGTCCATGGTGGCGAAGGTTTTACCGGGCTGGCGCACCTGACGTCCATGCGCGCGCAGGCCATCAAACGCCTGCGGAGAGGTCACTTCATGCACCAGATGCCTGTCGATATACAACAGCGGGGTTTCGTTTTGCGCTTCAAAGACAACGTGCGCATCAAACAATTTTTCGTATAACGTTTTAGCCATGATTACACCCCTTCTGCGACGTAACGGGCAATGATGTCACCCATTTCATCAGTACCGACTGCGGCAGCGCCACGGGCTAAGTCACCGGTGCGAATGCCTTCTTCTAATGCGCGATTGATGGCGCTCTCAATAGCGGTGGCCGCATCATTGGCATCCAGGCTGTAGCGCAACAGCAGCGCCAGCGACAGGATTTGGGCGATAGGGTTGGCAATGTTTTTCCCGGCGATATCCGGGGCGGAACCGCCTGCGGGTTCGTACAGACCAAAGCCCTGCTCATTCAGGCTGGCGGACGGTAACATACCCATTGATCCGGTGATCATGGCGCATTCGTCAGACAGGATGTCGCCAAACAGGTTGGAGCACAGCAGCACGTCGAACTGGGACGGATCTTTAATCAACTGCATTGTCGCGTTGTCGATGTACATATGCGCCAGTTCAACGTCTGGATATTCATTCGCAATTTCATTGACGATTTGGCGCCAAAGAATCGATGTTTGCAGTACGTTGGCTTTATCAATCGATGTGACTTTGCGGCGGCGCTGGCGAGCGGATTCAAACGCGATACGCGCAATACGCTCGATCTCAAAACGGTGATAAACCTCGGTATCAAATGCTTTTTCATGTTGACCGCTGCCTTCGCGGCCTTTTGGCTGACCGAAGTAGATCCCGCCGGTCAGCTCGCGCACGCACAGGATGTCGAAACCGTTCGCGGCGATATCTGCCCGCAGAGGGCAAAATGCTTCCAGACCCTGGTACAGCTTAGCCGGGCGCAGGTTGCTGAATAATTTGAAATGCTTACGTAATGGCAGCAGCGCGCCGCGTTCAGGCTGCTGGTTTGGCGGCAGATTTTCCCATTTCGGACCGCCAACGGAGCCAAACAGAATGGCGTCAGCTTGCTCACAGCCTTCAACCGTTGCAGGCGGCAGCGGCTGACCGTGGTTATCAATAGCGGCACCACCCACGTCGTAGTGGCTGGTGGTAATACGCATGTTAAAACGGTTGCGGATTGCGTCCAGTACCTTCAGGGCTTGCGCCATCACTTCCGGGCCAATACCGTCACCCGGCAAAACAGCAATATGATAATTCTTCGACATCACACGGTTTCCTTGTTGTTCTCGTTGTTCTGAGCTTTGCGTTGCAATTCTTTTTCGACTTCTTCGGCGCGCCAGATGTTATTCAGCACATGAACCATTGCTTTAGCAGAAGATTCGACGATATCCGTAGCCAGACCGACGCCGTGGAAACGACGACCGTTATAGTTGGCCACGATATCTACCTGACCCAGCGCATCTTTACCGTGCCCTTTGGCGGTCAGGCTGTATTTCACCAGTTCGATGTTGTATTCAGTCACACGGTTGATGGCCTGATAAATGGCATCGACCGGACCGTTACCGTTCGCCGCTTCGGCTTTGACTTCTTCACCGCAGGCCAGCTTGACGGAGGCGGTGGCAATGTCATTTGAGCCGGACTGTACGCTGAAGTAATCCAGACGGAAATGCTCCGGCTCTTCCTGCTGTTTATTAATAAAGGCCAGTGCTTCCAGGTCGTAATCAAATACCTGACCTTTTTTATCCGCCAGCTTCAGGAACGCGTCGTACAGGTTGTCCAGGCTGTATTCATTCTCTTTATATCCCATCTCGTCCATACGGTGTTTAACCGCGGCGCGTCCGGAACGGGAAGTCAGGTTCAGCTGCACCTGGTTCAGGCCGATGGATTCAGGCGTCATGATTTCGTAGTTTTCACGATTTTTCAGCACGCCGTCCTGATGGATGCCGGAGGAGTGGGCAAACGCCCCGCTACCGACAATGGCTTTGTTGGCCGGAATAGGCATGTTGCAGATTTGGCTGACTAACTGGCTGGTGCGCCAGATTTCCTGGTGATTAATACGAGTCTGTACGTTCAGGATATCTTTGCGCACTTTGATCGCCATGATCACTTCTTCCAGTGAGCAGTTACCGGCGCGTTCGCCGATGCCGTTCATCGCACCTTCCACCTGGCGAGCACCGGCGTGGACGGCTGCCAGCGCGTTGCCGACGCCCAGGCCTAAGTCATCATGGGTATGTACGGAGATGATGGCTTTATCGATATTCGGTACGCGTTCATACAGACCAGAAATGATTGCCCCAAATTCGAAAGGCATAGTGTAGCCAACGGTATCGGGGATATTAATGGTTTTGGCACCCGCATTAATCGCCGCTTCAACCACGCGGGCCAGGTCGGCGATAGGGGTTCGTCCAGCATCTTCGCATGAGAACTCCACGTCATCCGTATAATTACGCGCACGCTTAACCATGTAGACAGCGCGCTCGATCACTTCATCCAACGTGCTGCGTAATTTCGTCGCGATATGCATCGGCGAAGTGGCGATAAACGTATGAATGCGAAAAGCCTCGGCGACTTTCAGAGATTCTGCGGCGACGTCGATATCTTTTTCTACGCAGCGTGCTAAGGCACAAACGCGGCTGTTCTTAACCTGACGAGCGATGGTTTGTACGGACTCAAAGTCACCCGGTGAAGAGACCGGGAAACCGACTTCCATCACGTCAACGCCCATTCGTTCGAGGGCCAGCGCAATCTGCAGTTTTTCTTTCACACTCAGGCTCGCCTGTAACGCCTGTTCACCGTCGCGTAAGGTGGTATCGAAAATAATGACTTGCTGGCTCATGGTTTAGGTCCTTGGTCTTTAGGGCGCCTTGCTTCGAGCATAAAAAAACCCGCGCAACGGCGCGGGTTTTTTGTCTTAACTGGAGCTGACTTAATGCTGAATGTCGTCCACCAGTCTACCGCGCAACGAAGGTGCGTTTAGTAGTAGTAGACCGTTGAAACGAGCAATGTAAGTCATCAATCAAGCTCCAGGCGAATGCGATATGCTTTTAGTGGTACTGGATATGAAGACTGATGTCAACCCCATCCCTCGGGAAGGCTCTGATTAAGGGATGAAATTTCTGCAAAACTTAAGCGAATTGTGCTGAATTTTTCGGGGTATATAAAATTAATCCGCTGATGGCTGAACATACTTTTCACGGTTTGACATATTTGAGCATATTTATTTGCATTTATTGTAACGATGAATCGAAGAAAGCTACTCTATTGAGATTTTATATCTTTATGATTTGCCTGTTCTTATAGCAACTCTGAATGTGTTAAGCCAGCCTGACGCCACATAATTGATAAATTAATGTTAACTTTTAATGTATTAATAATATAAACATTTAATTAAAACTTAAATACGTATTCACGGTGCGTATGATTGTGTATTCGTCGTGCTTATGGTTATATTGTTTTTGAAATTTAAACATATGAATCATCGTGCAGTGACCTCTGCCACACTGCGCTCGCATTGGTCTTTTGTTCATTTAGGTTTGTGCCTTTATGTTTTCCTAATTTTAATGTTTTTTCTTTTTCTCATTTTATATGCATGGTAAATCATATTAACGGAGATTATTTCTTCACTCCGTCTGGGAAAAGGGAGTTTAGAGTGACAGTGGAGTTAAATATGCCAGAAGTAAAAATAATAGATAAAACGAATCTTATAGAGATGGGTAAGCCACAGCTTCGTATGGTTGATCTCAATCTATTAACCGTTTTCGATGCGGTGATGCAGGAACAAAATATTACCCGTGCCGCGCATACGTTGGGGATGTCGCAACCCGCTGTCAGTAATGCGGTCGCGCGCCTGAAGGTCATGTTTAACGATGAGCTTTTTGTTCGATATGGACGCGGGATACAGCCTACAGCAAGAGCTTTTCAGTTGTTTGGCTCTGTTCGCCAGGCATTGCAATTAGTGCAGAATGAACTGCCTGGTTCCGGCTTTGAACCTGCCAGCAGTGAGCGTGTTTTCAATCTCTGTGTATGTAGCCCGTTGGATAATATTCTTACTTCATTGATTTATAATCGAGTTGAGCAAGTCGCACCGAATATTAATGTCGTTTTTAAATCTTCACTCAATCAAAATACTGAGCATCAATTACGTTATCAGGAAACTGAGTTTGTTATTAGCTATGAAGAGTTCCGTCGTCCAGAATTCTCCAGTATTCCATTATTCAATGACGAAATGGTGTTAGTGGCGAGTAAAAAGCATCCGCGTATTAGTGGCCCATTGCTGGAAAGCGATCTCTATAATGAACAGCATGCCGTGGTTTCCCTCGATCGCTTCGCATCATTCAGCCAGCCGTGGTATGACACACCGGATAAACAATCCTGCGTGGCTTATCAGGGAATGGCATTAATTAGCGTGCTTAATATTGTGTCGCAAACGCATCTGGTTTCTATTGCGCCGCGTTGGTTGGCAGAAGAGTTCGCCGATTCTTTAGAACTGCAAATATTGCCTTTACCTTTAAAATTGAATAGCCGCACATGTTATCTTTCATGGCATGAGGCTGCGGGTCGCGATAAAGGACATCAATGGATGGAAGAGCTGTTGGTCTCCGTCTGCAAGCAGTAGCAGTTGGCAGAATAAATCGGGGGATACATCTGGTTTATTCTGCTTTTTTCTTTATGTCTGAAATTTTATGCTGAACTCTACTTTTTATATATACCCTGACCTGTAAAAAAATAGAGTAATTGCTGTAAGTCTCCCTTTTTAAGCGATTATTTATCATATCAATTGCTTATGATGGTTTAATTCTCCATTTATTCGATTCTTTCCTCCGTTTTATTCTAATTTACTCCAGTGCCACCCCTTCGGAGTCAATTGCCATGCGTCATCGTCAGCGGTTAATGTGTTGTTAAACCGTAATTCATTATAAGAGTGAGGCAAGCCATGGAGATGTTGTCTGGAGCCGAGATGGTCGTCCGATCGCTCATCGATCAGGGTGTGAAGCAGGTATTCGGTTATCCCGGGGGGGCCGTCCTCGATATTTATGATGCGCTACATACGGTCGGCGGTGTTGATCATGTGCTGGTCCGTCATGAACAGGCCGCGGTACATATGGCTGATGGCCTGGCGCGCGCCACGGGGGAAGTCGGCGTTGTTTTGGTCACTTCCGGACCGGGGGCAACCAATGCAATCACCGGGATTGCAACGGCATATATGGATTCCATTCCACTGGTGATCCTCTCCGGACAGGTTGCCACCTCCCTGATTGGCTACGATGCCTTTCAGGAGTGCGACATGGTGGGCATATCCCGCCCAGTGGTAAAACACAGCTTCCTGGTTAAACAAACGGAAGACATCCCGCAGGTGCTGAAAAAAGCCTTCTGGCTGGCGGCAAGCGGTCGTCCGGGACCGGTGGTAGTGGATTTGCCGAAAGATATTCTGAATCCGGCGAAAAAACTGCCTTACAGCTGGCCGGAGTCTGTAAGTATGCGTTCATATAATCCGACAACGACCGGACATAAAGGTCAGATAAAACGTGCTCTGCAAACGCTGGTAGCGGCGAAGAAACCGGTGGTCTATGTGGGCGGTGGCGCGGTGAATGCCGCCTGCCACCAACAGCTGGGGCAGATTGCCGAAGCACTGAATCTGCCGGTTGTTTCCTCGCTGATGGGGTTAGGCGCGTTTCCGGCCAGGCATCGCCAGGCGCTGGGTATGTTGGGCATGCACGGTACTTACGAAGCCAATATGACCATGCATCATTCCGATGTGATCTTTGCCGTCGGCGTTCGCTTCGACGATCGAACGACCAATAACCTGGCCAAATATTGCCCGAATGCGACCGTACTGCATATCGACATCGATCCGACCTCCATTTCAAAAACCGTCACGGCGGATATTCCGATTGTGGGCGATGCTCGCCTGGTGCTGGATCAGATGCTTGAGTTGCTGGAGCAGGAAAAATCACAGCAGCCGCTGGATGATAACCGTGACTGGTGGCAACAGATTGAACAATGGCGCGCCCGTCAGTGCCTGAAATACGACACGCAAAGCGAAAGTATTAAACCACAGGCGGTAATAGAAACCATCTGGCGTCTGACGAAAGGGGAGGCATATGTGACCTCTGATGTTGGTCAGCATCAGATGTTTGCCGCACTTTACTATCCGTTCGATAAACCACGCCGCTGGATTAACTCAGGCGGCCTCGGCACCATGGGATTCGGTTTACCCGCGGCGTTGGGGGTGAAAATGGCGCTGCCCGATGAAACGGTGGTGTGCGTGACCGGAGATGGCAGCATTCAGATGAACATCCAGGAGCTGTCGACGGCGCTGCAATATGAACTGCCGGTGCTGGTGCTCAACCTTAACAACCGCTATCTCGGCATGGTCAAACAATGGCAGGACATGATCTACTCCGGGCGCCACTCCCAGTCTTACATGCAGTCGCTGCCCGATTTTGTACGCCTTGCCGAGGCTTATGGGCATATTGGTATCCAGATTAATCATCCAGATGAACTGGAGAACAAGCTGGGCGAAGCGCTGGAACATGTGCGTAACCATCGTCTGGTGTTTGTCGATGTCACCGTCGATGGCAGTGAGCATGTCTACCCGATGCAGATTCGTGGGGGCGGGATGGATGAAATGTGGTTAAGCAAAACGGAGAGGACCTGATTATGCGCCGGATATTATCAGTATTGCTGGAAAACGAGTCGGGTGCATTGTCGCGTGTGATTGGCCTCTTCGCCCAGCGTGGATACAACATTGAAAGCCTGACCGTCGCGCCGACTGACGATCCGACCTTATCGCGGATGACGATTCAGACGGTTGGGGATGAGAAAGTCCTGGAGCAGATCGAAAAGCAGCTTCACAAGCTGGTGGATGTTCTGCGCGTCAGCGAACTGGGGCAGGGCGCGCACGTTGAACGAGAAATCATGCTGGTGAAAATCCAGGCCAGCGGTTATGGCCGGGAAGAGGTGAAACGTAACACGGAGATTTTCCGCGGGCAAATCATCGACGTTACGCCGTCGATCTACACCGTACAACTGGCGGGCACCAGCGATAAGCTGGATGCGTTTCTGGCAACCCTGCGTGAAGTCGCCAAAATTGTGGAGGTTGCCCGTTCCGGCGTGGTGGGACTTTCTCGCGGCGATAAAATTATGCGTTAACGTGCAGGGATAACGTAGGCCTGATGAGGCGCGCTAGCGTCGGCATCAGGCAATTATACCTTGCCGGATGGTGCTAATGCTTATCCGGCCTGGGCGAGAAGCATTGGCTATCGGTTGCTTTTTTTTTGCGAAATCAGCAGTAACCAGAGACAAAAGCGGTTGCCGCAGTCATTATTCTGCGCTTAGATGTTAAGAAGTTTAACCCATGCCATCTAAAAGGTTATGGTTTGTACATTTTACGCAAGGGGCAATTGTGAAACTGGATGAAATCGCTCGGTTGGCCGGCGTTTCGCGAACGACTGCAAGCTACGTTATTAACGGCAAAGCAAAGCAATATCGCGTAAGCGACAAAACGGTCGAAAAAGTCATGGCGGTGGTGCGTGAGCATAATTACCACCCGAACGCCGTGGCGGCCGGGCTACGTGCTGGACGCACACGTTCTATTGGGCTTGTGATCCCGGATCTCGAGAACACGAGCTATACCCGGATCGCAAACTATCTGGAGCGCCAGGCGCGTCAGCGCGGGTATCAACTGTTGATTGCCTGCTCTGAAGATCAGCCGGATAACGAAATGCGTTGTATTGAGCATCTTTTACAACGCCAGGTTGATGCCATTATTGTGTCGACCTCCTTGCCGCCTGAACACCCGTTCTATCAGCGCTGGGCGAACAGTTCATTCCCGATTGTGGCGCTGGACCGCGCGCTGGATCGCGAACATTTCACCAGCGTGGTGGGCGCAGACCAGGATGATGCCCAAATGCTGGCGGAGGAGTTACGTAAATTCCCTGCTGAAACCGTGCTCTATCTGGGGGCGCTCCCTGAATTATCCGTCAGTTTCTTGCGCGAACAGGGTTTCCGTACCGCATGGAAAGACGATCCGCGTGAAGTGCATTTCCTCTATGCCAACAGCTATGAACGTGAAGCGGCCGCGCAGTTGTTTGATAAATGGCTGGAAACGCATCCAATGCCTCAGGCGCTGTTTACCACGTCGTTTGCTCTGCTGCAGGGAGTGATGGATGTGACCCTGCGTCGCGACGGGCAGTTACCGTCTGATTTGGCGATTGCGACGTTTGGCGACCACGAACTGCTCGACTTCCTGCAGTGCCCGGTACTGGCGGTAGCGCAGCGTCATCGCGATGTTGCTGAGCGCGTGCTGGAGATTGTGCTGGCAAGCCTGGATGAGCCGCGAAAACCAAAACCAGGATTAACGCGTATACGGCGTAATCTGTACCGTCGCGGTATACTTAGCCGTAACTAAGAGCCTCAATTGATGATGTCGGCGGGATAAGCCTCTGACGTCATCAATTATTCCATTCTCAGAAATAACCGCATTATAATTAAGAATATTCTTTAGAATTATCTGAAATTGATTCTTAAATTATGCCGAATTAAAAATGCAACTCTCCATTTTTGGGTTATTGAGAAGTAACGACGCGTTACGGTTGTATTATTTTGTTACATGCTTGTAGGGATTTGCCGAATTAACAAACACTTTGCTGCTGCGTTGTGGCAATCTCACCTTCACCTCGGTCCTGTGCGGCGTACAGACTGATTAACTGGTACTGTTATCTCGCTGCATATTGTCCTAAAATGCCGCTCGCGTCGCAAACTGACACTTTATATTTTCTTTTGATGATATTCAGTTGTTTTAAACAATCATGAGTTGTTGGATTTTTTTCTTACAAATATTCATGACGTTAATTTGCTTCGTTTGCTGTACGGAATTTGTTCAACGCTGATATTAGCCGTAAACAATGTGTTTTTTGCTCCGCTAAGCGCCGTGACTTGCTTGACAAGGTTTTCCTCCGCTCCGTAAACTCCTTTAAGTGGGAATTTGTGGGATAAAGTGGTAATCGGGGGTGAGGCTGGCATGTTCCGGGGAGCAACGTTAGTTAATCTCGACAGTAAAGGGCGCTTATCCGTGCCTACCCGTTATCGGGATCAACTGCTCGAGAGCGCTACCGGTCAAATGGTTTGCACCATTGACATCCATCACCCGTGCCTGCTGCTGTACCCCCTGCCTGAATGGGAAATCATCGAACAGAAGTTATCGCGTCTGTCGAGCATGAATCCAGTTGAGCGTCGCGTACAGCGCCTGTTGTTGGGTCATGCCAGCGAATGTCAGATGGATAGCGCTGGTCGCTTATTGATAGCGCCCATTCTGCGGCAACACGCAGGGTTAACGAAAGAAGTGATGCTGGTTGGGCAGTTCAATAAGTTTGAGCTGTGGGATGAAACGACCTGGTATCAACAGGTCAAGGAAGATATCGACGCTGAGCAGTCTGTTACCGGCGCGCTGTCGGAACGATTGCAGGATTTGTCTCTATAAAATGATGGAAAATTATAAACATACAACGGTGTTGCTGGATGAAGCCGTAAACGGCCTGAATATTCGTCCAGACGGCATCTACATTGACGGGACATTTGGTCGCGGTGGTCACTCACGTCTGATCCTCTCCCAGCTTGGCGAAGAGGGACGTTTACTGGCCATCGATCGCGATCCGCAGGCTATTGCCGTTGCACAGACGATTACCGATCCCCGTTTTTCCATCGTCCATGGACCTTTTTCTGCGCTGGCTGACTACGTCGCCGAGCGCGGACTGACCGGTAAGATCGACGGGATTCTTCTCGATCTTGGGGTTTCTTCTCCGCAGCTTGACGACGCTGAGCGCGGATTCTCATTTATGCGTGACGGTCCGTTAGATATGCGAATGGACCCGACACGCGGTCAGTCAGCGGCCGAATGGCTGCAAACCGCCGATGAAGCAGACATTGCCTGGGTGATCAAAACCTTTGGCGAAGAGCGCTTCGGCAAACGCATTGCTCGCGCCATCGTGGAGCGCAACCGCATCGAACCAATGACCCGCACTAAAGAGCTGGCAGAGGTGATTGCGGCGGCAATGCCGGTGAAAGACAAATTCAAACATCCCGCGACCCGTACCTTCCAGGCGGTGCGCATTTGGGTGAACAGTGAACTGGAGGAGATAGAGCAGGCGCTAAAAAGCTCGCTCAGCGTGCTGGCACCAGGTGGTCGCCTTTCGATAATCAGTTTCCATTCGCTTGAAGATCGCATTGTGAAACGCTTTATGCGCGAACAAAGCCGTGGTCCTCAGGTTCCGGCTGGAATACCGATGACCGAAGCGCAGATCAAAAAACTGGGCGGCCGTGAGTTAAGAGCACTAGGCAAGATGATGCCGGGTGAAGAAGAGGTAGCTGAAAATCCTCGTGCCCGTAGTTCAGTTCTGCGTATTGCAGAGAGGACGAACGCATGATCAGCAGAGTGACAGAAGCCCTCAGCAAAGTTAAAGGATCGATAGGAAGCAACGAGCGCCATGCCTTGCCTGGCGTGATCGGTGACGATCTTTTGCGGTATGGGAAGCTGCCACTCTGCCTGTTCATTTGCATTATTTTGACGGCGGTTACCGTCGTGACAACAGCACACCATACGCGGTTACTGACCGCGCAGCGTGAGCAGCTGGTTCTGGAGCGAGATGCGCTGGATATCGAATGGCGTAACTTGATCCTTGAGGAGAACGCGCTCGGCGACCATAGCCGTGTTGAACGGATCGCAACGGAAAAGCTGCAAATGCAGCATGTTGATCCCTCACAAGAAAATATCGTAGTACAAAAATAAGGATAAACGCGACGCATGAAAGCAGCGGCAAAAACGCACAAACCAAAACGCCAGGAAGAACAAGCCAACTTTATCAGTTGGCGTTTTGCGTTACTGTGCGGCTGTATTTTGCCGGCACTGGGTTTTCTGCTCGGGCGCGTTGCCTGGCTGCAAATCATCGCGCCGGACATGTTGGTGCGTCAGGGCGACATGCGTTCTCTGCGCGTCCAGGAAGTGTCTACGTCACGCGGGATGATTACCGACCGCTCAGGTCGTCCGCTGGCGGTGAGCGTTCCGGTGAAGGCGATTTGGGCCGACCCGAAAGAGGTGCATGATGCAGGCGGCGTGAGCGTTGGTGAACGCTGGCGGGCGTTGTCGACTGCCCTGAACCTCCCACTCGATCAACTGGCTTCCCGCATTAACGCCAACCCGAAAGGGCGCTTTATCTATCTGGCGCGTCAGGTAAACCCTGACATGGCTGACTACATCAAGAAACTGAAGCTGCCAGGTATTCATCTGCGCGAAGAATCCCGCCGTTACTATCCTTCCGGAGAAGTGACCGCTCACCTCATCGGCTTTACTAACGTCGACAGTCAGGGGATTGAAGGCGTTGAGAAGAGCTTCGACAAGTGGCTCACCGGGCAACCGGGCGAACGTATTGTACGTAAAGACCGTTATGGCCGCGTCATTGAGGATATTTCCTCTACCGACAGTCAGGCGGCGCATAACCTTGCGCTAAGCATTGATGAGCGTTTACAGGCGCTGGTTTACCGTGAACTGAATAACGCGGTGGCGTTTAACAAGGCGGAGTCAGGCAGTGCGGTACTGGTGGATGTGAACACCGGTGAAGTGCTGGCAATGGCCAACAGTCCGTCTTACAACCCGAATAATCTCACCGGTACGCCGAAAGATGCGATGCGTAACCGTACCATTACCGACGTGTTTGAGCCGGGTTCTACCGTCAAACCGATGGTGGTGATGACGGCGCTGCAGCGTGGTGTGGTACGTGAAAATACCGTACTTAACACCATCCCTTACCGAATTAATGGTCACGAAATCAAAGACGTGGCGCGTTATAGCGAATTGACCCTCACCGGGGTTTTGCAGAAGTCGAGTAACGTCGGTGTTTCCAAGCTGGCGTTAGCGATGCCGTCCTCAGCGTTAGTAGACACTTACTCACGTTTTGGGCTGGGAAAAGCGACCAATTTGGGGTTGGTCGGAGAACGCAGTGGCTTATATCCTCAAAAACAACGGTGGTCTGACATAGAGAGGGCCACCTTCTCTTTCGGCTACGGGCTAATGGTAACGCCGTTACAGTTAGCGCGAGTCTATGCAACGATCGGCAGCTATGGCGTATATCGTCCGCTGTCGATCACCAAAGTTGACCCTCCGGTTCCTGGCGAGCGTATCTTCCCGGAATCAACCGTGCGTACCGTGGTGCACATGATGGAAAGCGTGGCGCTGCCCGGCGGCGGCGGCGTGAAGGCGGCGATTAAAGGCTATCGTATCGCCATTAAAACCGGTACGGCGAAAAAAGTAGGCCCGGATGGCCGCTACATCAACAAATACATTGCTTATACCGCAGGCGTTGCGCCTGCGAGTCAGCCGCGCTTCGCGCTGGTTGTTGTTATCAACGATCCGCAGGCGGGTAAATACTACGGTGGCGCCGTTTCCGCGCCGGTCTTTGGTGCCATCATGGGCGGCGTACTGCGCACCATGAACATCGAGCCGGATGCGCTGACAACGGGCGATAAAAATGAATTTGTGAATAATCAAGGCGAGGCAACAGGTGGCAGATCGTAATTTGCGCGACCTTCTTGCTCCATGGGTGCCGGGTGCACCGGAGCGAGCACTGCGGGAGATGACGCTTGACAGCCGTGTGGCTGCATCGGGCGATCTCTTTGTCGCAGTATTGGGTCATCAGGCGGACGGGCGTCGGTATATCCCGCAGGCGATAGCGCAAGGTGTGGCTGCCATTATTGCAGAAGCAAAAGATGAAGCTACTGACGGTGAAATCCGTGAAATGCACGGCGTGCCGGTTATCTATCTCAGCCAGCTTAACGAACGTTTATCTGCACTGGCAGGCCGTTTTTACCACGAGCCTTCTGAAAAAATGCGTCTGGTCGGCGTGACCGGGACCAACGGTAAAACCACCACTACCCAATTGCTGGCGCAGTGGAGCCAACTGCTTGGCGAAACCAGCGCGGTAATGGGAACAGTAGGCAATGGCCTGCTGGGCAAAGTGATCCCGACGGAAAATACTACCGGCTCAGCCGTTGATGTCCAGCATGTGCTGGCGGGGCTGGTTGCGCAGGGCGCAACGGTTGGCGCGATGGAAGTGTCTTCACACGGTCTGGTTCAGCATCGCGTGGCGGCGCTGAAGTTTGCCGCATCAGTATTTACTAACTTAAGCCGTGATCATCTTGACTACCACGGCGATATGGAACATTACGAAGCCGCGAAATGGCTGCTGTATTCCACGCACCAATGCGGTCAGGCCATCGTCAACGCGGATGATGAAGTCGGTCGTCGCTGGCTGGCCAAACTCCCGGATGCGGTTGCCGTTTCGATGGAAGACCACATCAATCCGAACTGTCACGGTCGTTGGTTAAAAGCGGTTGACGTGAATTATCACGACAGCGGGGCAACGATTCGTTTTACCTCCTCATGGGGTGACGGCGAAATTGAAAGCCACCTGATGGGCGCGTTTAACGTCAGCAATCTGCTGTTGGCGCTGGCGACGCTGCTGGCGCTGGGATATCCGTTAGCTGATTTACTGAAAACGGCGACACAATTGCAGCCGGTTTGCGGGCGTATGGAAGTGTTCAGCGCGCCGGGTAAAACCACCGTTGTGGTTGATTATGCCCATACGCCAGATGCGCTGGAAAAAGCGCTGCAGGCGGCACGTCTGCACTGTGCTGGCAAACTGTGGTGCGTCTTTGGTTGCGGCGGCGATCGCGACAAAGGCAAACGCCCGTTGATGGGCGCGATTGCTGAAGAGTTTGCTGATGTTGTCGTGGTGACCGATGACAACCCACGTACTGAAGAGCCGCGCGCCATTATTAACGACATTCTGGCGGGGATGCTGGATGCCGGACAGGCGAAGGTAATGGAAGGTCGCGCAGAAGCGGTGACAAACGCCATTATGCAGGCGAAAGAAAATGACGTGGTGCTGGTGGCCGGTAAAGGTCATGAAGACTACCAGATCGTTGGTTCACAGCGCCTCGACTATTCTGACCGCGTCACGGCAGCGCGTCTGCTGGGGGTAATCGCATGATTAGCGTAACGCTCAGCCAACTGGCGGAGATCCTCCGTGGCGAATTAAAAGGGGCCGATCTGACCCTTGATGCGGTGACAACCGATACGCGTAAAGTGACGCCGGGCTGCCTGTTTGTGGCGCTGAAAGGCGAACGCTTTGACGCCCACGATTTTGCCGACAAAGCGCAAGAGAGCGGGGCGGGTGCGCTGCTGGTCAGCCGTCCGTTGGACACCGATCTGCCGCAGTTGATTGTTAAAGATACGCGTCTGGCGTTTGGTGAACTGGCCGCGTGGGTTCGCGCCCAGGTTCCGGCGCGCGTTGTTGCGCTGACCGGCTCTTCCGGGAAAACATCCGTCAAAGAGATGACGGCGTCCATTCTGAGTCAATGCGGCAACACCCTATATACCGCGGGCAACCTGAACAACGACATCGGCGTACCGATGACGCTGCTGCGCTTAAACAACGATTACGACTATGCCGTAATTGAACTCGGCGCCAATCATCAGGGTGAAATCGCCTGGACCGTTGGTCTGACACGTCCGGAAGCGGCGCTGGTGAACAACCTGGCCGCCGCGCATCTGGAAGGCTTCGGCTCTCTGGCCGGTGTTGCAAAGGCAAAAGGTGAGATTTTTACCGGCCTGTCAGCGAACGGTATCGCCATTATGAATGCCGACAACAACGACTGGCTGAACTGGCAAAGCATCATCGGCGATCGCAAAGTCTGGCGCTTCTCGCCGAATGCGGCTAACAGCGACTTTTCGGCGGATAACGTTCATGTGACCTCACACGGCACAGAGTTTTCGCTGCAAACGCCAACCGGAAGCATTGATGTTCTGCTGCCGCTGCCGGGTCGTCACAACATTGCTAACGCCCTTGCGGCGGCTGCGCTCTCTATGGCGGTAGGCGCGACGCCAGAGGCGATCAAAGCGGGCCTGAAGGATCTGCAAGCGGTGCCGGGGCGTCTGTTCCCGGTTCAACTGGCAGAAAATCAGCTGCTGCTGGACGACTCCTACAACGCTAACGTCGGCTCAATGACCGCAGCGGTACAGGTGCTGTCCGAAATGCCCGGCTACCGCGTGCTGGTGGTTGGCGATATGGCAGAGCTTGGCGCGGAAAGCGAAGCCTGCCACGTACAGGTAGGTGAGGCTGCAAAGGCTGCAGGTATCGACCGGGTGCTGAGTACAGGGAAACTGAGTCAGGCAATTAGCCACGCCAGCGGCGTTGGTGAGCATTTTGCGGATAAAACCGCGCTGACCGCGCATCTTAAGGCGCTGATTGCAGAACATCAGATCATGACGATTTTAGTGAAGGGTTCACGTAGTGCCGCCATGGAAGAGGTAGTACGCGCATTACAGGAGAATGGAACATGTTAGTTTGGCTGGCCGAACATTTGGTCAAATATTATTCCGGCTTTAACGTCTTTTCCTATCTGACGTTTCGCGCCATCGTCAGCCTGCTGACCGCGCTGTTCATCTCTTTGTGGATGGGCCCGCGCATGATCGCCCGCTTGCAAAAAATGTCCTTTGGACAGGTCGTACGTAACGACGGTCCGGAATCACACTTCAGTAAACGCGGTACGCCGACCATGGGCGGGATTATGATCCTCACCGCGATTGTTATCTCCGTACTGCTATGGGCATACCCGTCGAATCCATATGTATGGTGTGTGCTGGTGGTATTGGTCGGTTACGGCATTATCGGTTTTGTCGATGACTACCGTAAAGTGGTACGCAAAGACACCAAAGGCCTGATCGCGCGCTGGAAATACTTCTGGATGTCGGTGATTGCGCTGGGCGTGGCTTTTGCGCTGTATCTGGCCGGTAAAGATACCCCCGCCACCGAGCTGGTGGTGCCATTCTTTAAAGACGTGATGCCGCAACTGGGACTGTTCTACGTCCTGCTGGCGTACTTTGTGATTGTGGGGACTGGTAACGCGGTTAACCTCACCGACGGCCTTGATGGTCTGGCGATTATGCCGACCGTGTTTGTGGCCGCGGGTTTTGCGCTGGTGGCCTGGGCGACCGGTAACATGAACTTCGCCAACTATCTGCACATTCCTTATTTACGTCATGCCGGCGAACTGGTGATCGTCTGTACGGCGATTGTCGGCGCGGGCTTAGGCTTCCTGTGGTTTAACACCTATCCGGCGCAGGTCTTTATGGGCGACGTCGGATCGCTGGCGCTGGGCGGCGCGCTGGGCATTATTGCCGTGCTGCTGCGTCAGGAATTCCTGCTGGTGATCATGGGCGGCGTATTTGTCGTAGAAACCCTGTCGGTCATTCTGCAGGTTGGCTCCTTTAAGCTGCGCGGACAGCGCATCTTCCGTATGGCGCCGATTCACCATCACTATGAACTGAAAGGCTGGCCGGAACCGCGCGTAATTGTGCGCTTCTGGATTATTTCGCTGATGCTGGTGCTGATTGGCCTGGCAACGCTGAAGGTACGTTAATCATGGCTGATTACCAGGGTAAAAAAGTCGTCATTATCGGTCTGGGTTTGACCGGGCTGTCCTGCGTGGATTTCTTCCTGGCGCGTGGCGTGACGCCGCGCGTAATGGATACCCGCGCGACGCCACCTGGTCTGGACAAATTACCGGAAGCGGTTGAGCGTCATGTTGGCAGCCTGAATGATGACTGGCTGCTGGCCGCCGATCTCATCGTCGCCAGCCCTGGTATCGCCCTGGCGCATCCTTCGCTGAGCGCCGCCGCCGATGCGGGAATTGAAATTGTTGGCGACATTGAGCTGTTCTGTCGCGAAGCGCAGGCGCCGATCGTCGCGATCACCGGTTCCAACGGGAAAAGTACTGTTACTACGTTGGTAGGCGAGATGGCGAAAGCGGCCGGTGTGAACGTGGGTGTTGGCGGTAATATCGGCCTGCCCGCGCTGATGCTGCTGGACGACGAACGTGAGCTGTATGTTCTGGAACTGTCGAGCTTCCAGCTGGAAACAACCTCCAGCTTACACGCCGTAGCCGCCACCATTTTGAACGTCACCGAAGATCATATGGACAGATATCCGTTTGGCTTGCAGCAGTACCGTGCGGCCAAACTGCGCGTCTATGAAAACGCGAAAGTCTGCGTGGTCAACGCTGATGATGCGCTGACCATGCCGATTCGCGGGGCGGATGAGCGTTGCGTGAGCTTTGGCGTCAACATGGGTGACTATCACCTGAACCGTCAGCAGGGCGAAACCTGGCTGCGGGTGAAGGGGGAAAAAGTCCTCAACGTGAAAGAGATGACGCTTTCCGGCCAGCATAACTATACCAATGCCCTGGCCGCGTTGGCGCTGGCGGATGCTGCGGGTCTGCCGCGGGCGTCGAGTCTGAAAGCGCTGACCACGTTTACCGGTCTGGCGCACCGTTTTCAGACCGTGCTTGAGCACAACGGCGTGCGCTGGATTAACGATTCTAAAGCCACCAACGTGGGCAGCACTGAGGCCGCGCTGAATGGCCTGCATGTTGATGGTACTTTGCACCTGCTGCTGGGCGGCGACGGGAAATCCGCTGACTTTATGCCGCTGCAACGTTACCTGACCGGCGACAACATTCGTCTGTACTGCTTTGGTCGTGATGGCGCGCAGCTTGCCGCTCTGCGACCTGACGTTACGGAACAAACTGAAACCATGGAGCAGGCAATGCGCCTGCTCGCACCGCGCGTGAAACCGGGTGATATGGTGTTGCTGTCGCCCGCCTGCGCCAGCCTCGACCAGTTCAAAAACTTTGAGCAACGCGGTGACGTCTTTACCCGCCTGGCGAAGGAGTTGGGTTGATGCGCTTATCTCTCCCTCGTCTGAGAATGCCGCGCTTACCGGGACTGGGTGTCCTGGCGTGGGTCTTCGCGGCACTTAAAGGCTGGGTGATGGCTTCGCGTGATAAAGACGCGGACAGCCTGATCATGTATGACCGCATGCTGCTGTGGCTGACCTTTGGTCTGGCAGCGATCGGCTTTGTGATGGTGACATCGGCATCGATGCCCGTAGGGCAACGTCTGGCGGGCGATCCTTTCCTGTTTGCCAAGCGTGACGCGCTGTACATCTTCCTCGCGTTCTGTCTGGCGATGGTGACGCTGCGTCTGCCGATGGAGTTCTGGCAAAAATACAGTACGACGATGCTGATAGCCTCGATCATCATGCTGTTGATCGTGCTGGTGGTGGGGAGTTCCGTTAACGGTGCGTCGCGCTGGATTGCGCTGGGGCCGCTGCGTATTCAGCCTGCGGAATTTACCAAGTTGTCGCTGTTCTGTTATCTCGCCAACTACCTGGTGCGTAAAGTTGATGAAGTGCGTAACAACCTGCGCGGCTTCTTAAAACCAATGGGCGTGATCCTGGTGCTGGCTATTTTGCTGCTGGCACAGCCTGACCTGGGTACGGTGGTGGTGCTGTTTGTCACTACCCTGGCGATGCTGTTTCTCGCCGGTGCGAAACTGTGGCAGTTCATTGCCATCATCGGCATGGGGATTTCCGCGGTTGTGCTGCTGATCCTTGCTGAGCCGTATCGTATTCGCCGCGTAACCTCCTTCTGGAACCCATGGGAAGATCCGTTCGGCAGTGGCTACCAGCTGACGCAATCGCTGATGGCTTTTGGTCGCGGTGAGGTTTGGGGGCAAGGCTTAGGTAATTCCGTCCAAAAGCTCGAGTATTTACCGGAAGCGCACACCGACTTCATCTTCGCCATTATTGGGGAAGAGCTGGGTTATATCGGTGTGGTATTGGCACTTTTAATGGTATTCTTCGTCGCTTTTCGCGCGATGTCGATTGGCCGTAAGGCGCTGGAAATTGATCACCGTTTTTCAGGCTTTTTAGCCTGCTCCATTGGGATCTGGTTTAGCTTCCAGGCACTGGTAAACGTCGGCGCTGCAGCGGGTATGCTGCCAACCAAAGGTCTGACGTTGCCGCTGATCAGTTATGGTGGTTCCAGTTTGTTGATTATGTCGACGGCCATCATGTTTTTGTTACGTATTGATTATGAAACGCGTCTGGAAAAAGCCCAGGCGTTTACACGAGGTGCACGATGAGTGGTCAACCGAAGCGGTTAATGGTGATGGCAGGCGGTACCGGCGGGCATGTGTTCCCGGGGCTGGCGGTCGCGCACCATTTAATGGCCCAGGGCTGGCAGGTTCGTTGGCTGGGCACCGCCGATCGTATGGAAGCGGACTTGGTGCCGAAACACGGCATTGAAATTGACTTTATTCGCATCTCCGGATTGCGTGGCAAAGGCGTCTACGCGCTGCTAGCCGCGCCCGTGCGTATTTTTAACGCCTGGCGTCAGGCGCGCGCCATCATGAAGCAGTTTAAGCCTGATGTGGTGCTGGGAATGGGTGGATATGTGTCCGGCCCTGGCGGATTGGCTGCCTGGTCATTAGGCATTCCGGTTGTACTGCATGAACAGAACGGCATTGCGGGGTTAACCAATAAATGGCTGGCGAAGATTGCAACGAAGGTGATGCAGGCCTTTCCCGGTGCTTTCCCAAATGCGGAAGTGGTGGGCAACCCTGTACGCACCGACGTGCTGGCGCTGCCGTTGCCCGAAGCGCGTCTGGCCGGTCGTGAAGGTCCGGTTCGCGTGCTGGTGGTCGGTGGATCGCAGGGCGCACGTGTTTTGAACCAGACGATGCCGCAGGTTGCCGCAAAGCTTGGCGATGCGGTAACTATCTGGCATCAGAGCGGCAAAGGCGCGCAGCAGACCGTCGAGCAGGCGTATGCCGACGCGGGACAACCGCAGCACAAGGTTACTGAGTTTATTGATGATATGGCAGCGGCCTACGCGTGGGCGGATGTCGTGGTTTGTCGCTCAGGGGCGCTGACGGTGAGCGAGATTGCCGCCGCAGGTTTACCCGCGCTGTTTGTGCCGTTCCAGCATAAAGACAGACAGCAGTACTGGAATGCGCTGCCGCTGGAAAAAGCGGGCGCCGCCAAAATTCTCGAGCAGCCGCAGTTTACTGTGGATGCCGTCGCCAGCACCCTTGCCGGGTGGTCGCGAGAAACCTTATTAACCATGGCAGAACGTGCGCGCGCCGCATCCATACCGGATGCCACTGAGCGCGTGGCAAATGAAGTGAGCCGGGCTGCCCGGGCGTAATTGTGGTGATGCCTTTTGCATCGCATGAACTAAGAAGTTAATGGCTAAAGAATGAATACACAACAACTGGCAAAACTGCGTTCCATCGTGCCCGAAATGCGTCGCGTTCGGCACATCCACTTTGTCGGCATCGGTGGTGCTGGTATGGGCGGTATTGCCGAAGTTTTGGCCAATGAAGGTTATCAGATCAGCGGTTCTGACTTAGCGCCGAATCCGGTAACGCAGCAGTTGACGAATCTGGGCGCCACGATTTTCTTCAACCATCGCCCTGAAAATGTGCGCGATGCGAGCGTAGTGGTGGTCTCCAGCGCCATTTCTGCGGATAACCCGGAAATTGTTGCGGCGCATGAAGCGCGCATTCCGGTGATCCGTCGTGCGGAAATGCTGGCGGAGTTAATGCGTTTTCGTCACGGCATCGCTATTGCCGGTACGCATGGTAAAACCACGACCACGGCAATGGTCTCCAGCATTTATGCGGAAGCGGGCCTGGATCCCACTTTTGTCAACGGCGGTCTGGTGAAGGCCGCGGGCGTTCACGCGCGCCTGGGACATAGCCGTTATTTGATTGCGGAAGCGGATGAAAGCGATGCATCGTTCCTGCATTTGCAGCCGATGGTGGCGATTGTCACCAATATCGAAGCCGACCATATGGATACCTACCATGGCGACTTCGAAAATTTAAAGCAGACGTTTATTAATTTCCTGCATAACTTGCCGTTTTATGGTCGTGCGGTGATGTGCGTTGACGATCCGGTGATCCGCGAGCTGTTACCGCGAGTTGGTCGTCAAACCACAACCTATGGTTTTAGTGATGATGCCGATGTGCGCGTTGAAGATTACCAGCAGATTGGCCCACAAGGGCACTTCACGCTGGTGCGTCAGGGGATGGCCGATTTACGTGTGACGTTAAACGCGCCGGGCCGCCACAATGCGCTGAACGCCGCGGCTGCGGTGGCGGTTGCGACGGAAGAAGGTATTGAAGACGACGCTATTCTGCGTGCGCTGGAGAGCTTCCAGGGTACCGGACGTCGTTTCGACTTCCTCGGCGAATTCCCGCTTGAGCCAGTGAACGGTAAAACCGGGACCGCGATGCTGGTCGATGATTATGGTCACCACCCAACGGAAGTGGACGCCACGATTAAAGCCGCGCGTGCGGGCTGGCCCGACAAAAATCTGGTCATGCTGTTCCAACCGCACCGGTTTACGCGTACACGCGATCTGTATGACGACTTTGCCAACGTGCTGACCCAGGTCGATGCGCTGTTGATGCTGGACGTGTACGCCGCGGGCGAAGCCGCGATTCCGGGGGCCGACAGCCGCTCGCTGTGCCGTACGATTCGTGGTCGCGGTAAGATCGATCCGATTCTGGTATCCGATCCGGCCCTGGTGGCAGAAATGCTGGCACCAGTATTAACCGGCAACGATCTGATTTTGGTGCAGGGCGCTGGAAATATCGGCAAAATCGCGCGTTCCTTAGCTGAAATCAAACTGAAGCCGCAAAACCCGGAGGAAGAGCAACATGGCTGATAAAATCGCGGTCCTGTTAGGGGGAACCTCCGCAGAACGTGAAGTTTCGCTGAATTCCGGCGCGGCCGTACTGGCAGGGTTACGCAAAGGTGGTGTTGATGCCCATCCGGTTGATCCTAAAGAGGTCGATGTCACTCTTCTGAAATCAATGGGTTTTCAGAAGGTGTTTATTGCGTTGCATGGTCGTGGCGGGGAAGATGGCACGTTGCAGGGCATGCTGGAGCAAATTGGCCTGCCATATACCGGCAGCGGCGTCATGGCTTCCGCAATTTCGATGGACAAACTGCGCAGCAAGCTGCTGTGGCAGGGCGCAGGTTTACCCGTCGCGCCATGGGTGGCATTGACCCGCGCTGAGTTCGAAAAAGGTCTTAGCGATGAGGCAGTTACAAAAATTTCTGCGTTAGGTTTGCCGCTGATTGTGAAGCCAAGCCGTGAAGGCTCCAGCGTAGGGATGTCAAAAGTTGAAGAAGAAAATGCTTTGCAGGGTGCATTAGCATTGGCTTTTCAGCATGATGAAGAAGTACTGATTGAAAAATGGCTCAGTGGCCCGGAATTTACAGTTGCGATACTCGGCGAAGAAATTTTACCGTCAATACGTATCCAACCCGCGGGAACCTTCTATGATTATGAGGCGAAGTATCTCTCTGATGAGACACAATATTTCTGCCCTGCAGGTCTGGAAGCCGAACAAGAGGCCCGTTTGCAGGAATTAGTCCTGAAAGCATGGACCGCATTGGGCTGTAAAGGTTGGGGTCGCATTGACGTCATGCTGGACAGCGATGGCCAGTTTTATCTGCTGGAAGCCAATACCTCTCCGGGTATGACCAGCCACAGCCTGGTGCCGATGGCGGCACGTCAGGCAGGCCTGAGCTTCTCGCAGTTGGTGGTAAGAATTCTGGAGTTGGCGGACTGATATGTCGCAGGCTGCGCTGAACACGCGAAACGGTGATGAAGAAGAAGTAAACTCCTCACGCCGCAATAATGGAACGCGTCTTGCAGGAATACTGTTCCTGCTGACAGTGCTGTGCACCGTGTTTGTCAGCGGCTGGGTAGTGTTGGGGTGGATGGAAGATGCGCAGCGTTTGCCATTGTCAAAACTGGTGTTAACCGGCGAACGGCATTACACGCGCAATGACGATATCCGTCAGTCCATCCTGGCGCTGGGTGCTCCGGGTACCTTTATGACTCAGGATGTGAACATCATCCAGAGCCAGATTGAACGTCTCCCCTGGATAAAACAGGCGAGCGTCAGAAAGCAATGGCCTGATGAATTGAAGATTCATCTGGTTGAATATGTGCCAATAGCGCGTTGGAATGACCAACACATGGTGGATGCAGAAGGAAATACGTTCAGCGTCCCAACCGGTCGGGCCAATAAGCAGGTATTACCTATGTTGTACGGACCGGAAGGCAGCGCAAGTGAAGTGTTGCAAGGGTTCCGTGATATGGGGCAGGTGCTGGCTAAGGATAGATTCACCCTGAAGGAAGCGGCGATGACCGCGCGTCGTTCCTGGCAGTTGACGCTGAATAACGATATTAAGCTCAATCTGGGCAGGGGCGATACGATAAAACGTTTGGCTCGCTTTGTGGAACTCTACCCGGTTTTACAGCAGCAGGCGCAAACCGATGGCAAACGGATTAGCTACGTTGATTTGCGTTATGACTCAGGAGCGGCAGTAGGCTGGGTTCCCTTGCCTCCTGAGGAATCTAATCAGCAACAGAATCAGGCACAGGCAGAACAACAATGATTAAGGCGACGGACAGAAAACTGGTAGTTGGACTGGAGATTGGCACCGCGAAGGTAGCCGCTTTAGTAGGGGAAGTTCTGCCCGACGGTATGGTCAATATCATTGGCGTGGGCAGTTGCCCATCGCGAGGTATGGATAAAGGCGGGGTGAATGACCTTGAGTCAGTGGTGAAGTGCGTACAGCGCGCCATTGACCAGGCTGAACTGATGGCAGATTGCCAGATCTCCTCTGTGTATCTGGCGCTTTCCGGTAAGCATATTAGCTGTCAGAATGAAATTGGTATGGTGCCCATTTCCGAAGAGGAAGTGACGCAGGAAGATGTGGAGAACGTGGTACATACGGCAAAATCCGTACGCGTTCGCGATGAACATCGTGTTCTGCACGTTATTCCGCAGGAATACGCCATCGATTACCAGGAAGGTATCAAAAATCCGGTCGGTCTTTCCGGCGTGCGTATGCAGGCAAAAGTCCATCTTATTACCTGCCACAACGACATGGCGAAGAATATTGTCAAAGCCGTTGAACGTTGTGGCCTGAAAGTTGACCAACTGATTTTTGCCGGGTTGGCAGCCAGTTATTCCGTGTTGACGGAAGATGAACGTGAACTGGGTGTCTGCGTGGTGGATATTGGTGGTGGTACAATGGACATCGCCGTTTATACTGGCGGGGCGTTGCGCCACACTAAAGTGATCCCTTATGCAGGGAATGTCGTGACCAGCGATATCGCGTATGCCTTCGGTACGCCGCCGAGCGATGCAGAAGCTATCAAAGTGCGCCATGGTTGCGCACTGGGTTCCATCGTCGGTAAAGACGAGAGCGTTGAAGTGCCAAGCGTGGGTGGTCGTCCACCGCGTAGCCTGCAACGTCAGACCCTGGCAGAGGTCATTGAGCCGCGTTATACCGAGCTGCTCAACCTGGTCAACGAAGAAATTTTGCAATTACAAGAACAGCTTCGCCAGCAGGGTGTGAAACATCATCTGGCGGCGGGGATTGTGTTAACCGGCGGTGCTGCGCAAATTGAAGGTCTTGCGGCCTGCGCACAGCGCGTGTTCCATACGCAAGTACGTATTGGCGCACCGCTGAATATTACCGGTCTGACGGATTATGCTCAGGAGCCGTATTATTCCACGGCGGTGGGGCTGCTTCACTACGGGAAAGAATCCCATTTGAGTGGTGAAGCTGAAGTTGAAAAACGCGTAACGGCATCAGTTGGCTCGTGGATCAAACGACTCAATAGCTGGCTGCGAAAAGAGTTTTAATTTTTAAAGAGACCAACGCACATTCACGGTCTCAGGCGACAGGCACAACGGAGAGAGAAACTATGTTTGAACCTATGGAACTTACCAATGACGCGGTGATTAAAGTCATCGGCGTCGGCGGCGGCGGCGGTAATGCCGTTGAACACATGGTGCGTGAGCGCATCGAAGGTGTTGAATTCTTCGCTGTGAATACCGACGCTCAGGCGTTGCGTAAAACGGCGGTTGGACAGACCATTCAGATTGGTAGCGGCATCACCAAAGGTCTGGGCGCGGGTGCAAACCCGGAAGTCGGTCGTAATGCGGCAGACGAAGATCGTGAAGCTCTGCGTGCAGCGCTTGACGGCGCAGACATGGTGTTCATCGCAGCTGGCATGGGCGGCGGTACCGGTACCGGTGCAGCGCCAGTGGTGGCTGAAGTAGCAAAAGATTTAGGTATCCTGACCGTTGCCGTCGTGACTAAGCCTTTCAACTTTGAAGGCAAGAAGCGTATGGCATTCGCAGAGCAGGGTATCACCGAGCTGTCCAAACATGTGGACTCTCTGATCACTATCCCGAACGACAAGCTGCTGAAAGTGCTGGGTCGCGGTATCTCCCTGCTGGATGCGTTTGGCGCAGCGAACGACGTGCTGAAAGGCGCGGTTCAGGGTATCGCTGAACTGATTACTCGTCCGGGTCTGATGAACGTCGACTTTGCAGACGTGCGCACCGTGATGTCCGAAATGGGCTACGCGATGATGGGCTCCGGCGTGGCAAGCGGTGAAGACCGTGCAGAAGAAGCGGCTGAAATGGCTATCTCTTCTCCGCTGCTGGAAGACATCGATCTGTCCGGCGCGCGTGGTGTGCTGGTCAACATTACTGCGGGCTTCGACCTGCGTCTGGATGAGTTTGAAACCGTGGGTAACACGATCCGTGCATTTGCATCGGATAACGCGACTGTGGTTATCGGTACCTCTCTGGATCCGGATATGAACGACGAACTGCGCGTGACCGTTGTGGCGACTGGAATTGGTATGGACAAGCGTCCTGAAATCACTCTGGTGACCAACAAGCAGGTACAGCAGCCGGTAATGGATCGTTACCAGCAGCACGGTATGGCGCCGTTGACGCAAGAGCAGAAACCGGTAGCGAAAGTGGTTAACGACAATACGCCGCAAACCACGAAAGAGCCGGATTATCTGGATATCCCAGCATTCCTGCGTAAGCAAGCTGATTAAGAATTAGCTGGAATTTGGGAATTGTGGCTCTTTGTGCTAAACTGGCCCACCGAATGTATAGTACACTTCGGTTGGATAGGTAATTTGGCGAGATTATACGATGATCAAACAAAGGACTCTTAAACGTATCGTTCAGGCGACTGGCGTCGGTTTGCATACCGGCAAAAAAGTCACCCTGACATTACGCCCTGCGCCGGCCAACACCGGGGTCATCTATCGTCGCACCGACTTGAATCCTCCGGTAGATTTCCCGGCCGATGCCAAATCTGTGCGTGATACCATGCTCTGTACGTGTCTGGTCAATGAGCATGATGTGCGGATTTCAACCGTAGAGCACCTTAATGCTGCTCTGGCGGGCTTAGGTATCGATAACATCGTTATTGAAGTTAACGCCCCGGAAATCCCGATTATGGATGGCAGTGCCGCTCCGTTCGTTTATCTGCTGCTTGATGCAGGTATTGAAGAACTGAGCAGCGCCAAAAAATTTGTTCGCATCAAAGAGACCGTTCGTGTCGAAGATGGCGATAAGTGGGCTGAGTTTAAGCCATACAATGGTTTTACGTTGGATTTCACCATCGACTTTAACCATCCGGCAATCGACTCCAGCACGCAGCGCTACGCGATGAACTTCTCTGCGGATGCGTTCATGCGCCAGATCAGCCGCGCGCGTACTTTCGGCTTCATGCGTGATATCGAATATCTGCAGTCCCGCGGCCTGTGCCTGGGCGGCAGCTTCGATTGTGCCATCGTTGTTGACGATTATCGCGTATTGAACGAAGACGGCCTGCGTTTTGAAGACGAATTCGTTCGTCACAAAATGCTCGACGCGATTGGTGACTTGTTCATGTGTGGTCATAACATTATTGGTGCATTTACCGCGTATAAATCCGGTCATGCATTGAATAACAAACTGTTGCAGGCGGTCCTGGCAAAACAGGAAGCCTGGGAATATGTGACCTTCCAGGACGATGCAGAACTGCCACTGGCGTTCAAAGCACCTTCGACCGTACTGGCATAATAACTATACACAAAATCATTCAAGTTGCATCAAGGCGGCAACTGAACGAATCCGCAGGAGCGTACACTAGTACGTGACTGGGGTGAGAGAAAGCAGCCAACAAAGAGGCAGCTTGAAAGATGAAGTGTATACCTGTCGCATAAATTCGACTGGTTAATCTGGCACTCTCTCCGGCCAGGTGAGCTAGTCGTTTTTTTTATCTTCCGATTGCAAACCACCTTCTCTGAAGCGACTTTTCCCACAGGTAGATTAAAATACCGTTCGATCGCTGCTTTCTTAAGCATATTTACCCGCGACTTGCGTCATTACTGCTGTGGTGCGAACGCATTAATGGTAATATTTGTGCGCAAAAATGGTTTTGCATTTGTAACCCCAAACGCAGGGTATATCAGGTGGCAATAACGTGAGTGGAATACTGACGCGCTGGCGACAGTTAGGCAGACGGTACTTCTGGCCGCATCTCCTGTTGGGGATGGTCGCGGCTAGTTTTGGCCTGCCCGCGCTCGGTAATGCTGCTGAACCTAATACCCCTGCGAAGGCGACCGCCAGCAATCACGATCAAGGCGCTAAAGTTAACTTTAACCAGCTTGCTTTGCTGGAAGCGACCAATCGCCGCCCGAATTTTACCGTCGACTACTGGCATCAGCATGCTATTCGTACGGTTATTCGCCATCTTTCTTTTGCTATGGCCCCTCAGGCGCTACCCGTTGCCGAAGAGCCGTTGCCAATCCAGGCGCACCATCTTGCGTTACTAAATACGCTCAGCGCGATGCTGACGCAAGAAGGCAGACCGCCCGCGACCGTGAGTCGCGTGACATACGCCAATTTTACCTCTCAGGCCGCGTTTAGCGTTCCGGTCTGGATCAGTCAGCTGCAGGGAATCCGCGCTGGCCCTCAACGCCTCAGCTAAAAAAGAACCTTCCAACTTTTAATTTTCGACTCCGCAATGCGGGGCGTTTGAGATTTTATTATGCTAATCAAATTATTAACAAAAGTATTCGGTAGCCGTAACGAGCGTACGCTGCGTCGTATGCGCAAAGTGGTCAATGTCATCAACGCAATGGAACCGGAGATGGAAAAACTCTCCGATGATGAGCTGAAAGCGAAGACCGCTGAATTCCGCGCCCGTCTGGAAAAAGGCGCCAGCGTTGAGAGCCTGATCCCGGAAGCATTTGCGGTGGTCCGCGAAGCGAGTAAGCGTGTGTTCGGCATGCGCCACTTCGACGTTCAGCTGCTGGGCGGTATGGTCCTGAACGATCGCTGCATCGCGGAAATGCGTACAGGTGAAGGTAAAACCCTGACCGCCACGCTGCCTGCCTACCTGAACGCATTAAGCGGGAAGGGCGTACACGTGGTTACCGTGAACGACTACCTGGCTCAGCGTGACGCCGAAAATAACCGCCCGCTGTTTGAATTCCTCGGCATGACCGTGGGTATCAACATGTCTGGCCTGCCTGCGCCAGCCAAGCGTGAAGCCTACAATGCCGATATTACTTACGGTACCAACAACGAATACGGCTTTGACTACTTGCGCGACAACATGGCGTTTAGCCCGGAAGAGCGCGTTCAGCGAAAACTGCACTATGCGCTGGTCGATGAAGTCGACTCCATCCTGATCGATGAAGCGCGTACGCCGCTGATCATTTCCGGTCCGGCTGAAGACAGCTCGGAAATGTATAAAAAAGTGAACAAAATCATCCCGCACCTGATTCGTCAGGAGAAGGAAGATTCCGACACGTTCCAGGGTGAGGGCCACTTCTCCGTTGATGAGAAAGCGCGCCAGGTTAACCTGACTGAACGTGGTTTGGTGCTGATTGAAGAACTGTTGGTTAACGAAGGCATTATGGATGAAGGCGAGTCGCTGTACTCTCCGGGCAACATTATGCTGATGCACCACGTGACTGCCGCGCTGCGCGCACACGTACTGTTTACCCGCGACGTTGACTACATCGTGAAAGACGGTGAAGTGATCATCGTCGACGAACACACCGGTCGTACCATGCAGGGCCGTCGCTGGTCCGATGGTCTGCACCAGGCCGTTGAAGCCAAAGAAGGCGTAGATATCCAGAACGAGAACCAGACGCTGGCATCTATTACCTTCCAGAACTACTTCCGTTTGTACGAAAAACTGGCCGGTATGACTGGTACAGCAGACACTGAAGCCTTTGAATTCAGTTCCATCTACAAACTGGATACCGTGGTTGTGCCGACCAACCGTCCGATGATCCGTAAGGATTTACCGGATCTGGTGTACATGACCGAAGCGGAAAAAATTCAGGCGATCATTGAAGATATTAAAGAACGTACCGCAAATGGCCAGCCGGTGCTGGTGGGTACTATCTCCATTGAAAAATCGGAAGTGGTCTCTAACGAATTAACTAAAGCCGGTATCAAGCACAACGTCCTGAACGCTAAGTTCCACGCCAGCGAAGCGGATATCGTTGCTCAGGCGGGTTATCCGTCAGCCGTGACTATCGCGACGAACATGGCGGGTCGTGGTACCGATATCGTGCTGGGCGGTAGCTGGCAGGCGGAAGTTGCCGAGCTGGAAAACCCGACTCCGGAACAAATTGCGCAGATCAAAGCAGAGTGGCAGGTTCGCCATGATGCGGTGTTAGCCGCCGGTGGTTTACATATTATCGGTACTGAGCGCCACGAATCTCGTCGTATCGATAACCAGCTGCGTGGTCGTTCGGGTCGTCAGGGTGATGCGGGTTCTTCCCGTTTCTATCTGTCGATGGAAGATGCGCTGATGCGTATTTTTGCCTCTGACCGCGTGTCCGGCATGATGCGTAAACTGGGCATGAAGCCAGGTGAAGCGATTGAACACCCGTGGGTAACTAAAGCGATTGCAAACGCGCAGCGTAAAGTGGAAAGCCGCAACTTCGATATTCGTAAGCAACTGCTGGAATATGATGACGTTGCCAACGACCAACGTCGCGCAATCTACACCCAGCGTAACGAACTGCTGGACGTAACTGACGTTAGCGAGACCATCAACAGCATCCGTGAAGATGTCTTCAAAGCGACGATTGATGCCTATATTCCGCCGCAGTCTCTGGAAGAAATGTGGGATATCCCGGGTCTGCAGGAACGTCTGAAAAACGACTTCGATCTGGACATGCCGATTTCAGAATGGCTGGATAAAGAGCCTGAGCTGCATGAAGAAACGCTGCGTGAACGTATTCTGGCAAACGCTATCGAAGTTTATCAGCGTAAAGAAGAAGTTGTGGGCGCGGAGATGATGCGTCACTTCGAAAAAGGCGTGATGCTGCAAACTCTCGACTCTCTGTGGAAAGAGCACCTTGCGGCGATGGACTACCTGCGTCAGGGTATTCACCTGCGTGGTTATGCGCAAAAAGATCCGAAGCAGGAATACAAGCGTGAATCCTTCTCTATGTTTGCATCAATGCTGGAATCACTGAAGTACGAAGTGATCAGCACCCTGAGCAAAGTTCAGGTACGTATGCCTGAAGAAGTAGAAGCGATGGAGCAGCAGCGTCGTGAAGAAGCTGAACGTTTAGCGCAGATGCAGCAGTTGAGCCATAAAGGTGACGATTCTGCCGCGGCAGAAGAGCTGGCAGCACAAACCGGCGATCGTAAAGTGGGTCGTAACGATCCGTGTCCTTGCGGTTCTGGCAAAAAGTACAAACAGTGCCATGGCCGTCTGAGCTAATAAAATAACTTACTGAAAAGGCGCAGAATTCTGCGCCTTTTTTATGGACGATGAAGATGAAAATATTGCAGATCGCCGTCGGGATTATTCGTAATCAGCACCATGAAATTTTCATAACTCAGCGTGCGGCTGATGCCCACATGGCAAATAAGCTGGAGTTTCCCGGCGGAAAAATTGAAGCGGGTGAAACGCCAGAGCAGGCGCTGATTCGCGAGTTACAGGAAGAAGTGGGCATTACGCCGACCCATAGCTCGCTGTTCGAAAAGCTGGAGTATCAGTTTCCGGACCGGCATATCACTCTGTGGTTCTGGCTGGTTGAAAGCTGGGAAGGCGAACCATGGGGAAAAGAGGGGCAACCAGCGCAGTGGATTGCGCAAGCTGCTCTAAATGCGGAAGATTTTCCGCCGGCGAATGCGCCGGTCATTGAAAAGCTGATTGCTGGCTAATGGTGTTCGTAGGCCGGATAAGGCAACGCCGCATCCGGTAAATTATTAACGGGGCGCAATGCTTGCCCGGCCAACCGTTTTAGCGCAATTACTTCTGCTCTTCACTCCAGTCATCGCTTTCCGACAGATCGCCAGAGCTTGGGATGCGTTTCTCTTCCGCGGCCCACTCACCCAGATCGATTAACTGGCAGCGTTTGCTGCAGAATGGGCGAAACGGACTGACTTCAGCCCATATCACGGGTTTGCCACAGGTTGGGCAGTTGACGATAGTTTGTTCAGACATGTTGACTCCTTAACAGCACGCCAGCTCAAAATCGAGACGCTCAGGCACCTGGCCATTTTCGCTATCCAGCGGCATAAAGCGAATGGCAAAACGGCTCTTATGACCAGAAATTTGCGGATAAAGCTGCGAATCAAGCGGCAGCTGCAAGCGAAGCAGATCGGCATCTTCGCCGTTGTCCTGGTAAAAACCATTCAGGCTGGTTTGCTTACGGAACGGCGCAGAGTTGCGAATCAAATCCAGCACCAGTGCTAGCGCCTGATTGAGCGGATTCAGGCTGGCAAGCCAGGCTTCAACCTGCGCGTCGCGTTGCGGCTGTGGTAAATGCAACCAAATATGCAGGGTTGGCAAATCGAAACTACAGCACCCGCCAGGAATGCTTAAACGCTGACGCACGAGGCCAATCAGACGATCTTCGCGTAGTGTCTGTCCAATACGCGGGGCCGAAATCAGAACGCTGCCCGCGCTTTTTAACTGCTGGCGCAATGCGTCGATCCTGCTTTGATCGACGCCGGGAACTTCAACCCAGGCCTGGAGTTTTCGCTGTTGTCGCTCTAACTCTTTGAGGAGTTCGGTGCGGACTTCACCGCGTTCAAAGACATCCAGTAAATCGCCGATATTACGGAAAAAATGCAGTGCGCCTGCATGGTCTGTAATAGGTAAATTAACGGAGAGCTGTTGGATTAAAAACTCAATGCGCAGCCATGTACGCATCTTCTCATTGAGAGGGTGTTCAAAAAGGACCTGGGTGTACATTACGGTTTTTCCTGTGAGACAAACTGCAACGCGCATTGCAAATAGAGCGCGTGCAGGCGGGCGACATCCGAGGCGATGGCTTCCGGTGCGCCATTATTATCAATAACATCGTCTGCCACGGCCAGACGCGCTTCACGCGTTGCCTGGGCAGCAAGAATTTGTTCAACATGCTCACGCGTGACGTCATCGCGCTGCATCGTGCGTCTGAGCTGTGTCTCGGGGGTAACATCCACCACGAGTACACGGTTGGCTTTTTTATACAGCGAATTTTCTACCAGCAAAGGTACAACCCACAACACATAAGGGGAGGTCGCTTGCTGAAACTGGCGCTGTGTTTCCTGCTGAATAAGCGGATGAAGCAGGGCATTTAGCCAGCTTTTCTCCTCAGGATTGGAAAAAATGCGTTCGCGTAAAATGCGCCGCTGCAACGATCCGTCCGCGGCTATAACCTCGGAACCAAAATGTTCTTCGATCGCCTTAAGGGCAGGTGTGCCGGGTTCAACCACCTGGCGCGCAATAATATCTGCATCGATGACGTTTATTCCGAGGTCAGCGAACGCATTTGCAACGGTACTTTTACCACTGCCAATGCCGCCGGTTAAGGCTACCGTATACCTCATAGATGCAGATCCTGGAGTTTGAGTTTGATTATCAAACAGTTAAAAGTTAAGCGTGCGAAGGCGAGGCTGTTGCAGGATTAACCTACTATTCGCCAGGTAAATTTATGGGATTGTAGCGTAAAAAAAGAGAATTTCGCAGTCTTGCGCGGCATTGATTAGTGCGTATGATAGCGTCACTGGAGTTGTGAGTTTCGATTTTTCGCCATTAACCCCAGGAATCCGCACATGCGTATCGAAGAAGATCTGAAGTTAGGTTTCAAAGACGTTCTTATCCGCCCTAAGCGTTCTACTCTCAAAAGCCGTTCCGATGTTGAGCTGGAGCGTCAATTTACCTTTAAGCATTCAGGTCAGACCTGGTCCGGCGTTCCCATTATTGCGGCGAACATGGACACTGTCGGGACGTTTGCCATGGCAACGGCACTGGCATCTTTCGACATCCTGACCGCTGTGCACAAACACTATTCTGTTGAAGACTGGGCTGCCTTTATCGCGCAGAGTTCTGCCGATGTGCTCAAACACGTGATGGTTTCAACCGGTACCTCTGACGCAGATTTCGAAAAAACCAAACAGATTCTGGCGCTTAACCCAGCGCTGAACTTTATCTGCATTGACGTGGCAAATGGCTACTCAGAGCATTTTGTTCAGTTTGTGTCGAAAGCGCGTGAAGCATGGCCGACAAAAACAATTTGTGCGGGCAATGTGGTCACCGGCGAAATGTGTGAAGAGCTGGTACTTTCCGGCGCGGACATTGTTAAAGTCGGCATCGGCCCGGGTTCTGTATGTACCACGCGTGTAAAAACCGGCGTTGGCTATCCACAGCTTTCGGCGGTTATTGAATGTGCCGATGCAGCCCACGGTCTGGGCGGCATGATTGTCAGCGACGGCGGCTGCACAATGCCGGGTGACGTGGCAAAAGCGTTCGGCGGCGGCGCGGACTTCGTGATGCTCGGCGGCATGCTGGCCGGTCATGAAGAAAGCGGCGGCAAAATTGTCGAAGAGAACGGTGAGAAATTCATGCTGTTCTACGGAATGAGTTCTGAATCTGCCATGACGCGTCACGTTGGTGGTGTTGCGCAATACCGTGCAGCGGAAGGTAAAACCGTTAAGCTGCCTCTGCGTGGCCCGGTTGATAATACCGCGCGTGATATCCTCGGTGGCCTGCGTTCTGCCTGTACCTATGTTGGTGCTTCTCGTCTGAAAGAACTGACCAAACGTACAACGTTTATTCGCGTACAGGAACAAGAAAACCGCGTTTTCAATAGCCTGTAAAAACAGGTCGTTCTGTGAAATGCCTGATGGCGTTACGCTGCCATCCGGCATTTGAATCTATCCCACCCCGCTCATCGCATCTCCCAAATGGAAAATCGGTAAATACATCGCGACGACCAGCGTACCGATGATAAGCCCCGTAATGACCAGCAACGCAGGCTCAAGCAGCGCGGCCAGATTCTCCGCCTGAGACAACGTTTTCTCGCCGTGGTGATGTGCGAGATTGCGCAGCATGGCATCCAGTGAGCCGGAAGCTTCACCTGTTCTGACCAGTTGTATACACAATGGGCTGAATTCACCGCAATTTTTAAGCGCTAACCAGACCGGTTTTCCGGCGCTGATGTCGTGGTGTGCCCGCGCTAAGCGCTGTGACCAGAAAGGGTTGTCCAGCGTTTCAGTCACGCTCTCAAGACCCTGCAAAAAGGGAATTCCTGCATTTTGCGTTAACGCCAGCACGGTGAAGATCTGCGTGAGTTTTTGGCCTCTCACCATCGGCCCTATAACCGGCAGACCGAGCAGTAATGTCTGGCGCAGAATAAGCCAGTACGGTTTCTGCTTTATCAAATAATATACAGCAACCGCGACCAGGCTGAATGCTCCGATCAGCCCTCCCCATTGGCCGCTAAAGTGCGCGATGGCAATAATCCACTGAGTGAGCGCTGGTAGCGGAGTGTTAAACGTCCGGTAAATGGCGGCAAACTCAGGGAGTACAAATTGCAGCATCGCAAACACGACCATTACCGCCATCGTGATAATGATAATCGGATAGCGCAGGGCTTTTTTTACTTTATCGGCAAGTTGCTGTTGATTCTTCTGCTGACGGGCGAGTTCAAAGCAACAGTCGTCCAGCTTCCCCGTAAGCTCTCCGGTGCGGATCATTGCCTGATAAAGAGGCGGAAAAACGTGGTGCCATTGCGACAGAGAGGTGGAGAGAGAAATGCCCTGCTCCATATCGTGAGCCAGCGTGCGCAGTAGCGCCTGCCACTGACGGCTGGGATGCTGTTCAGCCAGCAGGGTTAGGCCTGCCGAGAGCGTTAACCCGGCTTTTAGTAATGTTGCCAGTTGGTGTATGGTTTCGGCGCTTCGTTCACGGCTCCAGTGTGAGGCTTTGGCGCGCATACGGTTTATACGTAGCGGTGTAATACGCTGTTGCTCGAGAGCAAGCATTAATGAGGGGCGGGTATCGGCCCACAATACACCTTCCAGCGGTTGACCTTCGTTGTTAATGCCTTGCCAGCGCCAAAGCTGTTTAGCTGACATGAGGCATGCCCAGTACGCGTATCAGCTCTTCAAATGTCGTTAGCCCTTGTTCGACTGCCTGGCAACCAGTTTCGAAAAGCGTACTCATCCCCAATTGCTTTGCATCTGACTCCACTTCTTCTGCGGACGTACCGTTGGCGATGCTCTGGCGCAATACCGGCGTAACGGGGAGTACTTCAAACAATGCCGTACGACCATAAAATCCTTGATAGCAATGTTCACAGCCAGTGGCCTGCCAATGTGGCAGTGGCGCAGGCCATATCGCTTCCGGGAGCGCGATCGGCGTTTCCAGCCGTTGTCGGCAATGGGGACACAATTTTCTCACCAACCGCTGCGCAATGACGAGCGTCAGCGCGGAGGCGATCATCCAGCGTGCGACCCCCATTTGCTGCAGGCGTATCAGCGTTTCAGTGGTGGAGTTAGTGTGCAGTGTTGATAGAACCAAATGACCGGTTTGTGCGGCTTTTAGGGCTATTTCAGCCGTTTCGCCATCGCGGATTTCACCCACCATGATAATGTCGGGATCCTGGCGCAGCAGCGCGCGTAATACGCCCTGAAAAGTGAGACCGGCGCGAGGATGAATTTGCGTCTGGTTAAGACCTGCGATCGGGATTTCTACCGGATCTTCTACGCTACAAAGATTCACATCCGGGGTGTTTCGGGTTTGCAGCGCACTGTACAGCGTGACTGTTTTACCGCTCCCGGTCGGTCCGGTGACCAGAATTAGCCCCTGAGGCTGCTGTAACGCGTGCGAAAATGCGCCCAGTTGCGCGTCCTGCATTCCTAGCGCGGTGATCTCCAGCGTTTGATCGACCTGATGCAGTAGCCGCAGCACTACTTTTTCGCCGTAGCGACAGGGCAGGGTGGCGATGCGAAACGAGACCGGCTCTCCAGAAATCTCAACGGTAAATTGTCCGTCTTGCGCAAGTCTGTGCTCGGCAATATCCAGACTGCCTAAAACTTTTAGTCTTGCAGTGATAGCGATGCCCATCTCAGTTGTGACTTCCGGTAAAGCATGCAGTACGCCATCTACACGTAATCTGATTCGGTAGTGATTTTCCGCTGGCTCAATATGAATATCAGAAGCCCGTTGCATCAGAGCAGAATGAAACGTCTGATTCAGCAGGTCTGCTGCGCTGGCGCTGCTTTTGGTGACTACAGCCGGGAGCATGTTCCGCGGCGTATGCGTGTGGCCTTCCATTTGCTGACGCGTCCAGCAGACAATGTCTATACGTCGGGTGGTGGCAAAATGCAGCGCGTCCAGCAGTTCGTGGGACGGGGCATCCACGACGGCGATGTGCACCACTTCATTGTCTGCATCCAGTAATATTCCCTGATAACGTTGGCACAGTGCCGTAAGTTGGGTGGTATTCATCTCTTTTCCTTAATTGGTGTCGAAACGGAAAACGTCTTCACAGGCTTGTTGCAGTGCGCTGTCATTCTGGATGACGCAGTTACGACTCCAGCCAGTAATGCCGTTGGCATTGTCCCAACCTGGCGTCATGGTGATGGTTAGTCCGTTCAGACTTTCTTGTCCGCTGAGGCTGACCACCCCTTTTTCAACGCTCATGGCGGAGATATAACGGGTAGTGGCTGGAGAAGGGATGCCATTCGTTCCGGCATCGCAGGTTGCTGTTCCGCCATGCTCAAGCGCACAAAGCTCAACCGCCGTGCGATAGGGAACAAAGGTTTGCAGCATGTCTGTCAGCGCAGCTTTGCGCAGATAGTTTTGATAGGCCGGAATGCCGATGGCGCTAAGGATGGCAATAATGCCAATGACCACCATGAGTTCGATAAGCGTGAAGCCGCGTTGCTTGTCCATCGTTCGCTCCTTGAGTTAGCTGGCGCTACTTTGGCAAACGGTCGGGGTCACGGCGAGAGGCAAAAAACAGAATGGGAAGGCGGGTTCCGAGGATCTTTACGAGATTACAGAATCAAACAACGTATTTGCGAAGAGGCTCGAAGAAACTGCCGAATAGCGGCGAAAACGCTTTCTCCGGCATGCAGAATGGCCCGATAAGCGAAATCACTACCGGGCTAAACCATCAGTATTTAGCGAAAACGCATCGAGAGATCGAGTGCGCGAACATGCTTGGTCAGTGCGCCAACAGAGATGAAATCCACGCCGGTTTCGGCAAATTCGCGCAGCGTTTCATAGGTGACGTTACCCGACACTTCCAGACGCGCCTGGCCGTTGGTGCGTTTGACCGCTTCACGCATTTGGTCAGTTTCGAAATTATCGAGCATGATGATGTCGGCCCCGGCTTTCAGCGCGTCATCAAGTTCATCCAGGCTTTCCACTTCGACTTCAACCGACACATCCGGGTGCAGCCAGAAGGCTTTTTCAACGGCCTGACGTACTGAGCCAGAAGCAATAATGTGGTTTTCTTTAATCAGGAAAGCGTCAGAAAGCCCCAGGCGATGATTCGCGCCGCCGCCGCACAATACGGCGTATTTCAGGGCGGTGCGCAGCCCAGGCAGGGTTTTACGCGTGTCCAGCAACTGGGTTTTTGTTCCCGCCAGCAGGTCGACGTATTTACGCACTTCGCTCGCCACACCTGAAAGGGTCTGCACAAAATTAAGCGCGGTACGTTCGCCGGTCAGCAGCACGCGGGAAGGGCCGTCCAGTTCAAACAGCGGCTGATTGGCCTTGATGCTGTCGCCATCTTCAACATGCCAGGTGATGTTGACATCATCGCCAGCCAGTTGAATAAAGACTTCCTCCACCCAGCGTTTTCCACAAAAAACGCCATCTTCGCGGGTGATCACGGTGGCGTGGGAGCGCATATCTTCGGGCAAAAGCTGTGCGGTGATATCGTTATTGGCATCAACTTCTCCGCCTAAATCTTCACGCAGCGCCTGAGCTACAGCGGCAGGGATATCCAGATTTATGCGTTCCAACAGCGCGTCACGTCGGTAGTCAGGGTTATAGCGGCGAGGCGGCATGATAAAACTCCAAATTGCTAACGAATCATAAGGTGGAAACATGCTACCCTGAACCTGATATGAGCACCACCAATAAGGAGATTCTGCATGTTGTTAGACGAGGGCTGGCTGGCAGAGGCGCGACGCGTTCCCTCTCCTCATTACGATTGCCGCCCGGATGACGAAAACCGTTCTCTGCTGGTGGTGCATAATATCAGTCTGCCGCCCGGCGAGTTCGGCGGACCGTGGATTGATGCGCTGTTTACCGGCACGATTGATCCTAATGCCCATCCTTATTTTGCCGGGATCGCCCATCTGCGCGTGTCGGCCCATTGTTTAATTCGCCGTGATGGTGAAATCGTGCAGTATGTCCCCTTTGATAAACGCGCCTGGCATGCTGGCGTGTCGAACTATCAAGGGCGCGAACGCTGTAATGATTTTTCAATTGGTATTGAGCTGGAAGGGACGGATACGCTGGCCTATACCGATGCGCAGTACCAGCAACTTGCAGCCGTGACCAATGCCCTGATTACGCGTTATCCGGCTATTGCTAACAATATGACAGGACATTGCAATATTGCGCCCGAGCGTAAGACCGATCCCGGGCCCTCTTTTGACTGGGCAAGGTTTCGCGCCCTGGTCACCCCCTCGTCGCAAAAGGAGATGACATGACGCTGTTTACAACATTACTGGTGTTGATTGTTGAACGCCTGTTTAAGCTGGGTGAGCACTGGCAGCTTGATCACCGGGTTGAAGCATTTTTCCGCCGGGTGAAGCATTTCTCAATGATGCGTACCGTAGGCATGGCCCTGATTGCGATGGGGGTGACGTTTCTGCTGCTGCGCGCACTTCATGGACTGCTGTTTAACGTGCCCTTGCTGGTGGTGTGGATCTTAATTGGCTTGCTGTGTATTGGGGCTGGCAAAACGCGTCTTCATTATCATGCCTATCTGAACGCGGCGGCTCGCGATGACGCTCACGCCCGTGAGGCGATGGCCAGCGAGCTGACGCTTATCCATGGTGTTCCGCCGGACTGTGATGAGCGTGAGTTCCTGCGCGAACTGCAGAACGCGCTGCTATGGAACAACTTTCGCTTTTATCTGGCGCCGTTATTCTGGCTGATTGTCGGTGGCCCGTGGGGACCGGTAACGCTGGTGGGTTACGCCTTTTTACGTGCCTGGCAGTCCTGGCTGGCGCGCTATCAGACCCCGCACCAGCGTTTGCAATCGGGTATTGATGCGATCCTGCATGTGCTGGACTGGATCCCGGTGCGTCTGGCGGGCGTGGTCTATGCGCTGTTAGGACACGGCGAGAAGGCGTTGCCAGCCTGGTTTGCATCGCTTGCCGATCTACATACTTCGCAATACCAGGTACTTACGCGCCTGGCGCAGTTTTCTTTGGCGCGCGAACCCCATACCGATAAAGTCGAAACGCCAAAAGCGGCTGTTTCAATGGCGAAGAAGACTTCGTTTGTGGTGGTGGTGGTCATTGCGCTGCTGACAATTTATGGAACACTGATCTAGCGATTGTTGCCGGATAGCGGCATAACCGCCTTATCCGGCCTGGCGCATGTCTAGACCGGATAACGGCGCAATGACTCAATACGTATCCGCTGGCGGCACGCCAAAATCAGGCATCCCGTTTTCGTCCCAGCGCACGAGCTTCAGGCGAGTGTGGCGGTTTGGATCGTACAACGGATCGCCTTCAATTTCGGTGTAATTTCTCGCGTGGTACACCAGCACATCCTCACCTTCCGGCGTTTGCGTAAAGCTGTTGTGTCCCGGTCCGTACTGGCGGTTTTCGTAGCTGGTGGAAAAGACCGGGCGTGGTGATTTGTGCCAGTTCTGCGGGTTGAGCGGATCGGCGTTGAGGTCAATCCACAATAATCCCATACAGTAGTTCTCATCGGTGGCGCTGGCCGAATAGCTGATAAACAGCTTGTCGCCGTGAACCATGACAGCCGGACCTTCGTTGACCCAAAAACCCCGGCATTCCCAGTCATACTCTGGATGGCTGAGCATGACTGGCTCGCCTTTAATCGTCCATGGATTTTCCAGCTCAGCGAGATAGATATTGGAGTTGCCTGCGATATCGGGGGATTTCTGCGCCCACAGATACCACTGTTTTCCCTGGTGATGAAAGGTGGTGGCATCAAGCGCAAAGGTATCAAACTGTGTCTTAATCTGGCCTTTCTCTGTCCACTTGCCTGCCAGCGGATCGGTGTCCGCACATTCGAGCGCAAACATACGGTGCTGGAACATCCCCAGCTTGTCGAGCGCCTGTGTGTGGGTGGCGGCAAAATAGATGTACCACTTGCCTGCCAGATGATGGATCTCAGGCGCCCAGATGAGTTGGCTCATGGGGCCGCTTTCTGGTTTGCGCCAGACGACAACCGGGACGGCGGTGCGCAGCCCTTCCAGCGTGTCAGCGCGACGGAGCTCCAGTCGATCGTATTCGGGCACTGAAGCAATGAAATAGTAGTGGCTACCGTCACGTAAAATAAACGGGTCGGCACGTTGTTCAATAAAGGGATTAGGCCACTGATTCATTAGGCTTTCCTTACGGTTTCAGTCGTTTTTATATCGTGGTATTCATTCAGTTCACGGTAGTTGGCGCGACGCTTTTCTAAATCTGCCTGGATTTGCTGCATAAACTCGCGATCAACTTTCAGCAGACGAACCACGCCTGCGGTAATCAGGTAGCCTACGCCAGGTATGATGGTAAACAGCAGCATAATACCGTTAATGGCGGAGTCGCTTTGCGCTTTCGCCCCTGCGTCGTAGCCGTACCAGGAAAGCAGGAAGCCAACCATCGCTCCGGCAATCGCCAGGCCCAGTTTCAGGAAGAACAGGTTGCCGGAAAAGCTGATTCCGGTGATGCGTTTACCGGTTTTCCACTCGCCGTAGTCATCGACATCCGCCATCAGCGACCAGTGCAGTGGGGAAGGGATCTGATGCAGAATGTTGAGCAGGAAGTAGAGCACCATAATCATCATGGTGGCTTTTGGATCGAAGAAGTAAAACGCGCCGGAGAAAATCGCCAGGATGATATTGGTCCAGAAGAAGACTTTCAGTTTGCACCAGCGATCGGTTAACACCTTTGCCAGCATGCTGCCGATCATCATGCCGACAACGCCAAGGCTGATAAACAACGTGGCAAACTGCGTGCTTTGCTGCATTACCCAGGTCACGTAGTACATAGTGGCGGCCATGCGAATAAAGCCCGGACAGACGTTGCACAGGGTTAACAGCAGAATTTTTACCCACTGATCGTTCTTCCACACGTCCTTCAGGTCTGCTTTTAAGTCGTCGTTAGTCGGGACCGCAGGACGGACGCGCTCACGCACAGTTGCAAAGCAAAACAGGAACATACACATACCGATGAAGGCAAGGACCGCCATCGCCATCTGATAGCCTTTGGCTTTGTCTTCCCCACCAAACCAGTCCGCCATGGGCAACAGGGTGAGCGAGAGTAACAAGGTTGCTATCCCGACCAATACAAAGCGATATGACTGGCAAGCGACGCGTTCCTTTGGATCGTTGGTGATGACGCTGCCGAGCGAGCAGTAAGGAATGTTGATTGCCGTATAGGTGATAGAGAGCAGGAAGTAAGTGACGAACGCATAGATAACTTTGCTGTTATATGTCCACTCAGGGGTGGTAAACATAAGTACGCTGAATAATGCGTAAGGGAAAGCCATCCACAAAAGCCATGGACGAAATCGACCATATTTGCTGCGGGTGCGGTCGGCCATCGCGCCCATTATAGGGTCAGTAACGGCATCGATAACGCGTACTGAGAGCAGTAATACGCCGACCAGGGCAGGCGCCAGACCAAAAATATCTGTGTAAAAGTAGTTAACAAACAACATGATGGCGCCAAAGATGATGTTGCATCCGGCGTCGCCCATTCCATAGCCGATCTTTTCTTTCACCGTGAGCTTACTGGTTTCCATCAACTGCACTCCATTAATGAGATATGGAGAGAATTATTGTCTGGTACCGTTGTTTTTGCGTTGCAGGATAACGCCGCTGATATGGACTAAACAGTCGTGAGTGGGAAAGTGTGAGGCAGGTAACAACCCCCACCCGATGCAGGTGGGGGGAGGGAGAATTAATGCGCTTTAACCGCGCCAGCAGTTTTCTGCTTGCACAGGTAGCCGATGCCAAGAATGGCAATCCATACCGGAATTAAGTATACCGAAATCGCCATACCCGGCGTCATCAGCATAATCACCAACACCGCAGCCATGAAAATCAGGCACACCCAGTTACCCAGCGGATAAAGCAGCGCCGGGAAGCGTGTGGTAACGCCCTGCTGCTGTTTGGCTTTGCGGAACTTCATGTGCGCCAGGCTGATCATTGCCCAGTTGATCACCAGTGCGGAAACCACCAGCGCCATCAGCAGGCCAAAGGCGGATTCCGGCGCCAGATAGTTGATCAGTACGCACAGCGCCGTAACCAGTGCGGAGACCAGAATGGTGTTTACTGGTACGCCGCGTTTGTCGACGTTCATCAGCGCTTTTGGCGCATTGCCTTGTTGTGCCAGACCGAACAGCATACGGCTGTTGCAGTATACGCAGCTGTTATAGACAGAAAGGGCAGCGGTCAACACTACGATGTTCAGGGCATTAGCAACAAAGGTGTCGCCCAGCTCGTGGAAAATAAGGACAAATGGGCTGGTATCAGCCGTGACGCGCGTCCACGGCATCAGGGAAAGCAGAACCGCCAGCGAACCTACATAGAAAATCAGGATACGGTAGATAACCTGGTTGGTTGCTTTGGGAATGCTTTGCTCCGGGTTATCGGCTTCTGCCGCGGTGATCCCGACCAGCTCCAGCCCACCGAAAGAGAACATAATAATAGCCATCATCATCACCAGACCGGTGAATCCATGCGGTAGGAAGCCCCCCTGGTCCCACAGGTTACTGACGCTGGCCTGCGGACCGCCGTTGCCGCTAAACAGCAACCAGCCGCCGAACAGGATCATCGCAACCACGGCAATGACTTTAATAATGGCAAACCAGAACTCCATTTCGCCAAACACTTTCACGTTGGTCAGGTTGATGGCGTTAATCAGCACGAAGAAGGCCGCCGCAGAAACCCAGGTTGGGATCTCTGGATACCAGAATTGGATATATTTACCCACGGCTGTCAGTTCAGCCATGGCAACCAGCACGTACAGAACCCAATAGTTCCAGCCAGAAGAGAAGCCTGCGAAACCGCCCCAGTATTTATAAGCAAAGTGGCTAAAGGAGCCTGCAACCGGCTCTTCAACCACCATTTCACCTAACTGACGCATAATCAAAAAGGCGATAAAGCCGGCAATAGCGTAACCCAGAATAATACCCGGTCCTGCAGACTGGATAACGGATGCGCTACCGAGGAATAACCCGGTACCAATCGCGCCACCCAGTGCGATTAGCTGTATATGGCGGTTCTTAAGACCGCGCTTGAGCTGATCGCCATGCTGTTGACTTTCCATCATTAAACCTCGTGTGTGGTTTTACTCTTCATATTTCGAGTACTTATTTTTTGAACTACGCAGTAATGCGTGTGTAAGTTTGCAATTCCGTTTGTTGTATTAATTAGTTTACAGATGCTTTAGATAAAATGTTGCCTTAAGACTTTTGTCTTGATCAGAATAATGATATGCGAGCGCGAATGCACCTGCTTTGTGCGGGGAAGATGACGAGTTGAATAAAAAGAAACCATTTGTAAATACGAGTTTATCTACCACAAAATTTCCGTTTTGAATTTCTATTCATTAATTGTGGTTGATACGTCGATAAATAAGCAGGTGAATCGGTTCAGATGAGATAATATTTCGTTTCAATTCCGTTAAAACTACCCCGTGGTGGGTAAATTTAACATTTGTGCATAGTTACATGTTTGAAACGTTATTTCTGTAATGTTGTTAAAATATGCCCCCTTTACTGATTTCAATCAAAACCTGTATGGACAGAAGGTGAATACTTTGTTACTTTAGCGTCAAGAACATGAAATTGGTAAGACCAATTGACTCCGGGCAAATGGCTTAAGACAGGAAATCATGGCCTACAGCAAAATCCGCCAACCAAAACTCTCCGATGTGATTGAGCAGCAGCTGGAGTTTTTAATTCTTGAGGGGACACTTCGCCCCGGAGAAAAACTCCCACCGGAACGCGAGCTGGCAAAACAGTTCGACGTCTCCCGCCCCTCCTTACGCGAGGCGATCCAACGCCTTGAAGCGAAGGGGTTACTGCTTCGTCGTCAGGGCGGTGGCACTTTTGTTCAGAGCAGCCTGTGGCAGAGCTTTAGCGACCCACTGGTAGAGCTGCTCTCCGACCATCCTGAATCCCAGTTTGACCTGCTTGAAACGCGCCATGCGTTGGAAGGTATTGCAGCTTATTACGCTGCACTGCGCAGCACGGATGAAGACAAAACGCGTATCCGTGAACTCCACCATGCAATCGAGCTTGCGCAACAGTCCGGCGATCTTGACGGCGAATCTGATGCGGTACTTCAGTATCAAATTGCTGTCACCGAAGCGGCACACAATGTAGTGCTGCTCCATTTGCTAAGGTGTATGGAGCCGATGTTGGCCCAGAACGTTCGGCAAAACTTCGAATTGCTGTATGCGCGTCGCGAGATGCTGCCGCTGGTAAGCAGTCATCGTACCCGTATCTTTGAAGCAATCATCGCCGGGAAGCCTGAAGAAGCGCGTGAAGCGTCTCATCGTCACCTGGCCTTTATCGAAGAGATTCTGCTGGACAGAAGCCGTGAGGAAAGTCGTCGTGAACGCGCCTTACGCCGCCTGGAGCAACGAAAGAATTAGTGATTTTTCTGGCAGAACGTTAACCAGAAGATGTTGTAAATCAAGCGCCATATAAAGTGCGCGGCAACTAAACGCAGAACCTGTCTTATTACGCTTTTGGTTGTTCAAAATAATTCGGGTTGTATCGCGGCGGCAAGCGCGCGAGTTGCCAGGAGCATAGTGAACTATGTGACTGGTGCGAGGAAGCGCAGCCAACAAAGAGACAACCTGAAGTATGAAGAACAAAGAGCGTAATGGGACAGGTTCCAGATAACTCAACGTATTAGATAGATAAGGAATACCCCCATGTCAGAACGTTTCCCAAATGACGTGGATCCGATCGAAACTCGCGACTGGCTACAGGCGATCGAATCGGTCATCCGTGAAGAAGGTGTTGAGCGTGCTCAGTATCTGATCGACCAACTGCTTTCAGAAGCCCGCAAAGGCGGCGTGAAAGTAGCGGCAGGTGCAGGGGCCAGCAATTATGTAAACACTATTGCCGTTGAAGATGAACCGGAATACCCGGGCAATCTGGAGCTGGAACGTCGTATTCGTTCTGCTATCCGTTGGAACGCCATCATGACCGTACTGCGCGCGTCTAAAAAGGACCTCGAGCTGGGTGGCCACATGGCATCCTTCCAGTCCTCCGCAACGGTATATGATGTTTGCTTCAACCACTTCTTCCGTGCACGCAACGAGCAAGATGGCGGCGATCTGGTGTACTTCCAGGGCCACATCTCTCCGGGCATCTACGCACGCGCATTCCTGGAAGGTCGTCTGACTGAAGAGCAGATGAACAACTTCCGTCAGGAAGTACATGGCAAAGGCCTGTCTTCCTACCCGCACCCGAAACTGATGCCGGAATTCTGGCAGTTCCCGACCGTATCTATGGGTCTGGGCCCAATCGGTGCCATCTACCAGGCTAAGTTCCTGAAATATCTGGAACACCGTGGCCTGAAAGATACCTCTAAACAAACCGTTTACGCCTTCCTGGGCGACGGCGAGATGGATGAGCCAGAATCTAAGGGCGCTATCACCATCGCGACCCGTGAAAAACTGGACAACCTGGTCTTTGTTATCAACTGTAACCTGCAGCGTCTTGACGGCCCGGTAACCGGTAACGGCAAGATTGTTAACGAACTGGAAGGCATCTTCGCGGGTGCTGGCTGGAACGTAATCAAAGTCATGTGGGGCGGTCGTTGGGATGAGCTGCTGCGTAAAGACACCAGCGGTAAACTGATCCAACTGATGAACGAAACTGTTGACGGCGACTACCAGACCTTCAAATCCAAAGATGGCGCATACGTACGTGAGCACTTCTTCGGTAAATACCCGGAAACTGCAGCCCTGGTTGCTGACTGGACTGATGAGCAGATTTGGTCTCTGAACCGCGGTGGTCACGATCCGAAGAAAGTTTACGCTGCACTGAAAAAAGCGCAGGAAACCAAAGGCAAAGCAACTGTAATCCTCGCCCATACCATTAAAGGTTACGGCATGGGTGACACCGCTGAAGGTAAAAACATCGCTCACCAGGTTAAGAAAATGAACATGGACGGCGTGCGTTATATCCGCGACCGTTTCAACGTTCCTGTGACCGACGAGCAGGTTGAAAACCTGTCTTACATCACCTTCCCGGAAGGTTCTGAAGAGCACACTTATCTGCACGCTCAGCGTCAGAAACTGCACGGCTACCTGCCTGCTCGTCAGCCGAACTTCACCGAGAAGCTGGAACTGCCAGCTCTGGAAGACTTCGGTGCGCTGCTGGAAGAGCAGAACAAAGAAATCTCCACCACTATCGCTTTCGTTCGTGCCCTGAACGTGATGCTGAAGAACAAGTCGATCAAAGATCGTCTGGTTCCGATCATCGCTGACGAAGCGCGTACTTTCGGTATGGAAGGCCTGTTCCGTCAGATCGGTATCTACAGCCCGAACGGTCAGCAGTACACCCCGCAGGACCGTGAGCAGGTTGCTTACTATAAAGAAGACGAGAAAGGTCAGATCCTGCAGGAAGGTATCAACGAACTGGGTGCTGGCGCATCCTGGCTGGCTGCTGCGACCTCTTACAGCACCAACGATCTGCCGATGATTCCGTTCTACATCTACTACTCCATGTTCGGGTTCCAGCGTATCGGCGACCTGTGCTGGCAGGCTGGCGACCAACAGGCTCGCGGCTTCCTGGTAGGGGGTACTTCTGGTCGTACTACGCTGAACGGCGAAGGTCTGCAGCACGAAGATGGTCACAGCCATATTCAGTCTCTGACTATCCCGAACTGTATCTCTTACGATCCGTCTTACGCGTACGAAGTTGCAGTCATCATGCACGATGGCCTGGAGCGTATGTACGGTGAGAAACAAGAGAACGTTTACTACTACATCACCACGCTGAACGAAAACTACCACATGCCGGCAATGCCAGCAGGTGCCGAGGAAGGTATCCGTAAAGGTATCTACAAACTCGAAACCCTCGAAGGTAAGAAAGGTAAAGTTCAGCTGCTGGGCTCCGGTTCTATCCTGCGTCACGTGCGTGAAGCAGCACAGATTCTGGCGAACGACTACGGTGTAGGCTCTGACGTTTACAGCGTAACTTCCTTCACTGAACTGGCGCGTGATGGCCAGGATTGTGAGCGCTGGAACATGCTGCACCCGATGGAAACTCCGCGCGTTCCGTACATCGCTCAGGTGATGAACGACGCTCCGGCAGTAGCATCTACTGACTATATGAAACTGTTTGCCGAACAGGTTCGTACTTATGTACCGGCTGATGATTATCGCGTACTGGGTACTGACGGTTTCGGTCGCTCTGACAGCCGTGAAAACCTGCGTCACCACTTCGAAGTTGATGCTTCCTACGTGGTTGTAGCGGCCCTGGGCGAACTGGCTAAACGTGGCGAAATCGATAAGAAAGTGGTTGCAGACGCAATCATCAAATTCAACATCGATGCAGATAAAGTTAACCCGCGTCTGGCGTAAGAGGTAAAAGAATAATGGCTATCGAAATCAATGTACCGGACATCGGGGCTGATGAAGTTGAAATCACCGAGATCCTGGTCAAAGTGGGCGACAAAGTTGAAGCTGAACAGTCGCTGATCACCGTAGAAGGCGACAAAGCCTCTATGGAAGTTCCGTCTCCTCAGGCTGGTATCGTTAAAGAGATCAAAGTCTCTGTTGGCGACAAAACTGAGACCGGCAAACTGATCATGATTTTCGATTCCGCCGATGGTGCAGCAGCCGCTGCACCTGCTCCGGCAGAAGAGAAGAAAGAAGCAGCTCCGGCAGCAGCACCTGCCGCCTCAGCAGCGAAAGAAGTACACGTACCGGACATCGGTGGTGACGAAGTTGAAGTTACCGAGGTCATGGTTAAAGTCGGCGACACCGTTGCGGCTGAACAGTCTCTGATCACCGTAGAAGGCGACAAAGCCTCTATGGAAGTGCCGGCGCCGTTCGCAGGTACTGTTAAAGAGATCAAAATCAACACCGGCGACAAAGTGTCTACCGGCTCGCTGATTATGGTCTTTGAAGTTGCGGGCGCAGCGCCTGCTGCAGCACCGGCTCAAGCGGCAGCTCCAGCAGCAGCGGCGGCTCCGGCAGCTTCTGGCTCGAAAGAAGTTAACGTACCGGATATCGGCGGTGACGAAGTTGAAGTCACTGAAGTGATGGTTAAAGTGGGCGATAAAATTGCCGCTGAGCAGTCACTGATCACCGTAGAAGGTGACAAAGCCTCTATGGAAGTTCCGGCACCGTTCGCGGGCACCGTGAAAGAAATCAAAATCAGCACCGGCGACAAAGTCAAAACCGGTTCTCTGATTATGGTCTTCGAAGTTGAAGGCGCAGCGCCTGCTGCCGCTCCTGCGCAAGCCGCAGCTCCGGCTCCGGCCGCTGCACCGGCTCAGGCTGCTAAACCAGCCGCGGCGTCAGCAGCGAAAGCGGAAGGCAAATCTGAGTTTGCTGAGAACGACGCTTACGTTCATGCAACGCCGCTGATTCGTCGCCTGGCGCGCGAATTCGGTGTGAACCTGGCGAAAGTGAAAGGTTCTGGCCGTAAAGGTCGTATCCTGCGTGAAGACGTTCAGGCTTACGTGAAAGACGCTATCAAACGCGCCGAGTCTGCACCGGCTGCGGCTGGTGGCGGTATCCCGGGCATGCTGCCCTGGCCGAAAGTGGACTTCAGCAAGTTTGGTGAAATCGAAGAAGTGGAACTGGGCCGTATCCAGAAAATCTCTGGTGCTAACCTGAGCCGTAACTGGGTGATGATCCCGCACGTTACGCACTTCGACAAAACTGATATCACCGATCTGGAAGCGTTCCGTAAACAGCAGAACGCGGAAGCTGAAAAACGTAAACTGGACGTGAAATTCACCCCAGTGGTCTTCATCATGAAAGCCGTTGCCGCCGCTCTGGAACAGATGCCACGCTTCAACAGCTCCCTGTCTGAAGACGGTCAGCGCCTGACCCTGAAAAAATACATCAACATCGGTGTTGCGGTGGATACGCCGAATGGTCTGGTTGTTCCGGTCTTCAAAGACGTGAACAAGAAGAGCATTACCGAGCTGTCTCGTGAACTGACCACCATCTCCAAGAAAGCACGTGATGGCAAGCTGACCGCTGGCGAAATGCAGGGCGGTTGCTTCACCATCTCCAGCATCGGTGGCCTGGGTACTACCCACTTCGCGCCGATTGTGAACGCGCCGGAAGTGGCTATCCTCGGTGTCTCCAAGTCCTCTATGGAGCCAGTGTGGAACGGTAAAGAGTTTATGCCGCGTCTGATGATGCCGATTTCGCTCTCCTTCGACCACCGCGTAATCGACGGTGCGGATGGTGCGCGCTTTATCACCATCATCAACAACATGCTGTCTGACATTCGCCGCCTGGTGATGTAAGCGAAAAAGCCGGCCCGACGGCCGGCTTTTTTCTGGTAATCTCATGAAGTCAGTGAGGTTATTGTGCGAAAGACAAATCGGTTGCCGTTTGTTGTTTCAAAATTGTTAACAATTTTGTAAAATACGGGCGGATAGAACGACCCGGTGGACGACGGGTATAAATTAAGAGGTCATGATGAGCACTGAAATCAAAACTCAGGTCGTGGTACTTGGGGCAGGCCCTGCAGGTTACTCTGCTGCCTTCCGTTGCGCAGATTTAGGTCTGGAGACCGTCATCGTAGAACGTTACAGCACCCTCGGTGGTGTTTGTCTGAACGTCGGCTGTATCCCTTCTAAAGCGCTGCTGCACGTAGCAAAAGTTATCGAAGAAGCCAAAGCGCTGGCTGAACACGGTATCGTTTTTGGCGAGCCGAAAACCGATATCGACAAGATTCGTACCTGGAAAGAAAAAGTTATCACTCAACTGACCGGCGGTCTGGCTGGTATGGCCAAAGGCCGTAAAGTGAAAGTGGTTAACGGTCTGGGTAAATTTACCGGGGCTAACACCCTGGAAGTTGAAGGCGAAAACGGCAAAACCGTGATCAACTTCGACAACGCGATCATCGCGGCGGGTTCCCGTCCGATCGAACTGCCATTCATTCCGCATGAAGACCCACGCGTGTGGGATTCCACTGATGCTCTGGAACTGAAAACTGTTCCTAAGCGCCTGCTGGTAATGGGCGGCGGTATCATCGGTCTGGAAATGGGTACCGTGTACCATGCGCTGGGTTCAGAGATCGACGTGGTTGAAATGTTTGACCAGGTTATCCCGGCTGCCGATAAAGACGTGGTTAAAGTCTTCACCAAACGCATCAGCAAGAAATTCAACCTGATGCTGGAAACCAAAGTGACCGCCGTTGAAGCGAAAGAAGACGGTATCTACGTTTCCATGGAAGGCAAAAAAGCGCCTGCTGAAGCTCAGCGTTACGATGCGGTGCTGGTGGCTATCGGTCGTGTACCGAACGGCAAAAACCTCGATGCGGGCAAGGCTGGCGTGGAAGTTGATGACCGTGGCTTCATCCGCGTTGACAAACAGCTGCGCACCAACGTTCCGCACATCTTTGCTATCGGCGATATCGTCGGTCAGCCGATGCTGGCGCACAAAGGTGTTCACGAAGGTCACGTTGCCGCTGAAGTTATCGCCGGTAAGAAACACTACTTCGATCCGAAAGTTATCCCATCCATCGCCTACACTGAACCAGAAGTTGCATGGGTTGGCCTGACTGAGAAAGAAGCGAAAGAAAAAGGCATCAGCTACGAAACCGCCACCTTCCCGTGGGCTGCTTCGGGCCGTGCTATCGCTTCTGACTGCGCAGATGGTATGACCAAACTGATCTTCGACAAAGAATCTCACCGTGTTATCGGTGGTGCGATTGTCGGCACCAACGGCGGCGAGCTGCTGGGCGAAATCGGTCTGGCGATCGAAATGGGTTGTGACGCTGAAGACATCGCGCTGACCATCCACGCTCACCCGACTCTGCACGAGTCCGTGGGCCTGGCGGCAGAAATCTTCGAAGGTAGCATCACCGACCTGCCAAATCCGAAAGCGAAGAAAAAGTAATCTCCCGCTTTTGTGAATACGCCTCTTCGGAGGCGTTTTTTTTGCCTGAAAGCTACCATTTTTGGTAGTCATGTTATTGATATTTCCACTAAAAAAAACTGCGCAACTGCCGATACTTTTTTCGCCATTGTGTGGCTACTGGCTGCACGGAGAAGAGGCTCTGGACTCTCTATTACACGAAAAAAGGAAAATACATGTCTTTAAAAAAAATCGCGGTTGTTGGCATGGTTGTCGCGACAATGACGCTGACCGGTTGTGGTGCGATGACCACTGCCGTTAAAAAACGTAACCTCGAAGTGAAAACGCAGATGAGCGAAACCATCTGGCTGGAGCCTTCCAGCGAGAAGACCGTCTACATTCAGGTAAAAAACACTTCTGATAAAGACATGAGTAACCTGCAAACCCTGCTGGCAAACGATTTGTCCGCGAAGGGCTATAAAGTGACCAGTTCACCGGACAGCGCCTACTACTGGGTGCAGGCGAACGTACTGAAAGCAGACAAAATGGATCTGCGCGAAGCTCAGGGCTTCCTGAAGACCGGCTACGAAGGGGCGGCGGTGGGCGCTGCTTTAGGCGCGGGGATTACCGCCTATAACAGCAACTCCTCCGGTGCGGCGCTGGGTGTTGGCCTGGCGGCGGGACTGATCGGCATGGCCGCGGACGCCATGGTAGAAGACGTGAACTACACCATGGTTACTGACCTGCAAATCTCCGAGCGCAGCAAAGCGAAAGTGACAACGGATAACGTTGCCGCGCTGCGTCAGGGGACGTCCGGCATCAAGCTGCAAACCAGCAGCGCGCAGGGCGATCGCGCAAAATACCAGACCCGCGTGGTGTCGAATGCTAACAAGGTGAATCTGAAGTTCGAAGAAGCGAAACCGGTTCTCGAAGCGCAGCTGGCGAAATCCGTCGCTAATATCCTGTAATCTGTTGTAAGTTGCCGGGTGGCGGTTTCGCCTTACCCGGCCTCCTAACTTTTCGCCTCTGGGGATCAGGGTGCTACGGGCTGCCAGTTTTTATCCGGATGGTATGCGGTTAACGCCTGAGCTTTCTGCTGCGACTCCTCGCCAAGATCCGCCTGGTAGACCTTGTCTTCACCGTTAATGATAAAACTCATGACACCGGTGTGATCGTAGCTGACGGGCCAGGCGACCATCGCAAAGCCGCTGGCTTTATCGGGAAGGATACGGAAATGATAGCCGTGATAGCCCGTACCTGGCTCCGGTGGGCTAAAGGCCGGGCCTAGCGGGCTGGGGGCTTCGCCGGGCGAAACAGGCCAGTACAGACCGTCTTTTTTCCCTTCAGAACTGACAATCTTTTGCGCGTATTTTTGGTTCATCGCAAAGTAGCTTTGCTGAGCATCTACATAGGCGTGTAATGCTTCAATCGCGGAAAGTTCGTTGCGCCCAATCTCTCGAGTCAGGATCTCTTCCGCCGCTTCCTTGATATCAAATTGCCAGCCAGAAGCGGTTTTAACAACGGGGATCGGCAGTTGCCAGTCGCTGTCCCCGACCACCAGATGCGCGGTATTGCCGTCGACGATGGTGTTATGGCGAACCTTCCAGTCGCGCAGGAAGCGATCAACCGCATCAGGATCAACGCCTTCCGGCGGCAGAAACTCGCGCCAGTTTTCCCCAAGCAAGTTGTTCATCGCGCTTTCATTTTGCTCGCTGATAGCGCTTGCCAGGGCATCGGTCGCCTGGTCTGGCGTACTGAAGGATTGCTGTGCCATCGCGGTGGCCGAAACCATGAACAACACCATTCCACTGAGTAGTTTATTTTTCATGTCGGCTCCCTTAACGATGACGGAATTCACGGTGTTCAGCACGACCGCCGGAAAGCTGGCGAGATGGCTGGTTGCGGGCGACCTGTCTGCTTTGAGCACCTCGCTGCTGCTGCGCCTGCCAACTGGCGGAGCGACTGTCGTTGCCGCTCAGTGCATTAGCGCGTGGCTGGCTGGTCCGCTGTTGAAGATTACGCTGCTGTACATTATGGTGCTGCGCTGGTTGCGTGATCCGTTTCTCCTGGCGTTGGGTCGCGGCCTGGCGATTTTCGCGCTGCTGAGTGTTCGCCCGTTTCGCCGTTTGCGGTTTGGTATCGTAACCCCGGTAGTTATTACGCTGGGAAATTTGCTTCAGCTGTTGGCTGGATGCCTGACGCTGGGCGTCTTTCGTGCCTGGACGCGCCGCCTGCGGGAATGTTTTCCCCGTCGATTTTTCCATCTGGCTCAGGGCTGCCTGACGCTGGCTATCACGGTTGACCGGTCTTTGCTGGGTTGAGCTTAATCCCGTCGCCGTGTTAGTGGAGTGAAAGCGGTTATTAAGCTGGTTGTTAGGGTACGGCACGCCCTCGCGATAGGCCGGGTTATGCTGCCAGGTACGGTTAGCGTCCGTCAGCCGTTGCCCACTGATTTTATTGAAGTTATCAACGTTGATATTAATGTTGTTATCACCATTGCGGTTATAACCGCCATGGTTATCCCAGTCATCGTTATGATGGTGATCGTCATCATCCCAGTCGATATTGCTAAAGATGGCATAGGTTGTGGCAACACCGAGGCTGAAGCCTAAACCGTTAACGAAGCTGTTGCCAAACTGCTCACCGGGCGTTGGCGGCAGATAGGTTGGCGGATAGGCGGTGTTCGGCCAGGTACCGTAAACCGTATTCGGGTTATAGGTGGGAACGTACACTACCTGTGGATCGGCGGATTCAATTTTGATTACCGTTGGAGCCGGTGGGGCCGTCGATTGAACTGTTACTCCTTCTTGAGTTTGGGTACGAGGAGGAGGCACATTTTTCACACTCGTGGTGACTGTCTGCTGCGGTGTCGATTGCAACGCACCGGTCTGTCGCGCCAGCGCACGCAGGCGTTGCACGGAATCCATAACATCTTTCGGCTGCGCAAGGAAAGCATCACCCAGGCTTTGTACCCACGGCGGATTTTCACCCATCAGCGACATCAGTTGCGGAAATGCGACCAGTGATTTCACGCTGGGATCCCAGGGTTGGCTGGCAACGGCCTGAATGGCGGCATCACCCTGCATTTTGGGGTTGTCTTTTGACCACTGCGCGGCCTGGATGACGTTGGCCGGGTAGGTTGAGGCCATCAAAATCTGCGACAGCAGTGAATCCGGATAGAGCGCGATAGGCGCAACCCACTGATCGATTTGTGCCGCCGTGTACGTAGGTGTTGCAGCAGGCGCTGGGGCAGGGGCCTCTACGGGAGCCGGAGCCGGCGCTGACGGTTGTTGTGCGACGGGGGCTGGAGCTGCAGGCTCCGTTGCGCGACTTTTAACGAACATCACGCCAGAGGCGGCAAACAGCCCGGCACTGCACAGAAGGACAAGCAGGTGTGGCTTAAAGGGCAACTTCATAAAATGACTCCAACGAGACAAGTGCTGTGCCGTGAGGCGTTCCTGTTGCCGCGAGTATTATTCACCCGTGTTAGACAGTTTTGACTTTTATTGGGGATTCACCCGGTAGGTCCGGAAAAAGAGTGTGAAGATTTATTACACAATTATATCTGATGGCTGAAAAGTCGCTGGAATATTCAGCAGGTCACGCTTGAAAATCAACCGTTTCAGGGCGGTTTCAGGTAGCCTTAATGGCCTCCCGCCTTGTCGCTATACCATTCTTAACGATTCAGCCAATTTTTTATGTTGCTTTTTTGTAAACGGATTAACACTTAATGAAAATCCTGTTATTGTGCCTTATGCGGTACCGGGCATTTACCCTACTAACTACTGTCTCACAGGAGCGTGAAGAGAATCGCCCATCTACAAAAGCGCCGCATTATGACAATGAGAGCGAGGAGATATCGTCGTGCTAGAAGAATACCGTAAGCACGTAGCTGAGCGTGCTGCCCAGGGGATTGTGCCAAAACCTTTAGACGCAACCCAAATGGCCGCACTTGTCGAGCTGCTGAAGACCCCGCCTGTGGGCGAAGAAGAATTCCTGTTAGACCTGTTGATCAACCGCGTTCCTCCTGGCGTAGATGAAGCCGCGTATGTTAAAGCTGGTTTTCTCGCTGCCGTCGCGAAAGGCGACACTACCTCCCCGCTGGTTACGCCAGAAAAAGCCATTGAACTGCTGGGCACCATGCAGGGTGGTTACAACATTCATCCGCTGATTGACGCGCTTGACGATGCAAAACTGGCGCCGATTGCCGCCAAAGCGCTCTCTTCAACGCTGCTGATGTTCGATAACTTCTACGATGTAGAAGAAAAAGCCAAAGCGGGCAACGAATATGCGAAGCAGGTAATGCAGTCCTGGGCCGATGCCGAATGGTTCCTGAACCGTCCAGCTCTGGCTGAAAAAATCACCGTTACCGTCTTCAAAGTGACCGGTGAAACCAACACCGATGACCTCTCTCCGGCTCCTGACGCATGGTCTCGCCCGGATATCCCTCTGCACGCGCTGGCGATGCTGAAAAACGCCCGTGAAGGTATCGAACCGGATCAGCCGGGCGCGGTAGGTCCGATCAAACAGATCGAAGAACTGCAGAAAAAAGGCTACCCGCTGGCTTATGTGGGTGACGTTGTCGGTACCGGTTCTTCGCGTAAATCCGCTACCAACTCCGTACTGTGGTTCATGGGCGATGATATTCCGCATGTGCCGAACAAGCGCGGCGGCGGTCTGTGCCTCGGCGGTAAAATTGCACCTATCTTCTTCAACACCATGGAAGATGCGGGCGCGCTGCCAATCGAAGTGGATGTGTCGAACATGAACATGGGTGACGTGATTGACGTTTACCCGTTCAAGGGCGAAGTACGCAACCACGAAACCGGCGAACTGCTGGCAAGCTTTGAGCTGAAAACCGACGTGCTGATCGACGAAGTGCGCGCTGGTGGCCGTATTCCGCTGATCATCGGTCGTGGCCTGACCACCAAAGCGCGCGAAGCGCTGGGCCTGCCGCACTCAGACGTCTTCCGTCAGGCGAAAGACGTGGCGGAAAGCAGCCGCGGCTTCTCTCTGGCACAGAAAATGGTGGGTCGCGCCTGCGGCGTGAAAGGTATCCGTCCGGGCGCGTACTGCGAACCAAAGATGACTTCCGTGGGCTCTCAGGATACTACCGGCCCGATGACCCGTGACGAACTGAAAGACCTGGCATGCCTGGGCTTCTCTGCTGATCTGGTGATGCAGTCTTTCTGTCACACCGCCGCGTATCCGAAGCCGGTTGACGTGACCACACACCATACGCTGCCGGACTTCATTATGAACCGTGGCGGCGTGTCGCTGCGTCCGGGGGACGGCGTTATCCACTCCTGGCTGAACCGCATGCTGTTGCCGGATACCGTCGGCACCGGCGGTGACTCCCATACCCGTTTCCCGATTGGTATCTCCTTCCCGGCGGGTTCCGGTCTGGTAGCGTTTGCCGCGGCGACCGGCGTGATGCCGCTGGATATGCCGGAATCCGTTCTGGTGCGCTTCAAAGGCAAAATGCAGCCGGGTATTACCCTGCGCGATCTGGTACACGCCATTCCGCTGTACGCGATCAAACAGGGTCTGCTGACCGTTGAGAAGAAAGGTAAGAAAAACATCTTCTCTGGCCGCATCCTTGAAATCGAAGGTCTGCCGGATCTGAAAGTCGAGCAGGCGTTCGAACTGACCGATGCCTCCGCTGAACGTTCCGCTGCCGGCTGTACCATCAAACTGAATAAAGAGCCGATCGTTGAGTATCTGAACTCTAACATCGTGCTGCTGAAGTGGATGATCGCTGAAGGCTATGGCGATCGCCGTACGCTGGAACGTCGTGTGCAGGGGATGGAAAAATGGCTGGCGGATCCGCAGCTGCTGGAAGCCGATGCTGACGCAGAATATGCGGCGGTGATCGACATCGATCTGGCGGATATCAAAGAGCCAATCCTGTGTGCGCCGAACGATCCGGACGATGCGCGCCTGCTGTCTGACGTGCAGGGCGAGAAGATCGACGAAGTGTTCATCGGCTCCTGTATGACCAACATCGGCCACTTCCGTGCCGCCGGTAAGCTGTTGGATGCGCATAAAGGCCAACTGCCGACGCGTCTGTGGGTGGCTCCGCCAACCCGTATGGATGCGGCACAGCTGACCGAAGAAGGCTATTACAGCGTGTTCGGTAAGAGCGGCGCGCGTATTGAGATCCCGGGCTGTTCCCTGTGCATGGGCAACCAGGCGCGTGTGGCTGACGGCGCAACGGTAGTGTCCACCTCTACCCGTAACTTCCCGAACCGTTTAGGTACCGGAGCGAACGTCTACCTGGCTTCTGCTGAGCTGGCGGCGGTTGCGGCGCTGATTGGTAAACTGCCGACGGCGGAAGAGTATCAGACCTATGTGGCGCAGGTGGATAAAACTGCCGTAGATACCTACCGTTATCTGAACTTCGACCAGCTGTCTCAATACACCGAGAAAGCCGATGGTGTGATTTTCCAGACCGCGGTGTAATGCGCTAACGCGTTTTGTCTAAAAACGCATCAATGCCCGGAGAAGTCTGCTTCTCCGGGCATTTTTATTTCTATTCCTTATACCCGCTACGCTTTTTTTCTGCCGCGCTGCTGCGATAATTACAGCAAGGCGCAATGCGGTATTGGCGCATTGCCGGGAGCAGAGGAAGACATTATGGATTACGAATTTCTGCGCGATATTACCGGGGTGGTAAAAGTGCGTATGTCCATGGGCCACGAGGTGGTGGGGCACTGGTTTAATGAAGAAGTGAAAGAGAACCTGGCCTTACTGGATGAAGTGGAACAGGCGGCGCGTGCGGTGAAGGGCAGTGAGCGCTCCTGGCAGCGAGCAGGGCATGAATACACGCTCTGGCTGGATGGTGAAGAGGTGATGGTTCGTGCTAATCAGCTGGAGTTCACCGGAGATGAAATGGAAGAAGGGATGAACTACTACGACGAAGAGAGCTTTTCACTTTGCGGCGTAGAGGATTTTCTTCAGGTCGTGGCCGCATATCGTGAATTTGTGCAACAGCGTTAATTCATGCGGAGCCAGCGGGCTCCGCTATGCCTGTTACTTCACGTACGCCAGCAGGCTTAACGAGTCACGCGCCAGCGCTTTGCATTTTTTTGCCGTTGGGATGCCGATACCGCTGAGATCGCGATAGCTGTCCTCACCCAGTGCCTTCATATTGAAGGTGTCGTAATTACTCAGGTCCCACTGGTTTTGCTGGGCAAAAAAGACCAGTGCGCGACGAATCTGCCCGTTAGGCAAATTCTGGTATCCACAGTCATTTTTCAGAAAAACAAAAACTGCCGTTAAATCGGCCATATCTTCGGCTTCGGACTCACTCAGCGCGTAGCTATTTGCGCATACGGCCATCAGGCTGCCGAACAAAACTGTTCTGAAAAACGTCTTCATTGCTTCTACCACTGCATCACGGAATTTAAACGTTAGCACACTGCGAGCGAAGCGACGACCTTTATTATTAGCCGTTCACTTGACCTTCCCGTAAGGGGAAGGCTTATGCTTAAAAGATAGCCTGCTTAAGCTGCTGAATATAAGGAAGTGATTATGCAACGTCGTGATTTTTTAAAGTACTCCGTGGCGCTGGGCGTCGCGTCAGCGTTACCTTTGTGGAGCCGGAGCGTATTCGCCGCAGACCGTCCCGCATTACCCATTCCAGACCTGTTAACCGCCGATGCTTCTAATCGCATTCAGTTGATTGCACAAGCCGGGCAGTCGAGCTTTGCAGGTAAAACTGCTACCACATGGGGATATAACGGCAACTTGCTCGGGCCAGCGGTCAAGCTGAGCAAAGGGCAGGCGGTCACGGTGGATATCCACAACCAGCTTGCCGAAGAAACGACGTTGCACTGGCACGGGCTGGAAATCCCCGGAGAGGTCGACGGTGGGCCGCAGGGCATTATCCCGGCGGGCGGGAAACGTTCAGTGACCTTCACGCCGGATCAGCGCGCAGCAACCTGCTGGTTCCACCCGCATCAGCATGGGAAGACTGGTCGCCAGGTGGCGATGGGGCTGGCCGGACTCGTGTTGATTGAAGATGAAGAGATTCGCAAGCTGCTGCTGCCTAAGCAGTGGGGCATTGATGATGTGCCGGTGATTATTCAGGACAAACAGTTCTCTGCAGATGGTCAGGTTAACTATCAACTCGACATCATGACCGCTGCCGTCGGCTGGTTTGGCGATACGCTGCTGACCAACGGGGCGATTTATCCTCAGCATGCGGCACCGCGCGGCTGGCTGCGCTTGCGTCTGTTGAATGGTTGTAACGCGCGCTCATTGAATATTGCAGCCAGCGACAATCGTCCTTTGTACGTTATTGCCAGCGATGGCGGACTGTTGGCGGAGCCGGTAAAAGTGACCGAACTACCTATGCTGATGGGCGAACGCTTCGAAGTGCTGGTGGATGTGAGCGACGGTAAAGCATTTGATCTGGTCACTCTGCCTGTCAGCCAGATGGGCATGGCGATTGCGCCATTTGATAAGCCGCACCCAGTGATGCGCGTTCAGCCGCTGCTGATTACCGCTTCCGGCACGCTGCCGGATACGCTGACATCTATGCCCGCGCTGCCATCGCTTGAGGGGCTGACGGTGCGCAAACTGCAATTGTCTATGGATCCGATGCTCGACATGATGGGTATGCAAATGCTGATGAAGAAGTACGGCGCTCAGGCTATGGCGGGTATGGATCATGGGAAAATGATGGGCCATATGGACAATGACAATATGGGTCACGGGAATATGAATCATGGCAATATGGACCACGGTGAGATGGGGAATATGCAGCATGGCGACATGGGCAACATGAAGCATGGAACATTCGATTTCCATAATGCCAATCGGATTAATGGCCAGGCGTTTGATATGAATAAACCGATGTTTGCCGCGGCGAAGGGTCAGCATGAACGCTGGGTGATTTCCGGTCAGGGCGACATGATGCTGCATCCGTTCCACATTCACGGCACGCAGTTCCGCATTTTGTCTGAAAATGGCAAAGCGCCTGCCGCGCACCGCGCGGGATGGAAAGATACGGTACGGGTAGAAGGCGGCGTGAGTGAGGTTTTGGTGAAGTTTGACCACGACGCGCCAAAAGAGCATGCCTATATGGCGCATTGTCATCTGTTAGAGCATGAAGACACCGGGATGATGCTCGGTTTTACCGTATAAACAGCGGCGGATAGCGGTGGCGCTATCCGCTAAATGTTTATTCCAAAAACGGATTATTACCCTATCGTCCAGTAGAAGCATGCATATACTGATGAGGTTAATCACTCATCACGAGGTATTCATGACCCTTTTGCGTAAAATACTGACGGCATCTTTTATTATGCTTCTGGCTGTTTCGGCACAGGCTGCGATGAAGATGGAACGCCAACAGATTTCAAAACTGAATTTAAGCCTTGAAATTCCGCAGGCGCTCACGCCGATGCCGGACGAAATGGCAAAAATCAAATACCCTTCTGAAAACCGTCCACAAGTGATTTACGGTGACGAACGCGGTAAGGCGTCTTTAGGTATTACCGCCGGGCGCAACGCGTTGCCTGCCGCTCAGTTGGATGTGGCAAAGGATGCGACGCTGAAGATGCTGACCAACTTCAACCCGCAGGCCGAACCTGTCACAGTTGACGGACATAAAGCGTGGCTGATTACCTTCCGTTCTCAAGCGCCGGATACTGAAATTCTCAATATGCTGCTGATTACCTCGCAAAACGAGAAAGCGGTGCAGGTCTCCTTCAATATGACCAAAGATCTGGTGGCTCAGTATCAGGAAGCCGCAAAAGCGTCGTTACTGTCACTGAAGTTTGAATAAAAAAACGCCCGCTGAATAGCGGGCGTTTTCCATTTTACTTCGCGTCGTCCGGCAAGGCATATGCCACGATATAATCGCCCATCTTCGTACCAAATGAGCCGTGGCCCCCAGCGGAAATCACCACATACTGCTTACCGTTCACTTCATAGGTCATCGGCGTTGCCTGACCACCGGCCGGCAGACGGCCCTGCCACAGTTTTTCACCGTTACTCATGTTGTACGCACGCAAATAGTTATCCGCCGTCGCGGCGATAAACAGCACGTTCCCCGCGGTGGAGATAGGTCCGCCCAGCATCGGCATCCCCATATTGAACGGCACCGGAACCGGCATTGGGAACGGCATGCTGTCCTGCGGCGTACCTATACGTTTTTTCCACACCACGTGATTGGTTTTCAGGTCCACCGCGGAGATATAACCCCATGCTGGCTGCTTACACGGCAGGCCAAATGGTGAAAGGAACGGATTGAGCGTTACGCCGAACGGTACGCCGTATTGCGGCTGAATACCGGACTCCGTGCCTGTACCTTTGGCGTCTTTTGGCGGTTCCATTGGGTTGCCGGGACCGCGTGGGATCAGCTTCGAAACAAACGGCAGCGCCATTGGGTTGGCAATGGCGACCTGACGGTTAGGATCAACAGAGATCCCGCCCCATTCGAACATGCCGAGATTACCCGGGAACACCAGTGTGCCCTGCTCTGAAGGTGGGGTAAAAATGCCCTCATAGCGCAACTGATGGAACATTACACGGCACACCAGCTGGTCAAACATGGTTGCGCCCCACATATCCGCGCCACTGAGATCTTTATGCGGACGGAAGCTGAGGTCGGAGAACGGCTGGGTTTTGCTGACATAATCACCTTTGGCTGCCCCTTGCGGCACCGGTTTTTCCGGGGCTGGCACCACCAGTTCACCATTACGGCGATCGAGCACAAAGATATTCCCGGTTTTTGCCGGGGCATAAATGACCGGAACTTTCTCTCCGTTGACGTTGATATCCGCCAGAGTTGGCTGCGCCGGTAAGTCCATATCCCACAGATCGTGGTGAACGGTCTGATAGCTCCAGGCCAATTTCCCGGTAGTGGCATTTAACGCCAGGATGGAGCTGGCATAACGTTCCTGCTCCGGTGTGCGGTTACCGCCCCAGATATCCGGCGTGGTGACGCCCATGGGCAGATATACCAGATCCAGCTTCGCGTCGTAGGCCGCAGGCGCCCAGGAGTTCGGCGAGTTAAAGGTGAAGGTATGTTCATCCGAAGGGATGAAATTAGGATCTTTGGCGCCTGGGTCGAACGCCCACAGCAGCTTACCGGTATTCACATCGAAGCCACGGATAACGCCGGAAGTTTCGCGGGTGGAGAAGTTATCAGTCACCGACCCGGCAATCACAATGGTTTTATCAGTGATGATGGGCGGTGATGTTGGCTCATACAGACCCGGCGTGGTATCCGGCATATTGGTCTGCAGATTCAAAATGCCTTTATTGGCGAAGGTTTCACACAGCTTGCCGGTCTCGGCATTCAATGCAAACAGTCGCCCATCATTGACCGGTAAAAGGATACGGCGCGGACAGTCGGCCATCACCTCTGCTGAAGCCGTATCCGGTCTGGCTTCATGATAGGAAACGCCGCGACAAGTTACGTGCTGGAAGCTGGTATTGGTATTAAGTTGAGGATCGAAATGCCACTTCTCTTTACCGCTGGCCGCGTCCAGGGCAAACAGTCGCTGGTGGGCGGTACACAGAAAAAGGGTATCGCCTACTTTTATGGGCGTAACTTCATTGGTGATTTCACCGGGATCGTTGGGTTGTTTTAAATCCCCGGTACGAAATACCCAGGCTTCTTTCAACTGATGAACGTTGTCTGCGTTGATTTGTTTCAACGGAGAGTAGCGTTGACCTTCCTGATTGCGACCGTAAGCCGGCCAGTCTTCATCGGCAACCGGAGAGATAGCCTCAGCCTCGGTGGCATCAGCACTCAGCATACCGTGAACCTCTTGTGGGTCGTTGAAGCCAGCCCAGGTCAGGATACCGCCGCTAATCAGCAGGGCCACCACCAGCCCCGCTACTGCGCCACTGGAAGGGATAATCAGGCGACGCCAGACGAAAGGCAGGATAAGCCAGATACCAAAGAAGACCAGGATGTCGCTACGCGGCGTCAGCGCCCAGAAATCAAAGCCGACCTCCCATATGCCCCAAATCATGGTGGCGAGAAGCAGGGCGGCATACAGCCAAAGGGCAGAGCGTTTACTGCGCCATAACAGAAGCGCCACACCGAGCATGGCGAGGCCCGCGATCGGGTAATACCAGGAGCCGCCAATGGCGACGAGCCAGCCTCCGCCAATCAGGAGATACAGTCCACAAAGTGCCGCGAACACGGCGCTCAGGGTCACGATAAGCCGTTGAGAACGTACGTTGTTATTTGCCATAAAAAATACCATCACATGTGTTATTTCTTTAATAGCAGTTAATTATAGGAGCTAAAACGCGTGACCATTGTCACATTATGAACTTTATCAACAGATGCCGCGTATGAATGCTTTTGCTGGTATACTGCGTGCCTTGCGCTTAGATGCTGGCTTATTAAAAGTAAGCATTAAGTGATTTGTTTTTAAATCATATGGTTAGAGATATGAAACATACTGTTGAAGTCATGATCCCGGAAGCGGAGATCAAAGCGCGTATTGCTGAACTGGGACGTCAAATTAATGAACGTTACAAGGACAGCGGCAGCGATATGGTGCTGGTTGGTCTGTTACGCGGCTCATTTATGTTTATGGCGGACCTGTGCCGTGAAGTGCATGTCTCCCACGAAGTCGATTTCATGACTGCATCCAGCTATGGCAGCGGCATGTCTACCACGCGCGATGTTAAAATCCTGAAAGACCTGGATGAAGACATTCGTGGCAAAGACGTGCTGATTGTTGAAGACATCATCGACTCCGGCAACACGCTGTCCAAAGTGCGTGAGATTCTGAGCCTGCGCGAGCCGAAATCCCTGGCTATCTGTACGCTGCTGGACAAACCTTCCCGTCGCGAAGTGGATGTTCCGGTTGAGTTTATCGGATTCTCTATTCCAGATGAGTTTGTTGTCGGCTACGGCATTGACTATGCCCAGCGTTATCGCCATCTGCCGTACGTTGGCAAAGTGGTGCTGCTGGACGAGTAATGTCGGGAGCGCCTGGTGGCGCAGGTTTGTAGGCCGGGTAAGGCGTAGCCGCCTCCCGGCAATGTCACATTATTTATGGTTGATGTGTTTCTGACTAAGGTTAGACAACCCCTGGCGATAACGCTGCTCCAGCGTTTCGCGACTGGTGGCGGTGACGTCCAGATCGCGCAGCAGGCCATCATGAATACCGTAAGCCCAGCCGTGAATGGTAACTTTCTGACCGCGCTTCCAGGCTGAACGCATAATCGTTGAGTGGCCCAGGTTATACACCTGCTCCATGACATTAAGTTCGCACAGGGTGTCCATGCGACGTTCCTGCGGCATTTCGCCCAGCAGTGAGCTGTGTTTGAACCAGATATCGCGAATATGCAGTAACCAGTTATCAATCAGCCCCTGTTCTTTATTTTCAATAGCCGCCTGGACGCCGCCGCATCCATAGTGGCCGCATATAATAATATGTTCCACTTCCAGCACATCCACCGCATACTGAACCACTGAGAGACAGTTCAGGTCGGTGTGAATAACCAGGTTGGCCACGTTACGGTGAACAAACAGTTCACCCGGTTCAAGACCGGTTAAACGCTCAGCGGGAACGCGGCTATCGGAACATCCAATCCATAGAAAACGCGGATTCTGCGCATGTGTCAGGGTTTCAAAAAATCCGGGATCTTCTTCTACCAGCATCTTTGACCATAGTGCATTGTTGCTGATGAGTGTATCTATGTCTTTCATGGAGTTGTACGACCCGAAGCCAGATAAATTCGATGGGCTAATATAGGGTAACTCCAGCATTAATTAAACTATATATAAAATGTCAGAACGTAAGGTAAGTAAAAAACCATGACCATTGCTCTGGAACTTCAACAACTTAAAAAAACCTATCCCGGTGGCGTTCAGGCGCTACGCGGCATAGATTTGCAAGTCGAAGCGGGTGATTTTTATGCGCTTTTGGGACCGAATGGCGCAGGTAAATCTACCACCATCGGCATTATCAGTTCGCTGGTGAATAAAACTTCCGGACGGGTAAGCGTCTTCGGCTACGATCTCGATAAAGATACGGTTAACGCTAAACGTCAGCTTGGTCTGGTGCCACAGGAGTTTAATTTTAACCCGTTTGAAACCGTGCAGCAGATCGTGGTCAACCAGGCAGGCTACTACGGCGTTGAGCATAAAGAAGCCGTTAAGCGTAGCGAAATATATCTAAAACAGCTCGACTTGTGGGAAAAACGTAACGAGCGCGCGCGCATGCTTTCCGGTGGGATGAAGCGCCGTCTGATGATTGCCCGGGCGCTGATGCACGAGCCAAAATTACTTATCCTGGATGAACCGACGGCGGGTGTCGACATTGAGCTGCGCCGTTCAATGTGGGGCTTTTTAAAGGATTTAAACGATAAAGGCACCACCATTATTCTGACCACCCACTATCTCGAAGAAGCGGAAATGCTGTGTCGCAATATCGGCATTATTCAGCACGGCGAGCTGGTGGAAAATACCTCGATGAAAAGCCTGCTCTCCAAGCTGAAATCCGAAACCTTTATTCTCGATCTGGCGCCGAAAAGCCCGCTGCCAAAACTGGAAGGTTATCAGTACCGGCTGGTGGATACCTCCACGCTGGAAGTGGAAGTTCTGCGTGAACAGGGGGTCAACAGCGTGTTCTCACAGCTGAGCGCCCAGGGGGTACAGGTATTGAGTATGCGCAACAAGGCGAACCGACTGGAGGAACTGTTTGTTTCCCTGGTGCATGAAAAACAAGGAGATCGCGCATGATGCAGCTTTACTGGGTAGCGCTGAAAAGCATCTGGGCGAAAGAGATCCACCGCTTTATGCGGATCTGGATCCAAACGCTGGTTCCTCCGGTCATTACCATGACGCTCTATTTTATTATCTTCGGTAATTTGATCGGCTCGCGTATCGGTGAAATGCACGGTTTTAGCTACATGCAGTTTATCGTGCCGGGGCTGATTATGATGGCGGTGATCACCAACTCGTACGCTAACGTGGCATCGTCATTCTTTAGCGCCAAGTTTCAGCGCAATATTGAAGAACTGCTGGTCGCCCCGGTGCCGACGCACGTGATCATCGCCGGTTTTGTCGGCGGCGGCGTGGCACGCGGCCTGTGCGTAGGCATTCTGGTCACCGCTATCTCACTGTTCTTCGTGCCGTTCCAGGTGCACTCGTGGGTCTTTGTGGCGCTCACGCTGGTGCTGACGGCGGTGCTGTTTTCGCTGGCCGGATTGTTGAACGCGGTTTTCGCTAAAACCTTTGACGATATCAGCCTGATCCCGACCTTCGTGCTGACGCCGCTGACTTATCTGGGTGGCGTGTTCTATTCGTTAACGCTGCTGCCGCCGTTCTGGCAGGGACTGTCGCATCTGAACCCGATTGTCTACATGATTAGCGGTTTCCGCTACGGCTTCTTGGGTATTCATGATGTTCCGCTGGTCACCACGTTTGGCGTGCTGGTGGTATTCATTGCGGCGTTTTACCTGCTGTGCTGGTACCTGATTCAGCGCGGACGCGGCCTGCGTAGCTAATTCTTTCTTCCTCTCCCTGGCCGGGAGAGGAAGACTTTTGATGCTTATCACCATTACCGATTTATCACCCTGATAAACTACTTGCCTGCTAAGGAGGTAGGCAATGTTAGGTTGGGTAATTACCTGTCATGACGATAAGGCACAGGACATGCTGCATCGTCTGGAGAAAAAGTACGGCCCGTTGGTCCAATGCCAGGCGGTAAGCTTTTGGCGTGGACTCAGTTCGAATATGCTAAGCCGCATGATGTGTCATGCCCTGCATGCCACCGACTCAGGCGAGGGCGTGATCTTCCTGACGGATATGGCCGGGGCCGCGCCTTACCGCGTCGCTTCGTTAATGAGCCACAAACATTCCCAGTGTGAAGTGATTTCAGGTATCAGCTATCCATTGCTTGAGCGAATGATATCGTCGCGGGAATCGATGAGCAGTTCTGCGTTTCGCGATTGCATCGTCGCGCTTGGCGGGCCTGAAGTCTCTAGCCTGTGGCACCAACAACAGAAAAATCCCCCGTTCGTATTGAAGCATGATTTGTATGAGTATTAATCATTGGTATTGATGGCGCTTTTGCTACAATAGCCGGGGTTTCTCGCCTCGGTTATCTCATATGGTTATTCGCGTTCTGCTTGTTGTAGTGCTCCTGTTCTCTGGCAGCGTCGCCGCGGCTTTGCCTGCTCGCTATATGCAAACCACCGAAGCGGCCGCCGTATGGGCGCAGATTGGCAATAAGATGGTGACGGTCGGGAATATTCGCGCCGGGCAGATCCTTGCCGTTGAGCCCATCGCGGCAGACTATTACGAATTTACCTTTGGTTTTGGCACCGGATTTATTGATAAGGGACATCTGGAGCCGGTTCAGGGGCGGCAGAAAGTTGACGATGGTCTGGGCGATCTCAATAAACCCCTCAGCAATCAAAGCCTGGTGACCTGGAAAGATACCCCGGTTTATAATGCTCCGGATGTGGGTAGCGCCCCGTTTGGCGTGCTGGCGGATAATCTGCGCTATCCCATAATCAGTAAGCTTAAAGACCGTCTCAACCAGACCTGGTACCAGATCCGCATCGGCGGCAGACTGGCCTACATTAGCGCGCTGGATGCGCAGGAAGACAACGGTATCCCGGTGTTAACCTATCACCATATTCTGCGCGATGAAGAGAACACCCGCTTTCGTCACACCTCCACGACAACCTCCGTACGCGCCTTCAGCAACCAGATGGCCTGGCTCCAGGACCGCGGCTATACCACGTTGACGATGTACCAACTGGAAGGCTATATCCGCAACAACATGAACCTCCCGGCGCGGGCGGTGGTGCTGACTTTTGATGATGGGCTGAAGTCGGTGAGCCGTTATGCTTACCCGATTCTGAAGCAGCACGGCATGAAGGCAACGGCGTTTATCATCTCCTCACGCATCAAGCGCCACCCGCAGAAGTGGGATCCGAAATCGCTGCAGTTTATGAGCCTTTCTGAACTGAACGAGATCCGCGACGTGTTCGACTTCCAGTCGCATACTCATTTTTTACATCGGGTGGATGCCAATCACCGGCCAATCCTTTTGAGTCGCAGCTATCACAACATTCTGTTTGATTTTGCCCGTTCGCGCCGGGCGCTGTCCCAGTTCAATCCTCACGTCCTGTATCTTTCCTATCCGTTTGGCGGTTATAACGCTACGGCGGTAAAAGCGGCTGGCGACGCGGGATTCCACATGGCGGTCACCACGGTGAGAGGGAAGGTTAAGCCGGGGGATAATCCGTTCTTATTGAAAAGACTTTATATTTTAAGAACGGATTCGCTGGAGACGATGTCGCGGCTGATAGTCAATCAGCCGCAGGGGTAAGGGCTGTCAGGCAACCTGTACCGGAATGGCTTTCGCGGTACGCTTCATCTCGTTGTCGCCTTCAAAGTAGGCGACTTTCGGACGCCAGGTACGGGCTTCTTCATCAGACATGGTGACGAAGCTGGCGATAATCACAATGTCGCCAACTTCAGCACAGTGCGCCGCCGCGCCGTTCACCGAGATGATTCTGGAGCCGCGTTCAGCCGCAATCGCATAGGTTGAGAAACGTTTACCGTTGGTCACGTTCCAGATATCAATAGCTTCGTTTTCCAGAATACCAGAGGCATCGAGAAAATCCTGGTCGATGGCGCAGGAGCCTTCGTAGTGCAGGTCCGCCTGCGTAACTTTTACGCGGTGGAGCTTGCCTTGCAGCATGGTGCGAATCATAACTTCTATACCCTGTCGTTTACCTTGGCTAAGCAGGCGCGAGTGGCCTGCTTTGAGAAATTCTCAGGCAGTATTGCCTGATTTTTAACCCGTGTCTACTGGGCTAATGTAACGCTTTGATTATCGATCAGGCGCGCCTGACCCAGCCAGGCGGCGGCGAGAATCACCGCGCGTTTACTGGTTTCCGTCAGCTCCAGCAGGGTGTCGGCATCACGAATCTGAATATCGTCGGCGCGAAAGCCTTTTTCATTCAGTTCCTGCTCGGCAATGGCAATAATCTCTTGCAGCTCACGATGACCCGCAATCAGTTTTTCAGCGATGCCGTTCATCACTTTGTGCAAACCCGGCGCAATTTTACGCTGCTCTGCGGTCAGATAACCGTTACGCGAGCTAAGCGCCAGACCGTCTTTGGCGCGAATAATCGGCACGCCGACGATCTCAATGTCATAACCCATATCCGCCACCATTTTGCGGATCAGCGCCAGCTGCTGGAAATCTTTCTCACCAAAGCAGGCGATATCTGGCTGGATCAGGTTAAACAGCTTGCTGACGATCGTGGCAACGCCACGGAAGTGGCCTGGACGGCTGGCGCCTTCCAGCATGGTGGAGAGGCCGGGAACATCAACGAAAGTCTGGCCTTCCAGACCCTGCGGATAGATTTCTTCCACGGCTGGGGCAAATACATAATCGACTTTGCGCTTGTTCAGCTTTTCGCAGTCTTCCTGCAGCGTGCGCGGATAACGCACCAGATCGTCCGGCCGGTCAAATTGCATCGGGTTGACGAAAATGCTGACGATGACCACATCGGCCCGGGCTTTTGCTTCATCGACCAGCTTCATATGGCCATCGTGCAGGTTGCCCATGGTGGGAACCAGGGCGACGCGTTTGCCTTCCTGACGCAGACGACGAATATGCTGGCGCAGCAGCGGCAGGGTTTCGATAATTAACACACCTTGACTCCTTAATGGAAACTGTGTTCTTCGCCCGGATAAACGCCGGACTCCACTTCAGCCATATACTGCCGCACTGCGGCGCGCATGTCGCCCGCTTCGGCAAGGAAATTTTTCGCGAATTTTGGAATATGACCGCCGGTGATGCCAAACGCATCGTGCATCACCAGGATTTGCCCGTCGGTGACGTTACCTGCGCCAATACCGATAACCGGAATCGACAGCGCCTCAGTGACGCGCTTCGCCAGCTCAACCGGCACGCACTCCAGCACCAGCAGTTGAGCGCCGGCGGCTTCTAAGGCCAGCGCGTCGTCCAGCAGTACCTGTCCGGCGTCGCCGCGACCCTGAATTTTATAGCCGCCGAAGATATTCACCGACTGGGGGGTTAATCCCAGATGACCGCAAACCGGCACCGCGCGTTCGGTGAGCATTTTTACGGTATCCGTAAGCCAGGTGCCACCTTCGATTTTGACCATATTCGCGCCCGCGCGCATCACGATGGCGGCGTTTTCAAATGCCTGCTCCGGAGTGGCGTAAGCCATAAACGGCAGGTCGGAGAGCAGCAGGCAGTTGGGCGCGCCACGGCGCACGGCGCGGGTGTGGTAGGCAATGTCTTCCACGGTGACCGGCAGGGTGGAGTCGTGCCCCTGTACCGTCATGCCCAGCGAATCGCCAACCAGCATCACGTTGAGGCCAACATCGGCGAACAGTTTAGCAAAGCTATAGTCGTAGGCAGTGATTGTTGCGAAGCGCTTTTTCTCTTGTTTGCATTTCTGCAGCACAGCGATAGTAGTGGGTTTGCTCATAACCTCTCCGGCCATAATATTGATGAATAGAATGGGCGCATTGTAGGGGAATGAAGCAGAAAAGCGTTAGCCCTTTGTGGGAATTCCCGACGGTGTTCCGTCGGGAATATGTTTAGGGAACTGGCTGTTGTGAACGGACCGTGGCGTTATTCGTATTTTACATTCACTAACACACGGCTGCTTAACTCACCTGGCGTCACCGTGCCGCTATCAAGGATTTTTTGCATTCTGGAGTAAAAGGTCCAGCTGGTATCGCTGTAGGCCGTTGCGTTAAAGGTTGCTCGCGATGTGCCATCCGTATTCAACACATTCTTACGCGGGGCGTCCGTGGTAAAGATCACCACGCCTACGTTGTCTGCTCCGCCTGCGCTCTGAATAAGCTCGTTGGCAAACACCTGCTGATTGCCCGCGGCAAACTGCCCGCTTTGCGGCGTGAATTCAAACGTCACATTGGTCATGGCTCCGTCGCTGACCGGGCAACTCAGGAGCTTAATGGAGAACTCTTCTCCCCCCTTATAGTCGCTTTCGGCGGAAATGCCGTCAGCGAAATAGGCGGGACCTACGGTTGCGAAATTTACCGTTCCACTGCCATTAATTTCTATCTGGCAGGTATCCTTCTGCACGGTGGCGGTGAAATCCACGTTGGTGTCGGCATACAGCGGCCCAACAACCAGGGCTGTTGCCAGCCCTGGAATTAACGCGGAGAGTGTGAATCTACGCAAACGCATCATGGCGATTACCGTTACTGGTAAGTAATGGTGAACGTGGTTGGTGAATAGAAATCACCGGCGGTAAGCGTATTGAGTGCCGAGCCAGTTACCGGGGCCATACGAGCACTTAACGGGAAATCCACTGGGGTGGTAGACGTCGCTGCACTCAGATCCACTGTTTGGGCATTTTTGTTATAACAATGTAATTGCACACTGTTTGTACCTGCTGGTGTCTCGGTGGTCCACACTTCTACTGCGACCTTGGCTGCTTTGCTTTCGGATGATGACATATTCGCAAATTCAGCATTTTGACCATTTCCGCCAGCGCAACCACCACCGCTTGCGGCATGATCTAATACGACAGTCGCTGTCTTATCTTTTAATCCTGCGCATTCGCTAAAACGCAGCTTAAACGGTTTCACTTTTGTTTTTGCAAAAACTTCAGAGATATAGACATTACCAAAGCCAATGGTGTTGGTGGCGGTCTCGCCGTCAACCACCGATGCTGAACAGGTGCCGGCGGTGATATTAGCCTCTACGGTTAAATCCAGGCTTGCCGTGCCGTCGGCCTGCGCCAGGGTGGAAACGCCCGTACCCATCGTTGCCAGTGCGCCAAAAATTAACCCGCGCAAAAATTGTTTTTTCATTATCATCGTCCCTGTTATTGATAAGTGAAGGTAAAGGTCGCTTTGGAGCTGAATGCGCCGGTGGTGCCCGCGCCATCCGTCAGTTCGCGCAGCGCCACGGTCATTTCAAGGGCGTTGTTGTTGCGCTCTTCAGGAGACCAGGTGAGGGTGCCGGACCCCGGCGTTAAATAGGTTTCGCCGCTGGTACTTTTACGCTTAAAGCCCATACCGATATTGGTGGCGGCACCGGTATCGGAAGATTCATTTTTAATAAAATTGCCGCTGGCGGAAGCGGATGTCGCCAGTGTGGTGGTGATACTGGTCATTGAACCGGCACAGTCGCTGGAGACAAACTTAAAGTTCTTCTGCGATTCCGCCGATTTTTTGACGATCTTATCCAGACCGACGTCGCCCACCGTTAACTTAAAGCCGTTGGTTGCGTCGCCGGAAACGGATGAACCATCCAGCGCGGCAATGGTCATGTTACAGGTGGTGCCCAGTACGGTCGCGGTGAAGTCGACGTTCACTGTTTCCGCCTGGGTGGTCAGCGGAAAAAGTACCGCGAGTACGGAGGCAGCTAAAAAGCGCTTATTCCTTTTCATTGGGGATTCCATTTGTATTGTGGTTAATGACACGACACGTAATGTTGTCTAACAGTAGAGTCTGGCTGGCGCCGACCTTCTGTTGTGTTGCAGGCAACTGGAAGGTTGCCGTACAGGTAGCGGGCTGGTTATTTTCAAACCAGCGCACCGTAAGTTCGCCGCTGTCGCTAATGCCGCGAACAAATGCCTGGCCGCCCTGGCCCATATTGCCGATCTGCACGTCGTTCTCGTAGACTTCAGCGCCGAATGGAATGGTTTTACCATCGTCGCGCGTCATGTTGAGAATGGCTGAACGTCCTTCATCGGTTTCAAAACTGGCGAAAACGACCGCGCCATCGCGTGGAACCAGGGTGGCGCTGGTGCTCTTGAGCTCGACGTCGTTATCCATTGTGTCAATGTCGAGGTTGACCTGGTTTTCACGGTAGGCCGTCAGCGAGTTCGTTGCGCCGTAACCCCAGCGGTCAATGGTGCTGCTGCCGCCGTTAATTTTGGCGCCTTTGGCGCCAGGGGCTTTCACCAGCACGATGGCATCGCTGTTGTTGAAGCTGTCGCTGGAGAAGGTCAGTCCGCCGCTGTGCAGTACAAAGCCGCCATTGGTGGAAAGCGAGTACTGACGGTTGCTGTCGTTATTGGCGGAGGCAGAGGCCGAAATATCACCCCACGGCGACTGGTAGCTGGTGTAGCCGCCGACATCAGAGATGTTCTTACCCTCTTTTTGCATGGTGTAGCCGGTATTGACGCTGTAGTTGAACTTGCTGTCTTCGCTGCTGCCGCTACTGTTCATGCTGAGCTGATGCCCACCGTTAAAATCGGTACGCATCTGGGTGCTCAGGTTATTGAAGCCTGAGCGGCGATGTTCACCGCCCAGCAGGTTTGCCAGCGGTATGTTGAAGTTGATATAGAGCGAATCATCCTTCTCGCCTTCTTCATCCCAGGTGCGCTGCAGGTTGATGCTCATGCTGCCCCAGGAGAAGCCTTTCCCGTAGCCCAGGCTGTAATCGCTGCGGCTTTCATTGCTCGCCCAATAGTCGGTCCAGGTGGCTGACAGATAAAATGAACCGTAATCAACCTCAGCCGACTGCAAAGGCTGGTTCATGCTGACGGTGACCTGATTCTTCATGCGCGAGAAGTTATTCATGGTGTCCTGCTCGGCATCTTCACCTTTGAATTTGGCGTCGTCGATAAGCTCGATAGCATCATTCAGGCCGAGATAGTTTTGCGTCGAATAGCGGTAAGCCGCGACGTTGAACGACGTATCGGTCGCTTCAATCAGTTTGTTCCACGTTACGCGATAGCTTTGACCCTGATAGGTTTTGTCGTCAGGGATTTCCGCGCGCGAGTGGGTCACGTCGACCGCCAGCGCGCCAAAGGACGTGTTCAGGCCGAGGCCGAAGAGCCCTGCAAGATAGTTATTATCCGTGGCCTGAACGCCGGTGTAGGCCGTCAGCACGTTGTTCAGACCGTAGTAGTACGAACCCTGCGCCATATTGGGCTTGTCGTGAAGTTCGTCGTTATTGACTTCACCGACGCTCAGATCCCAGCGCCCGACGCCCGGACGCTGCATCTGCATGACCGAAGAGAACGGCTGAGAGAAAGTGCGTTTGCTGCCGTCGGCTTCTTCGATGGTGACGACCAGATCGCTACCGTAGCCGGACGGGCTGATATCGTTGATTTCGAAAGGTCCGGGCGGGACGGTCGCTTCATAAATCTTGTAGCTGCCCTGAGTGATGGTCACTTTGGCGTTGGTGTTGGCGACGCCGCGGATGATCGGCGCGTAGTTAGCCAACTGCGAAGGCAGCATGCGGGTGTCGCTATACAGACGCGCGCCGCGAATATTCACCGAGTCAAAGGTTTCGCCGGTGGTATAGGCTTCACCGACGATCAGCTGTGAGCGTAGTGACGGAAGGTCGCGCTGCAGATAACGGTTCTGATAGTCAAAATTACTGTCGCCATCTTTCGTCCAGTTATAGTTGCCGCTGGCGCGCAGGCGCCATGCGCCGAGGTTGATACCGGTGTTAAATGCGGCGTACAGGCTGTCGTTATCAGTACCATCGCTGGTGCTGTGGTAGCCGTTAAGGTTGTAGGACAACAACGCAGCTGGAATACCGCTTTCCCACAGGGACGGTTCAACATAGCCAGAATAACCTTTGATCAGCCACGCCTGTGGAATGGAGACATCCAGACGTTGTTCGCCCATATCAAAGCTCACGTTTGCCTGATCGATGAGCGCCGGAAGATTTAAACAGTCTTCCTCTTCTTCATTGCCTTTCTTCAGAATGGCTTGCTCACCGGAGAGTTCAGGCTGTTTGATATGCAGCTGCGCCAGATTCTTCGACGTCAGGCAGGCTTGCGCACTTTTTTTGCCGGTATCAATAAACGGTATCGACAGGGTGGCGACCGCTTTTTCGTTAACGTAAACCTTTACATTGTAGATCCCCGCTGGCGTTGGGTTGCCATCGGCGTATTTACTGATATCAATCGTTGAGGCACTGCTCCCCATCAGGAATGAGCTGTCATATTCAACGCTTTCGGCGGTTAAACCCGACTGGCTATAAAACAGTGCGCAGCAAACCGCCAGCAGCGTTTTTTTCGGCATCTTTTTTTTATGAGGAACGTTTTGCACCGTCTTTTATCCTGCGTTTTGATTAATCGATTACAGAGAAACGGAACCTTCGATCATGCCGCCGTAATCATTAATGGCGTGGTAGTCCAGCTTGCCTGAGGTGGCGTTTTGCAGACCTTTCACGCTGAAGGATGCTTTACTCAGAGGTGCGACCATGGTGGCGTCGACGGTGTAGCGTTTTCCGCCAACCGTAACGACGGCATCATTAAACGAAACGTAGTAAGGGGTTGGGTTATTCACCTGCACGGCTGCTTTGCCTTGTTCATTCCCCATCTGCCACTTCAACTGTTTGGTGGCTTCGGCAGGCGAGCCCTGTAAACCCGCTGGGCGATAAAACAATTTGATGCGAGTACGGAAGGCCAACTGCAGCAAGTTTTTGTTTTCTTCTTTGCTGGTGTCGGCTTTAGGCGGTACTTCCAGCACGTTAAACCAGAACACGCTTTCGCGGTCTTTTGGCAATGCGGTGGCCTGGGTATACATGATTTTTACGGATTGACCGCGTTTGGGTTCAATACGTGAAACCGGAGGAGTGGAGACGAATGGGGCCTTAATACTGCCCGGATCGGCATTATCGTTCCCAAGGTCAATCCAGTTTTGTACCAGCAACGGGCGGGTACCTTTGTTTTCCAGGCGGACGCTGACATCTTTTTTATTTTCATCATAAATGATGCGCGTGCCGGAAATAATGATATCGGCATGGCTGATATTACTAAATAAGCTTCCTGCAAGTACCAATGTGGTAAGCGTTTTCTTAAAATTCAACATGAGCATTCCTTGCCTGTAAATAGTTGTATGTTTATAAATCAATGACGGGGGAGTGATTGCTGTAGTCATCACCACCCCGTTATTACGCGACGCGTTAATAGAAAATGAATCCTGAATACTACATGGCGCTATTAACGATCGTCTTATTACCTGTTTATTTCATCGTTAAAAAACGATTACTCATAGGTAAAGGTATACATTGCGTTAGTGGTAACGTGACCAGGGGTTACGTCATCAGCCAGTACCGCTTTCACGTAGGAAGCCACGAAGTGGTAAGTAGCGACTTTGCTGGTATCGAAGGTGGCATCGTGGACGTCTGCGCCGTCAACTTTCATCAGGGTCTTTTTGTCTGCGTCATGAATCGCGATGTTTACGTTCTTCGCAGCAGCCATGCCAGCGGCAGTCAGGTTGGTATCGTTATTCAGAGTCCCTTTGGTATTGCCAAAAGAAGAGACCATTGACAGTTTTGCAACGGTGGTGCCGCCAACGACTTCGGATGCATCTTTACAGTTCAGAATGATAGTGAACGGTTCTTCGAGTGCGCCGTAAGTGGTATCAGCGACTTCAGTGGTAATATCACCTGGGGTCGCAGTACGCAGATAGATATTACCGTCGGTGGATTCATCGCCACGGCTGGTGGAAACGACTTTAGAACAGGTTGTTGCGCTCACTAAACCGTGAAAATTAAGCTGGCCGCCCTGATCCGCTGCCATTGCTGAAGTTGAGCCCATTGCCATAACCATGGCTGCTGCCAAAATTGCTTTTTTCATTACTGTATCCTTACAGGACTTGAAATATTAGATAATTGCTATTTTGCTATAATAAATAGCAGGGACATATTCTAACTGTTAGTAATGTTTTGTAAAATAATTTGGGTTTATAGATTTTATGAAATCATTTTATTTTGGCATTATTTTGGGGAAAGTCTTATTTGGTTTTTGGGGTTATATTTTTACAGGATATGGTTTTGAGTGATGGCGTACGAAAACTAATCAATAATTATTCTTTAATAATAATTATTTTGCATGGGTTATGGTGTGATAGCGTGTATAAATTAAATTTGCTAAAAACAAAATGTAGTTTAATTTATATGAAAAGTATTTTCGTAGTTAAAATTTTTATATAACGCTGCTACCAGCGTGCAGGGCAGGGGGAAGTTTGCTGGACGAGCAACGCAAGTGATTGTTGATCATCCGGGAAGATAAGCTCTGGCGCAATTTCGTATAACGGCCACAGCATAAAACCACGGTTTTTCATGTCGTAGTGCGGCACAGTCAGACGGTCGGTGGTAATCACTTCGTCGCCAAACAGCATAATGTCGAGATCCAGCGTGCGTGGCCCCCAGCGTTCAGCTTTGCGCACGCGGCCCTGTTGCAGTTCAATACGCTGAGTATGGTCCAGCAATGCTTCGGGGGCGAGGGCGGTTTCCAGCGCCACGGCGGCGTTCAGGTAGTCTGGTTGATCCTGCGGACCTAACGGCGGTGTGCGGTAAAACGAGGAGATTGCCACGATGCGGCTGTCGGGAATGTCGCCAATCGCTTTGACGGCAGCATTAACCTGCTCCAGCGGGGAAGCGAGGTTACTGCCGAGGGCGATATATACCCGTCGTGTTTCAGGCTGCATCTGCGTCACCGCCTTGATGCAACCCGAAATCCATTGGGTATACGTGATGGGTCATGCGGAACCTTCGCGACGCGGCGCGCGTTTACGCGGGCGACGATGACGACGGCGTACGTCTGGCTCTTCATCCAGTTCGTTCAGCATGCCTTTTTGTTCCGGCGGCGCTGAAACCTGGAATTCACCCCACCATTTCGCCAGTCGTTGCAGTTCGGCATTGTTTTCTACTTCGGCGCGCAGGGCCAGCAGATCGTAAGCGGCGCGGAACTTCGGATGCTCCATCAGCTTCCAGGCGCGTTTACCCTGACGACGAGACATGCGTAGCTGCAGCTGCCAGATATCGCGGGTCAGCGAGGTCAGACGTTTTGGTATAGCCAGCGAGCGGCAGGCTTCGTCCAGCACGTCGTTCATTGCCAGCGCGAAAGCGTCGTAGTAGGCCAGACCGCTTTCCTGCGCAATTTTCTGTGCGGCTTCCAGTAACGGATACCAGAACATGGCGGCGAACAAGAACGCCGGGTTAACGCGCATATCATTATGAATGCGGTTATCGGTATTCTTCAGTACCTGGGCGATGATGCGTTCCATCGGGCTGTCACCGTCTTCGGTGAAATAGCGCGTAATAGTTGGGAACAGCGGCTGGAACAGGCTGTACTCACGCAGTTTTTTATAGGTTTCATACCCATAGCCCGCTTGTAACAGCTTAAGCGCTTCTTCGAACAGGCGTGCGGGGGGAATATCGTTAAGCAACGTTGCCAGACGCGGGATCGGCTCTGCGGTTTCCGGGCTGATACGCATGTCGAGCTTGGCGGCAAAGCGCACGGCGCGCAGCATACGCACAGGGTCTTCGCGATAGCGCGTTTCCGGATTACCGATCAGGCGAATGATGCCCTCTTCGAGATCCTGCATGCCGCCGACGTAATCGCGCACGGTGAAATCGGCCACGCTGTAATACAGGCTGTTAATCGTGAAGTCGCGACGCTGGGCATCTTCTTCAATGGAGCCGAAGATGTTGTCGCGCAGCAGCATGCCGTTTTGTCCGCGCTGGGAAGTTGTGCGATCGGACTCGCTGCCTTCATGATGACCGCGGAAAGTCGCCACTTCGATGATTTCCGGGCCAAACATGACATGGGCCAGACGGAAACGGCGACCGACCAGGCGACAGTTACGAAACAGTTTTCGCACCTGATCTGGCGTAGCGTTAGTGGTGACATCAAAATCTTTCGGCTTTTTGCCCAGCAAAAGATCGCGTACGCCTCCGCCAACCAGCCATGCCTCGTATCCGGCCTTATTGAGCCTGTACATTACCTTCAGGGCATTTTCACTGATATCTTTGCGGGAGATAGAGTGCTGCTCACGCGGGATTACCGTCATATGTGGACGGGCGACGGCAAGCTCGGCCTCGCGCTCCTCGCGGCTTAGCACCTTGCGGCAAAAATTAGCGACTCGGGTAAAAATAGTGCACCTCGGTAGTGTCAAACTTCAATCAGAACAAGTGTTGCTGTGTAAAAATAGCGGCTAATCATAGCTCAGCATGGCGCATTTGAGAATGGCGGATTTAATATCGCCGATTCTGGCACTGCTGTCAGGCTCCAGTTTTCCACTGCAAATGCCAGAATCTGCTCCACGCGCATCTCCTGCCACGGAAGATCGGCGCGCTGGCCGAGAAAGCGCAGCGCGGCGACAATCACCGGACGCGGATCGCCTTTCGGCAATGCAGGTGCATGATTTTGCTTGGAAAGTTTAGCGCCTTGCTCGTTAAGCGCCAGCGGCAGATGAATATAGTCCGGCGCCTGCCAGCCAAACTGTTGATACAATGAAATCTGCCGTACGGTTGGCTCGATAAGATCGGCGCCGCGCACAATCTCGGTTACGCCCTGGAAGTGGTCATCTACCACCACCGCGAGGTTATAGGCAAACAGTCCGTCGCGCCGGTGGATAATAAAATCTTCGCCTGCAAGCTGTGGGTCGGCCTGAATCACGCCGCGCAACTGGTCCGTAAACTGCATTACCGGATGGCGTTGCTTAATGCGAACTGCGGCCTGTTCAGGCCCGTGGCGCAGCTCACGGCAGTGACCATCGTAAATGCCGCCGACGCTTTGAATACGCGCGCGCGTACAGGTGCAGTAATAGCTCAGATCCTGCTGATGCAGCCAGGCGAGCGCTTCTCTGTAGGCGTCATGGCGCTGGGATTGCCACAAAATGTCGCCATCCCAGTGCAGTCCGTAATGTTCCAGCTGACGCAGAATCGTATCTGCAGCACCGGGAACTTCACGAGGGGGGTCAATATCTTCAATGCGTACTCGCCAGATTCCGCGCCGGGCACGAGCCTGCAGGTAACTGCCGAGGGCGGCAATCAGTGAACCGAAATGCAGTTCGCCGGAGGGGGAAGGGGCGAAGCGGCCAATATAGTGTGAATCGCTCATTTTGCGGACTAACAAATAATAAGGCGGGAGATGCTCCCGCCTGTAGTAAACGTGGTAAAAATGACCGGAATTAACCTGCCATTTGTTTTTCGCGGATTTCTGCCAGCGTTTTACAGTCGATGCACAGATCGGCTGTCGGACGCGCTTCCAGACGGCGAATACCAATTTCTACGCCGCATGATTCGCAGTAGCCGAAATCTTCGTCTTCCACTTTCTTCAGCGTCTTCTCGATCTTTTTGATCAGTTTGCGCTCACGGTCACGGTTACGCAGCTCAAGGCTGAATTCTTCTTCCTGTGCGGCGCGGTCCACCGGATCAGGGAAGTTAGCCGCTTCGTCTTGCATATGAGATACGGTGCGATCAACTTCATCCCTAAGTTGATTACGCCATGCCTCAAGAATACGCCTGAAGTGCGACAGCTGGGCTTCGTTCATATACTCTTCGCCCGGTTTCTCCTGGTACGGCTCCACCCCAGCGATGGCGAGAATACTCAGGGACGATGTTTTACGGTTTTGCCCTTCTTGCATGTTGCTTCTCCTTAACACGCACTATCGATCCCCATGTTCGGGGGAAAAATCAGGTCGCTATAAATAGCAGATGCTTTTCCGGATAGCAATTATCTAAACGTAACACTTGACAACCCTGTGAGGAAAAGCGTATTTGCCCACGCGCCCAGAATACTAATTAACCAAATGTTTACACCATTACAAGGTAATGGGCAACGGCTCTTTAAGAGTCATACCATGGGCAGAAAGTTCCGCTTTATAAACCAGAATTTCTACCCCCTTAAGCTGTGCTTCAACTAATAATTGCGCATATTTTGCATCGATATGGCGCGCGGGTGAAAACCGTGTAATGGCTGAATGCAGCACCGCGAAAAATATCACCGCCCGCTTGCCTTCGGCCGCTACGCTCATCAATTCCCGAAGATGTTTCTGACCTCGTTCAGTGATGGCATCGGGAAAATAACCCTGATCTTTTTCCGCCAACGTGACTGATTTCACTTCAATATAGCAGTCTGGTCGGGAATCCGCCTGCAACAAAAAGTCGATGCGGCTCCCTTCGGCGCCGTATTTTACTTCGCTTTTCAAGACGCTGTAGCCTGAAACTTCCGAAATTAACGCCTGCTGAATCGACTCTTTCGTTAATCTATTGGCCCACAGTGTGTTAACACAAATAAATGCCCCGGATTGGGTTTGCGTTAATTCCCAGGTATGTGGATATTTCCGTTTAGTATTTTCTGATGTCGAATACCAGACGGTGTCACCCGGGGTTGCGCATCCGGTCATCGCGCCGGTATTTGGGCAGTGTAGCGTTAACTCAGTGCCATCCGGTGTGATCACATCCGCTAAAAAGCGCTTGTAGCGCTGTATGAGCGTAGCCGGTTGTAAAGGTGGAGAAAATTGCATCAGCAGTCCCTTTAATTATTCAGTCAGCGTCCAGCGTTGCAGCTGTGTATAACGCGTGCGTCCTCGTGCAAATGAGGAGGAGTAAAGCGCAAATTCCGTGACCGGAAACGACCAGCCAAAGCCCGGTGGGGGGATGGGAACCGCGTGGCCGGCATCGCGCAGCAGCGTGATATGCGGGTGAAACGGCTGCGGGCTTTGGTAGCACCCACTGCGTGCGGCCTGCGCCCGCAGCATATTCGCCAGTTGCAGCAGCCCGCGCGGCGGCTGACGCATTCCCAGCCACACGACCCTGGATCGCAGCCATTGCCCGGCATCATCGAACTTGAGCGTAAAACCCGGCTGGCGAATACGCCCCGCGAGCTGCGACAGCGCCTGCTGTTTCTCCGCGCTGACATCGCCTAAAAAGGCCAGCGTCAAATGCAGATTATCGGCGGCCACGGGACGACCCGCTTCTGGGGGGAACTGCGCGGCCCGCCAGTGGATTAACTGCTCCCGAACCTCGCCTGGCAATTCAATCGCAAAGAACAGCCTTTTTGGCTCAGACATGATGGATACTCGGTTATGAATTAACGCGATGCTACAATGCAGCGCGAAGAATGTTAACCCTCTGGAGCCATTTGTGACGTCGTTGCCCGTTGCCGCCGTAGTGCCTGAACTGCTTACCGCCCTTGATGCCTCGTCGCAGGTTCTGCTGACGGCACCGACCGGGGCCGGGAAATCGACCTGGCTGCCGTTGCGGCTTCTTGAGCATCGCGGGATCAAGGGACGGATTATTCTGCTGGAGCCGCGCCGTCTGGCGGCGCGCAACGTGGCGCAGCGGTTAGCGGAATTGCTGAATGAAAAGCCTGGCGAGACCGTGGGGTATCGCATGCGCGCGCAAAGCTGCATAGGGCAGCAGACCCGACTGGAGGTGGTAACGGAAGGTGTGCTGACGCGCATGATCCAGCGCGATCCCGAACTGGCGGGTGTTGGGTTAGTGATCCTCGACGAATTTCACGAGCGGAGCCTGCAGGCCGACCTGGCGCTGGCTTTGTTGCTGGACGTACAGCAAGGGCTGCGTGACGATTTAAAACTGTTGATTATGTCCGCCACTCTGGACAACGGGCGTTTGCAGCAGATGTTGCCCGATGCGCCGACGATCGTCTCTGAAGGCCGCGCATTTCCCGTTGAGCGGCGGTTTCAACCGTTAGCGGCGCATCTGCGTTTTGATGAAGCGGTGGCGATAGCAACAGCAGAGCTACTGCGCCATGAAAGCGGGTCGCTGCTGCTGTTTTTACCGGGCGTTGGCGAAATCCTGCGCGTGCAGGAGCAGCTGGCAACGCGTGTAGGCAGCGATGTGGTGCTGTGCCCGCTGTATGGCGCATTGACGCTTGCCGAACAGCGTCAGGCGATTTTGCCCGCGCCGCAAGGTAAGCGCAAAGTGGTGCTGGCGACCAATATTGCCGAAACCAGCTTAACGATTGAAGGTATCCGGCTGGTGGTGGACTGCGCCCAGGAGCGCGTGGCGCGCTATGACGCACGTACCGGTTTGACGCGGCTGATTACCCAGCGCATCAGTCAGGCTTCAATGACCCAGCGAGCGGGTCGTGCAGGGCGTCTGGAGCCCGGTATCTGTTTGCATCTGCTTGCTAAAGAGCAGGCGGAAAGAGCGGCGGCGCAGGGAGACGCGGAGATATTACAGTGCGACCTGTCCGGGCTGTTGATGGAGTTGCTGCAATGGGGATGCACTGACCCCGAGCAACTGAACTGGCTGGATGCGCCGCCCACTATCAACCTGCAGGCGGCAAAACGGCTGCTGCAGATGCTGGGCGCGCTTGCAGGCGACAGGCTCAGCGCCACGGGGCAGAAAATGGCGGCGTTGGGTAACGACCCCCGTTTAGCGGCTATGCTGGTTAGCGCCAACAATGACGATGAAGCGGCAACGGCGGCGAAACTGGCTGCGATTCTGGAAGAGCCGCCGCGCGGCGGCAGTACCGATCTGGCTGTGGCGTTTTCACGAAATCAGCCTGCCTGGCAGCAGCGCAGTCAACAATTGCTGAAACGGCTTAACGTTCGCAACGGACACCCCGACAGCGCGCTGCTCCCCTCATTGCTGGCGCAGGCGTTTGCCGATCGGATCGCGCGTAGACGCGGGCAGGAAGGGCGCTATCAACTGGCCAACGGTATGGGGGCAATGCTGGATGCTGATGACGCCTCAGGACGCCATGAATGGCTGATAGCACCGTTGTTACTGCAGGGCAGCGCTTCGCCGGATGCGCGTATTCTGCTGGCCTTGCCGCTGGATATCGAGGCGTTGATGCAGGCATGTCCTGAACTGCTGCAACAGTCCGACACCATCGAATGGGATGAGACTCAGGGAACGTTAAAGGCATTGCGTCGGTCGCGCATTGGTCAGCTAACGGTAAAAGTACAGCCGCTGGCCAAACCCTCGGAAGAGGAGTTGCACCAGGCGATGTTGAACGGCATTCGCGATAAAGGACTCAGTGTGCTCAACTGGACGCCGGAAGCCGAGCAGTTTCGCCTGCGTCTGCAATGCGCGGCAAACTGGTTGCCAGAGTATGACTGGCCCGCGGTAGATGAGGACTCTCTGCTGGCGTCGCTGGAGAGCTGGCTGCTGCCGCACATGAGCGGTGTGCACTCGTTACGCGCGTTAAAAGCGCTAAATGTGGCTCAGGCGTTGCGCGGTTTGCTGGATTGGTCAATGCTGCAACGTCTGGATAGTGAACTGCCGGCGCATTACACTGTGCCGACGGGAAGCCGGATCGCCATTCGCTATCATGAGGATAATCCTCCGGTACTGGCGGTGCGGATGCAGGAAATGTTTGGTGAAGCGAAGACCCCAACCATCGCCCAGGGACGCATACCGTTGGTGCTGGAACTGCTGTCTCCTGCCCAGCGACCGCTACAGGTGACCAGTGATTTGAGCGCGTTCTGGCAGGGATCGTACCGCGAGGTGCAAAAAGAGATGAAAGGGCGCTATCCCAAACATGTCTGGCCGGACGATCCGGCGAATACCGCGCCAACGCGGCGCACCAAAAAGTATTCGTAATGAAACGGTAGGTCGGATAAGGCGTTTATGCCGCATCCGGCGAAAGAGCGGTAATAATTGAGAGATTTCTTCTTCTGTCGCAGGACGGAAGAACAGAGAATCGGGCCCTTGCGCCTGAATGTTGCGGAGAAAAAGCATGGCGGGGAATGACCGCGAGCCAATTGGACGTAAAGGGAAACCATCGCGTCCGGTGAAACAAAAGGTGAGCCGTCGTCAACTCAGAGATGAAGAGTATGACGACGATTATGATGATGATGACTATGAGGATGAAGAACCGATGCCGCGTAAGGGTAAGGGCAAAGGGCGTAAGCCTCGTGGTAAGCGCGGCTGGTTCTGGCTGCTGGTAAAACTGTCGATTGTCTTTTTGGTGCTGATCGCCATTTACGGCGTGTATCTGGACCAAAAAATCCGTAGCCGTATTGATGGCAAAGTCTGGCAGCTTCCTGCGGCGGTATATGGCCGTATGGTTAACCTTGAGCCAGAAATGCCTATCGGTAAGAACGAGATGGTGAAGCTGCTGGAGGCTACGCAGTATCGTCAGGTGACGAAGATGACGCGTCCGGGCGAATTTACCGTGCAGGCGAAGAGCATCGAGATGATCCGTCGTCCGTTTGACTTCCCGGACAGCAAAGAAGGGCAGGTGCGCGCGCGTCTGACCTTTGACGGCGATCATCTGGACACCATCGAGAATATGGATAACAACCGCCAGTTCGGTTTCTTCCGTCTCGATCCGCGTCTGATCACCATGCTTTCTTCGCCTAACGGCGAGCAGCGCCTGTTTGTTCCGCGTAGCGGCTTCCCGGATCTGCTGGTGGATACGCTGCTGGCGACCGAAGACCGTCACTTCTATGAACATGACGGTATCAGCCTCTATTCCATTGGTCGTGCGGTGCTGGCGAACCTGACGGCGGGTCGTACGGTACAGGGGGCCAGTACGCTGACTCAGCAGTTGGTGAAAAACCTGTTCCTCTCCAGCGAACGCTCTTACTGGCGTAAAGCCAACGAAGCCTATATGGCGCTGATCATGGACGCGCGTTACAGCAAAGATCGTATTCTTGAGCTGTACATGAACGAAGTCTATCTCGGTCAAAGCGGTGATAACGAGATCCGCGGCTTCCCGCTGGCGAGCCTCTATTATTTCGGTCGCCCGGTGGAAGAACTGAGCCTCGACCAGCAGGCGCTGCTGGTAGGGATGGTTAAAGGGGCGTCGATCTACAACCCATGGCGTAACCCGAAGCTGGCGCTGGAGCGTCGTAACCTGGTTCTGCGTTTGCTGCAACAGCAGCAGATTATCGACCAGGATCTGTATGACATGCTGAGCGCGCGTCCATTGGGCGTACAGCCGCGTGGTGGGGTGATCTCCCCGCAGCCTGCGTTTATGCAGATGGTGCGTCAGGAGCTACAGGCGAAGCTGGGCGATAAAGTTAAAGATCTCTCCGGCGTGAAAATCTTCACCACCTTTGATTCCGTGGCGCAGGACGCCGCAGAAAAAGCGGCGGTGGAAGGTATTCCGGTGCTGAAGAAACAGCGTAAGCTGAGCGATCTGGAAACGGCGATTGTGGTGGTTGACCGCTTTAGCGGTGAAGTTCGCGCCATGGTCGGCGGAGCAGAACCGCAGTTTGCGGGCTATAACCGTGCGATGCAGGCGCGTCGTTCGATTGGCTCTCTGGCCAAGCCTGCGACCTATCTGACCGCGCTCAGTCAGCCGAAGCTGTACCGTCTCAATACCTGGATTGCCGATGCGCCGATTGCGCTGCGTCAGCCGAACGGCCAGGTGTGGTCGCCGCAGAACGATGACCGTCGCTATAGCGAAAGCGGAAAAGTGATGCTGGTGGATGCGTTAACGCGCTCGATGAACGTGCCAACGGTAAATCTGGGGATGGCGCTGGGCCTGCCTGCTGTGACCGACACCTGGCTGAAGCTGGGCGCGCCGAAAGATCAGCTTAACCCGGTTCCGGCCATGCTGCTTGGCGCGTTGAACCTGACGCCAATCGAAGTAGCACAGGCGTTCCAGACTATCGCCAGTGGCGGGAACCGCGCGCCGCTGTCAGCGCTGCGTTCGGTGATTGCTGAAGATGGTACGGTGTTGTACCAGAGCTTCCCGCAGGCCGAGCGCGCCGTTCCGGCGCAGGCGGCGTATATGACGCTGTGGACCATGCAGCAGGTGGTTCAGCGTGGTACGGGTCGCCAGCTTGGCGCGAAGTATCCAGGGCTGCATCTGGCAGGGAAAACCGGGACCACCAACAACAACGTGGATACCTGGTTTGCCGGGATTGACGGCAGCCAGGTGACCATTACCTGGGTTGGCCGTGATAACAACCAGCCAACCAAGCTGTACGGCGCCAGCGGCGCGATGTCGATTTATCAGCGTTATCTGGCGAACCAGACGCCGACACCGCTGGTGCTGACGCCGCCGGAAGATGTGGTGGATATGGGCGTGGACTACGACGGCAACTTCGTATGTAGCGGCGGGATGCGTACGCTCCCGGTGTGGACCACCGATCCGGATTCACTGTGTCAGCAGGGTGAAATGCAGCAGCAGTCGGGGAATCCGTTCGATCAGTCAACGCCGCAGCAGCAGCCACAACAGCAGCAACAGCAACAACCGCCGCAGCAGGAGAAGAAAGATAGCGACGGTGTCGCTGGCTGGATTAAGGACATGTTCGGCAGTAACTGATTTTGGTTTTAACTGTTCTTCCCCCGCATCGGCACAGGCCGGTGTGGGGGACTTCCCCCACGCGTTGCTGGCACCTTTCCCTCTCTTTTCATTTTCTCTCTGCGTGCTGAATGTCTGCGCTTGCCTTCGCGTATGCGACTAATTTGCTGTAGATCACATTTCTTTGTTAATTGCCGCAGTAAGTAAAATTGATCTGCTGTGGTATTTGTAGCCCGCACTTGGGCTGTTAATTATAGACTCAATATATTACTTTTTTGTATATATTCGGTATTGACTAATTTTACTCGCATTTTTGTGCTGGTTTTTTCGCTATTCTTATTTTTTGGGATCATAAGGTGGTATTTAATATTCCCTTGTTGAATTGATTAAAGTCTTCTTAATTCAAATTTAAGAAAATATTGTGTCTATTCTTATCATTATGAATTTAAAGGAATAGTCAGCGTTCGGCATCATCTTTGGTGAATATGTTAGTTCGCTTTTATAGGTTATGAACCGTAGAATAGATCACGCAAAGGAATGTTTTGGATTGAATGAGTCGATAAAGATATATTATATATCAAGTGATGTTGTTGCATCCGTATCTACAGCCAGTCTTAAGTTCCTTTCGTTAAAATTGCTTTTTTCTTTGTTACTTTTTGTGAGCATATGTAAGGAATACGTTATGTGCAAAAAAATTCTCACCTCGTTGTTTGTAAGCAGTGTGCTGGCGGGTGCCGCAATGCCTGTATTAGCCGTTGATACGGGAACCGTAACCTTTAACGGAAAAATTATTCCTGATAGCTGCGTAGTGGATGTTAACGGTACAACGACAAACGGTACGGTGACGTTTAATAATCTTTCACAAACCGCATTTGGCGCAGATAAGAAAGTGGGGGATTCACAATCTTTTGCTATCACGCTGACGGAATGTGATGCCGCGATTGCCAACCTCAATATCAAATTTGATGGTACGCGTATCGCCGGATATAACGAGGAAGTATTGCAACCGACGGGAACCGCGACGAACCTCGGCGTGCGTATGTTGCCGGAAGGCAGCAGTAATTACGTAAAATTTGATGGCTCAGATCCTGATGCGTCTTTGAATAAAGCCAATGGCGACAGCGTAGTGTTCAATTATAAAGCTGAAGTTATTCAGGTTGGCAGCACGGTACCGACCACCGGTGATTATACCGCGCAAGCGACTTATACCCTGATTTATCGTTAATTGTCATACAACCTGGCCCAGGCTGGGCCAGTATTTCAATGGAATGGAAAAATGAAACGACTCATTACCACATTAGCCCTGGTGTTAGCTACTGGCATTAATATTGCTCATGCTGGCGTAGTGGTTGGCGGAACGCGAATTATTTATCCTGCCAACCAGTCTGAAGTACAGGTAACATTAAAAAATAAAGATAATGATAAACGTTATCTGGTGCATAGTTGGGTCAGTAATATTGATGACAGTAAAGCGCCATTTATTATTACCCCACCGATTTATAAACTGGATGAAAATCGCCAGACGCTGCTGCACGTAGTTTATACCGGTAATAAAACGGCCTTGCCGCAGGACCGTGAGTCGCTGTTTATGGCGAATATAAAATCTGTTTCTGCGATCCCGGAAGAATTACGCGATAACAACACGCTGCAATTTGCTATTAAGACCAAATTAAAGCTGTTCTATCGCCCGGCTTCGCTGAAAGAAAGTGAGGCGAAAACGGCCTGGCAGTCATTGCAGTTTAGCCGTAGCCAAAATCAGTTAGTGGTGAAAAACCCTACGCCATTCTATGTCACCTTTGGACAGCTAAAAGTCGCGGGAACAGAGATTAAAGCAGCATCAGAGCAAAACTCTCCCTCGGCATTAACCATGATGGTAGCGCCGTTTGCTGAGCAGCATTTTCCGTTGCCATCGGCAGTAAAAGGTAACGTTGTCTGGACCGCAATTAATGATTACGGATCAGAAACCGGACAGCGGAAACAGTCGCTGTAAATGAGCTATCGATTTCTTACGGGTGGCGTTTATGTCTTCTCATCGTACTGTCCGGCTTTTTGCACTCAATACGCTGACATTCGCGATATTAACGGCGAGTGGTTCCGTTTACGCTGACGATTATTTCAATCTCAACGCGCTGGAAACGGGGACGCCGCTGGAGAATACCGGCGCGCTTGAAGCCTATTTACGCCATAACGGATTATCTCCCGGGCGATATTTAACGTCCATTGTCTGGGATCAGGATCGCATCGATAAACGAAATTTAAATTACCTCCTTTCAAAAGATAACAGCAAACTGATTCCGCAATTCACCAAAGCGGAACTGCGTGAATTAGGCGTCAAGGTCGATACCGTCCCGGCATTAAATAATATTAATGAAGATACGCTGCTGGGCGATATCAGTGATTATATTGCTGATGCGCGCTATGACTTCAGCCCGGAAACTCAGGTACTGCAATTACGTATTCCGCAAATCTACCGCGACAAACAAATTTCGGGTGAAAGCAATCCTGCCTCCTGGGACGATGGCATTCCGGCGCTGTGGACCAGCTACTATGTTTCGGGCTCGCATCAGCAGTCGAATGGGGACAACAATGCTTCTAACTGGGCCAGTCTCAATTCGGGTATGAACATCGGCCCATGGCGGGTGCGCAATTCCAGCAACTGGGGGAATGACAGCGGCTGGCAATCTATAAGCACAACGCTGGAGCGTGATATCAAACGCCTGCGCAGCCAGCTTCAGCTTGGGCAAACCTACACCAACGGCGAACTGTTCGACAGCGTGCAAATGACCGGGGTGAAGCTGGAGACCGATACCAGCATGCTGCCCAGCGGATTACAGGGGTTCGCCCCGGCGGTGCGCGGCATCGCCAACAGCGATGCCAAAGTGACCATCAAACAAAACGGTTACACCATCTACCAGACCAACGTCTCGCCCGGCCCGTTTGAAATCCGTGATTTAACCCAGGTCACGGCAGGGGCGGATCTGGAAGTCACCGTCACGGAGGCCGACGGTACGGAGCGCAGCTTTATTCAGGCCAGCTCCTCGGTGCCGATTATGCAGCGCGAAGGCGCGCTGAAGTACAGCCTGGCGGCAGGGAAATATCGCGATGTGGATAACGGCGAAGAACCGGAATTCGGCCAGGCGACGGCAATTTACGGCTTACCTTACGGGATTACCGCCTACGGCGGTCTGCAGGGCGCGTCGATGTATCATGCCGGGCTGGTCGGCATCGGGGCCGATTTACGCGATTTTGGTTCCGTGTCGATGGATTTGACGGCGGCGAGAACCGCGTTTGACGACGGTCGCGCAGATGCGAACGGCCAGTCGTGGCGCGCGCAGTACGCAAAAGATTTTCCGCTGACCAATACCACGGTCACGCTGGCCAGCTATCGTTATTCCACCTCCGGGTTTTATACCTTTCAGGAGGCGCTCGATCAGCGCAATAACACCTATGATGACGACAGCATTTACAGCTATCGCAATGCTTTTAACCGCCGCAGCCGCTTACAGCTAAACCTTTCACAGTCGTTACATAGCTGGGGGTCGGTATATGCCAATGCCTATCAGCAGGACTACTGGGGAATGGAAGGCCATGAGCGCAGCGTCAGCCTGGGTTACAGCAGTAGCTGGCAGGGCGTTAACTGGTCGCTGAACTACAGCCTGACGAAAACGCCTTCAACCGATAACGACCAGCAGGTTTCGATTTCGATTAACGTTCCGCTCTCGCGCTGGCTGGCGAACTCCTGGGGCACCTACAACCTGACCAGTTCGAAAAAAGGTAACACCTCGCACCAGGCGGGCGTCAGCGGCACGCTGCTGGAAAATAACAACTTAAATTACAACCTTCAGCAGACCTACACTGATAACAACGTGGGCTACGGCGCCTATCTCTCCTCGCGCTATCGGGCCTCGGTGGGGGAATTCAGCGCGAATTACAGCTATCAGCAAGACAGCAAGCAGTGGGGCTATAGCGCGCAGGGATCCGTGGTCGCGCACTCGCAGGGAATCACGCTGGGACAATCAATCCAGGACGCTTTTGCAGTGGTGCATATCGCCGATGGCGATAACGTCAAAATCCAGAATTCACAAGGGGTGTATACCGACCGTTGGGGCAATGCCATTGTGCCGACCTTAACCAACTATCGGCGCAATACTATCACCGTGAATACCCAGGGGCGCGATGATTTAGATATTCAGGATGCGTCTTTGGACGTGATTCCGACTAAAGGTGCGGTGGTGGCGGCTGACTTTACCGCGCGGGCAGGTAAACGCGCCTTGCTGACGTTGCAATATGGCCAGGGCGTAGTGCCTTTTGGGGCCGTGCTGAGTATGGACGGCGCGACGTCAATCGTAGGCGATGCCGGTGAAGTGTATGTCACCGGGTTAAAAGGGACGCAGCGTGTGACCGCGCAATGGGGCGATACGGCGCAGCAGCGCTGCTCGGCGGAGGTGACGGTTCCGGCACAACCGGAACCGGGTATTTTTACCGCAACGCTTAACTGCCATTGATAAAAGGAGGCAATATGCAAAGGATGATAAAACGCGGGTGTCAGGTGGTGGTATGCGGTGGATTGTTGATGTGCTATCAGACGGCAAGCGCCAGTTGTTCAATTTTAAATGGTAAGGAACCTTCGACTGCGGTAATCACGCTGCCAGCATTAGTGGTGAATGCCGATGCCGAACCGGGAACCGTGCTCTACTCGCAAGAGTCATTAGGGGATGCGATTTCTGTTTCATGTACCAGCGATGGAGAGATCAAGACGGGCTACACCTTTTTAACCGCCAGCGATGAGCGTACCGATAATCCATTGTCCCGGGTTTATCAGACCAACGTTCCCGGGATTGGCGTACGCATGGCGTGGGTTAAAGACATCCAGGCGATAACGCCAGGCTCGTTGGTAACACCGATGCATACTGGGTCATCCCGAACCGAACCGAAGAGTATTTATGCAATGGACTCACACGCTGAGGCACAGTTTGTCGTGACCGGAGAAGTGAGCTCAGGGGACATTGATACTTCACAGTTAAGTGCTGACTGGATCTACGACGGCGTTACTGTGGCGAGGATCAGAGTTTCACCGACTACCGTAATCGTTCAGTCAAACAGCTGTAACCTGGTTGAAAAGAATGTTCTGGCGCCGCTCTCTACGATTGTCGCCAGCGAACTGGCTAATGGCGTGTCCAGAACGGTGTCCGATGACAGCTTTAAAATTCAGCTTAATAATTGCAGCGCGGGCATCCAGGTTGACTATCAGTTCACCACTGCAGGTTCGACTGGCGTCACGGATGGCAATATCCTGAATATCGCTACGGGCGATCACGCTGCTGACGGGGTCGGCATTCAAATTATGGACAGTAACGACAACGTGCTGCAGTTTGATCGCAACTATACGGCGGTCGCGCAAACGACACAGGATCAGTCGGTGACCATTCCACTTAAAGCGCGCTATATCAAAACGGGTAACGTGAAGGCGGGTCAGGTTGATGCGGTGGCGACGTTTGCCGTTTATTACCGGTAATCCACTGGGGAACGCACCCAGGGATGTTGTTTAGCAAACAGGAAAGTTAACCAATGAGTAAAGGGAAAAAGGGATTTTCCAGGCTCTTCATGATGTTGGTTTTAGCCTTGATGAGCGTCTGTTTTCAGCAGGCCAGAGCGGACTGCTCGTTTACCAATCCGAATGCGAATCCAACGATTACGTTTACCATGCCCGCGCAGATTGTGATTGACTCCGATGCCGCGGTAGGAACCATTGTCTATTCCGGAGAAACGGTCGGAGAATCACACGGATTGACCTGTAATACAGATGTACAGGTTCGCGAAGGTTACACGGTATTAACCGACGCCGATTACTCGGGAGTGTTAAGCGGCGTTTATAAAACCACGGTGCCGGGCATCGGGTTTCGCGCCGCCCGCGCGGAAAATAAAACCGCCACGTTTATCGATGAAAACCTGATTACCCCCTGGCATTACATTGGCATGACGGGCAACTGGTCCTCTTACGATTCAACTTATCATGTTGGCGTTCAGTTAGTGGTTATCGGGACGGTCCAGTCTGGCACGCTGGATACCAGTAAATTTAACGCCGATTATCAAATGGGAAGTTTAACCGTAGCGAAATTACGCTTTGCGCCTGCCACGGTTGATGTGATTGCTAATACCTGCAATCTGAAAAGCAAAAATATCAATGTGTTGCTGGATACGGTGACAGCCGGTGGGTTATCTCAGGGATATTCATCCGTGCTCACCGATGACAGCTTTAAAATTGAAGTCGCCAATTGTACTGCCGGAACGCACATTGATTATAAGTTTACCAGCGCCGGTTCAACCGGTGTTACCGACGGCACTATTCTGAACATTGCCCGCGGAGAAGGGGCCGCCAGCGGCGTCGGGATCCAGATCCTCGACAAAGACAATCATGTGCTGAATTTTGATCAGGAATATACGGGGATCGAAAGCGCGACCGGGCAGGGAACAGAGGCGATCCCGCTGAAAGCGCGATACGCTAAAACCGGAACGGTGAAGGGGGGCCAGGTCGATGCGGTAGCCACCTTTGAGGTGTATTACCGCTAATGTGGATCTATGCAGACGCGATACCCCTACGGGGTTCTTTTTGAGCCCTAACATTTCAGCCTAATTTATTAACCCTTTCTTTTCATCTGGTTATTTCTTAACCCCTCAGTTTTAGTAGGGACGCGTATTGCTTGCTATCTCGCCAGAGTTTCGAATATTATGCTGCCGTTATAATAATAATTCTCGTTTACGTTATCATTCACTTTCATCAGAGAAATACCAATGGCGCGTCTTAAAACTGCTCAGCCAAGTTCATCGCTGCGTAAAATCGCAGTAGTGGTAGCCACAGCGGTTAGCGGCATGTCTGTCTATGCACAGGCGGCGGTTGACCCGAAAGAAGAAACCATCACCGTAACTGCTGCACCTGCTCCGCAGGAAAGCGCATGGGGGCCAGCGGCAACCATCGCTGCACGACAGTCTGCTACGGCGACCAAAACCGATACTCCGATTCAAAAAGTTCCTCAGTCTATTTCCGTGGTCACCGCCGAAGAGATGGCGTTGCATCAGCCGAAATCGGTTAAAGAGGCGCTCAGCTACACCCCTGGCGTTGCCGTGGGTACGCGTGGTGCGTCCAATACCTATGACTATCTGATTATTCGCGGATTTGCCGCCGACGGCCAAAGTCAGAATAACTATCTGAATGGCCTGAAGATGCAGGGTAACTTCTATAACGATGCGGTAATCGACCCCTATATGCTGGAACGCGCTGAAGTGATGCGCGGTCCGGTTTCCGTTCTTTACGGAAAGAGCAACCCTGGCGGGTTGTTGAACATGGTCAGCAAGCGTCCGACGACGGAGCCGCTGAAAGAAGTTCAGTTCAAAATGGGCACCGACAGCCTGTTCCAGACCGGTTTCGACTTCAGCGACGCGCTGGATGACGATGGCGTGTACTCATACCGCCTGACCGGCCTGGCGCGTTCCGCGAATGCGCAGCAGCAGGGTGCGGAAGAACAACGCTACGCCATCGCGCCATCGTTCTCATGGCGTCCGAATGATAAGACAAACTTCACCTTCCTCTCCTACTTCCAGAACGAGCCGGAAACCGGCTATTACGGCTGGTTGCCGAAAGAGGGGACCGTATCTAAGCTGCCAAACGGTTCGCGTCTGCCTACCGATTTCAACGAAGGTGCGAACAACAATACCTATTCTCGTAACGAGAAGATGGTGGGCTACAGCTTCGATCACGAATTTAACGACACCTTTACCGTGCGTCAGAACCTGCGTTATGCGCAAAACAAGGTTTCGCAGAATAGCGTGTATGGCTACGGCATGTGCTCCGATCCGCTCTATACAAAAGACCAGGCAGCACTCAACGCTAGTCCTTGTAAAAGTATCCCTCAGTCAGATTGGGATCACACGCTAACTCGTCAGTATGTTGACGATAATGAAAAATTGCAGAATTTCTCTGTTGATACCCAGTTACAGAGCAAATTCGCTACCGGTTCCCTGGATCACACGCTGCTGACCGGCGTTGACTATATGCGTATGCGTAACGATATCAACTCCTGGTTCGGTTGGGCTGGTTCGGTTGCGCCGTCTGATATCTATAACCTTGACCGTAGCGACTTTGATTTTGGAGCGCATAATGGGCCAGGCGCACCTTATCGCGTTCTGAATAAACAGGAACAAACGGGCCTGTACGCTCAGGATCAGATGCAGTGGGATAAGGTGCTGGTCACTCTGGGCGGCCGTTACGACTGGGCAAAGCAGGACTCCCTGAACCGCGTTTCTGGCGTGCTGGATTCCCGTGATGACAGACAGTTCACCTGGCGTGGCGGTGTTAACTACCTGTTCGACAACGGCGTGACCCCGTATTTCAGCTACAGCGAATCGTTTGAACCTAGTTCTCAGGTCGGGGAAAGCGGTAATATCTTTGCGCCATCTAAAGGTAAGCAGTACGAAGCGGGCGTGAAGTACGTGCCGAGCGATCGTCCGATCGTATTAACTGGTGCCGTTTACCAGTTGACCAAAACCAACAACCTGATGGCCGACCCGAATGGATCGTTCTGGTCAGTTGAAGGCGGTGAAATTCGCTCACGCGGTGTGGAAATCGAAGCGAAAGCGGCGCTGTCTGCCAGCGTCAACGTAGTGGGTTCTTATACCTACACCGACGCGGTATACACCACCGACACCACCTACAAAGGCAACACGCCTGCTCAGGTGCCAAAACATATGGCATCACTGTGGGGGGACTACACCCTTTATGACGGCGCGCTTTCCGGGCTGACGTTGGGTACGGGTGTTCGTTATACTGGCTCCAGCTATGGCGATCCGGCAAACTCCTTTAAAGTGGGGAGCTATACGCTGGTGGATGCGTTAGTACGTTACGATCTGGCGCGCGTCGGCATGGCGGGCTCCAACGTGGCGCTGCATGTGAACAACCTGTTTGACCGTGAATACGTCGCCAGCTGCTTCAATACCTATGGCTGCTTCTGGGGCGCAGAACGTCAGGTCGTTGCAACCGCAACCTTCCGTTTCTAATTTCTTTTTGGGCACGCTTTGCGTGCCCGTTTTACAAGTTGGCTGCTATGCAGGAAAACAGATCCCATCCCGACACCACTTTTGCGTTGCGTAATGTCTCCTTTCGTGTGCCTGGCCGCACGCTTTTGCATCCTCTCTCATTAACTTTTCCTGTGGGGAAAGTGACTGGTCTTATCGGCCACAACGGTTCCGGAAAATCGACGTTATTGAAAATGCTGGGACGTCATCAGCCGCCGTCAGAAGGTGAAATCCTGCTCGACGAACAGCCGCTGGAGAGCTGGAGCAGTAAAGCGTTTGCCCGCAAGGTCGCCTATCTGCCGCAGCAGCTGCCGCAGGCCGAAGGGATGACGGTGCGCGAACTGGTGGCGATTGGCCGCTATCCGTGGCACGGGGCGCTGGGACGTTTTGGCGTTGCCGACAGAGAGAAAGTAGAAGAAGCGATTTCGCTGGTCGGCTTAAAACCGCTGGCGCACCGTTTGGTTGATAGTCTGTCCGGTGGTGAACGCCAGCGCGCGTGGATTGCCATGCTGGTTGCGCAGGACAGCCGCTGTCTGCTGCTTGATGAACCGACTTCCGCGCTGGATATCGCCCATCAGGTTGACGTACTGGCGCTGGTGCATCGCTTAAGCCAGCAGCGCGGGCTGACGGTGATTGCGGTGCTGCATGATATCAACATGGCGGCCCGCTACTGTGATTACTTAGTTGCGCTGCGCGGCGGAGAAATGATTGCGCAAGGGACGCCTGCTGAACTGATGCGCAGTGAAACTCTGGAACAGATTTACGGTATCCCGATGGGCATTTTGCCGCATCCGGCCGGTGCCGCACCCGTGAGTTTTGTCTATTAATGATTGAATTACATCATATTACCCGTCGGCGCTTGCTTACGGCGATGGCGCTGTCGCCGCTGCTGTGGCAGATGAAAACGGCGCGCGCCGCGGCGGTTGATCCACAGCGCATTGTGGCGCTGGAATGGCTGCCGGTAGAGCTATTGCTGGCGCTGGGTATTACGCCGTATGGCATTGCCGATATCCCTAACTACAAGCTGTGGGTCAATGAGCCCCCGCTGCCGGACTCGGTGATTGATGTCGGGCTACGCACGGAACCCAATCTCGAACTGCTGACCGAAATGAAACCCTCGTTTTTGCTCTGGTCGGCAGGCTATGGTCCTTCTCCCGAAAAGCTGGCGCGTATTGCGCCTGGCCGGGGATTTAACTTCAGCGACGGCAAAAAACCGCTGGCGGTTGCGCGACAATCGCTGCAGGAAATGGCGCAATTGTTCAATCTGCAGGCCTCTGCTGAACGCCATCTGGCCGAGTACGATCGTTTTATCGCCAGTCTGAAGCCGCGCTTCATTCAACGCGGCGCGCGCCCTGTACTTCTCACTTCCCTGCTTGATTCGCGACATATGCTGGTGTTTGGCCCAAATAGCCTGTTCCAGGACGTGCTGGACGATTATGGGATCCCCAACGCCTGGCAGGGAGAGACAAACTTTTGGGGCAGCACTGCCGTGAGTATTGACCGTCTGGCTGCCTTTCAGGATGTTGATGTATTGTGTTTTGACCACGGCAACGATAAAGAGATGGCTGCATTGATGTCTACGCCGTTGTGGCAAGCGATGCCGTTTGTCCGTAGCGGACGTTTTCAGCGCGTGCCGGCCGTCTGGTTCTATGGCGCAACGCTCTCGGCAATGCATTTTGCGCGCATTCTGGATAATGCGCTGGGAGGCAAAGCGTGAGCAGGAAATTTGAAATGCCGGATGGCGACGCTAAAAGCGCCTTATCCGGCCTACGGTTTGCGCGCGTTGTAGGCCGGATAAGGCGAAGCCGCCATCCGGCGTTATTGTTGCTGATACTGGTTATTGTTGCTCTCTGGCTGACCTGGGTTAACTTCTCTGTGGCGCTACCGCGCAGCCAGTGGCAACAGGCTATCTGGTCACCGGATATCGACGCCATTAAACAGATGGTTTTCCACTATAGCCTGCTGCCGAGGCTGGCGATTTCGCTTCTGGTCGGTGCCGGGCTGGGGCTGGTCGGCGTATTGTTTCAGCAGGTGCTGCGTAACCCGCTGGCGGAGCCAACCACGTTGGGCGTGGCGACCGGTGCGCAGTTGGGCATTACGGTTACCACGCTGTGGGCTATTCCCGGTGCGCTGACCACGCAATTTGCGGCGCTGGCGGGGGCATGTGTCGTTGGGGCGTTGGTGTTTGGCGTAGCCTGGGGCAAGCGTCTTTCCCCGGTGACGTTAATCCTTGCCGGGCTGGTGGTCAGCCTGTACTGCGGGGCAATTAACCAGTTGATGGTTATCTTCCATCACGATCAGCTGCAAAGCATGTTTTTATGGAGCAGCGGTACGCTAACGCAAACCGACTGGAGCGGCGTACAGCGCCTGTGGCCGCAACTGCTGGGTGGCGTGATGCTGACTCTGTTGCTGTTGCGGCCTATGACGCTGATGGGACTGGATGACGGCGTGGCGCGTAACCTTGGTCTGGCGCTGTCGCTGGCGCGTCTGGCGGCTTTATCGCTGGCGATTGTTCTCAGCGCCTTGCTGGTGAACGCCGTGGGGATTATCGGCTTTATTGGCCTGTTTGCGCCGCTGCTGGCGAAAATGCTTGGTGCACGTCGTCTGCTGGCGCGTCTGATGCTGGCCCCGCTGATTGGTGCGTTGATCCTCTGGCTCTCCGACCAAATCATTCTGTGGCTGACCCGCGTATGGATGGAAGTCTCCACCGGATCGGTGACGGCGCTGATTGGCGCGCCATTACTGCTGTGGCTGTTACCGCGCCTTAGGAGTATGAGCGCGCCGGATATGAATGCCAGCAACCGCATCGCCGCTGAGCGTCAGAATGTGCTGATGTTTACGCTGGCGGGTGGGGCGCTCTTGCTGTTGACCCTGGTGGTGGCGCTGTCGTTTGGCCGCGATGCGCACGGCTGGACATGGGCCAGCGGCGCGATGCTGGATGAGCTGATGCCCTGGCGCTGGCCACGTATTATGGCGGCGCTGATTGCCGGGGTAATGTTGGCGGTAGCGGGCTGTATTATTCAACGTCTGACGGGCAACCCAATGGCCAGCCCGGAAGTGCTGGGCATTAGCTCCGGTGCAGCATTTGGCGTAGTGCTGATGCTGTTTCTGGTCCCAGGAAATGCCTTTGGCTGGCTGATGCCTGCCGGGAGTCTCGGGGCTGCGGCCACCTTGCTTATCATTATGATTGCCGCCGGGCGCGGTGGTTTTTCGCCGCACCGTATGCTGCTGGCAGGGATGGCGCTCAGCACGGCGTTTACAATGTTGCTGATGATGCTGCAGGCCAGCGGCGATCCGCGTATGGCGGGCGTACTGACCTGGATCTCCGGCTCAACCTATAACGCGACGGGTGAACAGGTACTGCGCACCGGGATTGTGATGGTTATCCTGCTGGCGATGACGCCGCTGTGCCGTCGTTGGCTGACGATTTTACCGCTCGGCGGTGATACGGCGCGGGCGGTGGGGATGGCAATCACGCCGTCGCGCGTAGGGTTACTGCTCCTGGCTGCAGGGTTGACGGCGACAGCAACCATGACCATTGGACCGTTGAGCTTTGTCGGGTTGATGGCTCCGCATATTGCCCGAATGATGGGTTTTCGTCGGGCGATGCCGCATATGCTGATTTCGGCGCTGGCGGGAGGCGTACTTCTGGTCTTTGCTGACTGGTGCGGCAGAATGGTGCTGTTTCCGTATCAGATCCCGGCGGGGTTATTGTCGACGTTTATCGGCGCGCCGTACTTTATCTATCTGCTGAGAAAACAGAGTCGCTGAGGCTGATTCTTTTCATGTAGGTCGGATAAGACGCTTTGCGTCGCCATCCGGCAATAAAAAAGCCGGGTGGCGGCTTCGCCTTACCCGGCCTACGTTGTTTCTGTACGTTCTCTTTTACAGTTTCGCAAACACCCGGCGCGCGGCGTCGATGGTGTTATTGATATCGTCTTCGCTGTGCGCCACGGACATAAAGCCCGCTTCGAAAGCAGAAGGCGCCAGGTAAATCCCTTCATCCAGCATCATGTGGAAGAAACGCTTGAAGCGTTCAACGTCGCATGCCATCACATCCTGATAGCAGGTTACGGTTTCTGCATCGGTGAAGAAAATCCCGAACATTCCGCCCACATGGTTAACTACCAGCGGAATATTCGCTTCTTCGGCAGCTTCCAGCAGACCTTCCGCCAGACGCGTCGTCAGTTCGTTCAGCGTTTCATGAATACCCGGTTGGGCCACTTCGGTCAGACAGGCAAAACCTGCTGCCATCGCTATTGGGTTACCGGAAAGCGTACCCGCCTGGTAAACCGGACCGGTCGGCGCCAGCGCGTCCATCACATCGCGGCGGCCGCCGAATGCGCCAACGGGCATCCCGCCGCCGATGATTTTACCCAGGCAGGTCAGATCCGGAACGACGCCGTAATAATCCTGTGCACCGGCCAGCGCTACGCGGAAACCGGTCATGACTTCATCGATGATCAACAGCGCGCCAAACTCATCGCATAGCGCACGCAGGCCCGGCAGGAATTCCGGCAGCGGCGGGATGCAGTTCATGTTGCCCGCGACCGGCTCAACGATGATGCAGGCGATCTCTTGTGGATACTGTTCAAATGCCTCACGTACTGAAGAGAGATCGTTGTAGGTGCAGGTGAGGGTGTGTTTCGCAAAGTCGGCCGGAACGCCCGGGGAGTTAGGCTGGCCCAGCGTTAATGCGCCGGAACCGGCTTTGACCAGCAGGCAGTCGGCATGACCGTGATAGCAGCCTTCAAATTTGATGATCTTATCGCGTCCGGTGAAACCGCGCGCCAGACGGATTGCGCTCATCGTCGCTTCCGTACCGGAGTTCACCATACGTACCATGTCCATGGTTGGCACGAGTTCAGTGACCAGCGCCGCCATTTTTACTTCCATCTCGGTCGGCGCGCCGAAGCTTAAACCGCGCTCCGCAGCTTCAATCACCGCATTACGGATTGCCGGGTGGTTATGGCCCAGTACCATCGGTCCCCAGGAACCGACGTAATCGACATAGGCTTTACCATCAACATCGTACAGATATGCGCCGTCCGCTTTTTCGATAAACAGCGGAGTTCCACCCACGCCAGTAAAGGCGCGAACGGGGGAGTTAACGCCGCCAGGGATAAGTTCGCGTGCTGCGCTGTAGAGATTTTCAGACTTACTCATGGATGGGGTCCTGGTTCGTAGAAAAAGTAAATGCCCGCTATTCTAGTTATTCAGAGAAGGTTATGAAAGTTTTACGCAATTGAAACAATGCGATTTGCAGGGGATTTTCGTGAAATGTGCGAGTAGAATGCCGATTCCGTATTTGTATTACCAATTAATGATCATCTGATGAAGACTGACTCTCCCTCTTTTGAAGCACAACAAATTGTGCGTTTACGCCGCAGGGATCAAATCCGTCGACTCCTGGAACGAGACAAAACGCCGTTGGCGATCCTGTTGATGGCCGCAGTTGTCGGTACCGTGACGGGACTGGTTGGCGTGGCATTTGAAAAAGCGGTGACCTGGGTACAGAACCACCGTATTGGCGCGCTGGCTCAGGTTGCGGACCATGCCATTCTGCTGTGGCCGCTGGCGTTTATTCTCTCCGCACTGCTGGCGATGGTCGGCTATTTTCTGGTGCGTAAATTTGCGCCGGAAGCGGGAGGTTCCGGGATCCCTGAGATTGAAGGCGCGCTGGAAGAGCTACGGCCTGTGCGCTGGTGGCGCGTTCTGCCGGTGAAATTTATCGGCGGTATGGGGACGCTGGGGGCCGGGATGGTGCTTGGGCGAGAAGGGCCGACCGTGCAGATTGGCGGCAATATTGGGCGCATGGTGCTGGATATTTTCCGCATGCGCAGCGCCGAAGCGCGGCATACCCTGCTGGCCACGGGTGCGGCTGCGGGGCTGTCGGCGGCGTTTAATGCGCCTCTGGCCGGGATCCTGTTCATTATTGAAGAGATGCGCCCGCAGTTTCGCTATAACCTTGTCTCGATCAAAGCCGTGTTTACCGGCGTTATTATGTCGAGCATTGTGTTTCGCGTGTTCAACGGCGAAGCGCCGATTATTGAAGTTGGGAAGCTCTCCAATGCGCCGGTAAATACGCTGTGGCTGTATCTGGTGCTCGGGCTTATTTTTGGCTGTGTCGGGCCATTGTTTAACACCATGGTGTTGCGTACCCAGGATATGTTCCAGCGCTTCCACGGTGGTGAAATTAAAAAATGGGTGCTGATGGGCGGCGCGATCGGCGGCCTGTGCGGGATCCTCGGGTTAATTCAACCGGAAGCGGCAGGCGGCGGGTTTAACCTGATTCCTATCGCCGCGGCAGGCAATTTTAGCGTTGGTCTGCTGCTGTTTATATTTATTACCAGGGTCGTCACCACGCTGCTGTGCTTCTCGTCCGGCGCGCCCGGTGGGATTTTTGCCCCGATGCTGGCGTTGGGCACGTTGCTTGGCACCGCGTTCGGTATGGCTGCGGCAGCTTCTTTTCCGCAGTATCATCTGGAGGCCGGAACCTTTGCCATTGCCGGAATGGGGGCTTTGTTAGCGGCTTCGGTGCGTGCGCCGTTAACCGGTATTGTGCTGGTGCTGGAGATGACCGATAACTATCAGCTCATTTTGCCAATGATTATTACCTGTCTTGGCGCAACACTATTAGCCCAATTTATGGGCGGAAAGCCGCTATACTCGACTATCCTTGCCCGCACGCTGGCAAAACAGGAAGCGGAGCAGGCGGCAAAAAGTCAGGGTACTGCCGCTGGCGAGAATACTTGAACGAAATACCAGGGTATTAGATAATGGCCTTAACCATTGGGTTATAATTTGCCCAATTGCCAATGTCGTTTGGAGCAAAATATGAGTGATGACGTAGCGCTGCCACTGCAATTTACAGAAGCAGCAGCCAATAAAGTAAAAAGCCTGATCGCTGACGAAGATAACCCGAATCTGAAATTACGCGTGTATATCACCGGCGGTGGTTGCAGCGGTTTCCAGTATGGTTTCACCTTTGATGATCAGGTGAACGATGGTGATATGACCATTGAGAAACAAGGTGTTGGTCTGGTAGTTGATCCGATGAGCCTGCAATATCTGGTGGGCGGCGCGGTTGACTATACCGAAGGTCTGGAAGGTTCCCGCTTCGTTGTGACTAACCCGAATGCGAAAAGCACCTGCGGGTGTGGCTCTTCTTTCAGCATCTGATTGCTGTCTGTAATACCGATGGTCTGATGGTGTAGGCCCGGTAAGCGTAGCGCCACCGGGCAATGTGCCGGATGGCGGCGTAAACGCCTTATCCGGCCTACATGTTCTGTATCGTCACATCAACGTCCGTTATCATCCAGCGCAAACGTCGGCAATTTCAAATGCCAGCGAATGGCGGCAAGCCGAATCAGCAGGGTAACGATCATCCCCATCATACTGGCGTTTTCCAGCGATACATTAAAGGTATAAAACGCTGTCGCATGCACGATGCCGCCGATAATACACGCCGTGGCGTAGATTTCGGTGCGCAGAATCATTGGGACTTCACGCGCTAACACGTCGCGAATGATCCCGCCGCCAACGCCGGTAATCACCCCCATACAAATCGCCACTAGCGGTCCCGTCCCTGCAAGAAATGCTTTATTGACGCCAATCCCTACGAACACCGCCAGGCCCACGGCATCCAGCACCGGAAGGATCCACTTCGGTAAGCGTCGTGGCTGACGTACCAGCAGGATTGTCAGCATGCTGGTGATCATCGCCACAACCAGATCGGTCGGATCCTTAACCCAAAAAACCGGTCCGTGATCCAATGCCATATCGCGGATCGTACCGCCGCCAACCGCGGTAACCACGCCGAGGACCAGAACGCCAAACGGATCCATACGTAATTTTCCGGCCAGTAAGACGCCAGAGATAGCAAATACCGCGGTGCCGACAATATCCAGCCAATAGACGAGCATTTTTAAATCCTCACAACAGACCTGGTGGGGGCAGGCGCTAATTTATCTGTGAAAGCGCATTACAGAGTTGTTTTGCGGCGAGGATAATACGCGGGCTCGCGCGTTCGAACCAGTCACTATTAAGTGTAATAATGGGTATTTTTAGCTGGTTTCCCCAGTATTGCTCAATTTTCAGAGTTTCGCCCGGGCCTCCGGTTGCAACAATCGCCTGGGGCGCTCGTGCCAGGACCTGCTCACGGCTAACCTGCGGCCAGGGAACTCGACTGCCGGCAAAGATGTTTTCTCCGCCGCATACCTCAAGAACCTCGTGCTGAATGGAGCCTTTTCCACTGGTAAACAGAGGATTAGCGCCAAACTGGAGAAACACGCGTTTTTTCGGTTTGTTGGCATATCGAGATTTAAGTAAAGCATAGTCATCAAGCAGGGTTTGCGCCGCCTGTTTGGCTTGCTCAGGCTTAGGGCTCCATGCCGCCAACTGGCGGAGCGCATCGGCAACCTGCTCGATGGTAACGGCGTCTACCCAGATGACCTTAATTCCCAGGGCGGTCAGTTGATTCACCTGCCGCTCTGCATTTCCCCCGCGCCAGGCGATGACTAAATCCGGTTTGAGCGCCACAATGCGTTCCAGATTCATGCCTTGCCAGGTGGAGACCTCCTCGATATTTTTGGCCTCTGGCGGGTAATTTGAATAGCTACTGACGCCTACGGGGGTAATGCCAGCGGCAAAAGCGAGTTCAGTATTGGCAGGAGAAAGCGTCACAACGCGCGGTGCGGCGTAAAGGAACGCCGGGAGAGTGAAAAGCAGGGCGACCAGCGCCCTGGAGAGTAATTTAGCCATGCGCCAGTTTCTGTACCAGCGTTTCAACCATCAGGCTTGACTGTTTCGCGGCAACGACCAGGAACTCGTCAAAGCTGAGATGGGACTGCTGATCGGCGACGTCAGAGATGGCGCGAACCACGACGAACGGCACATTAAAGTTGTGGCAAACGTGCGCAATTGCGGTCGCTTCCATCTCAACGGCGATCGCCTGCGGGAAGTTATGCTTGATTTTAGCCAGGCCCACAGAGCCATTAATAAAGGCATCGCCGCTGACGATAAGACCGCGAACGGCGTTCAGATTAAGTTCTGCAATGCAGGATTCTGCTGCAGCAATCAGCGCCGGGTCGGCTTTAAAACCAGCCGGGCAGCCCGGGAGTTGGCCAAATTCATAGCCAAAGGCGGTAACGTCAGCATCGTGATAGCGCGCTTCGTCAGAAACCACGATATCGCCGACTTTCAGCGTTGAGGCCAGGCCGCCCGCTGAACCGGTGTTAATAATGGCGTCCGGCTTGCAGCGTTCAAGCAGCAGCGTAGCGCCCAGCGCTGCAGCCACTTTACCGATACCTGATTTCAGTAGCGCAACCTCTGTACCGTTCAGTTGGCCGGTGTAAATTTCACAACCGCCGAGAGTGATGGTCTGACGGTTTTCGATTTTGTCACGCAGCAGCGTAACTTCTTCTTCCATTGCACCAATGATGCCGATTTTCATAGATTTACTCGCGATAAGCCAGATTTGAGGGCATAGTCTATCATGCGCTTAAGGGGTAGCGCATTTCTCAGGCGGGAGAGGATATGGTACAGATCGATTTCCGAAAAAAAATAAACTGGCATCGCCGTTACCGTTCGCCGCAGGGCGTGAAGACGGAGCATGAGATCCTGCGAATTTTTGAAAGCGATCGTGGACGTATTATCAATTCTCCGGCAATTCGCCGACTGCAACAAAAAACCCAGGTCTTTCCGCTGGAGCGTAACGCGGCGGTGCGTACGCGCCTGACGCACTCGATGGAAGTGCAGCAGGTTGGGCGCTATATCGCGAAAGAGATCCTCAGCCGGCTGAAAGAGCTAAAGCTGCTGGAGCTGTATGGTCTGGATGAACTGACGGGACCGTTTGAGAGTATTGTCGAAATGTCGTGTCTGATGCATGACATCGGTAATCCGCCGTTTGGTCATTTTGGCGAAGCGGCGATTAATGACTGGTTCCGCCAGCGACTGTATCCGGCCGACGCGGAAAGTCAGCCGCTTAGCGATGACCGCTGCCTGGTAGCGGCGTTGCGTTTGCGCGAAGGTGAAGAGTCGCTGAATGATATTCGCCGTAAGGTGCGCCAGGACCTGTGCCATTTTGAAGGCAATGCGCAGGGTATTCGTCTGGTGCATACTTTGATGCGTATGAATCTTACCTGGGCGCAGGTCGGCGGTATTTTAAAATATACCCGTCCGGCGTGGTGGCGAGGCGATACGCCCGCGACGCATAACTATTTAATGAAGAAGCCGGGCTATTACCTTTCCGAGGAACCGTATATTGAGCGATTACGTAAAGAATTATCATTAGCACCTTACAGTCGTTTTCCATTAACCTGGATTATGGAAGCTGCCGATGATATCTCATATTGCGTGGCCGACCTGGAAGATGCCGTTGAGAAAAGAATCTTTAGCGTCGAGCAACTTTATCACCATCTGCACGAGGCGTGGGGGCATCACGAAAAAGGCTCTCTGTTTAGTCAGGTTGTTGAGAACGCCTGGGAGAAGTCACGTTCAAATACATTAAGCCGGAGCACCGAAGATCAGTTCTTTATGTATTTACGCGTTAATACGCTGAATAAACTGGTGCCGTATGCGGCCCAGCGGTTTATTGATAACTTACCGCAGATATTTGCCGGCAGCTTTAATCACGCGCTGTTGGAAGATGCCAGTAGCTTTAGCCAGTTGCTGGGTGTCTATAAAAATGTGGCGGTAAAACATGTCTTTAGTCATCCTGACGTAGAGCAGCTGGAATTGCAGGGCTATCGGGTGATCACCGGATTGTTGGAAATCTATCAGCCTTTATTAAAAATGTCCCAGCCAGATTTTACTGAACTGGTCGACAATGAAAGAGTAAAACGTTTTCCTATCGAATCCCGATTATTTCAGAAGTTGTCAACTCGCCATCGTCTTGCTTATGTTGAGGCGGTTAGTAAAATATCAACGGGTTGCGCCGAGTTTCCTGTTCTGGAATATTATTATCGCTGTCGGCTGATTCAGGATTATATCAGCGGGATGACAGATTTGTATGCATGGGATGAATATCGTCGCTTGATGGCCGTAGAACAATAAATACTCATTTGTAAAGACGGCCAATAAAATTTTACTTTTTCCTTAAACTCAATTCTGGAACTTAGCGCTATAAAACGACTCTGACGTATACAGCAATTTTGCGTTATCTGTTAATCGAGAACGAAACACATGAAAAAAACCACATTAGCAATGAGTGCACTGGCTCTGAGTTTAGGTTTGGCGTTGTCCCCCCTGTCTGCCACAGCGGCTGAGACGTCGTCTTCAGCAATGACCGCCCAACAGATGCCAAGCCTGGCCCCGATGCTCGAAAAAGTGATGCCATCGGTGGTAAGTATTAACGTCGAGGGGAGCACGACGGTAAATACGCCGCGTATGCCGCGTAATTTCCAGCAGTTCTTTGGTGATAACTCACCGTTCTGCCAGGACGGTTCTCCGTTCCAGAGTTCACCGTTCTGTCAGGGCGGCGCGCCGGGCGCTGGTAACGGCGGCGGCCAGCAGCAGAAATTTATGGCGCTGGGTTCTGGTGTAATTATTGATGCCGCGAAAGGGTATGTCGTAACCAACAACCACGTGGTGGATAACGCTACGGTGATTAAGGTTCAACTGAGCGATGGCCGTAAATTTGACGCGAAGATCGTGGGCAAAGATCCGCGCTCCGATATCGCGCTGATCCAAATTCAGGATCCGAAAAATCTGACGGCGATTAAGCTGGCAGATTCCGACGCGCTGCGCGTGGGTGATTACACCGTAGCAATCGGTAACCCGTTTGGCCTCGGTGAGACCGTGACCTCCGGCATCGTTTCTGCGCTGGGTCGTAGCGGCCTGAACGCGGAGAACTATGAAAACTTTATTCAGACGGATGCTGCGATCAACCGTGGTAACTCCGGTGGCGCGCTGGTCAACCTGAACGGTGAGCTGATCGGCATTAACACTGCGATCCTCGCGCCGGACGGCGGTAACATCGGTATCGGTTTTGCAATCCCAAGCAACATGGTGAAAAACCTGACTTCGCAGATGGTTGAGTTTGGTCAGGTTAAACGCGGTGAGCTGGGTATTATGGGGACCGAACTGAGCTCTGAGCTGGCGAAAGCGATGAAAGTTGACGCTCAGCGCGGCGCATTCGTCAGCCAGGTAATGCCGAACTCCTCCGCAGCGAAAGCCGGTATTAAAGCCGGGGATGTGATTACCTCCCTGAATGGCAAACCTATCAGCAGCTTCGCCGCCCTGCGTGCGCAGGTGGGTACGATGCCGGTAGGCAGCAAAATTAACCTTGGCCTGCTGCGCGACGGTAAGCCGGTCACCGTGAATCTGGAACTGCAGCAGAGCAGCCAGACTCAGGTTGATTCCAGCTCTATCTTCAAAGGCATTGAAGGTGCCGATATGAGCAACAAAGGCCAGGATAAAGGGGTCGTAGTCAGCGACGTGAAACCGAATACTCCGGCTGCACAGATTGGCCTGAAGAAAGGTGACGTGATTATCGGTGCTAACCAGCAGCCGGTGAAAAACATCGCCGAACTGCGCAAAATCCTCGACAGCAAACCGGCTGTGCTGGCGCTGAACATTCAGCGTGGTGACAGCTCCATCTATCTGTTGATGCAGTAATCTCCCTCAACCCCTTCCTGCACAGGAAGGGGTTTCTTTTTGTGATATTTGCCACAACTCCATACTTCTCCCTTCTGCTTTGTGCATTTGCACAATGTCGGCGCTTATTATCTTCCCTATGCTTGAGCTCTGCTCACAGGAGGGATTTATGGCTGGCTGGCATCTTGATACCAAAATGGCGCAGGATATCGTTGCGCGCACCATGCGCATCATCGATACCAATATCAACGTAATGGATGCCCGTGGGCGGATAATCGGCAGCGGCGATCGCGAGCGTATTGGTGAATTGCACGAAGGGGCGCTGCTGGTGCTGTCGCAAGGTCGGGTGGTCGATATTGACGATGCGGTAGCCCGGCATCTGCACGGTGTGCGTCAGGGGATAAACCTGCCGCTGCGTCTGGAAGGCGAAATTGTTGGCGTTATCGGCCTTACCGGCGAACCGGAACATCTGCGCAAGTATGGCGAACTGGTGTGCATGACCGCCGAAATGATGCTGGAACAGTCGCGTCTGATGCATCTGTTAGCGCAGGATAGCCGTCTGCGTGAAGAGCTGGTGATGAACCTGATTCAGGCGGAGGAGAATACTCCGGCGCTGATGGAATGGGCCCAGCGACTGGGCATTGATTTGAACCAGCCGCGCGTGGTAGCGGTGGTGGAGGTCGACAGCGGCCAGCTTGGCGTTGACAGCGCGATGGCAGAGCTACAGCAATTGCAGAACGCGTTGACCACGCCTGAACGTAATAATCTGATTGCGATTGTTTCCCTGACCGAGATGGTAGTGTTGAAACCGGCGCTCAATCAGTTTGGTCGCTGGGACGCTGAAGATCATCGCAAGCGCGTTGAGCAGCTTATTACCCGTATGAAAGAGAATGGACAGCTGCGTTTTCGCGTGTCGCTGGGCAACTATTTTACCGGGCCTGGCAGCATTGCCCGTTCGTATCGTACGGCGCGCACCACCATGATGGTCGGCAAGCAGCGGATGCCGGAAAGCCGTAGCTATTTCTATCAGGATTTGATGCTGCCGGTACTGCTGGACAGTCTGCGCGGCGGCTGGCAGGCCAATGAGCTGGCGCGCCCGCTGGCAAGGCTGAAAGCGATGGATAACAACGGTTTGCTGCGTCGGACATTAGCGGCATGGTTTCGGCATAACGTTCAGCCGCTGGCAACCTCAAAAGCATTGTTTATTCACCGCAATACGCTGGAGTATCGTCTGAACCGTATTTCAGAACTGACCGGGCTGGATCTGGGGAATTTTGACGATCGACTGCTGTTGTATGTGGCGTTGCAGTTAGATGAGCAGCATTGATTAATTGCCTGATGGCGGCACGCTTATCAGGCAAAATGCCGGGTGGCGGCATCGCCTTACCCGGCCTACAAATACATCCACTCACGGTTATTTACGCGTTAGTTTTTCCAGATCGGCTTCAATTTCGCTGATCTTATTGGTCACAACGCTTTCCAGATGACGTAAATCATCGAGGATCTTGCGTTTAAGATCGACTTCGCTGCGATCGCGCTGGCAGATCTGATCCAGTTCGTCGATCACGTAGCGCAGGTTGGGGCTGATCTCCTGCACCTCTTTGTAACCCTGGCCGACGCCATCGGCGACAACCGTTTTACGCTGACGGGGATATTTGAACTTCACGCTCTTGGCAAAAAACTCGCCTTTATCCTTCTGGAAATAGATTTTCAGGATATCGTTGTTGGCTTCTTGCCGCAGGCTGTAACGATCGATTTCTTCAGGATTAGTAATGCCCAGACTTTTCAGATTGTCATACATAGCGGTACCCTTAAGCTCACTATAACCATTGAATAATTAACGAAAAGCCTTGTTTATGCCACTCGCAGATGTAAAAAAAGCGGGCTAAGCCCGCTTTTTCAAATCGCTGTTAGTCGATGGTGCGTAACAGTTCGTTGATTCCCACTTTGCCGCGCGTTTTGGCATCGACTTTCTTCACGATGACCGCGCAGTACAGGCTGTACTTGCCATCTTTCGACGGCAGGTTGCCGGAGACAACCACGGAGCCCGCCGGAACGCGGCCGTAGAAAACTTCGCCGGTTTCGCGGTCATAGATTTTGGTGCTCTGGCCCAGGTATACGCCCATAGAAATAACAGAGCCTTCTTCGACGATTACGCCTTCAACCACTTCAGAACGTGCGCCGATGAAGCAGTTGTCTTCGATGATGGTCGGGTTAGCCTGTAACGGCTCCAGTACGCCGCCGATGCCAACGCCGCCGGACAGGTGAACGTTTTTACCGATTTGCGCGCAGGAACCCACGGTCGCCCAGGTATCAACCATCGTGCCTTCATCCACATAAGCGCCGATGTTCACGTAAGACGGCATCAGCACGGTGTTACGGGCGATAAACGCGCCCTGACGCACGGCAGCTGGCGGAACCACGCGGAAACCTTCTTTCTGGAAGCGCGCTTCGTCGTAGTTGGCGAATTTCATCGGCACTTTATCGAAGTAACGGCTTTCCGCACCCTCGATAACCTGATTATCGTTAATACGGAAAGAGAGCAGGACCGCCTTTTTCAGCCACTGATGCGTGACCCACTGACCCTCAATCTTTTCTGCGACGCGCAGTGCACCGGAATCCAGTAAGGAAATAACCTGATTCACCGCTTCGCGGGTTACGGTATCTACATTTGCCGGAGTAATGTCGGCACGGCGCTCGAAAGCGGACTCAATAACGTTCTGTAACTGCTGCATTGTTAAACTCTTTCCATAATAAATAAAAACATTACCCTTTATCGTTTGGATTGAGGGCCTCTGTCAACCGTTGATGCACTTCCTGCTGTAGCTCATTATTAAGAGCGCGCCGGTCGGCGGTGGCGATTATGAATAAATCTTCTACTCGCTCGCCAATAGTTGTAATTCGGGCGCCATGCAGCGAAATTCCCAGATCGGCAAAAATCTGCCCGACCCGCGCCAGCAGCCCAGGCTGGTCGAGAGCGATAAGCTCAAGGAATGATTTTCGGTCGGTATGGGTCGGCAGAAAGGTGACCTCGGTATCGACGGTAAAGTGACGTAATTTTGCCGGCTGGCGACGCGGTTGCGGCGGCTGCCAGCTACGCTGGGTGATCGCCTGTTCCAGTCCAAAACGGATCGCTTCGTGTCGGTCTGACGACAGCGGACTGCCGTCCGGTTCCAGTACGATGAACGTATCCATCGCCATCCCATCGCGTGTGGTGAAGATCTGCGCGTCGTGGACGCTAAGATTACGCCGGTCCAGTTCGGCGCAAACGGCGGCAAACAGGTAAGGGCGGTCAGGGCTCCAGATGAAAATCTCCGTCCCGCCGCGGGTGGCCTGCGGGCTTAGCAGGATCAGCGGCTTGCTGAGATCGTGTTGCAGCAGATGACGCGCATGCCAGGCCAGCTGATTTGGGCTGTGACGCACGAAGTAGTTGGCGCGACAGCGTGACCAGATGTGGTGCAGCGCTTCTTCATCGATGTTGTCCATGCGCAGTAGCGCCAGCGCCTGAAGCTGATGATGGCGCACGCGCTCACGCATATCTGGCGTGTTTTGCATCCCACGACGTAACTGTTTTTCCGTGGCGAAATACAGCTCACGCAGCAGGCTTTGCTTCCAGCTATTCCACAGCGTTTCGTTGGTGGCGCAAATATCCGCGACGGTCAGGCACACCAGAAAGCGCAGACGATGTTCCGTTTGCACTTCTTCGGCGAATTGCTTGATCACTTCGGGATCCTGAATATCGCGACGCTGAGCGGTAACCGACATCAGTAAATGCTGGCGCACCAGCCATGCGATCAACTGCGTTTCGCGGGAGTTCAGACCGTGCAGTTCGGCGAATTTGAGCACGTCCTGAGCGCCGAGAACCGAGTGATCGCCGCCGCGACCTTTGGCGATATCGTGGAACAGCGCGGCAATCAGAATCAGCTCCGGCTGTCGCAGACGCGGCCACAGATCCACACACAGCGGATGGCGCTGGCGGGTTTCTTCATTGGCAAAACTTTCCAGCTTGAGCATTACGCGGATGGTGTGCTCATCCACCGTATAGGCATGAAACAGGTCAAACTGCATTTGGCCGACAATATGCGACCATTGCGGCATATAAGCCCACAACACGCTGTGGCGATGCATTGGCAGCAGGCCGCGACTCACCGCGCCTGGATGGCGCAACATACTGAGAAACAGCGAACGCGCTTCCGGGATGTAGCATAGCGGCTGGGTTAAATGACGGCGGGCATGGCGCAGATGGCGCAGCGTGGTGGAGTAAATCCCGCTGATCGCGCTGTTGCGCACCATGATGTAAAACATCCGCAGTATCGCTTCGGGTTTGCGGATAAACAGGTCGTCGTTGCGCAGATCGATCAATGTGCCGCGTAGTTGAAAGTCGTCATCAATCGGACGCGGCTTTTCGTCGGCGGGCATGGCGAGGATCGCCTCGTCGAATAGCTGCAACAGCATGTGGTTCAGCTCGCTGACCCGTCGGGTAACGCGGAAATAGTCTTTCATCATCCGCTCGATAGGCTCGTTGCCTTCGCCGCCGTAGTTCAGGCGTTGCGCCACGCTGAGCTGACGGTCAAACAGCAGACGATTGTCGTAACGACTAACGACCAGATGCAGGGCAAAACGTATGCGCCACAGGATATGCAAACATTCATTGAGCTCGGCACGTTCTGCCAGCGTCAAAAAGCCGAAACCGACCATTTCATCCAGCGAGGTGGCGCCAAAATGGCGGCGGGCCACCCACTGCAGGGTATGGATATCGCGCAGGCCGCCGGGACTGCTTTTGATATCTGGCTCCAGGTTGTAGCTGGTGCCGTGATAGCGCTGGTGGCGCTGATTTTGTTCTTCCACTTTGGCGGCGTAAAACTTATCGGAAGGCCAGAAACCTTCGCTAAAAATATGTTTTTGTAGCTCAAGAAACAGCGCCACGTCGCCAATCAGCAGGCGTGTTTCAATCAGGTTGGTGGCGACGGTTAAATCTGACAATCCTTCCAGCAGACACTCTTCCAGCGTACGCACGCTGTGCCCCACTTCCAGCCTTACGTCCCAGAGCAGCGTTAACAGTTCGCCGACTTTTTCGGCCTGCGCGTCAGGTAGCTTTTTACGACTGAGGATCAGCAGGTCGATGTCGGAAAGCGGATGCAGTTCGCCGCGCCCGTAACCGCCAACGGCAACCAGCGCCAGGTCGGCAATTTGGCCGAACCCAGCTTCTATCCATAAACGCTGTAACAGTTGGTCAATAAATTCGGTGCGGGCCTCAATGAGCTGTTCTGCAGAAATTCCACTGTCAAACGCGTCACCTAACCAGAGCTGGAACGTGTCGATATGCGCTTTAATTCCGGGGCAGTTGAGATCGTGCTGCGGCCATGTGCCGGGGTTTTGCGGTTGGCCTGGCAGGGTGGGGAGGGCCGTATTTGCGTGCTGTTCAGGAAGAGTATTCATTGTTACCACCCATTAAAAAGCCGGATGACGCTTGCGCTTATCCGGCCTACGGGAGAGTGCCATTTGTAGGCCTGATAAGCGACAGCGCCATCAGGCAATAAGTTATTTGTCGTGCGTAATAATCGCCGGGATGGTGTCATCCTTGCGCAGCGTCAGAATTTCACAGCCATTTTCCGTCACCACAATAGTATGCTCGTACTGAGCAGACAAGCTCCGGTCTTTGGTTTTCACCGTCCAGCCGTCTTTCATGGTGCGGATGCGGTAATCACCAGCATTCAGCATGGGTTCTACGGTGAAGGTCATACCCGGTTGCAGAACCACACCGCCGTCGTCTGCATCGTAGTGCAGAACCTGCGGCTCCTCATGGAAGCCGCGACCAATGCCGTGACCGCAGTATTCGCGGACCACAGAGAAACCTTCGCCTTCCGCGTATTTCTGAATCGCAGCGCCCAGCGAGCGCAGGCGAATACCCGGTTTTACCATCCGCAGCGCCAGGTACAGGCTTTCCTGCGTGACGCGGCACAGACGCTCGCCCAGAATAGTTGGTTTGCCGACGATGAACATTTTCGAGGTGTCACCGTGGTACTCATCTTTAATCACGGTAACGTCGATGTTGACGATATCGCCGTCTTTCAGGAGCTTGGCGTCGTCCGGGATCCCGTGGCACACCACCTCATTAATAGAGATGCACACGGATTTCGGATAACCGTGATAGCCAAGGCAGGCGGAAATGGCCTGCTGCTCGTTCACGATGTAGTCATTACAGATGCGATCCAGCTCGCCGGTGCTGACGCCCGGTTTAACAAACGGTTCGATCATTTCCAGAACATCAGCGGCCAGGCGGCCAGCGACGCGCATTTTTTCGATTTCTTCAGGGGTCTTGATTGAGATAGCCATGAATTCTGTCCATCAGTGTCGATTATTTCGACAATAATTGTGTAAGTGCTGTCAATGGTATCAGTCCCGCATACATGCTGCCAAATTGAGAATCATTCTGAACTTCGCCTTTCGTGCCACAGATGCGTTGGCTACATTTTTTCACCCCGGTCACTTACTGGTCGTAAGTTCCCGGGGATTCAAAAATTTGCCGCCTGTCTGTAACACGAAATTCATTGTTCAATACAGCACAGACCGCCAACAATTATTGGTGTCGGTGGCGTATTTGTGGTATAAAGCGCGCCGGACTTCCGATCCATTCGAAGACTACACACGATGGACGGGAGCGACAAATCTCACTTTGTGTAACAACACACACGTATCGGCACATATTCCGGGGTGCCCTTTGGGGTCGGTAATATGGGATGCGTGGAGGCTTAACCCCAACTTTTATATATAGAGGTTTTAATCATGGCAACTGTTTCCATGCGCGACATGCTCAAGGCTGGTGTTCACTTTGGTCACCAGACCCGTTACTGGAACCCGAAAATGAAGCCGTTCATCTTCGGTGCGCGTAACAAAGTTCACATCATCAACCTTGAGAAAACTGTACCGATGTTCAACGAAGCTCTGGCTGAACTGAACAAGATCTCTGCTCGTAAAGGTAAAATCCTTTTCGTTGGTACTAAACGCGCTGCAAGCGAAGCGGTGAAAGAAGCTGCTAACAACTGCGACCAGTTCTTCGTGAACCATCGCTGGTTGGGCGGCATGCTGACTAACTGGAAAACCGTTCGTCAGTCCATCAAACGTCTGAAAGATCTGGAAACTCAGTCTCAGGACGGTACTTTCGAAAAGCTGACCAAGAAAGAAGCGCTGATGCGTACTCGTGAGCTTGAGAAACTGGAAAACAGCCTGGGCGGTATCAAAGACATGGGCGGTCTGCCGGACGCTCTGTTCGTAATCGATGCTGACCACGAGCACATTGCTATTAAAGAAGCAAACAACCTGGGTATCCCAGTATTTGCTATCGTTGATACCAACTCTGATCCGGACGGTGTTGATTTCGTTATCCCGGGTAACGACGACGCAATCCGTGCTGTGACCCTGTACCTGGGCGCTGTAGCTACTACCGTTCGTGAAGGCCGTTCTCAGGATCTGGCTTCCCAGGCGGAAGAAAGCTTCGTAGAAGCTGAATAATAAGGCTTGATAACTTCCCTGAGATAGTTCGAGTTGCAGGAAGGCGGCAAGCTCGAGAATTCCCGGGAGCTTACATAAGTAAGTGACTGGGATGAGCGAGCGAAGGCAACGCACCTGCGGCTCGGAATATGAAGGGGAAGAGCCCTTATAAACCAGGTAGTATCATGTTTGGTTAGGGGCCCTTTAGGCCCCTTTTTCACTTTTAAATCTGTGCGGTTTCATGCCGGGCAGATCAAATCTTCCGAGGATTTTAGAATGGCTGAAATTACCGCATCCCTGGTAAAAGAGCTGCGTGAGCGTACTGGCGCAGGCATGATGGATTGCAAAAAAGCACTGACTGAAGCTAATGGCGACATCGAGCTGGCAATCGAAAACATGCGTAAGTCTGGCGCAATCAAAGCGGCGAAAAAAGCAGGCAACGTTGCTGCTGACGGCGTAATCAAAACCAAAATCGACGGCAACATCGCTTTCATTCTGGAAGTTAACTGCCAGACTGACTTCGTTGCTAAAGATGCTGGTTTCCAGGCATTTGCTGACAAAGTACTGGACGCTGCCGTTGCTGGCAAAATCACTGACGTTGAAGTTCTGAAAGCACAGTTCGAAGAAGAACGTGTTGCTCTGGTTGCTAAAATCGGTGAGAACATCAACATCCGTCGTGTTGCTTCCCTGGAAGGCGAAGTTCTGGGTAACTACCAGCACGGTGCTCGTATCGGTGTTCTGGTTGCTGCAACTGGCGCTGACGAAGAGCTGGTTAAACAGCTGGCAATGCACGTTGCTGCAAGCAAACCAGAATTCGTTAAGCCGGAAGACGTTTCTGCTGAAGTAGTAGAGAAAGAATACCAGGTTCAGCTGGACATCGCGATGCAGTCTGGTAAGCCGAAAGAAATCGCAGAGAAAATGGTTGAAGGCCGCATGAAGAAATTCACCGGCGAAGTTTCTCTGACTGGCCAGCCTTTCGTTATGGATCCGAGCAAATCTGTTGGTCAGCTGCTGAAAGAGCACAACGCTGACGTAACAGGCTTCATCCGCTTTGAAGTGGGTGAAGGTATCGAGAAAGTTGAGACTGACTTTGCAGCAGAAGTTGCTGCGATGTCCAAGCAGTCTTAATTTTTAAAGGAGCCGCCTGAGGGCGGCTTCTTTTTGTGTCTGGCTTGTAAATTCAGCGAACCGCTATAGTGGTCATGCTGAAAAGCGACATACAATGTCGCCGGAATTAACTCATCTCATTCGTTGACAGTCTCAGGAAAGAAACATGGCTACCAATGCAAAACCCGTCTACAAACGTATTCTGCTTAAGTTAAGTGGCGAAGCCCTGCAAGGTTCAGAAGGCTTCGGTATTGATGCAAGCATCCTTGACCGTATGGCTCAGGAAATCAAAGAGCTGGTTGAGCTGGGTATCCAGGTTGGCGTAGTGATTGGTGGTGGTAACCTGTTCCGTGGCGCTGGTCTGGCGAAAGCAGGGATGAACCGTGTTGTGGGCGACCACATGGGCATGTTAGCCACCGTCATGAACGGTCTGGCGATGCGCGATGCGCTTCACCGCGCCTATGTGAACGCTCGCTTGATGTCCGCAATTCCTCTGAACGGCGTGTGTGATAACTACAGCTGGGCGGAAGCGATCAGCCTGCTGCGTAACAACCGCGTTGTTATTTTGTCTGCGGGTACTGGCAATCCGTTCTTTACTACCGACTCTGCGGCCTGCCTGCGCGGTATTGAAATTGAAGCGGATGTTGTACTGAAAGCCACCAAAGTCGATGGCGTATTTACTGCTGACCCGGCTAAAGATCCAACCGCGACCATGTACGAACAGTTGACCTATGCTGAAGTACTAGATAAAGAGCTTAAAGTGATGGATCTGGCGGCGTTCACGCTGGCTCGTGACCACAAATTACCGATTCGTGTCTTTAACATGAACAAACCGGGTGCACTGCGCCGCGTTGTTATGGGTGAAAAAGAAGGCACGTTAATCACGGAATAATTCCCGTTGCGGCTAAATGCAGGTAATATTCCGCTTTAATGTCGCGGGATACGTCCCTCAAAATTAATCAAGACTATACTTGTCACATCTTACGTGGTGGGTATGGTCTGACTGAAACAAGCTTTCAAGGATTCGTAACGTGATCAACGATATCAGAAAAGATGCTGAAGTACGCATGGAAAAATGCGTCGAAGCGTTCAAAAACCAAATCAGCAAAATTCGCACGGGCCGTGCTTCTCCTAGCCTGCTGGATGGTATTGTCGTGGAATATTACGGCACGCCGACCCCGCTGCGCCAGCTGGCAAGCGTAACGGTTGAAGATTCCCGTACCCTGAAAATCAACGTGTTCGACCGTTCTATGGGTCCAGCCGTTGAGAAAGCAATTATGGCTTCCGACCTCGGTCTGAATCCAAGCTCTGCCGGTTCCGACATCCGCGTTCCGCTGCCGCCGCTGACTGAAGAACGTCGTAAAGATCTGACCAAGATCGTGCGTGGCGAAGCAGAAGGCGCGCGCGTTGCCGTACGTAACGTTCGTCGCGATGCCAACGACAAAGTGAAAGCGCTGTTGAAAGAAAAAGAGATCAGCGAAGATGACGATCGCCGTTCTCAGGACGACGTGCAGAAACTGACTGACGCAGCTATCAAGAAAGTTGATGCGGCGCTGGCAGAGAAAGAAACGGAACTGATGCAGTTCTGATTCGCCTGTACGCTAAAAACGCCGCTTAGAAGGCCTGAGAAGGCTGGATGGCGGCGTTTTGCTTTTTTCTGTCTATATACCTTAAAGGGTAAAATTCTTCTGGATGTCTCATGAAGCAATTAACCATCCTGGGATCAACCGGTTCCATTGGTTGCAGTACGCTGGATGTAGTACGCCATAACCCGGAAAAATTTCGTGTTGCTGCGTTGGTGGCGGGTAAAAATGTCGCCCGCATGGTAGAGCAGTGCCTGGAGTTTTCTCCTCGCTATGCGGTAATGGACGATGAAAAAAGCGCTGCGTTGGTAAAAGCAGCTCTGCTGGAGCAGGGCAGCCGCACTGAGGTCATGAGCGGTCAGCAGGCTGCCTGTGATATGGCTGCGCTGGATGATGTTGATCAGGTGATGGCGGCGATTGTTGGCGCGGCGGGCCTGCTGCCGACGCTGGCGGCAATTCGTGCGAGCAAAAGCATTTTACTGGCGAATAAAGAGTCTCTGGTGACCTGTGGGCGTTTGTTTATGGACGACGTGAAACGCCACAAAGCGCAGCTTTTGCCGGTAGATAGCGAACATAACGCGATTTTTCAGAGTTTACCGCAACCTATCCAACACAATCTGGGATACGCTGACCTTGAGCAAAACGGCGTTATGTCAGTTCTGCTTACCGGGTCTGGTGGCCCTTTCCGTGAAACGCCATTGTCCGATCTGGTTTCTATGACCCCCGATCAGGCATGTCGTCATCCGAATTGGTCGATGGGACGAAAAATCTCTGTCGATTCCGCCACTATGATGAATAAAGGTCTGGAATACATTGAAGCGCGTTGGCTATTTAATGCCAGCGCAAGCCAGATGGAAGTGCTGATCCACCCGCAGTCGGTTATTCATTCGATGGTTCGTTATCAGGATGGTAGCGTTCTGGCGCAGTTGGGGGAACCTGATATGCGTACACCAATTGCTCATACGATGGCATGGCCAGAACGTGTGACGTCCGGCGTTAAGCCTGTCGACTTTTGCCAACTCAGTGCGTTGACGTTTTCCGCACCTGATTACCAGCGTTATCCGTGCCTGAAACTGGCGATGGACGCGTTTGAGCAAGGGCAGGCGGCGACGACCGCGTTGAATGCTGCGAATGAAATTACCGTTGCCGCGTTCCTGGCGCAGCAGATCCGATTTACCGATATTGCTGACCTGAATTTATCCGTGCTGGATAAGATGGATTTGCAGGAACCGCAGAGCGTTGACGACGTGTTGAAGGTCGATGCCATCGCACGGGACGTCGCCAGAAAAGAAGTGATGCGACTCTCAAGCTGATGATAATCCCTCTACGGAGAATCGCGCTATTTGTTAGCGTTGGGCTTCAGTGATATAGTCTGCGCCACTCGATCGCGGGTATTTGCTTTTTTCCGGTCGGGTAAGCCGTGGTTTGACACGGCTTTTTTGTGGATGGGCTTCAGTATTCCTGAGTACCGTAAATCCTTTCAGGGACTAAAAACGCGTTATGTTGTCTGCAACTAAACCATTAAGCGAAAATTTGCCAGCACATGGTTGTCGCCATGTAGCAATTATCATGGATGGCAATGGCCGCTGGGCGAAAAAGCAAGGGAAGATTCGCGCCTTTGGGCATAAGGCCGGAGCAAAATCCGTCCGCCGGGCTGTCTCTTTTGCTGCCAATAACGGTATTGATGCGTTAACGCTGTATGCCTTTAGCAGTGAGAACTGGAACCGACCTGCGCAGGAAGTGAGCGCGTTAATGGAACTGTTTGTGTGGGCGCTTGATAGCGAAGTGAAAAACCTGCACCGCCATAACGTACGCCTGCGTATTATCGGGGATATCAGTCGATTTAACTCACGTTTGCAAGAACGGATTCGCAAATCAGAAGCGATTACCGCCCAGAATACCGGGTTGACGCTGAATATTGCAGCGAATTACGGTGGACGGTGGGATATAGTCCAGGGAGTCAGGCAACTGGCACAACAGGTGCAGGATGGTTTGCTGCGTCCAGAGCAAATCGATGAAGAGATGCTTGGGCAGCAAATTTGTATGCATGAACTGGCTCCTGTGGATTTAGTGATAAGGACTGGGGGGGAGCATCGAATTAGTAATTTTCTGTTGTGGCAAATCGCCTATGCCGAACTTTACTTTACGGATGTTCTCTGGCCCGATTTCGATGAACAAGACTTTGAAGGTGCGCTGCATGCCTTTGCTAATCGTGAGCGTCGTTTCGGCGGCACCGAGCCCGGTGATGAAAAAGCCTGATGGGGGTCGCTTTTGCTGAAGTATCGCCTGATTTCTGCTTTTGTTTTAATACCCGTTGTCATCGCGGCGCTGTTTTTGCTGCCGCCGGTGGGGTTCGCCATTGTTACGTTGGTCGTCTGTATGTTGGCCGCCTGGGAATGGGGACAGTTAAGCGGTTTTACCACGCGTACGCAGCGAGTCTGGCTGGCGGTTTTGTGCGGGCTATTGCTGGCACTGATGCTATTTTTGCTGCCAGAATATCATCGCAATATTCATCAACCGCTGGTTGAAATATCGCTGTGGGCATCGCTGGGCTGGTGGGTTGTGGCGCTGTTACTGGTGCTGTTTTATCCCGGCTCTGCGTCGGTCTGGCGTAATTCCAAAACATTACGCATAATTTTCGGCGTGTTAACCATTGTCCCATTCTTTTGGGGAATGCTGGCGCTACGCGCATGGCACTATGATGAGAATCATTATAGTGGCGCGCTATGGCTTCTGTATGTCATGATCCTCGTTTGGGGAGCGGACTCTGGTGCCTATATGTTTGGTAAGCTGTTTGGCAAACATAAGCTGGCGCCGAAGGTTTCTCCCGGTAAAACCTGGCAGGGTTTTATTGGCGGACTCGCCACTGCGGCCGTGATCTCATGGGGTTATGGCATGTGGGCGAATCTTGAGGTTGCGCCTGTCACCTTGCTCATTTGCTCCATCGTTGCAGCCCTGGCCTCCGTGCTGGGTGACCTGACCGAGAGTATGTTTAAGCGTGAAGCAGGTATTAAGGACAGTGGTCACTTAATCCCAGGACACGGCGGTATTCTGGATCGTATTGATAGCCTGACGGCTGCGGTACCGGTCTTTGCCTGCCTGTTGTTACTGGTATTCAGGACGCTCTAACGGATGGTCTTATGCTGAGTATTCTCTGGAATCTGGCTGCATTCATTGTCGCACTTGGTGTGCTTATCACCGTGCATGAATTTGGTCATTTCTGGGTTGCACGGCGCTGCGGAGTCCGCGTCGAACGCTTTTCCATTGGCTTTGGAAAAGCGCTTTGGCGGCGTACCGATAAATCGGGTACGGAATACGTCATCGCCCTGATTCCCCTCGGCGGTTACGTCAAGATGCTGGATGAGCGCGCTGAACCGGTCGCACCGGAGCTGCGCCATTACGCTTTCAACAATAAAACGGTTGGACAACGCGCAGCCATCATCGCCGCAGGTCCGATTGCAAACTTCCTTTTTGCTATTTTCGCTTACTGGCTGGTGTTTATCATCGGTGTCCCTGGCGTTCGTCCGGTTGTTGGTGAAATAACGCCCAACTCGATTGCCGCACAGGCGCAAATTCAGCCGGGTACGGAACTAAAAGCGGTTGATGGTATCGAAACCCCTGATTGGGATGCTGTGCGATTGCAACTGGTATCCAAAATCGGCGATGAGCGTACGACTCTCAGCGTGGCGCAGTTTGGCAGCGACCAGCGGCAGAACAAAACGCTGGATTTACGCCATTGGGCATTTGAGCCAGACAAAGAGGATCCCGTCTCCAGTTTAGGGATTCGTCCGCGCGGTCCGCAGATCGAATCGGTGCTGTCAGAAGTGCAGGTTAACTCCGCTGCAAGTAAGGCGGGTTTGCAAGCTGGCGACAGGATCGTTAAAGTCAATGGTCAGCCGCTTACGCAATGGATGACGTTCGTGACGCTGGTGCGCGATAATCCGGATAAGCCGTTAGCGCTAGATATTGAAAGACAAGGAAGTTCCTTGTCTTTAACGTTAACCCCAGATTCAAAACAGGTTAACGGAAAGGCAGAAGGTTTTGCGGGCGTGGTGCCTAAAGTTATTCCTCTGCCTGATGAGTATAAGACTGTACGCCAGTATGGGCCATTCAGCGCCATCCTCGAAGCCTCGGATAAAACGTGGCAGTTGATGAAGCTGACGGTCAGTATGCTGGGAAAATTGATTACCGGTGATGTAAAACTGAACAACCTCAGTGGGCCGATTTCTATCGCCCAGGGGGCTGGGATGTCAGCGGAGTTCGGGGTTATTTATTACCTGATGTTCCTTGCGCTTATCAGCGTGAACTTAGGGATAATCAACCTGTTTCCGTTGCCCGTTCTTGACGGGGGGCATCTGCTGTTCCTGGCGATTGAAAAGCTGAAGGGCGGTCCGGTATCCGAGCGGGTTCAAGACTTTAGTTATCGCATTGGCTCTATCTTGCTGGTGTTGTTAATGGGGCTTGCACTTTTCAATGATTTCTCTCGGTTGTAAGAGAGTGTTAGGAAGAACGCATAATAACGATGGCGATGAAAAAGTTGCTCATAGCGTCGCTGCTGTTTAGCAGCGCCACCGTATACGGTGCTGAAGGGTTCGTAGTGAAGGACATTCATTTCGAAGGCCTACAGCGAGTCGCCGTTGGTGCGGCTCTCCTCAGTATGCCGGTGCGCACAGGCGACACGGTTAATGATGAAGACATCAGTAATACCATTCGTGCTCTGTTCGCCACCGGTAACTTTGAGGATGTCCGCGTCCTGCGCGATGGTGATACCCTTCTGGTTCAGGTAAAAGAACGTCCGACGATTGCCAGCATCACTTTCTCCGGTAACAAATCGGTGAAAGATGACATGCTCAAGCAAAACCTCGAGGCGTCTGGCGTACGTGTTGGCGAGTCTCTGGATCGCACCACGCTTGCCGATATCGAAAAAGGGCTGGAAGATTTCTACTACAGCGTCGGTAAGTACAGCGCCAGTGTGAAAGCGGTGGTAACGCCGTTGCCGCGTAACCGCGTTGACCTCAAGCTGGTCTTCCAGGAAGGCGTTTCGGCGAAGATCCAACAGATCAACATCGTCGGCAACCATGCCTTCTCGACCGACGAACTGATCTCTCACTTCCAACTGCGTGATGAAGTGCCGTGGTGGAACGTAGTGGGCGATCGTAAATACCAGAAACAGAAACTGGCGGGCGACCTCGAAACCCTGCGCAGTTACTATCTGGATCGCGGTTATGCTCGCTTCAATATCGATTCTACCCAGGTCAGCCTGACGCCGGATAAAAAAGGTATCTATATCACCGTTAACATCACTGAAGGCGAGCAGTACAAGCTTTCTGGGGTACAGGTGAGTGGTAACCTGGCCGGGCATTCCGCCGAAATTGAGACCCTGACTAAAATCGAGCCAGGCGAACTCTATAACGGCACCAAAGTGACCAAAATGGAAGATGATATCAAGAAGCTTCTGGGTCGCTATGGTTATGCCTATCCGCGCGTACAGTCGCAGCCTGAAATCAACGATGCCGATAAAACCGTTAAATTACGTGTAAACGTAGATGCGGGTAACCGTTTCTATGTGCGTAAGATTCGTTTTGAAGGTAACGACACCTCTAAAGATTCCGTTCTGCGTCGCGAAATGCGCCAGATGGAAGGTGCCTGGTTGGGTAGCGATCTGGTCGATCAGGGTAAAGAGCGTCTGAACCGTCTGGGTTACTTTGAAACCGTTGATACCGATACTCAGCGTATACCGGGCAGCCCGGATCAGGTTGATGTGGTCTACAAGGTCAAAGAGCGTAACACCGGTAGCTTTAACTTCGGCGTCGGTTACGGTACTGAGAGCGGTGTGAGCTTCCAGGCCGGTGTCCAACAAGATAACTGGTTAGGTACCGGTTATTCTGTCGGAATTAACGGCACCAAAAACGACTACCAGACCTATACTGAGTTGTCTGTAACTAACCCGTACTTCACCGTTGATGGTGTGAGCCTCGGTGGCCGCGTCTTCTATAACGATTTTGAAGCGGATGACGCAGACCTGTCTGACTATACCAACAAAAGTTATGGTACTGACGTAACGCTTGGCTTCCCGATCAACGAATACAACACGTTGCGTGCGGGTGTCGGTTATGTACATAACTCCTTGTCTAACATGGATCCACAGGTTGCGATGCAACGTTATCTGGAATCCATGGGTGAAAATCCTGACGCTGATAGCTTCAAATCAGACGACTTCACCTTCAACTATGGTTGGACATATAACAAGCTGGACCGTGGCTACTTCCCAACGGAAGGTACGCGTGTCAACCTGAACGGTAAAGTGACCATTCCGGGTTCTGACAACGAATACTACAAAGCGACGCTGGATACCGCGACCTATGTACCGATCGATGACGATCACAAGTGGGTTGTTCTGGGTCGTACCAAGTGGGGTTACGGTGATGGAATAGGCGGCAAAGAGATGCCGTTCTACGAGAACTTCTATGCCGGTGGTTCCAGCACCGTGCGTGGCTTCCAGTCCAATACCATCGGTCCGAAGGCTGTCTATTTACCGGCTAATCGTTATCACGACGATGACAATTATGATAACGAGTGTGACGCCAGCAATACTTCACCGTGTGAATCGGATGATGCGGTGGGCGGTAACGCCATGGCTGTCGCCAGCCTGGAATTCATCACCCCGACGCCGTTTATCAGCGACAAGTATGCCAACTCGGTCCGTACCTCGTTCTTCTGGGATATGGGTACCGTTTGGGATACGAACTGGGATTCAGCTAAGTACTCTGGTTATCCGGACTACAGCGATCCAAGCAATATCCGTATGTCCGCGGGTATCGCTTTACAATGGATGTCCCCATTGGGGCCGTTGGTTTTCTCCTACGCCCAGCCGTTCAAGAAGTACGATGGAGACAAAGCGGAACAGTTCCAGTTTAACATTGGTAAAACCTGGTAATTGTTCTTCGCAAAGGAATGTAGTGGTAGTGTAGCGCTGACTTTAGGCGATCTTGCATGGGATCGCCTGGCCACGCAAAGAACTGTACCTTCGGGTGCAAATGGGATGGTAAGGAGTTAATTGTGAAAAAGTGGTTATTAGCTGCAGGTCTCGGTTTAGCGATGGCAACGTCCGCACAGGCTGCTGACAAAATTGCAATCGTCAACATGGGTAGCCTGTTCCAACAGGTTGCACAGAAGACGGGCGTTTCTGCTACGCTGGAAAACGAGTTCAAAGGCCGTGCCAGCGAACTGCAGCGTATGGAATCCGATCTGCAATCTAAAATGCAGCGTCTGCAATCCATGAAAGCGGGTAGCGATCGTACCAAGCTGGAAAAAGACGTTATGGCTCAGCGTCAGACTTTCTCTCAGAAAGCTCAGGCTTTTGAGCAGGATCGTGCGCGTCGTTCCAACGAAGAACGTGGCAAACTGGTTACTCGTATCCAGACAGCTGTGAAATCTGTTGCTAACAGCCAGAGCATCGATCTGGTTGTTGACGCAAACACCGTTGCATACAACAGCAGCGATGTAAAAGACATCACCGCTGACGTACTGAAACAGGTTAAATAAGTAATGCCTTCAATTCGACTGGCTGATTTAGCAGAGCAGTTGGATGCAGAATTACACGGTGATGGCGATATCGTCATCACCGGCGTAGCGTCCATGCAATCTGCGCAAACTGGCAATATCACGTTCATGGTGAATCCTAAGTACCGTGAACACTTAGGCGTATGCCAGGCCTCTGCCGTTGTGATGACGCAGGACGATCTTCCTTTTGCTAAGTGTGCAGCGCTGGTAGTGAAGAATCCCTACCTGACCTATGCACGCATGGCGCAAATCTTAGATACCACGCCGCAGCCCGCACAAAACATTGCACCGAGTGCAGCGATCGATGCGACGGCGAAGCTGGGTAATAATGTCTCTGTGGGCGCAAATGCGGTCATTGAGTCTGGCGTAGAACTGGGCGATAACGTCGTTATCGGCGCAGGCTGCTTCGTCGGAAAAAATACAAAAATCGGCGCAGGTTCTCGCTTGTGGGCGAATGTGACGATTTACCACGATATTCAGATCGGTGAGAATTGCCTGATCCAGTCCAGTACTGTCGTCGGATCTGATGGATTCGGTTACGCGAACGATCGCGGTAACTGGGTGAAGATCCCGCAACTTGGTCGGGTGATTATCGGCGATCGCGTCGAGATCGGCGCTTGTACCACTATTGACCGTGGTGCTCTGGACGATACTGTGATCGGCAATGGTGTTATCATTGATAACCAGTGCCAGATTGCGCATAACGTTGTGATTGGCGACAATACGGCGGTAGCCGGTGGCGTCATTATGGCGGGTAGCCTGAAGATTGGCCGTTACTGCATGATTGGCGGCGCCAGCGTGATCAATGGGCATATGGAAATATGCGATAAAGTCACGGTTACTGGCATGGGTATGGTGATGCGTCCTATCACTGAACCTGGCGTCTATTCCTCAGGCATTCCGCTACAGCCCAACAAGGTATGGCGTAAAACAGCTGCACTGGTGATGAATATTGATGATATGAGCAAGCGTCTCAAAGCGATTGAGCGCAAGGTTAATCAACAAGACTAAAACACCTTTTTTGCATGTCTGACTTTTCGGCCTGTCCCATTCATACGATTGCGACAGGCCGTGTTATTATTGCCTTTTAGTATATTTTGACAGGAAGAGTATTTTGACTACTAACACTCATACTCTGCATATTGAAGAGATTTTAGAACTTCTGCCGCACCGTTTTCCGTTTCTGCTGGTTGACCGCGTGCTGGATTTTGAAGAAGGTCGTTTTCTGCGCGCAGTGAAAAATGTATCCGTTAACGAGCCTTTCTTCCAGGGCCACTTTCCGGGTAAACCTATTTTCCCAGGCGTACTGATTCTGGAAGCGATGGCGCAGGCCACCGGTATCCTCGCGTTTAAAAGCGTAGGAAAGCTGGAACCAGGCGAACTGTACTATTTCGCGGGTATTGACGAAGCGCGCTTTAAGCGTCCTGTCGTGCCAGGCGATCAGATGATCATGGAAGTGACTTTCGAGAAAACGCGCCGTGGCCTGACCCGTTTTAAAGGGGTTGCGCTGGTCGACGGTAAAGTTGTGTGCGAAGCAACGATGATGTGTGCCCGTAGCCGGGAGGCCTGATACGTGATTGATAAATCCGCCTTTATTCACCCAACCGCCATTGTGGAAGACGGCGCCAGCATTGGCGCTAACGCTCATATTGGCCCATTTTGTATTGTTGGACCCCATGTTGAAATTGGTGAGGGTACCGTACTGAAGTCTCACGTTGTCGTGAATGGCCATACAAAAATTGGTCGCGATAACGAGATCTATCAGTTTGCCTCCATCGGCGAAGTTAACCAGGATCTGAAATATGCTGGCGAACCGACCCGCGTGGAAATTGGCGATCGCAACCGCATCCGCGAAAGCGTCACCATTCATCGTGGCACAGTGCAGGGCGGTGGAGTGACGAAGGTGGGCAGCGATAACTTACTGATGATTAATGCGCACGTCGCGCATGATTGTACGGTAGGCAACCGCTGTATTCTGGCGAATAACGCCACGCTTGCCGGACATGTTTCGCTTGATGATTTTGTTATCATCGGCGGCATGACTGCGGTGCATCAGTTCTGCATCATCGGCGCGCATGTGATGGTTGGCGGCTGTTCTGGCGTAGCCCAGGACGTGCCTCCATACGTTATCGCTCAGGGCAACCACGCGACGCCGTTTGGCGTCAATATCGAAGGTCTGAAGCGTCGTGGATTCACCCGCGAAGCGATTACCGCGATTCGTAACGCCTACAAAGCGTTGTACCGTAGTGGTAAAACGCTGGAAGAAGTGAAACCAGAAATCGCGGAACTGGCGAAACAGTATCCCGAAGTTCAGGCTTTCAGCGACTTCTTTGAGCGCTCAACGCGTGGCCTGATTCGTTAATGACTGAGCAGCGTCCTTTAACGATTGCCCTCGTCGCCGGAGAAACCTCCGGCGATATTCTTGGTGCAGGGTTAATCCGTGCGCTCAAGGCCCGCGTTCCGAATGCGCGTTTTGTTGGTGTGGCGGGTCCGCTGATGCAGGCCGAAGGCTGTGAAGCCTGGTACGAAATGGAAGAGCTGGCGGTAATGGGCATTGTTGAAGTGCTCGGACGCCTGCGCCGTTTACTGCATATTCGCGCCGATCTTACTCGCCGGTTCGCCGACTTAAAGCCGGATGTTTTTGTTGGTATTGATGCGCCTGACTTCAACATTACCCTTGAAGGGAACCTGAAAAAGCAGGGCATTAAAACCATTCATTACGTCAGCCCCTCTGTGTGGGCCTGGCGACAGAAACGCGTTTTCAAAATAGGCAGATCCACCAATATGGTGCTGGCCTTTCTGCCTTTCGAAAAAGCGTTTTATGACAAATTTAACGTCCCGTGCCGCTTTATCGGTCATACCATGGCGGATGCCATGCCGTTGGATCCGGATAAAAACGCGGCACGCGATGTTCTGGGCATTCCCCATGACGCTCACTGCCTGGCGCTATTGCCTGGAAGCCGTGGCGCAGAAGTGGAGATGCTCAGTGCCGATTTTCTGAAAACGGCGCAGCTGTTACGTCAGCATTACCCGGATCTCGAAGTGGTGGTGCCGTTGGTGAATGCCAAACGTCGCGAGCAGTTTGAGCGAATTAAAGCTGAAGTAGCACCGGAGCTTTCTGTTCATCTGCTCAACGGGATGGGACGTGAAGCAATGGTGGCCAGCGATGCTGCACTGCTGGCTTCAGGTACCGCCGCGCTGGAATGTATGCTGGCAAAATGCCCGATGGTGGTTGGCTACCGAATGAAACCTTTCACCTTCTGGCTGGCGAAGCGTCTGGTGAAGACCGACTACGTTTCGCTACCTAACCTGCTGGCGGGAAGAGAACTGGTTAAAGAGCTGTTGCAGGAGGAGTGTGAACCGCAGGCGCTGTCGCAAGCGCTGTTGCCGTTGCTGGCGAATGGTAAAACCAGCCATGCAATGCACGACACATTCCGTGAATTGCACCAGCAGATCCGTTGCAATGCTGATGAGCAGGCGGCGGATGCGGTCCTGGAGTTAGCGCAATGATTGAGTTTGTGTATCCACATACGCATTTAGTGGCGGGTGTGGATGAAGTTGGACGTGGTCCTTTGGTCGGCGCCGTTGTCACCGCCGCCGTCATTCTGGATCCGGCTCGCCCTATTATCGGTCTTAACGACTCAAAAAAACTGTCAGAAAAACGTCGCCTGGCGCTGTTTGATGAAATTAAAGAAAAAGCGTTAAGCTGGAGTCTGGGGCGTGCAGAACCGCATGAAATCGACGAGCTGAATATTTTGCATGCCACCATGCTGGCCATGCAGCGTGCGGTTGCGGGTCTGCATATTGCGCCGGAATATGTACTGATTGACGGCAATCGTTGCCCGGCATTACCGGTGCCATCGATGGCGGTGGTCAAAGGCGACAGCCGCGTGGCGGAGATTAGCGCGGCGTCGATACTGGCAAAAGTCACCCGTGACGCTGAAATGGCGGCCCTGGATACGGTGTTCCCGCAGTATGGCTTTGCACAGCACAAAGGCTATCCAACCGCTTTTCATCTGGAAAAGTTGGCAATGCATGGTGCAACCGAGCACCATCGCCGTAGTTTTGGCCCCGTCAAACGCGCACTGGGACTCACGTCCTGATTCTTGTGTCGAAGGAATCTGAAGATGTCTGAACCTCGTTTCGTCCACCTGCGGGTGCACAGCGACTACTCCATGATCGATGGGCTGGCGAAAACCGGGCCGCTGGTGAAAAAGGCGGCCGCGTTAGGCATGCCTGCGCTGGCGATCACCGATTTTACCAACCTGTGTGGTCTGGTGAAGTTTTACGGAGCGGGTCACGGTGCGGGTATCAAGCCGATAGTTGGCGCAGATTTTCATGTCCGCAGCGAGCTGTTGGGCGATGAACTCACACAGCTCACCGTGCTGGCCGCAAACAATACCGGCTATCAGAACCTGACGTTGTTGATATCGAAAGCCTATCAGCGTGGTTATGGCGCAGAAGGGCCGGTCATCGACAGGGACTGGCTGGTCGAGCTTAAAGAAGGTTTGATTTTGCTTTCCGGCGGTCGCATGGGCGACGTCGGGCGTAGCCTGCTGCGCGGTAATAGCGCACTGGTTGATGAGTGCGTGGGGTTTTACGAAGAACATTTTCCCAATTGCTACTTCCTCGAACTTATCCGCACCGGCAGGCAAGATGAAGAGAATTATCTGCATGCCGCGGTAGAACTGGCTGAAACGCGTGGTCTTCCGGTGGTGGCGACCAACGATGTTCGCTTCCTTGAAACCGGTGATTTTGACGCGCATGAAATCCGCGTGGCAATCCACGACGGGTTCACCCTTGATGACCCGAAACGCCCGCGTAACTATTCACCGCAGCAGTATATGCGCAGTGAAGACGAGATGTGTGAGCTGTTCTCGGATATTCCGGAAGCGCTGCAAAACACCGTCGAGATAGCCAAACGTTGTAATGTGACGGTGCGTCTGGGCGAGTATTTCCTGCCGCAGTTCCCGACCGGTGATATGACCACTGAGGATTTCCTCGTGGCAAAATCACGCGAAGGTCTGGAAGAACGTCTGGAATTTTTGTTCCCTGACCCAGAAGTTCGCGCGCAGAAGCGCCCGCCTTATGACGAACGTCTGGAGATTGAACTTAAAGTTATCAACCAGATGGGATTCCCAGGCTACTTCCTGATCGTTATGGAGTTTATCCAGTGGTCGAAAGATAACGGCGTACCGGTAGGCCCGGGACGTGGTTCCGGCGCCGGCTCGCTTGTCGCCTATGCACTGAAAATTACCGATCTGGATCCGCTGGAATTTGACCTGCTGTTCGAACGTTTCCTGAACCCGGAACGTGTCTCAATGCCCGACTTCGACGTTGACTTCTGTATGGAGAAACGCGACCAGGTCATCGAGCACGTGGCAGAAATGTACGGTCGTGATGCGGTTTCGCAGATTATTACCTTCGGTACTATGGCGGCTAAGGCGGTTATCCGTGACGTGGGCCGTGTGCTCGGTCACCCGTACGGCTTCGTTGACCGTATTTCGAAACTGGTGCCGCCCGATCCTGGCATGACGCTGGCCAAAGCCTTTGAAGCCGAGCCCCAACTGCCGGAAATCTATGAGGCAGATGAAGAGGTTAAAGCGCTGATTGATATGGCGCGTAAGCTGGAAGGCGTCACGCGTAACGCCGGTAAGCACGCCGGTGGCGTGGTTATCGCGCCGACCAAAATTACCGATTTTGCGCCGCTATACTGCGATGAACAGGGGCTGCACCCGGTTACTCAGTTTGATAAGAACGACGTGGAATATGCCGGTCTTGTGAAGTTCGACTTCCTTGGTCTGCGTACGCTCACCATCATCAACTGGGCGTTGGAAATGATCAACGCGCGCCGTGAAAAGAACGGCGAGCCGCCGCTGGATATCGCCGCGATCCCGCTGGATGACAAGAAAAGCTTCGATATGCTGCAACGCTCGGAGACCACGGCGGTATTCCAGCTTGAATCCCGCGGCATGAAAGATCTTATCAAACGTCTGCAGCCTGACTGCTTCGAAGATATGATCGCACTGGTGGCCCTGTTCCGTCCTGGTCCGCTGCAGTCGGGGATGGTAGATAACTTTATCGACCGTAAGCATGGTCGCGAAGAGATTTCCTACCCGGATGTACAATGGCAGCATGAGTGTCTGAAACCGGTACTGGAGCCGACCTACGGCATTATCCTGTATCAGGAACAGGTTATGCAGATTGCCCAGGAGCTGTCCGGATATACCCTTGGCGGCGCGGACATGCTGCGTCGTGCGATGGGTAAGAAAAAGCCGGAAGAGATGGCTAAGCAGCGCGGCACCTTTGAAGAAGGAGCGAAAAAGCGCGGCGTCGATGGCGAACTGGCGATGAAAATCTTTGACCTGGTGGAGAAATTCGCCGGTTACGGATTTAACAAATCGCACTCCGCTGCCTATGCGTTGGTCTCTTACCAGACGCTGTGGCTGAAGGCGCATTACCCAGCCGAGTTTATGGCGGCAGTAATGACGGCCGATATGGATAACACCGAGAAAGTGGTCGGGCTGGTGGATGAGTGCTGGCGTATGGGGCTCAAAATCCTGCCGCCGGATATCAACTCCGGGCTTTATCATTTTCACGTGAATGATGATGGTGAGATTGTCTACGGCATCGGCGCGATAAAAGGCGTGGGTGAAGGGCCAATTGAAGCTATTATTGAGGCGCGCAACGAAGGCGGTTATTTCCGCGAGCTGTTTGATCTCTGTGCCCGCACGGATATCAAAAAACTCAACCGTCGGGTGCTGGAAAAGTTAATCATGTCCGGGGCGTTCGACCGCCTTGGACCGCATCGCGCGGCGTTGATGAATTCGCTCAACGATGCGCTCAAAGCCGCCGATCAGCATGCGAAAGCCGAGGCTATTGGTCAGGCTGATATGTTTGGCGTGCTGGCGGAAGAGCCGGAACAAATTGAACAGTCTTATGCCAACTGTACTCCATGGCCGGAGCAGGCGGTATTAGAAGGGGAACGTGAAACGTTAGGGCTTTACCTGACGGGACACCCCATCAATCAGTATCTAAAAGAAATTGAGCGCTATGTTGGAGGCCACAGGCTGAAAGACATGCATCCGACAGAACGTGGTAAAGTCACCACGGCTGCGGGGCTCGTCATTGCTGCGCGGGTAATGGTCACCAAGCGCGGCAATCGTATCGGCATCTGTACCCTGGATGACCGTTCCGGGCGTCTGGAAGTTATGTTGTTTACCGATGCCCTGGATAAATACCAGCAATTGCTGGAAAAAGACCGCATACTTATCGTCAGCGGACAGGTCAGCTTTGATGACTTCAGCGGCGGGCTTAAAATGATGGCCCGTGAAGTCATGGATATTGACGAAGCCCGGGAAAAATATGCTCGCGGGCTTGCTATCTCGCTGACGGACAGGCAAATTGATGACCAGCTTTTAAACCGACTCCGTCAGTCTCTGGAACCCCACCGCTCGGGGACAATTCCAGTACATCTCTACTATCAGAGGGCGGATGCACGTGCGCGATTGCGTTTTGGCGCAACGTGGCGTGTCTCTCCGAGCGATCGTTTGCTAAACGATCTCCGTGGCCTTATTGGTTCGGAGCAGGTGGAACTGGAGTTTGACTAATACAGGAATACTATGAGTCTGAATTTCCTTGATTTTGAACAGCCGATTGCAGAGCTGGAAGCAAAAATCGATTCTCTGACTGCGGTTAGCCGTCAGGATGAGAAACTGGATATTAACATCGATGAAGAAGTGCATCGTCTGCGTGAAAAAAGCGTAGAACTGACGCGTAAAATCTTCGCCGATCTCGGCGCATGGCAGGTAGCCCAACTGGCGCGCCATCCACAGCGTCCGTACACCCTGGATTATGTCCGCCTGGCATTTGATGAATTTGATGAGCTGGCGGGCGATCGTGCCTATGCGGATGATAAAGCTATTGTCGGCGGCATCGCGCGTCTGGATGGCCGTCCGGTGATGATTATTGGTCATCAGAAAGGCCGTGAGACCAAAGAAAAAATCCGTCGCAATTTCGGCATGCCAGCGCCGGAAGGCTATCGCAAAGCGCTGCGTCTGATGGAAATGGCCGAGCGTTTCAATATGCCGATCATTACCTTCATCGATACCCCAGGGGCTTACCCGGGCGTGGGCGCGGAAGAGCGTGGTCAGTCTGAAGCGATCGCACGCAACCTGCGTGAAATGTCGCGTCTGAGCGTACCGGTAATCTGCACCGTCATCGGTGAAGGTGGTTCCGGCGGCGCGCTGGCGATCGGCGTAGGCGATAAAGTGAACATGCTGCAATACAGCACCTATTCCGTTATCTCCCCGGAAGGTTGCGCCTCCATTCTGTGGAAAAGCGCCGACAAAGCGCCGCTGGCCGCAGAAGCGATGGGGATTATCGCGCCGCGTCTGAAAGAGCTGAAGCTTATCGACTCTATCATCCCGGAACCGCTGGGCGGCGCGCACCGCAACCCGGAAGTCATGGCTGCGTCCCTGAAGGCACAGCTGCTGGCCGATCTCGCCGACCTCGACGTGTTAGGCAAAGAAGATTTGAAAAACCGTCGTTACCAGCGTCTGATGAGCTACGGTTACGCGTAAACTGCATTAATTCTGAAAAGGGCCACTATGCTGTGGCCCTTTTTTTTACCTGTGGTTTGGCCAGGCTATGATTAACTAAGGTTTTTCCAGGAGGAACGCATGAATATCATTGCCATCATGGGACCGCATGGCGTCTTTTATAAAGATGAGCCCATCAAGGAACTTGAGCGTGCGCTGCAACAGCAGGGGTTTCAGATTATCTGGCCGCAGAACAGCGTCGACCTGCTGAAGTTTATCGAACACAACCCGCGAATTTGCGGCGTCATTTTTGACTGGGATGAATACAGCCTGGAGCTGTGCAGTGATATCAACCAGCTCAACGAGTATCTCCCGCTCTACGCCTTTATTAATACCCATTCGACGATGGATGTCAGCGCGCACGACCTGCGCATGGCGCTGTGGTTTTTTGAGTATGCGCTGGGCCAGTCTGAGGACATTGCCACCCGCATTCGCCAGTACACCAGCGAATACCTCGATAACATCACGCCTCCTTTCACCAAAGCGCTGTTTACCTATGTGAAGGAAGGAAAGTATACCTTCTGCACGCCCGGACACATGGCGGGAACGGCGTATCAGAAAAGCCCGGTCGGCTGCCTGTTCTATGATTTCTTTGGCGGCAATACGCTGAAAGCCGACGTGTCAATTTCTGTGACCGAGCTGGGCTCGTTGCTGGATCATACCGGGCCGCATCTGGAAGCGGAGGAGTATATTGCGCGCACTTTTGGCGCCGAGCAGAGCTATATGGTGACCAACGGCACCTCGACGTCGAACAAGATTGTTGGCATGTACGCCGCGCCTGCAGGCAGTACGCTGCTGATCGACCGCAACTGCCATAAGTCGCTGGCGCATTTGCTGATGATGAACGATGTCGTGCCCATCTGGCTGAAGCCTACGCGTAACGCGCTGGGGATCCTGGGCGGTATACCCCGCCGGGAATTTACCCGCGTAAGTATTGAACGCAAGGTAGAAGAGACCCCTCAGGCGCAATGGCCGGTACATGCGGTGATCACCAACTCCACCTATGACGGCCTGCTGTATAACACCAACTGGATCAAGCAAACCCTGGATGTGCCCTCCATCCATTTTGATTCTGCCTGGGTGCCGTATACCCATTTTCATCCGATCTATCAGGGGAAAAGCGGGATGAGCGGTGAACGGGTACCGGGAAAGGTGATTTTTGAGACCCAGTCCACCCACAAGATGTTGGCGGCGTTGTCACAAGCTTCTCTGATCCACATTAAGGGCGATTACGACGAAGACACGTTCAACGAAGCCTTTATGATGCATACCTCCACGTCTCCGAGCTACCCGATAGTGGCGTCGATAGAAACGGCGGCGGCAATGCTGCGTGGCAATTCAGGCAAGCGGTTAATCAATCGTTCGGTGGAGCGAGCACTGCACTTCCGCAAAGAAGTGCAGCGGCTACGTGAAGAATCAGATGGCTGGTTCTTTGATATCTGGCAGCCGGAAAAGGTAGATGAAGCGGAGTGCTGGCCAGTAGCGCCTGGTGAAGACTGGCACGGATTTGTTGATGCTGACGCCGACCATATGTTCCTCGATCCGGTGAAGGTCACGATTCTGACGCCGGGGATGGATGAACAGGGAAATATGAGTGAAGAGGGGATTCCTGCCGCGCTGGTGGCGAAATTCCTTGATGAACGCGGCGTCGTTGTCGAGAAAACAGGACCGTATAATCTGTTATTCCTGTTCAGTATCGGCATTGATAAAACCCGGGCGATGGGGCTGTTGCGCGGCCTGACGGAATTTAAGCGCTCGTACGATCTGAATTTACGCGTGAAAAATATGCTGCCGGATCTGTATGCCGAGGATCCCGATTTCTATCGCAATATGCGTATTCAGGATCTGGCGCAGGGGATCCATAAGCTCATCCGTCAACACGATCTCTCCGGGCTGATGCTGCGGGCATTTGATACCTTACCGGAGATGAAAATGACGCCGCACCAGGCCTGGCAGCGGCAGATCAAAGGTGAGGTTGAAACTGTCGCGCTTGATCAACTGGTAGGGCGCATTTCCGCCAATATGATCCTGCCTTATCCTCCCGGCGTGCCGCTCCTGATGCCTGGGGAAATGATCACTGCCAATAGCCGCGCTGTACTCGATTTTCTGCTGATGTTGTGTTCAGTGGGCCAGCATTATCCTGGATTTGAAACCGATATTCATGGCGCTAAACTGGGTGAGGACGGCGTGTATCGCGTGAGAGTCCTAAAATCGGCCGAACGGCTTGCGTGAACCTATTACGTACGAGTAACGTGCTGACAGAAAAACGAAAGAGGCGATGACCCTATGCTGGGATTAAAACAGGTTCACCATATTGCTATCATTGCGACGGACTACGCGGCGAGTAAGGCATTTTACTGCGATGTGCTGGGCTTTACGCTAATCAGCGAAGCCTACCGGGAAGAACGTGACTCGTGGAAAGGCGATCTGGCATTGAACGGTCATTATGTGATTGAGCTTTTTTCTTTTCCGTTTCCACCTTGCCGCCCGAGTCGACCGGAAGCCTGCGGTTTACGCCATCTGGCGTTCAGCGTGGACGACGTGGAAAAAGCGATTGCGCATCTGGAAGCTCACCACGTGAAGTGCGAATCCGTGCGTATCGATCCGTTTACCGGCAAACGCTTTACGTTTTTTAACGATCCTGACGGATTACCGCTCGAACTGTACGAGCTGTAAGGCTTGTCATTGTGGCGTTAGCCCGGTAACGTGCCGGGCAATGCCCTTGTAAGTAACCATCATGACGACACTCACGCTGAACACTTCACTGCTGAATTTTCAATCGATTCTGGTCGCCTTTAGCGGCGGGCTGGACTCTACCGTACTGCTGCATCAACTGGTGCTGTGGCGAGCGCAAAATCCTGAGCTCGCTTTACGCGCAATCCATATTCATCACGGATTAAGCCCGCAGGCAGACAGATGGGTGCAGCACTGTGAGTCGGTATGTGCGCAGTGGCAGGTGCCGCTGGTGGTTGAACGAGTCCATCTTGAGGATGAGGGTCTGGGCATCGAAGCTCAGGCGCGACGCGCGCGCTATCAGGCATTTGCGCAGACCTTACTACCGGGCGAGGTGCTGATGACCGCCCAGCATCTCGATGACCAGTGTGAAACCTTTCTGCTGGCGCTTAAGCGCGGCAGCGGTCCTGCCGGACTTTCTGCCATGGGCGAAAACTCACCGTTCGCCGGAACCCAACTGATTCGACCGTTGCTGGCGCAAACGCGAGAGGCGCTTGAAACATGGGCGCGGCAGCATGAATTATGCTGGATCGAAGATGAAAGTAATCAGGATGATGCCTACGATCGCAATTTCCTGCGTCTGCGCGTTATCCCGCAACTGCAACAGCGCTGGCCGCACTTCGCGCAAGCCGTTGCCCGCAGCGCCGCGCTGTGCGCCGAGCAGGAAAGTTTACTGGATGAACTGCTGGCCAACGATTTAGCGCAATGTGTGACTGTCCAGGGCACACTGTTACTGACGCCGTTAATGACAATGAGCGGCGTACGGCGTGCCGCTCTGCTTCGTCGCTGGCTGGCGGGGTTAAATGCGCCGATGCCTTCCCGTGATGGACTGGAACGTATCTGGCAGGAAGTGGCGCTGGCGCGGGAAGATGCTTCTCCCTGTTTTCGACTTGGAGAATACGAGGTCCGTCGCTATCAGTCACAGCTATGGTGGGTCAAACCGGTCGATGGGCAAAGTGAAACCGTCATTCCGTGGCCATGCTGGGAAACGCCGTTGACGCTGCCAGTTGGGTTAGGCTCTGTGCAGCTCATCTCTGCTGGTGAATTGCGTATGCCACAAGCGGATGAAGCCGTCAGCATTCGTTTTAAAGCGCCAGGCGTATTGCATATTGTCGGGCGTAACGGTGGACGTAAATTAAAGAAAATCTGGCAGGAGCAGGGGATCCCACCCTGGCGTCGAGATACCACGCCGCTGTTGTTTTATGGCGAAACGCTGATAGCGGCTTCGGGTGTTTTTGTGACGCGTGAGGGTATAGCGGAAGATGGGGCTGGTGTGAGTCTGGTTTGGCATGCCTGATGGCGCTGCGCTTATCAGGCCTGGTCATTTAGGCCTGATAAGGTACAAGAAAGTTAAGATTCGCTGACCACCACGGTACCGATTTGCGGGTGGCTGAAGCTGGCAATTTTGTCGAGACGAAGCTCCCGGGTTTCACCCGCGACATCGGCGACCAGATATTCCACGTTTTTACGCGAAACCAGGTCATTCGCCTTCGCCTGCAAAACTTCGCCATCTTTTAGCGCCAGCGTCAGTAACAAATGGTGCTGGCAGGCGAGTTCAAGATTGTCGTAATCATCGCAGTTGATGGGTTGATACGTTTCATTCATTGACATAATCGCTCACCAGTAAGTTCGCGGCAGCATACGCCGCTTTTTCCCTGACCGACTCTGGAAGGGCGCTGTCTGCCGCCACTTCATTAAGCACCTTCAATACGCAACCCAGCGCATCCGGGATATACCCTAAGTCTCCGCTGGCGATTTCCGCGTACCGCTTGCGTATTAACTCACAATATTTTTCCACATGCCCTCCTGTCAGCATTCTGACTTAACCGTGGATGCAAGTCTAAGCCTACGAAGATAAACTCTGTTTAGCAAGGTGACTATACCATACTCATTCAAGCAATATCAGCGCCTTGATAGAGGAGCAGTTAGCAGCCTTTTGCCGCAGTTTTCGCTACAATGTGCGCCTGATTCGAAAGGAGTTCTCTCATGGCGCTTAAAGCGACAATTTATAAAGCCGTTGTCAACGTAGCGGATCTCGACCGCAACCAGTTCCTTGACGCGGCCTTGACGCTGGCGCGTCACCCCTCTGAAACCCAGGAGCGCATGATGCTGCGCCTGCTGGCATGGATTAAATATGCCGATGAACGGCTGCAGTTCACGCGTGGCCTGAGCGCGGAAGACGAGCCTGAAGCATGGCTGCGTAACGACCATCTGGGCATTGATCTCTGGATTGAGCTGGGTTTGCCGGATGAGCGCCGTATTAAAAAAGCCTGTACCCAGTCTGGTGAGGTTGCCCTGTTTGCTTACAACAGCCGTGCGGCCCAGATCTGGTGGCAGCAAAACCAGAACAAGTGCGCGCAGTTTAAAAATCTGACCGTGTGGTATCTGGATGATGAACAACTGGCGCAACTGAGTGATTTTGCTGGTCGTACAATGGCGCTGCAGGCGACTATCCAGGACGGCGCTATCTGGTTGTCTGACTCTCAGAACAATCTGGAAATTCATCTGACCGCGTGGCAGCCGCGTTAATGATTGTTATCTCCCGAAACGTCTCTATCCCTGACAATGAGCTGGAAATCACGGCGATTCGGGCGCAGGGCGCGGGCGGTCAGCACGTTAACAAGACCTCGACGGCTATCCATTTGCGCTTTGACATTCGGGCCTCTGGCCTGCCAGAGTATTATAAGGAACGACTGCTTGCCGCCAGCCATCATCTGATTAGCGGTGATGGCGTGATTATCATTAAGGCGCAGGAATACCGTAGCCAGGAGCTTAATCGGGAAGCGGCAATCGCCCGACTGGTCGCGGTAATAAAAGAATTAACCGCAGTGCAAAAAAGCCGACAGGCAACTCGCCCTACGCGCGCCTCGAAAGAGCGCAGGTTGTCATCGAAGGCGCAAAAGTCCACAGTGAAAGCACTGCGCGGGAGAGTTCGTCGAACACAAGACTGACGAGCAGGAATAAAAATTTATAAGGAATTCATAGTGAAAACAGCAATATTGTCCGTAGTCGCTGCATGTACGCTTTTTTCCTTGATCGGCTGTAACAACCGTACTGAAGTCGAAGTACTACAGCCGACGCGGGCGGCAGAATTAAAACCGATGCAGCAAAGCTGGCGTGGTATTTTGCCTTGCGCGGACTGCGAAGGAATTGAAACTTCTCTGTTCCTGGAAAAAGACGGCACATGGGTGATGAACGAACGCTATCAGGGCGTGCGGGATGAACCGTCCTCTTTTGCCTCTTATGGTACATGGGCGCGCACTGCCGACAAACTGGTGCTGACTGACAGCAAAGGTGAAAAGTCGTACTACCGGGCAAAAGGTGAAGCGCTGGAGATGCTCGATCGTGAAGGTAACCCGATTGAGTCACAGTTCAACTACACGCTCCAACCGGTTTCCGCCAGCTTACCGGTGACGCCAATGCCGATGCGGGGGATGTATTTCTATATGGCGGATGCCGCAATCTTTACCGACTGCACAACGGGTAAGCGTGTTTCTGTCGCGAACAATGCACAACTGGAGCGAGATTATCTGGTTGCGCGTGGCGCAACGGATAAGGCGGTGCTGCTCACAGTGGAAGGGCACTTCACGATGGAAGCAAATCCGGATACGGGCGCGCCCGTGAAAACGTTAATAGCGGATAAAGAAATTAAGTTTATCCCTGGGCAGAGTTGCGAAAATTAATCTGTCGCTTATAAAAACTGTCCGGTGATTTCCCGGACAGTTTTCCTGTTTTCGGCTGATAAGGTTTTATCGGATCAATCCAACAAAACGACTCGTTTTGATATAAATACCTAACTTCAGGTGGCCGACATACTGCAGCTTCGTTTCAGACTTAAACGCGGAAATGTCGCCTTCGCGCATATGCATCAGGTCGGAAGGGCTAATCCAACCCGACTGCGCCATCGTTAGCGGGTGCCCGGCTTTGGCAAACGCATCAGTCACGAATTCGGAGCAAAACCACGCCTTCTTTTCTCCCTCGCTGGCATTGCTCAGTTGTGCTTTCGCCAGTCCGCTGACGCACTGCTGGCGAAAATCCTCTGAGAAAGGATTTAACGAACATATTTGCCTGGTCATCATAAACGGAATAAATTCTGCGATGCCGCGATAGTTATAGCCGCTGTCCTTGATTTTATAGGCAAATATTTTGATTTCTTCGGCCTGCAGTGGAGTGAGGTCGGGGACCCTCAGGGCAAAAAGCTTATCGCTGTGCTTTTCCACCTGCTCAAGAGAAACGATTTGCACGCCCGCCCCGGTTGCTTCTGCAACTTCATTATTACCCAGATAAACGGCAACATGGCTGACAGAAGAAGTACTGAACGCGCGGATACTGAATGAGGTAACCCCAAGGCTAGAAGAAAATAACAGATCGCCAGGCTTGAGTTCGGTATCTGTAATCTCATGCAATGCCTTAGCAGTAAAGGAGCTTTGTCGCTGGAATTTTATCGCCCATTTTTTTGCCTGGGCATCGACGGCGGTTGCAGATGAATTCTGTTGACTGACGTCAAGCGTGCAGGCTGAAAGCAGAAAAAAGAAGGGGAAGAGCAGGCGATAATACGCCGCTGGTTTAGCCATTTTATACAATCCATGTAAAAAAAGGCCCTGATAATCAGGGCCTTTTGTCGGTATTAGCCTTTAATGGCTTTGACCAGGAAGTCGACGATGTCGCCGGTTTTAATCAGCTCTTTCTCGCCGTTACGACGGTATTTGTATTCGATATCGTCGTTGTCGAGGTTACGGTCGCCCAGCACGATAGTGTGTGGAATACCGATCAGTTCCATATCGGCAAACATCACGCCCGGACGCTCTTTACGATCGTCCATCAGTACTTCAATACCCTGCGCGCGCAGCTCAGCATACAGCTTCTCAGCCAGCTCCTGCACACGGTAGGACTTGTGCATGTTCATTGGCAGAATCGCCACCTGGAACGGGGCGATAGCGTCTGGCCATACAATGCCGCGATCGTCAAAGTTTTGCTCAATAGCGGCAGCCACCACGCGAGTAACCCCGATACCGTAGCAGCCCATGGTCAGCGTTTGGTTACGGCCATCTTCGCCCTGAACGGCGGCTTTCATCGCTTCAGAGTACTTGGTCCCCAGCTGGAAGATGTGGCCCACTTCGATACCGCGTTTGATCATCAGCGTACCTTTGCCATCCGGGCTTGGGTCGCCGGCGACGACGTTACGAATATCAGCAACTTCTGGCGTAGCCACGTCGCGATCCCAGTTGATACCGAAATAGTGTTTACCGTCGATGTTGGCACCGGCGGCAAAATCACTCATTACCGCAACGGTACGGTCGATAACCACAGGAATCGGCATGTTCACTGGCCCCAGCGATCCTGGACCTGCTTTTACCAGCGCACGAATTTCTTCTTCGGTGGCGAAGGTCAGCGGGCTGGCAACCTGCGGCAGTTTTTCCGCTTTGACTTCGTTCAGCTCGTGATCGCCACGAACCAGCAACGCAACCAGCGGGTAGCTGCTGCCTTCAACCGCTTTCACCAGCAGGGTTTTCACGGTTTTTTCGATAGGCAGGTTGAACTGCTCAACCAACTCGGCGATGGTTTTAGCGTTCGGCGTATCGACCAGCGTCATTTCCTGGGTTGCTGCCGCACGCGGCTCTTTCGGCGCCACGGCTTCGGCGAATTCGATGTTTGCTGCATAGTCGGAGGAGTCGGAGAAGATCACATCGTCTTCACCGCTCTGCGCCAGCACCTGGAATTCGTGAGAGGCGCTGCCGCCGATAGAACCGGTATCCGCTTGTACCGCACGGAAATCAAGACCCATACGGCTGAAGATTTTGCTGTACGCGGCGTACATCGCGTCGTAGGTTTCCTGCAGGGATTCCTGAGAGGTGTGGAAAGAGTAGGCATCTTTCATCAGGAATTCGCGGGAACGCATCACGCCGAAGCGCGGACGGACTTCGTCACGGAATTTGGTCTGGATCTGATAGAAGTTCAGCGGCAGCTGTTTGTAGGAGCTCAGCTCGTTACGGATCAGGTCGGTGATCACTTCTTCATGCGTTGGGCCGAGTACGAACGGACGATCGCCACGGTCAGCAATACGCAGCAGTTCCGGACCATATTGTTCCCAACGGCCGCTCTCTTCCCACAGTTCAGAAGGCTGAACGACCGGCATCAACACCTCGATCGCACCGGCGTTATTCATCTCTTCACGCACGATGTTTTCGACTTTTTTCAGGACGCGCACGCCGGTCGGCAGCCAGGTATATAACCCGGAGGCCAGCTTGCGGATCATCCCGGCGCGCAACATCAGCTGGTGGCTGATGACCTCGGCGTCGGCAGGTGTCTCCTTCAGAGTGGAGAGCAAATATTGGCTAGTACGCATGTTGTTACGGTTCCAGTTGAACGATCGAACAGGCTCAAAATGAGCCTGGCACAAAACAAAAGTGGTTTAGTTTACCAGCGAGAAAGGGATGTCAAAAGAGTAGGCGACGCAAATTAGCGGGCTTCCAGCGCAAAGACCTCAAATCCTGACGGCGTGACGCGCCAGCGAACGTTAAAGTCCAGCAGCCAGACGGCGTAGGTTTTGCCTTCTTCCTCGTTTTTGCGGTAGGCAGGGCGTGGATCCTGCGCCAGCACTTCGGCAATAAACTGACGAAGATGCGGGTAACGTTGTTCGAGCTTTAATAGCTGCTCAGTGAGCTCTTTACTGAACGTCACATCTACACTGGCCTGCGGCGCGTCCTGAGCATAGCTGGCGCGAGCATCAGGCAGCGATTCGGCAAACGGCAGATACGGTTTGATATCCACTACTGGCGTGCCATCAACAAGATCCAGCCCGCCAAGCTCGAGGATGACGTGCTCTTTATGGCAGCGGATGCCCCGCAGCTCAACCAATGACATGCCAACAGGGTTAGGGCGAAACGTTGAACGCGTGGCGAAAACACCCATTCTGGCGTTGCCGCCCAGACGGGGAGGGCGCACGGTTGGACGCCATCCACCTTCCATCGTCTGGTGAAAAACAAAAATCACCCACAAATGGCTGAAGGCTTCCAGGCCGCGAACGGCATCGGCCTGGTTATAAGGTGCGAGCAAATGCAGTTCACCGCTGGCGCTTTTCACCAGACCTGGCTGGCGTGGCACGGCGAACTTTTCTTTATAGGGTGAGCGGATAACGCCTATTTGCTCGAACTGAAAATGGCTCATTTCGCCGAAATGTTCAGTGCAGAACCGATGCAAACCGCCTGGCGATAGCAACCCGGCGTTCCGCTGGTCACTTCGCAACTGTGCAGCAATACCGCATTCGCTTTCATTTTAGAGGCGTTAATCTGCATGCGTTTGCGTGCGGTTGGAATGCTCGGAGGGGAATCCTGGTTGGATGCCTGGCAGGATTCGCCGCTAACTTCGCCGAGATCGCGGAACGGTTTACCCACTAAATCTTCAGCGTTAGTAATGATTCTTACCGGCGTCGCGCGCGGTGCTTTTGGTTTTTCCGGCTCCGCTTTAGGCGGGGTAGCGGTGCTTTGAACGGGTTCAACAGGGGATCTGCTTAACATAGAACAGCCGCTCAGCATGAGTGCTACTAAACAGATCGGTAAAGCACGCATAATATTTCCTCAATGAATGATCTAAACGTCAGATATTGAATCAGGTGCTTGCATAAATGACAAGACGGGCAAGCGCCCGTCCTGATGATATTACAGATTCTGTAAACAGCCTAAAATTACCAGCCCTTAACAGCACCGCCGTTGAAGACTTTGTTTGCTGCTTCGTACACTTCATCAGACTGGTATGCCTGAACGAATTTCTTCACGTTCTCAGCATCTTTATTGTCTTCACGAGTCACGATCAGGTTTACGTACGGAGAATCTTTATCTTCAACAAAGATACCGTCTTTTGCCGGGGTCAGGCCGATCTGGCTGGCGTAGGTGGTGTTGATGACCGCCAGGGCGATTTGCGCATCGTCCAGAGAACGCGGCAGCTGCGGCGCTTCCAGTTCAACCAGCTTCAGGTTTTTCGGGTTTTCAATCACGTCCAGTGCGGTCGGCAGCAGGCCAACACCGTCTTTCAGTTTGATTAAGCCCACTTTTTGCAGCAGCAGCAAGGAACGGCCAAGGTTAGTCGGGTCGTTTGGAATCGCGACCTGAGAACCTTCCTGCAGCTCATCCAATGATTTGATTTTTTTGGAGTAACCCGCAATCGGGTAAACAAAAGTATTACCTGCGGCAACCAGTTTGTAACCGCGATCTTTGATCTGCTGATCCAGGTACGGTTTGTGCTGGAAGGCGTTAGCATCGATATCGCCTTTGCTCAGCGCTTCGTTAGGCAGAACGTAATCGTTAAACGTGACCAGCTCAACGTCCAGACCGTATTTTTCTTTAGCCACTTTCTGCGCGACTTCTGCAACCTGCTGCTCTGCGCCAACAATAACGCCCACTTTGATGTGGTTAGGATCTTTTTCATCCTGACCGCAACCCACAAGTGCCAGAGAACCGATCAGGGCTCCAACTGCCGCAAAGGTTTTGAATTTGAACGCCATGCTTATTTCCTTTTCTTAATGAGTTTTTAGTGTTGTGTGCAACGTTATTTGTGCGTGACAGCCCGAACGATACGATCGCCGGATAACTGAATTAAATAAACCAGAACGACGAGCAATACCAGTACTGTATTCATTACGGTAGCGTTGTAACCAATATAGCCGTACTGATAACCAATCTGTCCAAGACCACCTGCACCGACGGCACCGCCCATCGCCGAGTAACCAACCAGCGTGATGAGGGTGATGGTGGCCGCATTTACCAGTCCTGGCAGTGCTTCTGGCAGTAATACCTTACGCACAATCTGCAGCGGAGTAGCGCCCATTGCACGCGAGGCTTCAATCAGCCCGGTCGGGATTTCGAGCAGTGCGTTTTCCACCATACGGGCGATAAAAGGCGCGGCGCCAACGGTCAGCGGGACGATAGCGGCCTGCAGCCCGATAGAGGTACCCACGATCATGCGGGTGAACGGAATCATCCACACCAGCAAGATGATAAATGGGATGGAACGGAAAATGTTCACTAGCGCAGAGAGCGTACGATAGAGCTTCGCGTTCTCAATGATTTGCCCAGGGCGGGTTACGTACAGCAACACGCCAACTGGCAGGCCAATCACAAAACCAAAAAAACCGGACACAAAGGTCATTGCCAGCGTTTCCCATACGCCGCGAACCAGCAGCCACATCATCGGCTCAGACATAACCCAGTACCTCTACTTTTACATGGTGTTCCTGCAACCAGTTAATGGCCGCTTGTGTATCTTCTTGTGTGCCGTGCATTTCAGTCAGCATGATGCCGAACTTCACGCCGCCGGCATAATCCATCTGCGCACTAATAATGTTGTTATTCACATTAAAGCGACGGGCCGTCTCAGAGAGTAATGGTGCATCGACCGAATGACCGGTGAATTCCATACGCAGCATCGGCACGCTGTCGGCTTCCGGCTCCGCTTTTAAACGTTCCAGATAATCTTCCGGAATATCCAGGTGCAGCGTGGACTGGATAAATTTCTGTGCCAGCGGCGTTTTCGGGTGTGAGAACACTTCACTGACGGTGTCCTGCTCAATCAGTTCACCATTACTGATGACCGCCACGCAGTCACAAATACGTTTTACAACGTCCATCTCGTGGGTAATCAGCAGAATGGTGAGTCCCAGGCGACGGTTAATGTCTTTCAATAATTCCAGAATCGAACGGGTTGTTGCCGGATCGAGTGCGCTGGTGGCTTCATCGCACAGCAGCACCTTGGGATTACTTGCCAACGCACGGGCGATCGCCACACGTTGTTTTTGTCCACCGGAAAGGTTGGCCGGATAGCTATCGTGCTTGTCGCCAAGACCGACTAAATCAAGCAACTCTGTTACACGGCGTTTGATCTCTTCCTTTGGCGTGTTATCCAGTTCCAGCGGCAGCGCGACGTTGCCAAACACGGTACGGGACGAGAGCAGGTTAAAGTGCTGGAAAATCATGCCGATTTGACGGCGAGCTTTAGTCAGTTCTGACTCAGAAAGCGTCGTCAGCTCCTGACCGCCAACCTGAACGCTGCCTTCGGTAGGGCGTTCAAGTAAGTTAACGCAGCGGATGAGCGTACTTTTACCGGCACCCGAGGCGCCAATGACGCCATAAATCTGCCCGGCAGGAACGTGCAGGCTAACGTTATTAAGCGCCTGAATGGTGCGAGTCCCCTGCAGGAACACTTTGGTGATATTCGAAAGTTTAATCATTGGTTATTTATTATCGTAATTAAGTTAGCCGTGGCATTTTCGTCTGTCTGGTACGGTCGAAGCCGTCAACAAGATGGATGTTAAGGCATCCAGACGTCTAAATCAATCTAGCTTTGCACGATGAGCACTTTCTTGCCCGCCGAAACATGCGATACTAGAGCCACATGCCTTATTCAGGAGCTATAAAAGGTGGCAAAATCTGTACCCGCAATTTTTCTCGACCGTGACGGCACCATTAATGTGGACCATGGTTACGTACATGAGATTGACGAGTTCGAGTTTATCGACGGCGTTATTGATGCCATGCGTGAACTTAAAAGCATGGGTTACGCACTGATCGTCGTGACCAACCAGTCTGGTATCGCTCGCGGTAAATTTACTGAGGCACAGTTTGAAACGTTGACCGAATGGATGGACTGGTCGCTGGCGGATCGCGACGTTGATCTGGATGGTATCTACTATTGCCCACATCATCCGCAAGGAACTGTAGAAGAATATCGTCAGGTCTGCGACTGCCGTAAACCGCATCCTGGAATGTTGATCTCCGCCCGAGACTTCCTGCACATCGATATGGCCGCTTCTTATATGGTAGGCGACAAAATAGAAGATATGCAGGCGGCGGCGGCTGCGAATGTTGGCACCAGGGTACTGGTGCGCACGGGTAAACCTGTTACCCCGGAAGCAGAAAATGCGGCAGATTTGGTCATAAACAGTCTGGCAGACTTGCCAATGGCAATAAAAAAGCAGCAAAAGTAAGCGTAATGGATAAAAGGTGAGCGGTTGAAACAAAAATGCATTTTTCCGCTTGTCTTCCTGAGTCGACTCCCTATAATGCGCCTCCATCGACACGGCAGATGTGAGTCACTTCACACAAACAGCCGGTTGATTGAAGAGAAAAATTCTGAGATTCAGGGTTGACTCTGAAAGAGGAAAGCGTAATATACGCCACCTCGCGACAGAGCGCTAAAGCGCGTCGCAACTGCTCTTTAACAATTTATCAGACAATCTGTGTGGGCACTCGAAGATACGGATTCTTAACGTCGCAAGACGAAAAATGAATACCAAGTCTCTGAGTGAACATACGTAATTCATTACGAAGTTTAATTCACGAGCATCAAACTTAAATTGAAGAGTTTGATCATGGCTCAGATTGAACGCTGGCGGCAGGCCTAACACATGCAAGTCGAACGGTAGCACAGAGAGCTTGCTCTCGGGTGACGAGTGGCGGACGGGTGAGTAATGTCTGGGAAACTGCCCGATGGAGGGGGATAACTACTGGAAACGGTAGCTAATACCGCATAACGTCGCAAGACCAAAGAGGGGGACCTTCGGGCCTCTTGCCATCGGATGTGCCCAGATGGGATTAGCTAGTAGGTGGGGTAACGGCTCACCTAGGCGACGATCCCTAGCTGGTCTGAGAGGATGACCAGCCACACTGGAACTGAGACACGGTCCAGACTCCTACGGGAGGCAGCAGTGGGGAATATTGCACAATGGGCGCAAGCCTGATGCAGCCATGCCGCGTGTATGAAGAAGGCCTTCGGGTTGTAAAGTACTTTCAGCGAGGAGGAAGGCATTAAGGTTAATAACCTTAGTGATTGACGTTACTCGCAGAAGAAGCACCGGCTAACTCCGTGCCAGCAGCCGCGGTAATACGGAGGGTGCAAGCGTTAATCGGAATTACTGGGCGTAAAGCGCACGCAGGCGGTCTGTCAAGTCGGATGTGAAATCCCCGGGCTCAACCTGGGAACTGCATCCGAAACTGGCAGGCTAGAGTCTTGTAGAGGGGGGTAGAATTCCAGGTGTAGCGGTGAAATGCGTAGAGATCTGGAGGAATACCGGTGGCGAAGGCGGCCCCCTGGACAAAGACTGACGCTCAGGTGCGAAAGCGTGGGGAGCAAACAGGATTAGATACCCTGGTAGTCCACGCCGTAAACGATGTCGACTTGGAGGTTGTGCCCTTGAGGCGTGGCTTCCGGAGCTAACGCGTTAAGTCGACCGCCTGGGGAGTACGGCCGCAAGGTTAAAACTCAAATGAATTGACGGGGGCCCGCACAAGCGGTGGAGCATGTGGTTTAATTCGATGCAACGCGAAGAACCTTACCTACTCTTGACATCCAGAGAACTTAGCAGAGATGCTTTGGTGCCTTCGGGAACTCTGAGACAGGTGCTGCATGGCTGTCGTCAGCTCGTGTTGTGAAATGTTGGGTTAAGTCCCGCAACGAGCGCAACCCTTATCCTTTGTTGCCAGCGGTTAGGCCGGGAACTCAAAGGAGACTGCCAGTGATAAACTGGAGGAAGGTGGGGATGACGTCAAGTCATCATGGCCCTTACGAGTAGGGCTACACACGTGCTACAATGGCATATACAAAGAGAAGCGACCTCGCGAGAGCAAGCGGACCTCATAAAGTATGTCGTAGTCCGGATTGGAGTCTGCAACTCGACTCCATGAAGTCGGAATCGCTAGTAATCGTGGATCAGAATGCCACGGTGAATACGTTCCCGGGCCTTGTACACACCGCCCGTCACACCATGGGAGTGGGTTGCAAAAGAAGTAGGTAGCTTAACCTTCGGGAGGGCGCTTACCACTTTGTGATTCATGACTGGGGTGAAGTCGTAACAAGGTAACCGTAGGGGAACCTGCGGTTGGATCACCTCCTTACCTTAAAGAA